>JASGEP010000051.1:0-3594 GCA_047606285.1 Luteolibacter sp. | reverse complement strand
ATGTCGCGGCCCGGCGCAAGATCCAGATGCACCGCCTGCCCTTCCCGCCAATAGCTGGATATCTGCAATATGGTCGGGCCGGACAGGCCCCTGTGGGTGAAAAGCACGGCCTCGTCAAAGGCCGGGCCGGTTTCCGGCCATGCCCGCACCGGCAGCGAGACGCCTGCCAGAGGGGCGATCCATGCCAGTTCCTGCGGGGCAAAGGTCAGCGGCACGAGGCCCGGCCGCGTCTCGCGCAGCGGCACCCCGAACTGTGCCGCCAGCTGATAGCCGAAGGGAGTGGCGCCCATCTTGGGGATGGATTTGCCGCCGGTGGCCACCACCAGCCGCGGCGTCCGCGCCTCCTGCCCCGCAAGATAAAGCACGAAATCCACGCCGTCCTTGCGCAGATCCCCCACCGCACAGCCTGTCCGCAGGACGACGCCCGCATCGCGCATGTCCGCGACCAGCATGTCGACGATCTGCCGGGCCGACCCGTCGCAGAACAGCTGGCCCAGCGTCTTTTCGTGCCAGGCGATTCCCGCCGCGTCGAGACGGGCGATGAAATCCCATTGGCTGAAGCGTTTCAGCGCAGATGCCGCAAACCTGGGATTGGCCGATATAAACCTTTCGGGCACCGTGCCGAGGTTGGTGAAGTTGCACCGCCCGCCCCCCGAGATGCGAATCTTTTCGCCCGGCGCCCTGGCATGATCAACGACCAGCACCCGGCGGCCCCTGCGGCCGGCTTCGATGGCGCAGAACATGCCTGCCGCACCGGCGCCCAGAACGATGACATCCCAGTTTTCCATGACGCCGCTGCTATCGCGGCCAGGCTGCGCTGACCACAGGATTTTTCGCTCGCGCCCCCTTGCACCCGCCCGCCGCCTTGGCTAAACACCGCCGCACGGTTGGGGCGTCGCCAAGTGGTAAGGCAGCGGTTTTTGGTACCGCCATACCTAGGTTCGAATCCTAGCGCCCCAGCCAAACTACCTTCGGGCGCCTACGCCCGAGAGCGCGGGTGTAGCTCAATGGTAGAGCCGCAGCTTCCCAAGCTGATGACGAGGGTTCGATTCCCTTCACCCGCTCCAATTATCCTCACAACTCATTGATTTTAATAAAAAATTCTCGTGTAGAGATTTTCGGCTAGCCAACGTGCTATCCATTTGCCGAGATACGGTTTGATTGCGCATGTTACGGCGTGATCAGCGGGATCGAGGCGGTGACGCTGATGGTTCAGAAGACAGACCGCTGCATCGCCATGGTGATTGTTGCCATTTGCGCCCCGCTCATCGCGCGCTACTATTCCCCAAGCTGCAAGGAGACGATCAGGACGTGCGGGCGCTTCATCGACCCGAACCTGCGGGGCACGGATGCCGAGCTATCCGACATAAAGATCAACCCCATACCCCGGCGGTTCAACGTCAAGCCGACCAATGATGTGCTGATCCTCGGCAAGCAGCCCCTTGAGGCGATGGTCGCCCGCTGGTGGCTGGTCCCGTCGTGGTTTGATGGGGCCGAGGCGAAGGACTGGAAGGCGACCACCTTCAATGCCCGGATAGAGGAGGCCAAGGACAAACCCGCCTATCGCGCCGTGTGGCGGCGCGGGCGGTGCATGATCCCGGCGGGCGGGTTCTATGAATGGACCGGCCCCAAGGGCCACAGGCAGCCCAACGTGATCCTGTCAGCGGGGAACGAGGAGACGTTGTTCTTTGCAGGTCTAGCGAGCCGCTGGCGCGATCTGCTGACCTGCACCATCCTGACGCGGGCCGCCAACGACAGCATGGCGGGCATCCACGACCGGATGCCGGTGATCCTGAATGCCGAGGAGCGGGACGCATGGCTGGGCGGATCGGATGATCTGGACCTCGGCGCCGGTGCCCGGCTGCGTCACTACCCCGTCAGGGCGTTTGGGATCGTGGGCGAGAGGCCGGATATGATTTTACCAATGTGGCCCGCTTTCCGGACGGCCTTCCGGCAAAATTCACACTTTGGCCATCCTTCTGTGTGTGAATCTCTGATTGACTGAAACGTGATGGCAGGGCACGAACGGTGGAACTATTTACGAAACAGGCCGTTCATCTTGGGACACGAAGACGACCTCGACCGAATGTATGCGCACCCAAAGGCGGACTGGCGGTTTGAAGACTACCTAAGGATTGGTCACAGGGTTGGGTTGCAGGTCCGGACAACCAGTGGAAGTCATGCGACGTTTAGTTCGCCACATTCTGAAATGATTTGCACGGTAGTGAGAGCAAAACCCGTGCTTCCGTGCTACGCTAGGCCTTTCGTAAGGCTCGCGCGGCAACACATGGCCGGGGAGGCCAAAGGAGCTAAGAATGGATAACTATGCAATTTTGGTTGTCCCCAACCCCGCAGATGAGGGGGGTGGGTTTGTAGGTCTTGTCCCCGATCTTCCTGGGTGCATGTCGCATGGCGATTCGTACGCTGACGCCATCGTCAGCACGCAAGATGCGATTGCAGCATGGCTGGACGCGAACGCCGAAATGGGGCGCGAAGCCCCGAAGTCTGGTCGAGCAATGGAGCGCGCGCGCGAACGTGAGTCAGCGATCCGCGATATTCTCAAGGCTGCGGTTAAAGCCATCGAAGCCCAGAACGGCGAAATTGCTTACCTTGAGGACCAGATGGACAGGCTTATGGCTCTGCTGGAGCAAGACACGGAGCGGAAGTTTTCCTCTCTGTGTGCCTCTATGGGCATTGGCAGATTGATAGAGAGCTAGCCAGCCCACGCTTAAACGAATTTGCCCCGGCCCCGCTTCGGCGGGGCTTTTTCACGCGCTCACCTATGCTCGCGCAGATAGGACATTGACACCCAGCCGACCAGTGAACGGGCCTCCTTGAGGGACGCTTTGCACCACTGGACAGCGCCGCTCGACTCGCACTTGTAGACGCGAACGACCGTCCCGTTCGGCAGACCGACTATAACGCGATAGCCGGTGTCAGGCCCGGCCCGCATTTTGAGCATGTCGCCCTCGTCCACGCCATGGACCTCATACAGCTTCGACCAAGCATGTGCGGGGGCAGCGGCCATGATCGTCAGCGCGACGGCGGTTAGAACGGAGGCAAGGGCATTCCGGGCATGGGCGATGGGTGTCATCATGGGGCAGGTCTAGCACCCTGCCCCCGCATGGGCCAGCTATTGGATGATACAGAACCCGCACGACGAGTTGCAGGCGCATTGGCTGCACCCCGACAGGGCGGTGAAGATGAGGATCAGGAGCATTTTCATGGAGCGATGATCGGACACGGCTGGCTCTGACGCAAGAGAGGCGCGCGAAGCCGCTGTTGGTTCGCGGAAAATGCCTTACGATTGTCGCACACCCGCCCGAATGCCTTCGGGCACGCCCACAAATAGCCCCACTCGTTAATCACAGAGGAGTGATAGACGGTTAAATGTAGGAATATTATGAAGAAAGTAGCACTTGCGGCCTGTTGCGCCCTGACGCTGGCCGGTTGCGTCCAGCCTCTCGCGGAATATACGCCCGTTGTAGACCCGGCCCGGACCAACCCGGCGAAGTTCCAAAGCGATCTGACCGCCTGCCGCAATCTCGCCCTTAAAGTGGAGGCGGACTACAAGGAGCGCCAACAGAAGGAGAT
>JASGEP010000050.1:0-4137 GCA_047606285.1 Luteolibacter sp. | reverse complement strand
GAATAACATGAAGAAGTCCGGCGGTTTTATTCCGGGTATCCGTCCGGGAAAACCCACCAGCGATTATCTCAATTCTATTTTGAACTATATCGTGTTTATTGGTGCATGCAGTTTGACGATTGTCTGTGTTATCCCCATTATGGTATCAGGCCTGTTTAATGTAAGCCGTCTTTCATTCGGCGGTACATCCTTAATCATCATCGTCAGCGTTGTCCTTGAGACAATTAAGGCGGTTGAATCTCAAATGCTTGTGCGTTATTACAAAGGCTTTTTAAACGATTAGAGGAAAAACCAAGGGAAACACGCCATGCGTGTTTTTCTTGGGATTTATACTATTTAATCCAATTGAGGGAGGGACTGTTTATGAAGATTATCATGTTAGGTGCCCCAGGAGCCGGGAAAGGTACTCAGGCCAAAAAGATCGCTGAAAAATATGGAATTCCCCACATTTCCACCGGAGACATCTTCCGTTCCAACATTAAGGAAGGAACAGAACTGGGAAGGAAAGCCAAGGAATACATAGATCAGGGAGCTTTGGTGCCGGATGCGTTGACTATCGGTATGCTGATGGACCGAATTCAGAATGAAGACTGCAAAAACGGATATGTGCTGGATGGATTCCCAAGAACCATTCCCCAGGCAGAGAGCTTGAAGGAAGCACTTTCCGAAAGAGGACAGAAGATTGATTTTGCCATCAACGTAGATGTGGCAGATGAGAACATCATAAACAGAATGGCCGGCCGCCGTGCCTGCGTTTCCTGCGGTGCTACGTATCACCTGGTATTTAATCCAAGCAAGGTTCCGGGAATATGCGATGTGTGCGGTGCAGAGCTGATTTTAAGAGATGATGATAAGCCGGAAACCGTTCAGAAGCGCCTGTTGGTCTACCATGATCAGACAAAACCTTTAATTGAGTACTACGGAAAAACCGGCGTGCTGGTGAGTGTTGACGGAACACAGGATTTAAATAAAGTGTTCACGGATATTACCGGCATTTTAGGAGCATAGTTTATGTCAGTTACCATTAAATCTGCAAGAGAGATAGAACTTATGAGAGAGGCGGGGAGGATTCTTTGCAGGACCCATGAAGAACTCTCCAAAGCCTTAAAACCGGGTATGACAACCTGGGATATTGACCATCTGGGAGAAGAAATCATAAGAAGCTACGGCTGCACGCCTTCTTTCTTAAATTATAACGGATATCCAGCCTCCATCTGCGTTTCAGTCAATGATGAGGTGGTTCACGGGATACCGGATAAGAAGCGTTTTTTACAGGAAGGCGATATTGTGAGTCTGGATGCCGGCGTGATTTACAAGGGCTATCATTCCGACGCCGCGAGGACTTATGGAATCGGGGAAATCACTCCTGAGGCGGGACAGCTCATAGAAGTGACAAGACAATGTTTCTTTGAAGGGATTAAATTTGCAAAATCTGGCAATCATTTAGGTGATATATCCGCTGCTATCCAGAAGTATGCAGAAAAATTCGGCTACGGAGTGGTCCGGGATTTAGTAGGCCACGGAATCGGTTCCCATCTTCACGAGGAGCCTGAGGTGCCCAACTTCGCCAGGAAAAGACGGGGAATCAAGCTGAGGCCGGGAATGACCCTTGCCATTGAACCTATGATCAATGGGGGAAGTCCTGAGGTTGTCTGGCTTGACGACGACTGGACCGTGGTGACGGAGGACGGAAGCCTTTCTGCCCACTATGAAAATACAGTGCTGATTACAGAAGGGGAGCCTGAGCTCTTAAGCCTGGTTTCCAATGAAAACTGAGGCGGACCATGAGAGCAGAAGCAGGAGCCCTGGTAAAATCAGCGGCCGGGCACGATAAAGGCAGCTATTTCTTCATATTAAAAGAGGATGGCGAATATATATATCTGGTGGACGGAAAATACAGGCGTCTGGACTGCCCTAAGAAGAAAAAGAAAAAGCATGTAGAACCCCTTTTATGGGAGAAACATTCCCCTGGAGACAAAATCCGGGAAAATAAAAAAGTCACCGATGAAGAGATCAAATATTTCATCAGATGTTTCAAAAGAGAAGAACAGGTTGTTAGGAGGTAAGCTATATGTCAAAAGCAGATGTTATTGAAATTGAAGGAACCGTTGTGGAGAAGCTCCCCAATGCCATGTTTCAGGTAGAACTGGAAAATGGTCATCAGGTGCTGGCCCATATCAGCGGAAAGCTCCGTATGAATTACATTCGTATTTTACCGGGCGATAAAGTTACCATTGAAATGTCCCCTTACGATTTAAGCAAGGGAAGAATTATCTGGAGAGATAAATAAAGAAAAAGCGCTTGCATTTATATCCAATCAGTGTTATAATGTTGTGGCGACTTTGTTGAAATACGCTGTGTTATGTCCACAGGGACGGCACTGGTTTTATTATAAAACACACTGCGGGTATACTCAGCAAGCTCTTTCTCATGGAAGCGTCTGGAAGACAGATGCCGGGCGTTCAGATGGAAAGGGCGCATAACGGAAAGGAGAATTGCTGTGAAGGTTAGATCATCAGTCAAACCGATTTGCGAAAAGTGCAAAATCATCAAGAGAAAAGGCAGTATCAGAGTAATCTGTGAAAATCCTAAGCATAAGCAAAAACAAGGTTAAAAATTATTAATGGAGGTGTACTACACAAATGGCTCGTATTTCAGGTGTTGATTTACCAAGAGAAAAACGTGTTGAGATCGGCTTAACTTACATCTACGGTATTGGTAGAGTGAGTGCAAACCGCATTCTTACAGATGCTGGCGTTAATCCTGACACTCGTGTTAAGGACTTAACAGATGACGAAGTAAAAAGAATCGCAGCAGTGATTACAGAATCTCAGACTGTTGAAGGTGATTTAAGAAGAGAAATCGCTATGAACATCAAGAGACTTCAGGAAATCGGATGCTATCGCGGAATTCGTCATAGAAAGAGCCTTCCGGTTCGCGGTCAGAAGACAAAGACCAATGCTAGAACTCGTAAGGGTCCAAGAAAGACTGTAGCAAATAAGAAGAAATAACAATTAACAGCGAATCACGTTACATGTTTTAAAAACAGGAATAACAGGATTCAGGTGCAAGTAAAAAGAAAGTAGGTTAGTTTAAAATGGCTAAAAAAGTGTCCACTACTAAAAAAGTGACAAAAAAGCGTGTAAAGAAAAACGTTGAACGCGGACAAGCACATATCCAGTCTTCTTTTAATAACACAATCGTGACATTAACAGATACACAGGGTAATGCATTATCCTGGGCAAGTGCTGGTGGTCTTGGCTTTAGAGGTTCAAGGAAATCTACTCCATATGCAGCTCAGATGGCGGCAGAAACTGCTACTAAGGCAGCTCTTATACATGGTTTAAAATCAGTAGATGTTATGGTCAAAGGTCCTGGTTCCGGCCGTGAGGCAGCTATTCGTGCACTTCAGGCATGCGGATTAGAAGTAACCAGTATTAAAGACGTAACTCCGGTTCCACATAACGGTTGTCGTCCACCAAAACGTAGAAGAGTTTAATTTAGGAGGTAATTACAGTGGCAGTTGATAGAGTTCCTGTTCTTAAAAGATGTAGATCCCTTGGTCTTGATCCGATCTATTTAGGAATAGATAAAAAATCCAACAGAGAATTAAAAAGAGCGAACAGAAAGATGAGTGAGTACGGCGTTCAGCTTAGAGAAAAGCAGAAAGCTAAATTCATCTACGGCGTTCTTGAGAAACCTTTCCGTAACTACTATGCAAAGGCTTCCAGAATGAAAGGTATGGTAGGTGAAAACCTGATGATCCTTCTGGAGAGAAGACTTGACAATGTAGTATTCCGTATGGGATTCGGAAGAACAAGAAGAGAGACCAGACAGATGGTTGACCATAAGAGCATCCTTGTAAACGGCAAATGCGTAAACATTCCTTCCTATTTAATTAAGGCAGGCGATGTGATCGAAGTAAAAGAGAAATCCAAAGCTAATGCAAGATTCAAAGGTGTTCAGGAAATGACAGCAGGACGTATGGTTCCGGCCTGGCTTGATGTTGACCATGAGAATTTACGTGGTACTGTAAAAGAGTTACCAACAAGAGATGAGATTGATGTTCCAGTGAATGAAATGCTTATCGTCGAGTTGTACTCCAAATAATTGAAGGCTGGCTGATTGGCCGCTTTC
>JASGEP010000049.1:0-26970 GCA_047606285.1 Luteolibacter sp. | reverse complement strand
GACGTTCACGTCGGCTCTTTTCTTTCTCTCGAAGCCAAGCCGACGTGAACGTCGGCGCTCCATTCCTATCAAAGAATCGTTCCCGGCGAGTAGGCGGCGGCAGCCGGACTCGCGTCCTCCAGCGCTTTCACCGCGCCGACGAATGCCGCGATCTGCGCCTTCGCCGCTCCGGATTCCCGGTCGCCACGAGCGAGAATGGCATCCAGCGCCGCGCGATCCAGCCCAAGGCGTGAATCGCCCGCCAGACGTTCCACTAGATTGTTACGGTCGATTTTTCCCGTCCGGAGGTCCGCGACGGTCGCCACGGCGTGCTCCTTGATCGCCTTGTGCGCCGTTTCGCGTCCGACACCCGCTTTCACCGCTTCCATCATGATCGTGGTCGTCATCAGGAACGGCAGATAATGCGCCGTTTCCGCCTCGATCACCGCTTCGTAGGCATCCATCTGATCGAGCACCGTGAGGAACGTTTCGAACATGCCGTCGATCGCGTAAAACGAATCCGGCAGGAAAATCCGGCGCACCACCGAGCAGGAAACATCGCCTTCGTTCCATTGATCTCCGGCCAGTCCCGCGGCCATTTGCAGGTAGCCTTTCAGGATCACGTGGAAACCGTTCACACGCTCGCACGAGCGGGAATTCATCTTGTGCGGCATCGCGCTGGAACCGGTCTGGCCCGGCGCGAATCCTTCGCTGGCGGTTTCATGCCCGGCCATCAGGCGCAGCGTTTTACAGAAAGAAGAAGGGCCGGAGCAAAGATCGGTGAGTGCGGCGACCACGCGAAAATCCAGCGAACGCGGATACACCTGGCCGACATTCGTCCACACGGCGGGCATACCGAGGTGAGAAACGATGCGTTTTTCCAGCTCCGCGACTTTTTGGGCATCGCCTTCAAAGAGCGAAAGCTGGTCCATTTGCGTGCCGACCGCACCCTTCAGGCCACGCACCGCATAGCCCGCGATCACCGCGTCCAGCGCCTGCAAGGCACCAAGCAATTCCTCGCCGAACATCGCCACCCGTTTGCCGAGCGTCGTCGGCTGCGCCGCCACATTGTGGGTGCGGGCGGTGAGAATCAGATCCGCCCATTGCTCCGAACGCTCACGGAAACGGCGCAACGCGGCGACCGTCTTGTCGCGCACGATCAGCAGCGAACGATACACCTGAAGCTGTTCGACGTTTTCCGTCAGGTCGCGCGAGGTCATGCCCTTGTGAATCTGCTCGTGACCGGCGAGATCGTTGAATTCCTCGATGCGCGCCTTCACGTCGTGACGCGTGATTTTTTCCCGCGCCATGATCGACGCAGGATCCACGTTTTCCTTCGCCGCCTCGTAAGCCGCGATCGCCTCTTCCGGAATGTCCAGCCCGAGATCGCGCTGGGCTTTCATCACGGCGATCCAGAATTCGCGCTCCAGCACGATGCGGCCCTCCGCGGACCAGATGGCTTGGATGGCGGACGAGGCGTAGCGTTCGGCAAGGACGTTGGGAATCACGCGCGCAGCGTGGGCAGACCCGCCGGGAAGATTCAACGCCGAAGTGATTTCATAGGTCCTATAAGACTTATGAACCCTGTAGGACTTATCTCTCCGGCACGAACTTCAATCCACCGCCGTTGATGCAGTAGCGCTTGTCCGTCGGGGTATCGAATCCTTCGCCTTCGAAAACGTGGCCGAGGTGCCCGCCGCACTTCGCGCACACCACTTCCGTCCGCACCATGCCCAGCGAAATGTCTTTTTTCAGCACCACGTTTTCCGCTTTCGCCGGATCGTAAAACGACGGCCAGCCGCAACCGGAATCGAACTTTTGCACCGAGGAAAACAACAACGCCCCGCAAGCCGCACAATGATACGTGCCTTTCCCCTGTTTCTTGAACTGCCGGTAAACCTCGCCATTCGGTCGTTCCGTTCCCGCCTGGCGGAGGATGCGATATTGCTCGGGCGTCAGCTCCTTTTGCCACTCCGCATCCGTCTTCTCCACTTTTCCGGTAGGTTCCGCAGGGGACTTCGATAACTCTTCCATTTTCGAATCCTCGGCGTGGCATGCCGCAAGCGCCAGCGGGAAAATCAGTGGAAGAATCAGGAAACGTTTCATGACGACGGGAAATTTACCGGGAAACCTCCAAGCTCACGCGGCTCCCGGAAATTTCAACCCTCTCTCCCAGGATCGCTCAGCGATCCGCCGCATGCACCAGCAGCACGATCTCGCCTTTCGCCGGATGCGCCCTGAAGTGATCCCGCACTTCCGCCGCCGGTCCGCGATGGTAGGTCTCGAATTTCTTTGTCAGCTCGCGGGCCACGCAGGTCCGCGCGTTCGGATCGATCTCGGCGAGGATTTCCAGCGTCGAGAGAATCCGGTGGGGTGATTCGAAGAAAACCCCGGTCTCGCCCGATGCCAGTGCCTCGCCGAGTGCCGTGCGGCGTTTTCCCGATTTCACCGAAAGAAACCCGCCGAAACGGAACGCATGGCACGGAAAACCGGAGCCGATCAGTGCGGTGATGACCGCCGATGGCCCCGGCAGAACCTCGAATGGCGTGCCGGATTCGATGCATGCCTGCACCAGCCGGTAACCCGGATCGGAAATGCCGGGCATCCCCGCGTCACTGATCATCGCGATGGTTTCACCGGCTTGGGCGGCGGCGATGAGTTCCGGCGCTCGGCGCGCTTCATTGTGATCGTGAAGCGCCACCAATGGTTTCCCGGAAATCCCGTGATGCGCCAGCAATGGCCCGGAATGGCGAGTGTCCTCACACGCGATCCGGTCCGCCGAACGCAGAATCTCCAGCGCCCGCAAGGTGATGTCGCCGAGATTCCCGATGGGAGTGGGAACGAGAATGATACGGCCGGAAATTTCCATGAAATGATCGGACTAAAGTCCGTGCTCCAATTTTTTGCGTTCCTCGTCGGAAATGGTCTGCGGCTGGCCGAGATGATTCACCCGCACGGTGGTGATGGAGCCGTAGGACGCCACTTCGCCCGCCGCGTTCAACACCTCGAATTCCCAAGTGATCGACGCGCCACCGATCCGGGAAATGGCGAGCAGCACCTCGATTTCATCACCACATAATAGAGGACGCTTGAAGTCGCAATTCACCTTCACCCGTGGCCACCCGCCTTCCGCGCGGTCGAAAACCAGCACGCCGCGCGAGCGGAGAAACGCGTGCTCCGCCGCTTCCACGTAGTGGAAAATGTTCGGAAAATGCATCCAGCCACTCGCGTCCGTATCACCGAAGGCGACGCGCAGCGAGTGACGGTAGAGCGGATTTTCCATGATAAGGAGCAGGGACACTCCTGTCCCTGAATATCTTTAAAAGAGCAGGACAGGAATGTCCCGCCCCTTACTTGAAGCTGCGGACGAGCAACGAAGCGTTGTGACCGCCGAAGCCGAAGCTGTTGCTCAGCGCAACATCCACTTTCGTTTCGCGCGCCACGTTCGGCACGACGTCCAGATCGCAAAGCGGGTCCTGATTTTCCACGTTGATCGTCGGCGGTACCACGCCGTCGCGGATCGCCATGATGCAGGCGATCAGCTCAATGCCACCCGCCGCTCCGAGCATGTGGCCGGTCATGGACTTGGTGGAGCTGACGAGCAGGCCGTTGTTCGCGTGATCGCCGAAGGCCAGCTTGATCGCCTTGGTTTCCGCGATGTCGCCGAGACCGGTGGAAGTCGCGTGGGCGTTGAGGTATTGGACTTCCTCTTTGTTGACCTTGCCGTGTTTGAGCGCCATTTCGATGGCGAACGCCGGGCCGGTGCCGTCCGGGGACGGAGCGGAAAGATGATAGGCGTCCGCGCTGACACCGTAGCCGACGAGTTCGGCGTAGATTTTCGCCCCACGGGCCTTCGCGTGTTCGAGTTCCTCGATGACGAGGACGCCCGCGCCTTCACCCATCACGAATCCGTCGCGGTCGCGGTCGAATGGACGGGAAGCACCCTCCGGATCGTCGTTGCGGGTGCTGAGCGCCTTCATGTTGGCGAAACCGGAAAGGCCCATCGGCAGGACGGCGGCTTCCGCACCACCGCAGAGGAAGGCGTCTGCATCGCCGAATTTAATCATGCGCCAGGCTTCGCCGATGTTGTGGTTCGAGGTCGCGCAGGCGGTGACGATCACCATGTTCGGGCCGTGCAGGCCGTGCTCCATGGAAATGATGCCGCTGGCGATGTTGGAAATCATCATCGGGATCGTGAACGGCGAAACGCGCTTCGCGCCCTTATTGAGAAACGTCTGGTGTTCGCGCTCGAGAGTCGCGAGACCGCCGATGCCGCTGCCGACCATCACGCCGAAGCGGCGGCTGTCGATTTTCGAGACATCCACTCCGGAATCTTCCAGCGCCATTTTCGAAGCGGCCACGGCGAACTGCACGTAGCGGTCCGCGCGGCGGGCGTCCTTCGGGACATTGAAATAGGCGTCCGCATTGAAACCCTTCACCTCGCCCGCGATCTTGCATTCGAACGGTTCGGGATCGATCTGGGTGATGCGGCCCACACCACTGCGGCCATTTTTCAGACCATCCCAGGTGGACTCCAAATCATTGCCAAGTGGGCTGATACAGCCAATGCCTGTGATGACGACGCGACGCTCATTCATAGTTTGTCGGGGCACTTTGGCGGGGGAGCGAGCTCGGCGCAAGCTCCATCATTCACGGGAAAAACGGCGGATTTTCACCCCAGCCGCCGGCTCCGGCCCTTCTCGTTCGCCGCTCCGCAACACGGGCAATTCACGATGCGCGAGTGGCTTGTATCCTCGAACGCATGCAGGCAAAGTCGGCAAATCACCCGCCGCGCAAGGGAATGACTCTCGCCGTGGGCGTGCAGGGTCCGGGAAGCGATCGTCCAGAACAACACCAGACCGCAGCTCCCGAAGAGCACGAAAAGAACGAAATCAGTGAGAGTGAGATCCATCGGAAGCGGGAAGGTTTACAAAGCCGATGCCAATACCGATCCACGGCGAAGACCGCGAGGAATCCGGACGAAAGCGCACGGAGCGCAGCCATTTTTCCAGCGCCACGCTGCCCGGATTGCTCTCGCCGGTGAGGGTGACAGATTCCGCCACTCCGCCATCCGGCCGCAGCCGCACCAGCATCCGCCAGGATGAGGAAACCAGCGCATCGTTGATTTCCGCCTGAAACGGGGGAAGCGATTCCGGAAGCTCCGTCGCGGAAATATTGGCCAGAGGATACAAGACCGGCGCGGTCACCAGAGAAGGCGCGGGCCATTTCGCGGAAGCGGGTTTCACCAGCTTCGGCAATACCGTTTCTCCACGCTGCTCCAGCAGGATCGGCCCCGGCGGAGGGGCTTCCGGCAACGCTTTCAGCTCCACCTGATGGAAACTGCGGCGGAAAGCCAACGTGTCCATCACCCGATCCTCGATGGCCTTCACCCCCGGCCACTCGCCCGGTTCCACGCGAGATGGAAACGGCCCCCCCTCCTCCGCGCGCAGAGCCCACGCCGCCGCCTCCGGACCTCCATCGAGATAAATCAGCGTCGCCTTCCGCCCCTCCGGCTGCATCGGCGGCACCACGCGCACCCTCACCATCGTCAGAAACACCGCGAACGCCACCGTGCAGATCAACAGCGCGGCGAATTTCCCGAACAACGCATCGTTCGGCAAACGCCAGCGAAAGACCCACTCGGGGAGCTCGATCGCCGGAGATTCAGGGATCGGGGACTTCGCCATGGTCGGGTTTCGGAATCGGCTTGGAATCCATCGTCCGGCTTTCCACCTTGCCCACCAGGGCCAGATGAAAGCCCTTCGCCAAAATCATCTCCGCGATCTGGCGCTCCACACTCACCGGCGTATCGGCGCTCGTCCGCATGAGCACCACGGTTTTCGAAATGGCACCCTTTTCTCTCAGGGAATCCAGACGCTGCTCCAGCTCGGGCTGGGAAACGGCATCCCGCCCGAAATGCAATCGCGGCTCCGGCTGCCCCGCACCCACCGTCACCACCACCGAATTTTCATACCGCTCCATCTGGAACCTCGACGGCGGCAACTCCACCGACACCCCCGACTGCACGATCATCGACGGCCCGAGCACGAACAGCAGCAGCAACAGCGCGAACAGATTGAACAACGGGACCGCGTGCAGGAATCCCGGGCGCTCAGGCAATGTCATTTCGAGCTTCATCGTTCCAGTCAGGGAGCCGCCGGGGATTTCGCCGGGAGTTTCTTGCCCGCCGTCACCTCTCCGCGGAACGGCGCGTATTCCTCCTCCTCACGCGCATCGGAAATCAGGTGGACCATCTCGATCCCCGCCCGCTCGATCCGGTGCACCAGCCGCTTCGCCCGGCCGAGGAAATACAGATAAAACAGGTAAAGCGGCACCGCCAACGTCAGCCCCAGCACCGAAGTAATCAGCGCCGTGAACACCCCCGCCGAGAGCTCCGCCGGGCCGGTGAAGCCGCCGTTTTCACTCACCTTCTGGAACATTTCCAGCATCCCGATCATCGTCCCCAGCATCCCCACCAACGGAGCGAGCAACGCGCACCCGAGGATCGCCCGGATGTTTTTCTCGATCCTCGGCACCTCAAGCTGCCCCGCCTCCTGCACCACGTCCCGCAAATCCTGCCGCTCCAGATAATACCGCAGCAACGCCGCATGCGCCACCCGTGCCACCGGCCCCGGAGCCCGCGCCGCCTCGTGCAGCGCCTCCGCGAACGCACGCCGCCGGATATGATGCGCCAGCCCCACCAGCAAATCGCCGACGTTGATCCGCGCCCGGTGAAAGAAAAACAACCGCTCCACCACACACACCGACCCGATAAACGCCAGCCCGAGCAGCACCCACACCAAGGGGCCACCCTGCTCGATCAACCCGGAAGGTTCCAGCAGTCCTAAAATCATCGTGCGCGAGACTAAAGCCGGTCCGCCCGGGAAGAAAAGGAAAGATCCGACCGATCAGCCTGATCCGTCCAATCCGTCCAATCCGTCCAATCCGTCCAATCCGTCCAATCTCTTTCCCGCAAATGAGATTGAAGGGCCGCGCCGCCATGTTCCATCTTCCCCCCATGCTCCAAGCCGCCGCCGACCTGAAAAAACTCCTCCTCGAAAAATCCGTCCGCACCGGGAAATTCACCCTCGCCTCCGGGAAAGAAAGCGACCTCTACATCGACTGCCGCGTCACCGCGCTCGACCCCTTCGGCGCCGCCCTCATCGGCGATCTCGGCTGGCACGCCGTCCGTTCCAAAATCCACTCAGAACACCTCTCTATCCAGGCTATCGGCGGCATGACGCTCGGAGCCGATCCCATTTCCCTCGCCGTCGGCATGGCCTCCGCCAAGCAGAATCCCGACGAAGCTCTTCAGGTTTTCACCGTCCGCAAGGAACCCAAAGGCCACGGCGCGGGCAAGCAGATCGAAGGCAACTTCAAATCCGGTGACACCATCGTCGTCGTCGATGACGTCATCACCACCGGCGGCTCCACTCTGAAAGCCATCGACGTCATCGAGCGCGAAGGCGGAAAAGTCGCCTTCTGCCTCGTCCTCGTGGACCGTGAGGAAGGCGGCCGCCAAGCCATCGAAGCCCGCGGCATCCACGTCATCCCCCTCTTCACCCGCACCACCCTGCTGGAGTAAGGAGGGAGCGCCGACGTCCACGTCGGCTCTTCACGTTGCGAATCTAAGCCGACGTGAATGTCGGCGCTCCCTCCGCTTTGACAAAAGCCCCGCGGATCGCTTCCCTCCGCTCATGCGCTCGCTCATCAAGCACGTCCTCAAACGCGAAGAAGTCACCGACGATCTCCACGTCGCCGGATGGGTGCGCACACGCCGGGACTCCAAGGCATTTTCCTTTATCGAGCTCAATGACGGCACCTGCCTCGCCAACCTGCAAATCATCGCCGATGCGGGCATTCCCGGCTATCAGGACATCGCGAAAATGACCACCGGCGCGTCCATCGAAGTGCGCGGAAAATTGATCCCTTCACCCGCCGCCGGACAAACCTGGGAAATGCAGGCCTCTTCCGTGAAACTCCTCGGCGAAGCCCCCGAAGACTACCCGCTTCAGAAAAAAGGCCACACCTCCGAATTCCTCCGTTCCATCGCCCATCTCCGCCCGCGCACCAATCTCTACGGCGCCGTCTTCCGCATGCGCAGCCGTATAGCCTACGCGATCCACACCTTTTTCCAGCAGCGGGATTTCGTCCACGTCCACACCCCCATCATCACCGCCAGCGATTGCGAGGGCGCGGGCGAAATGTTCCGCGTCACCACCCTGCCGGACGACCGCGCCGCGAACATCGCCGAGGACTTCTTCGGCAAACGCGCCTTCCTCACCGTCAGCGGCCAGCTCGAAGGCGAAACCTTCGCCTGCGCCCTTTCCAACATCTACACCTTCGGCCCCACCTTCCGCGCGGAAAATTCCCACACCTCGCGCCATGCCGCCGAGTTCTGGATGATCGAGCCGGAAATCGCCTTCTGCGATCTCGAAGGCGACATGGACCTCGCCGAGGAAATGCTCAAATACCTCGTCCGCGAAGCTCTCGAACACCACGAAGGCGACCTCCCGATCTTCGAAAAATTCGTCGATAAAACCCTCCGTCAACGCCTCGAATTCGTCGCCAGCCGCCCGTTCGAGCGCATTTCCTACACAGACGCCGTAGCCCTCCTCCAAAACAGCGGCCGCACCTTCCAGTATCCCGTCGAATACGGCCTCAACCTCCAGTCCGAACACGAACGCTGGCTCACCGAAGAGCACTTCAAAAAACCCGTCACCGTTTTCAACTACCCAAAGGAAATCAAACCCTTCTACATGCGCCTCAACGACGATGGAAAAACCGTCGCCGCCATGGACGTCCTCGTCCCCGGCATCGGCGAAATCATCGGCGGCAGCCAGCGCGAAGAACGCCTCGACGTGCTCCTCGAAAACTTCCGGAAACACGACCTCGATCCCACCTCCTACGGCTGGTACGCGGACCTCCGGAAATACGGCACCGTCCCCCACGCCGGTTTCGGCCTCGGCTTCGAACGCCTCCTCATGTTCCTCACCGGCATGGCCAACATCCGCGACGTCATCCCCTTCGCCCGCACACCGGGACATTGCGAATTTTAAAACTATTACGATGCATTATTTTTATAAAAAACATTAACTAATTGGTTTTAAGATCATAAAATTGAATTGATTCGCCATTTTTTCGATGCACAATACCATCATCAAATGGCCCGCCCTCCGCGCATCACCCGCGAATCCCTCTCACTCCTCATCCGGGCGCGCGGCCCCGTGTCCGCAACCGAACTCGCCTCCGCCTTGCGGGCAAACCGCACCACCATCATCCGCACACTCCCGGATTTCGGGTCGGAGCTGGTCACCCTCGGTGCCACCCGCAGCACTCGCTATCTGCTCCGCCGCTCACTCCGCAACATCGGAAACCGCTGGCCGGTTTACCGCATCGATCCCGACGGCCAAGCCCGCGAATGGGCGGAAATCGAAGCGCTCCACGAACGTCATTGGCGCGTGAACTGGGCCGACGAAGCACCCGAGTGGATCGGGCACTTCACCCACCCGGACGGCCTGTGGATGGGATTCCCGTTTTTCCTCGGAGACGCCCGCCCACAGGGATTTCTCGGCCGCGCCATCGCCCGGCAGATTTCCGTGCCTTTGCAACTTCCCGAAGACCCGCGTCTTTGGAATGGCGACGAAGACATTCTCGTCTATCTCCAGTCCTCCGGTGAAGATCTGCCCGGAAACCTCGTGGTGGGGGATGACTGCCTGCGCCGCGCCCTTACCCGCTCCGTCACACCATCCACCGTCCCGGAAGAGGAACGAGCCACCCATTACCTCACGCAGGCCACGCAAATCACCCTCCTGCCCATCAGCTCCTCCGCCGGTGGCGAACAGCCGAAATTTCTCACCACACTGGAAAACCACGGCGAATTTTCGCCCGTCATCGTCAAGTTCACCGCACCCACCGGACAACCCACCGCCCGCCGCTGGGCAGACCTGTTAGTTTGTGAGCTTCACGCCCACGAAGTGCTCGCCGGTTCCGGCCTCGCCACTGCCGGGACTCGCCTCCTCGATGCCGGAGACCGGCGTTTTCTGGAAATCCCGCGCTTCGATCGCCAAGGCGCGGGCGGGCGGCTCGGTGTCGTTTCTCTCGAAGCCCTTTACGCTTCCGCGATCGGTGGGCATGCGCGCGATTGGATCCACGCCACGCGGGAATTGTATCAGGAAGGGTTACTGGACGAATCCGCGCTCGCCACCGTGCGCCGACTTCAGGCGTTCGGCGAACTCATCGGCAACAGCGACATGCACTTCGGAAATCTGGCATTCCGTCTGGAAGACACCCTGCACTTTCAGGTCACACCTTCTTACGACATGCTGCCGATGCTCTGGGCACCCGGTCCGCAGGGAGAACTCGTGGAACGTCCCTTCTCCCCGGCCCCACCGCTTCCCGCCGAACGCGAACCATGGAGAATCGCCGCCGTCTGGGCGGAAGACTTCTGGAACCGCGTCACCTCCGACGAAAGAATCTCGCCGGATTTTTCCCGCATCGCCCACACCGCGCTCGCCACCGTGCGCCAGCTCCGGCGGCACGTGGGCTGATCCCGGAAAACCTCCGGTCATCGCGTTGAAAGCATCGCCATGTGAACGATTTCTGCTTTCATCCAACGCATGGACCCACTCGAAACCGCCCGTCAGAAAATCGACGCCGCCCATGAAGCGGATCCCACCCGGTTGCCTGATGGCCGCTCCGCAGAGCTCGACTACGCGGACAAGATGGAAGCGTGGATCATCAGGCTTGTTCCCGACGCCCCGGAAATCCTCAAACTCGCAGCCCGCTGCCAGCACCTCGAACGCTGGTCCGTCCCCCGCTCCACCTATCCCGCCGACCGCGCCGGCTACCTCACGTGGCGGAAATTCCTCTATACCAAGCAGGCCCAACGCGCGAAGGACCTCCTGCTGGAATCCGGCATTCCCGAAAGCGACGCCGAGGACGTTTACAAATGGGTTTCCAAATCCGGCCTGAAAACCAACCCCGGCACCCAGGCCCTCGAAGACGCCGCCATCCTCGTCTTCCTCGAAAACGAAATCCTCAGCTTCGTCGCCCAACACTCCGACTACCCGCGCGAGAAATTCGTCAATATCCTCCGCAAAAGCTGGGGCAAGCTCAGCCCCGCCGCCCAACAGGCCGCCTTGCAGCTCGACCTCCCCCCCATCGTCCTCGATATGATCCGGGAAGCGCTGGGGCAGTGAGGAGGTTGATAGTTGATGGAGCGCCGACGTTCACGTCGGCTCAATTCTTTTTCCGAAGTATCAAACCCTTCGCACCCGCGTTTCGATTTCTCCCAAATTCCCGAAAATCTTCCTTCGATCATTTGATTCATTCCCGATTCAGGTTTAGGGTGTGAAAAATCGACATTTATCACCGTCGATTTGGAAAACCCGACACCATGTTAGACTTTCTCCGCCGTGTGTTCGGGCGGGATTCCCGTCCGCATCGAACCGAACGCCCGCTGGAAAAGCGCGAAGCCCCGAAGCTGGGACTCGCCCTTTCCTCCGGCGGCGCGCGCGGGCTCGCTCACGTCGGCGTGCTTCAGGTGCTGGAGGAAAACGACATCGAAGTCCACGCCATCGCCGGCTCCTCCATGGGCGCATACGTCGGTGCCCTTTGGGCCGCCGGTTTTTCCGGCAAGGATCTCGAAAAACTCGCCGCGGAAATGCAAAGCCGGAAAAAACTCTGGCAGCTCGCAGATCCTATCGTCCCCCCTCTGCGCGGCCTCTTCCACGGTTTGAAAGGCAAAGCCCACCTGGAAAAATCCCTCGGTGACCTGCGCTTCGAGGACCTCGAACGACAACTCCTCATCGTCACCGTCGATATCGACACCAAGGAACGCCTCGTCCTCCGCAGCGGAAAAATCAGCGATGCCGTTCACGCCTCCTGCGCCATGCCCGGCATCATCGCCCCCGTCCTGCTCGATGGCCGCCGCTGCGTCGATGGCGGCGTGGTCGATCCCGTCCCCGTCGGTGCCCTGCGGAAATACAGCAACGTCGATCACGTCATCGCCATTTCCGTCATCCCCAGCTTCGCCGAAGTGGACTCCGGAGCCTGCGCCCGCCGCCGTCCCATCCGCCCCACCATCGTCCATCGCACCCTTTCCACACTCAACGGACACCTCAATCTCCTCGCCCCCGGCAACGCCGTGGACACCTTCCGGCAAAGCATCCGCGCCGCTCAGATCCGCCTCGCCCACGATTCCGTGAAACGCGCCGACCTCTGCCTCCGCCCCCACCATTTCTCCGCCGCATGGCATGATTACGCAAATTTCGAACGCTTCATCGAAGCCGGTCGCCAGGTCGCCACCGAACACCTCGATGAAATCAAGGCCCTGTTAAAACCCAGCCTCCTATCCTATGAAATCCCGGGAAACCAACTGGTGGGAAAACGCGTCGCAGGATGAAATCACCCACCGCCAGAACACACTGCTCAAGCGCTTCCTGAAGGATCGCGTCGTCCCCTTCACCGCGTATTATCGCGTGCTGTTCGAGGAACACGGCCTCGATCCCCGGGACATCCAAAGCACCGAGGACCTGCAAAAACTCCCCTTCACCTCGAAGACCCAGATGTCGCAACCACGCGACTTCGTCATCATCCCCGATGAAGACCGCCTCAAGCACCAGTGGTCCACCCTGCGCCTCGCCATCACCCACGGCCCCACCCACGCCAAGCAACTGCTGGAAAAGGAACTCCGCCCCATTTTCCTCACCAGCACCACCGGCCGCTCCGCCGCTCCCGTCCCCTTCCTCTACACCCAGCACGACATCGCCCACCTCACCGAAGGCGGCCGCCGCCTCATGGAGCTCTGCCGAGCGGACGCCTCGTGGCGCCACATCAACACCTTCCCCTTCGCCCCCCACCTCGCCTTCTGGCAAGGCCACTACGCCAGCATCGGCTTCAATACCTTCATGCTCTCCACCGGCGGCGGCAAGGCCCTCGGCACCGAAGGAAACATCCGGATCATCAATCAGATCGATCCCGATACCCTCATCGCCATGCCCACCTTCCTCTATCACCTCCTCCAGAAAGGCAGCGAAGAAGGCGCACGCTGGAAAAACCTCAAGCGCCTCGTCCTCGGCGGCGAAAAAGTCCCCGCCGGCATGCGCCGGAAACTCAAAGCCCTCTGTGCCGAAATGGGAGCCACCGAAGTCGGCATCATGTCCACCTACGGCTTCACCGAAGCCAAGATCGCCTTCACCGAATGCATGCCCCCCGGTGACGAGCCACCCAGCGGCTTCCACCTCTATCCGGACATGGGCTTCGTCGAGATCATCGATCCCGCCACCGGCCAGCGCGTGCCCGACGGCCAGCCCGGCGAGATCGTTTTCACCCACCTCGATTCCCGGGGCACCGTCGTCCTCCGCTACCGCACCGGAGACATCATCGAAAAAGGCATCACCTACGAACCCTGCCCCCACTGCGGACGCACCTGCCCCCGCCTCCTCGGCAGAATCTCCCGCGTCTCCGACGTCAAGGAACTCAATATCGACAAGCTCAAAGGCACCCTCATCGATTTCAGCTCTCTCGAAAACTTGCTAGACGACACCGAAGGCCTCGGAGCCTGGCAGATCGAACTGAGAAAACGCAACGACGATCCCCTCGAAGTCGATCAGATCCTCGTCCACGCCGTCGCCATGAACGACAATGAAACCGCGCTCCGCCAACAGATCGAACAACGTTTCCTTCAGGCCACCGAGCTTTCGCCGAACGAAATCCATTTCCACCCATGGGATGAAATCCGTGCCCTCCAAGGCGTCGGCAAGGAACTGAAGGAGAAAAAACTCGTCGATAACAGGCCAAAGGAAAATAGCCCCCAATGAACCATCTCTTCATCATCGCCGGACTCCGCACCCCCTTCATCCGCATGGGCACGGACTTCGATGGCTTGAGCGCCGCCGACCTCGGCCAGTCGGTCAGCTCCGCCCTGCTCACCCGTACCGGCATCGATCCCGCTCTGATTTCCGAAGTCATCTTCGGCTGCGTCGCCCAGCCCGCGGACTCCGCCAACCTCGCCCGCATCATCGCCCTCCGTTCCGGCATCCCCGATTTCGTCCCCGCCGCCACCGTCCACCGGAACTGCGCCTCCGGCATGGAAGCCATCACCACCGCCCATCAGCGCATGTCCGCCGGAAAAGGCGACCTCTTCCTCGTCGGCGGCACCGAAAGCATGTCACAAATCCCCCTTTTCTACTCCCACACCGCCGCGAAAAAATTCGCCGCCCTCGGCCGCGCGAAATCCCTCCCCGCCCGCCTGAAAGCCCTCACCTCCTTCCGGCCCCGCGATTTCAAACCCCGCGTCGGCCTCCAGCTCGGACTGACCGATCCCTTCTCCGGTCTCAACATGGGCCAGACCGCCGAAGTCCTCGCCCGCGAATACGACATCACCCGCGAACAACAGGACGCCTTCGCCGCATCCTCCCATCAGAAAGCTCTCGCCGCCCGCCACGCGCTCGCCCAGGAAATCGCACCCGTCTATCACAACGGCAAGGCCATCACCGAGGACAACGGCATTCGCACCGACTCCACTCCCGAAAAACTCTCCACACTCAAACCCGTTTTCGACCGCCTCACCGGCACCGTCACCGCCGGTAACAGCTCCCAGATCACCGACGGAGCCGTCGCCCTCCTCGTCGGAAACGAAGCCGCCGTCCGCAAGCTCGGCATCGACCCGCTCGGGCGCCTCGTTTCCTACGCCTACGCCGGGTGCGATCCCGCCCGCATGGGCCTCGGCCCCCTCCACGCCATCGCCCGCTGCGGCATCGAGCCCGCCGAGGCCGACGTCATCGAGATCAACGAAGCCTTCGCCGCACAGGTCCTTTCCGTCCTGAAAATCCAGCATCTCGATCCCGCCAAAATCAACCGCCACGGCGGAGCCATCGCCCTCGGCCACCCCGTCGGCGCCACCGGCGCGCGGCTCGTGCTCACCGCGCTTCACCAACTCCGTGCCACCCAAGGTCGCCGCGCCCTCGCCTCACTCTGCATCGGCGGCGGTCAGGGCGCCGCACTCTGGCTCGAACGACCATGACGCCATGTCCCACCTCCATTTCACCACCAGCGGCACACTCGCCACCCTCACCTTCGATCGGGAAAACTCCCGCGCGAACCTCTTCGATCGCGCCACCCTGCTCGAACTCCGGGACCATCTCGAAGCCATCGCCGACCTCCCGGATCTCACCGCACTCCTCATCCGCTCCGCGAAGCCTAACATCTTCATCGCCGGTGCCGACCTCGACACCCTCGCCCACGCCAAAGGCGACGATTTGCTCGACCTCATCACCCTCGGTCAGGAAACCTTCAATCTCCTCGCCGACCTGAAAATCCCCACCGTCGCCGCCATCGACGGCGCTTGCGTCGGCGGCGGCCTCGAACTCGCCCTCGCCTGCGACTGGCGCGTCGCCAGCGACTCCCCGAAAACCAAAATCGGCCTCCCCGAGACCCAGCTCGGCATCCTCCCCGCCTGGGGCGGCTCCACCCGCCTCCCCGCCCTCATCGGCCTACCCAAAGCCCTCCCCCTCATCCTTTCCGGCAAACTCCTCACCGCCCCGAGCGCCAGCCGCCACGGCATTGTCGATGCCGTCGTCCCCGCCGAATTGCTCGAATCCTTCGCCCTCACCCTCCACGCGCGCAGCAAACGCCGCCTCCGGAAACGGCCCCTGATTCATAACAAAATCACCACCGGCCTGATCCGGAAACGAGCCGCCGCATCCCTCGCCAAGAAAACCCGGAACCTCTACCCCGGCCCCCTCGCCGCACTCGAAGTCGTCTGCGATTCCGTCCTCACCACCCGCGAGCAAAGCCTCCACAACGAACGCACCGCCATCCTCAGACTCGCCCCCCTCCCTCAAACCCGCCAATTGCTCCGCCTCTTCTTCCTCACCGAGTCCGCGAAAAAACGGAAAATCCCCGGCACCGAGCCCCACCACGTCCATCACACCGCCGTCATCGGCTCCGGCGTCATGGGCTCCGGCATCGCCTACTGGCTCAGCACCCGCGGCCTCCCCGTCATCCTTCAGGACCTCCAGGACGACGCCCTCGCCAAAGGCATGCACCGCATCTCGAAACTCTACGCCGACGCCCGCCAACGCCACGTCCTTGATCCCACCGCCGCCACCCGTGGCCTCGACCGCATCCACCCCGCCAGCCATCCCGTCCCCTTGCAGCGCTGCGATCTCGTGATCGAAGCCGCCGTCGAACAACTCGAAATCAAAAAGAAAATCTTCGCCGATCTCGCCAAGAGAACCTCTCCGGACTGCGTGCTCGCCACCAACACCTCCGCCCTCCCCATCCACGCCCTCGCCGAAGTCGTCCCCTTCCCCGAACGCCTGCTAGGTCTGCATTTCTTCAATCCCGTCCACCGCATGCAGCTCGTCGAAGTCGTCCGCACCGACACCACTTCCGACGCCACCCTCGCCACCGGCATCGCCTTCGTCCAGCGCATCGGAAAAATGCCCGTCGTCGTAAAAGACTCCCCCGGTTTCCTCGTCAATCGCATCCTCATGCCCTACCTCGTCGAAGCCGCCCGCCTCTTCGAGCAAGGCACCGATCCCGCCGCCATCGACCGCGCCATGCTTGATTTCGGCATGCCCATGGGCCCGCTCCGCCTGCTCGATGAAGTCGGCCTCGACGTCGCCCTCCACGTCGCCCGCACCCTCTCCGCCACGTTTCCCGACCGCATGCACGTCCCCGGAATCGTCGAAAAACTCGTCGAAAAAGGCCACCTCGGACGCAAATCCGGCTCCGGTTTCTATCTCTATCCGAAAAACAAACCCAACCCCGCCGCCCTTCGCCTGAGCAAAAGAAAAATCCCCGATCCCGCCGACCTCCAGCAACAACTCGCCCTCCTCATGACCGAGGAAGCACAACGCTGCCTCGATGAAAAAATCGCCGAATCCGCCGACGATATCGATCTCGCCATGATCCTCGGCACCGGCTTCGCCCCCTTCCGTGGCGGCCCGCTGGCAGACACCACCCCACCCACCCCATGAGCACGCACGACTCCATCATCGACACCTCCAGAATGTCCTCCGGCGAGCGCGCCGCGCTCGAACTCGCCGAATCCTCCCGGGACTCCCGCGAGCTCAGCGGCTTCGCCGCCTCCATCTTCGACGGCGCGCCAGACTTCCGCATCCTCTTCCCCTTCCCCCTCCAATCCCCCGACGACCAGGCCGAAGGCGACGCCTTCCTCAAAAAACTCCACGCCTTCCTTCAAGCCGAAACCGATCCCGACGCCATCGACCGCGAAGGCGAAATCCCCGATTCCGTCATCCGCGGCCTCGCCGAGCTCGGCGCCTTCGGCATCAAGATCCCCCGCACCTACGGCGGCCTCGGCCTCTCCCAGACCAACTACTCCCGCACCGCCATGCTGCTCGGCAGCCATTGCGGCAACCTCACCGCCCTTCTATCAGCCCACCAATCCATCGGCCTGCCACAGCCCCTGCTCGTCTTCGGCACCGAGGAGCAAAAACAAAAATACCTCACCCGCTGCGCCGCAGGCTCCATCTCCGCCTTCGCCCTCACCGAGAAAGACGTCGGCTCCGATCCCGCCCGCATGAAAACCACCGCCACCCTCTCCGAGGACGGCACCCACTACCTCCTCAGCGGCGAGAAAATCTGGTGCACCAACGGCCTGAAAGCCGACGCCATCATCGTCATGGCCCTCACCCCCACCCCCACAAAACCCCGCGCCACTACGGCATTCATCGTAGAAACCTCATGGCCCGGCGTCGAAATCGTGAACCGCTGCCACTTCATGGGACTCCGCGCCCTCTACAACGGCGTCATCCATTTCAACAACGTCCGCGTCCCCCGCGAAAATATCGTCGGAGAACCCGGCAAGGGCCTCAAAGTCGCCCTCACTACCCTCAACACCGGGCGGCTCACCCTCCCCGCCGCCTGCGTCGGCCTCCTCCACCGCTGCCTCGACATCGCCCTTCCATGGGCACGCGAGCGTGAACAATGGGGACAACCCATCGGCAAACACGCCGCCATCGCCGGAAAACTCGCCGACCTCTCCGCCGACGCCTTCGCCACCGAATCCCTCGTCCTTTACACCTCCGCCCTCGTCGATGCCGACCACTCCGCCGACATCCGCCTCGAAGCCGCACTCGCCAAGCTCTGGGGCACCGAAGCCGGCTGGCGCGGTGCCGACACCACCATGCAGATCAAAGGCGGACGCGGCTACGAAACCGCCGATTCACTCCGCGCCCGAGGAGAAAACCCCGACCCCATCGAACGCCTCCTGCGAGATTGCCGGATCAACACCATCTTCGAAGGCTCCACCGAGATCATGCACCTCTTCATCGCCCGCGAAGCACTCGATCCCCACCTTCGTCGCGGAGCGGGCGCGCTGGACACCCGCAAATCCATCTCCGAACGCCTTAAAACCGCCCTCTCCGCCGCCGGATTCTACACCACCTGGTACCCCGCCCGCTGGCTTCCCCGCACCGGAAACCTCCCCGCCGACCTCGACCCCGCACTGCGCAGCCACTGCGCCACCATCTCCTCCCTCAGCCGCAGGCTCGCCCGCACCCTCTTCCACTCCATGGCCCGCTACGGCCCCAAGCTGGACCGCCAGCAACTCCTGCTAGGCCGCCTCGTCAACATCGGAGCCGAGCTACTCGCCATGAGCAGCTCCATCGCCCACGCCCATGCCCTCGGCGATCAAACCTCTCTCCAGACCGCCCGCTACATCTGCCAACGCGGGAAACTCCGCATCCGCCTCTGGTTCCACGAAGCCGCCCACGCCCCCGACCGGCAAGGCTACCAGCTTTCCCTCGCCATGCTCGACCGCTGATCCGCGCTCCCCGATTTCCTCCGCGAAAACCGCTTGGCACCCTCGCGTCCCAAGCCTCATAAAGCGCGCATGTTCCTCTGGTCAAAACTCTCCGCCGCGAAATGGATGGACGCGTGGGAAGAACGCTTCGCGGGAAATCCCAACCTCGTCATCGAGTGCATCAAAGGCGGGAAATCCATCCGCGTGCAGGTATTCTGCTCCTCGGGAAAAGAAGCCAAAGCCATCGCCGCGCAATTCGGCGGCAGCGTCCGCAAGGTCGCCAACAGCGAGTGGAACAAACCCGTCCCCCCACCCCGCCCCGTCAAAGTGCGGGACGTCATCCTGCTGACCGCCGAAACCCGCAAAAAGGAACTCGCCACCCTTCAACGCGAAAACCCCAAGCGCCAGATCATCAGCATCCCCCCCGAAATGGCCTTCGGCACCGGAGACCACGCCACCACCTCCACCGTCATCCGCCTGCTCGTCGATGTCGCCCGCCAGCGGAAAGGAACCGACTGGACCCTCGCCGATCTCGGCACCGGCACCGGCGTCCTCGCCATCGCCGCCAAAAAACTCGGCTGCGGCGAAGCCTACGCCTGTGATTTCGACCCCTTCGCCGTGGAAATCGCCGCCCGCAACGCCCTCCGCAACGACACGCCCGACATCGACGTGAAAGAACAGGACGTCCTCAAATGGAAACCCCGGAAAAAAGGCTACGACGTCGTTCTGGCGAACCTCTTCTCCACCGTCCTCATCGAAGCCTGGCCCGTGATCGCAAAATCCATCGCCCCCCGTGGCGACCTCATCGTTTCCGGCATCCTCGCCTCACAGGCATGGGACGTCTTCACCGCCGCCGCCAGCCACGGCATCGGCTTCAAAAAAGTCATCCGCAAGGGCAAATGGGTCACCGCCCACGGCGGCCGCCTCGACGACCTCATCGCCGCCGAATCCTGAAAAAGATCCGGCTACAAGGACCGTCGACGTTCACGTCGGCTCTTCTCCGAAGAATATCGGGCAACCTTTTTTAAGCTTCGCGACCCTTTGCGGCTTTGCGGTAAATCCGATTCGGAAAATCCCACAAAAACACACCCTTAAATAATGAGATTGATTCTCATTAGCTTCGATGTATGGTCCGCGCATTTCCCGATCCGACCATGCTCCTTTTATTCGCCACCATGACTGGCAACGCGGAAGACGCGGCCAAAATCCTTTCCAAGAAACTCAACGCCCTCGGCCACGCCACCACCGTGGCGAACATCGAGAAATATTCCCCCGAACAATTGTGTGACCACGACGAACCCATCGGCTTCGTCGTCAGCACCTGGGGAGAAGGCGAACCACCGGACGAAGCCATCGAGTTCTGGGAAAAACTGGAAAAACTCGGCGCCGAAGCCCTCCGTGGCGTGCGCTACTCCGTGTACGCCCTCGGCGATTCCTTTTACGACGAATTCTGCGGCTTCGGCAAAAACCTCGACGAAGAACTCGAACGCAAAGGCGCCACCCGCATCGCCCCCCGCGCCGACAACGACGTGGACTACGAAGAATTCATCGAAGAGTGGGTCGAAAACATCCACGCCGCCCTCACCGACGCACTGAGTGTTTGAGCTGTCTGAAAAAAGGGAATGGCAGGGACGTTTCTCCGAAACGTCCGGTGGTGAGCGGTCCTGAAACAAGGAAATCCCCTACAACGACAAGGTGAACCGCCATCCACCGGACGGCTGGGACAGCCGTCCCTGCCAATTGTCAGACAGCCTCTTAACCACAAAAGGCACAAAAAAAGAGGAAACTCATCGCAGAGTTTTACAGCATTTTGCTTTTTTCTGTAGCCATTGGCTTCGATTTTCATGGCCTCGCGCGGCGACGCAGGAACGCCGAGATCAGGAAAATGAAAAGAAGAACCCAGCGCCCCTGCGACTCTGCGCGAGAATTTCCTTCGTCATATCGGCTACGCTTTTCATGAAACCGCTGTAGGTTTTCCGTAGCTGCCCAATGTCACGTCAAGCGGCTACACTTTTCATAAAACACGGCAACCATCCCCTCCTTTGTGCCTTTTGTGCTCTTTGTGGTTGAAACATCTTCACTGCCAGAAATGCAGCAGCATCCTCATCCATTCCGGCTGCTGATAGGTGACGGCCATGTTTGTCCCGAAATAATAAGCGGTCGCGTGGAAAAACAACGGTGCCGCGAACAATAGCGAGTCCATCCGGTCCAGCACCCCGCCGTGCCCCGGGATGCCCCTCCCCCAATCCTTCGCGCCCAGCGAACGCTTCACCGCCGACATCACCAATCCTCCGAGAAAACCCGCCGCCACCAGCAGCAGCGACATCCCCGCCGCCGCCCACGGCGAAAACGGCGTCACCCACCACAGCGCCGTGCCCAGCGCGATCGTCGTCAATCCCCCGCCGATCAAGCCCTCCCACGTCTTCCCCGGGCTAACCTTCGGAGCCACCGGATGTTTGCCCAGCGTCTTGCCGAACACATACTGGAACACATCGCTCAACTGCGTCACCGTCACCACGTAGAACAACAGCTTCGCGTTTTCCCCCTCGTAGCCCTGAATCGGCAGATACATCAGCATCGGCAGATGGCTGAGGAAATACACGCACGTCAGCACCCCCCACTGGATCCGGGAAGTGCGCGCCAGAAACTGATCCGTCTCACCCGCCAGCGCCGACCTCACCGGGATCAGCACAAAGGCATACACCGGGATGAAAATCAGGAACATCCCGTACCACGGTGCCCACGCGAAAAGATAATGCAGCGGCAGGATCGCGAAAAACACCCACGATAACGTGCGGTGATCGCCGCGAGGTAACGGCGTCAGCGTGATGAACTCGCGCAATGCCAGAAACGAAAGCGCCAGATAGAGCGTGAAAACCCCGGTTTTTCCCATCGCCATCGAGAGACCGAAAACCGCCACCATCCCCCACCACGCCTTCACCCGGCTGTCCAGATTCCGGATCGTCGCCGCGTTCGATTCCGTCGCACGCCGCTTCAGCACCGCCGTCACCAGACTGGCCACCAGCAACAGACCGACCACACCGGCCACGATTTTGATCAATTCAGGATCCACATTCATCGCTTTCTTCAGTTCGACGTTCCACTTCCGCCACGCCGCCGCATTCCAGCAACGTCCGGCGCGCGCGTTTCAAAAAATCCGCTTTCGGTTCGCCCGGCAGCAACGGCGCACACGGCTCTCCAAACACCGCGTTCGCCATCAAAGGCACCGGGAAAAACTCCCCCTTCGGCAAAATCCGGCTCAGGTTTTCCAGATACACCGGCACCAGCTCCACCTCTTCCCGATGCCGCGCCAGAGCATGCAATCCGGGGCGGAACTCCGCCACCCTCAGCCCCTCTCCGCGCGTCCCCTCCGGGAAAAAAATCAGATCCTCTCCCGCATCCAGCACCTCCGTCATCTTTCGGATCGGATCGTCCGCCCGCGTCACCTTGCCGCGCGGGATCAATACCGCCCGGAAAATCCGCGCCGCGATCCACCGCCGCAACGGACCTTTCTCCCAATAATCCGCCGCCGCCACCGGGCGCGTCTTTTTCCGCAACTCCGGCTCCAGCGCCGCCCAGATCACCACGAAATCCAGATGCGACGAATGATTCGCGAAATACACCCGCCCGCCGCGCGAAGCAGGCAAGCTCCTCGCCATCCTCACCCCGGTGACCAACCGGATCAAAAACGCTCCCAAGTCCGCGATCATCCCTCACGCCGTTGTTTCAAAATCTTCGCCAACCGCGCCAAACGCCGAAATACGGTAAACACCGTACCCAGACACACCACCCACAAAACGATCCCCATCACCGGCGGATAAAACGCAGTAGCCACTGCTCCCCCCGTCAGCGCCGCCATCCGTTGCGGTTTCGCGAACGGTCCGCTGAAATCCTGCGCCCCCGTCAGGCTCGCCCCCAAAGCCCGCACATAAGCCGTCATCGCCGCCGCCCACGCCGCGCCCGCGCCCAGCCACGGATGACCGCAGCCGATTCCCGCTCCGACCAACAACAGGGCATCCGCGAAACGGTCCGGAGCTTCGTTCCAAATATCGCCCGTTGCCGATTTCTTCCCACCCTCGATCGCCACCATCCCGTCCAGCAGATTGCAGATCAGCCGCGCCTGCACACACAGCGCCCCCGCCACCCAGCCAGCCCAACTCCACACCCAACCCTGCCCCGCCGCCACGAACAACAAACCACCCGCCAGCGCGAATCCCACGCTCGCCGCCGAAATCCCGTTCGGCGTCGCCCCGCTCCTCGCAAGCTTCGCCGCCATCCATCCCGCCCAACGGCTGGATCGGCTCTTCAGGGGTCTCCGGCTCGAAGTTTCATCCATACCCGCCGATGGTTCATTCCGTTTCACCTCACGGCAAGCCACTTCCTCCATGGAGAACGGAAACACGGAAATATTCCAAATTTTGGCTTGTCCGGGAACCTCCACCATGTAGAACCCCGGCACGCGCTTCAGCGACGCGGGCGTAGCTCAGTGGTAGAGCGCCACCTTGCCAAGGTGGATGTCGTGAGTTCGAATCTCATCGCCCGCTCCATGCTCCCATTTGGGTGCAGAGTTCTTCAGGACAGAGCGAGAGCCTTGTGAAGTTCCTCATGCTCGAAGGCACTCGACATACGATGAATTTCCGCCGAAGGAGCGCCGACCTCTTGCGCGACAGTCCGCCAAGTGCGAGTAGCTTGGGCGACTTCCTTGAGAATCGACCGGGCTCCAGCGAGCGAAAGGGAGTAGTATCCGGCCGCTTCCTCCAACAATTCGATGGAACAGGTGCTTTCCACGGGATCGATGTTCGTCGTCAGCACCCTCGCCTTCAGGTCGGCAGGAACCGGGTTGAGGTCGTAAGCGGGTGAGAGCGTCCATCCGGCCCGGTCAAGCCACAGGAAGCCGTGGTTGCGCAAATGATCGTCCACATTGCTGATGAGAACGTTGAACGCCACCCGGCGATACAGCTCATGAGAGTCCTGCTTTGCCCGCGCTCCCTGACTGGCGAGGGCATCCACCATTTCCGGATAACTTCCACCTTCCCCATCGCGAGCACCCAACATGGCCATTGCCGATAAGAAGGGAATTCGGTGGTTTCCCTCACGATCGAAACGCCGCGACAGCAGCACCGCCTTCCCCGCCACATGGACCAATTCGTGGCTGGGAGTCGCTATACCCGCCCGCTTCGCCAGACGCAGGGCGATTTCTTCCCAAGTCTCGATGCTGTATTCGTCGCTTTCCTTGGGAAATTTGGCGATCGAAAGGCACCCGTGTTGGTCGATCACCGAAGCCTTGGGACGTGCACCGCCCAACGAGGAACCCGGGGCGAAAATCATCTGAAGATCCTCATCGGTTTCTTCGTCCCGAAGAATGCGTTCCGAGCTTTGCAACAAGCGGCCGAGTTCCACCAGTGCAGGCACTCCCGTGCGAGGGCGCGCCAGAAAGTCACCTTCCCCCACCCGACGGAAGCGCAATGCGCCAAGGCGTGTTTCATCGGCCACTCCAAGCAAATAGTCGCTCTCCATCAACGTGCGAACGACCCTGCCCTCGCACCCCGCATTCCGGCGTTCCGCACGCTGCATGAGGCGGCGGCCCCAGGTATCCGGCGCGGAATCCCCAAGTGAGCCATGAATCAACTGCCCGGAGGGCGGCGGGAAAGCACCGCGGGTCAGCGGCAGATCCGGGGCGAGCGGGAAACGATCCACGTCACCCAGCCATTCGTTCGCATACTCGAAGAGTAAAGTTTCCCTTCCCCGAACCACATTGCCGCGTACAAGGCCAACCCTCCGGGTTTTGCCTGACAGCGATAGATGAACCTCGAAATCCGCCATGACAATCGCTCAGCGTTTTGGGGATTTCAGGCGGACTCGCTGTGGCAACGATTCGTCCGCCAGCGCTCGCCCAACCTCATCGACCGACAAGTCCGCCAGTTGGCCCAGCCCTCCCAGCAATCCCAAGGCATGAAGCACGGCCGCATAAATGCCCATGCCCACCGAAGGGTCTCCCTTTTCGATCCGCTGCAATGTGGAGCGCGAAGTGAAAGCGCGATCCGCGACCACCGCCATGGGCAATCGGCGGCGGCGGCGGGCATCGCGAATGTCCGCTCCGAGCTTGGCCAAGCTCTTGCGCACGGCGGCGGTGGGATGGTGAGGTGTCGGCATTAAATCTGTCCTCTTTGTGCTTCTTAAGAAGCTATAATGTAGCGCAAATAAGTCAATAACAATGTTTTTCTGTGTCCATGAGCTTACGCTGTCTTAGGTGTCACCGGAAAGACATTGTGCGTGCTTCACGGAAAATTCCGAATCGTCACATGGTTCCACACGAGTACGAAGCATTGAGTCGGGAGGAACGGCTCAAAAGAATTGGCGCACTGTTCTACAAAGCCGCCGTGATTTCTCTGGCGCGGAAGCAAGGCATTGCCGGGGAGACTGGCGGAGGCGTTCCCATTCAAACCAAGGAAAACTCTCCCCAAAAAACGGATGCGCCGGGGATCGTCTTGCTGCCGGAGGAGTACTTGGCCCTTTTCCGGCGATATGCTCGACTGGGTGAAATCGCGCCACGCGATGCGACGGAGTTTTGGGGCGTATCCCGCACGACCGCGTACCGGCGGCTGTCGAGTTTGGAACAAGGCGGATGGATTGAAAAGCGGGGGGCGGCAAAGGCCACGCGCTACACGTTCACCCAGAAAGTTCGGATCCTTCTGGAACAAGATGAACAAGCCAAACAGGGCCGCGATGACTCGCCAGCCAGCATGTGATGCCAGCCCGCAAGCACATTCGCGCAACAAAATCATGCCGGTTTCAACAGGTGCGCCTCTCCGCTCCGGCCTTCATCCCCTCGAAGGTTTCGACCTGCCGGGCCGGCGGGAGCTTGGCAATGGACATCAGCCGCCGGATGGTAAAGGACTTGATCAAGGCGGGCGAAGTCAGCGAAGCCAAGTATTGCTGGGACTCCTCCGGCAGCCTGAGCAAACTGAACATTTGCGTGATGCGAGCCTTGCTTACTCCTTCGTCTTCGCTGATTTGTACCTTCGTCAGTCCGTTTCCTTCGTTCAGGCGCTTCTGCCATTCCAGCACCTTGCAAATCGGATGGCGCAGACCTGAAGCCTCTTCCCCGTTGTCGGCTGCGGATTCATTCACGGTTCTTTCTGAATTCCAAGTAAGCCGGAAGGGTGAAACCATAAAAGGAGGACGATTGTACTGCGGCAATGGCACTCCCAAAACGCACTTGATTTCGAAGCTGGTTCGCATTTCAGTCCCGCTCGCCGCTCCAGTTCTTTCGAAGCCTCACTCTCTCCTAATATTCTAGGAGTCATTGGAAATAAATTAATTGCAAATAAGTCCAAGTTAATCGAATAACAGCAAGTTCGGATTTTCGTATTCCATCCATGGAATACCGAGCGGAATCCGATCCTTTTCGAAGTCAAGTCAGTTAACTCGAATACGACGCATCATCAGGCGCAAAAGTTCACCTCGATCCTCGAACAAAAGACCGGACAAACGTCCTCCGGCAACCAGCAGGGAATCAGAAATCATCCACCCACTCGCGATGTTCGACGTCGATTTTCACCTTTTCAATCGAGTTTCCGCGGGGCGAGCGTCCTATCTTCCTTTCCCGCCATAGTTCGACCTGCTTTCATTTTTCTGATTCTTGTAAGATTTTATATCAACTGTTCAAAATATTCAGACGCTTACTTTTTGCGAAATTTTCATTAGAAATCGCGAAATCTGACAGCACCTGAAAATCACTCCTGACAGCCTGATAAATTCCAATTTGGGTAATATTCTAGAACTACACAGGCAGCTGATCGACGATAGGTCGAAGGAGAGAAAAATGACGCCATATATAACCCATTGCGACATACTCGCGAGCACCAGAAACCCATTCGGCACTCGCCCAACTTCAGCCGCAAATGGCATCATTCTCTTTTCTGTTTATCGTCGATCAGCTATTGGTTGTGTTTCGATGAATCGAACAGCAATGATGAATTCATCCTTAAAAGATCGGTTCAGAACTTCCAGTTTGCGGTGGCGGAGAAGAGGTTGCTGCCTCCGTTGGCGGTGTCGTGGTGGTAGCTCAGCACGGTCTGGAAGACTTCTCCCAGGTCCAGGCTCAGACCGGCTCCGATGACGAAGGAGTCGGTGTCGCCCTTGTTTTCGGGGGTGTAGCGGAAGCCGGGGCCGTTGCCGGCGTCCAGCGAGGCGTGCAGGTCGTCCTGGGTGTC
>JASGEP010000048.1:0-90013 GCA_047606285.1 Luteolibacter sp. | reverse complement strand
GTTCACGTCGGCTCTTCGAGCGCACACATCTTCAACACGAGCCGACGTGAACGTCGGCGCTCCTCCCCCTCACGGCCTGATCTGTTCCCACAGGATCTGGTTTTCCGCGAAGCGCGAGAGGAATTCCGAGAGCTTCCCGTCCACTTCCTCCTCCGTCACCATTCCTTCGATCCACGGCACCTTGCCGTACCACATGGACATCGAGACGTAAGCCCAGCGCTGGTCCGTCCCGAAAAACAGGCGGTCCTTCATATCGATCAGCGTCCGGTCGAGATGGTTCTGGGTCGTCCGGTCGTGGCCGATGAAGAAATAATACGTGATGCAATCCAGCTTCATTTCGCCGTCCGCGGTTTGCAGCATCTGGGTGGAAAGCAACCGCTTCACGGTGATTTCGTGGCCATTGTCCAGCTTCACCGTCCGGTCGGACGATGACAAAATCGTGTGCCCTTGGGCCGGCATGCAGCGTTCCGGACGATGGATGGAATTGTTCAGATCGTAGCCCGAAAGCACGATGGAAAGGTCGATCCGGTCCGGCACGGCGTATCCCTCCACCGAAACCTCACCCGAGCGAGGACTCAGACAGATCGCCTTGGAAAATTCCGTGTCCTTCGCCAATGTCGCGAGCTCCCGATCGCTCGGCGGAATCGCCTTGAGCACCCAGGAACCCTCCCTGCCCGGCAGCACCATTTTCACAGCGGACTGCGCCACGTCACCGGATTGCGGCAGGAAATAAATACCGCTCAGCAGCCCGCCCATCACCAGCGGCAGAATCCAGGGTTTCCACTTCATGCGTCCGTCGGGTTATTGGAATGAACCACCGTCCGCTTCAACTGGCGGCGGGCTTTCGCTTTCCATGGCAGTCCGCCTTCGAGCAGAGAATGCAGGACCAACATCAGAAACAGCGAAAACGGATAGAACAGCAGCAGGCCGGACCAGTCATGCCACGTCGTCCGCGCCCATTCCGCATTCCCGTATTCGGCGATCACGAAGATGGAAATCACGCGCAACGCATTGCCCAGAATCGCCAGGGGAAACGCGCTGAAAAACAGCACCAGTTTCTTCCACAGGGAAATGCGCGCCACATACGCCCAGGCGGCGGACAGCATCAGCAGCGCCATCAGAGAGCGAATCCCACTGCATCCCGCCGCGATATCCAGCGGTTCCCAATTCCCGCTCACCGGCAGGATCGTGGTGCCTTTCACCATCGTTTCCACCCCGAACAACGCCGCGCCATGGTGCGTCAGGCTCGTCGCCAGAAGCTGCAATCCCGTCGTCGCCTGCTGGAAACTCGGCAACGGAATCGCCAGCCACAGGAAAAACAGCGGAAACGCCAGAATCTTCGCCACACGCCAGCCCCACAACGTCCAGGCCCCGCCCCACAACAAAAATGGTAGTGCCCCCACCGCCACCCGCGGCTGGAGCGTCCGGTAAGCCGCCAGATAGAACAATCCACCCACCACCACCGGCACCAAACCCCACAAACTCCCCTCGCCGACAGCCGACTTCAGTTCCTTCCAGCGATAGATCACCATCCCCGCGATCACGAACGGGAACAGAATCCCGTGCTCGTAATCCGTCTCGGCATTCCACGAATTGAGCAACCAGCTCATGGTCGACAGTTCTCGCGCCGCTCCGTAACGCGACACCACCAGATAAAAATAGCAAAGCAGCACCACGGTGATTCCGACCACCAGCCGGTAACCGATACCACCTCCATGAGTTGAGCCCGGAGGCCGCGCCGTTTCTTCTCTATTCACTTGAAAGTCAGGATCTCACAAATCCACCAAGGATTAAATCGAGGATTTCCGCGCAAAGTATTGCCGACTCGATTTGTGCTGTCAACAATCCCTCACGTCACCTCGCCATGCTTCCCTCGCCTATGAAACTGATCAGTGGAACCGCTCACCGGGCCCTCGCCGAGCGCATCGCCGCCAATCTCGGCCAACCCCTTGCCGACGTGCAGGTCACCGCATTTCCCGATGGCGAAACCGCCGTCAAAATCAACGAAAACGTCCGGGGTGCCGACGTCTTCATTATCCAGCCGAGCTGTCCGCCGACGAACCACAATATCATGGAGCTGCTGATCCTGGTGGACGCCGCCCGCCGCGCCAGCGCCGGCCGTATCACCGCCGTGATCCCCTTTTTCGGCTACGCCCGCCAGGACCGCAAAGACCAGCCACGCGTCCCCATCACCGCGAAACTCGTCGCCAATCTCCTCACCTCCGCCGGCGTCAACCGCGTCCTCACCATGGACCTGCACGCCCCGCAAATCCAGGGCTTCTTCGACATCCCCGTCGATCACCTCTACGCGAAATCCGTCCTCATCGGCTACCTCCGCGAGCGCCACCCCGACACCTCCAACCTCACCGTGGTCTCCCCGGACGTTGGTGGCGTGAAAATGGCCCGCGCCTATGCCGATGCCCTCGGCTGCGAACTTGCCATCGTCGCCAAACACCGCATCAGCGCCACCCGCGTCGAAGCCATGAACGTCATCGGTGAAGTCGAAGGCCGCGACGTCCTGCTGGTGGACGACATGACCGAAACCGCCGGCACACTCATCGCCGCTGCCGAAATTCTTCACAAAAGCGGTGCCAAGCGCGTCTACGCCGGGGTTTCCCACGCCATCCTCGCCGAGCTCGCCCACAAGCGCATCGCCGAATCCAGCATCGAGGAAGTCATCACCACGGATTCCGTGCCGCAGGCGTCCGGCCCGAAAGTCCACGTCGTCGGCATCGCCCCGCTGCTCGCCGAAGCTATCCGCCGCATCAACTGCGGCCAATCCATCACCACCCTTTTCGCCATCTGAAGTCCCGTTTCCGGACTGATTTGACGATTCACGAACAAATTTTTGACAAGCGGGTCCAACCCCGCTAAACACCGCGCCCCCGCACTGGTCTTACGAATCCTTTCCAGTGCCCGCCAAACCACGAACGCACTTTCCGCCATGGCCAAGAAGACATCCCTTAAAGCAGCTCCCCGCGCACGCACCGGCTCCGGCCGCCTCAACCAAATGCGCCGCGAAGGCTGGATCCCATCCGTGATCTACGGACGCGGCATCGAAAGCCACAACCTCAAGGTGGATGCCCGGGTCTTCAACGATCTCCTCGCCCACAGCAGCTCGGAAAACTTCGTCATCAACCTCGACATCGAAGGCGAAGGCTCCCGCCTCGCGTTCCTTCAATCCGTCCAGCACAACCCGCTTTCCGGCGAAGTGGTGCACGTGGATTTCCTCGCCATCGATGAAAACACCCACATCACCGCCAACATCCCGGCCCACCTCAACGGTGAGTGCGCGGGCGTGAAAGCCGGTGGTCTGCTCGAACAATACGTTCACGCCATCGAAATCACCTGCCTTCCGAACGACCTTCCGGAAACCATCGAAGTGGATGTCACCAATCTCGTCATCGGAGATTCCCTTCACATCGGCGACATCACTTACCCGAAAGGTGTCCAGCCGACTCACGCCGCTGACGTGGTCGTCGCCCACATCGGCCAGGCCGCCGGCAGCGTTTCCGAGGAAGCTGCCGCCGCTACCGCGTAAGGCTCTCCTTCCCGCCTTTTTCCGAAACGCCCGTCCTGCACCGCAGGCCGGGCGTTTTTTTGATCGTGGAGCGAAGATCGGGGATGGTGAAATCTTCCATCGACAATCTTCAATCTCCCATCCGCAATCCTTCCATGTCCTTCTCCTTGATCGTCGGTCTCGGAAATCCCGGCCGCCAGTATGAAGAAACCCGCCACAACGTCGGTTTCATGCTGCTGGACCGTCTCGCCGCCAGCGAGGGAACCGCCTTCCAATCCTCCCCCAAGTGGCAATCCCACACCGCGAAACTTCCCGGCGGCACCCTCCTGCTCAAGCCCCAGACTTTCATGAATCTCAGCGGCCGGTCCCTGCAACAGGTCATGTCATTCCACAAATGGACCCCGGAACAAATCCTCGTCATTTACGATGACGTTTCCCTACCGCTCGGCACGCTCCGGTTCCGGGAAAAAGGTTCCGCCGGCGGCCACAACGGCATCAAATCCATCATTTCCCATCTTCATACCGACGCGTTTCCACGCCTGAAAATCGGCATCGGAGCCAGCACACCCGGCGAAATGGTCGGCCATGTCCTGGGGAAATTCAGCCCCGACGAGCGCCCGCTCCTCGAAAACACGCTTGCCACGGCGCTCCAGGCGGTGCAGCTTGCGCGCTCCCAAGGTCTCGCCACCGCCGCGAACCGCTACCACACACGCAGCAATCCACCACCCTCTCTTTCCGATGAGCCGTAAATACCAAGGTCTAGTTGTTCTCACCACCAAAGCCCTCGAAGGCAGCGTTGAAGAACTCGTCTCCTCCGTCACCCAAACCCTCGAAAACGAAGGTGCCAAGGTGGAGAAAGTCACCGAACTCGGCCGCCGCGAATTCGCCTACAGCCCGCGTAAAATCACCAGCGGCTACTACGTGAACTACAATTTCGAGGGCAGCCCGGAAACCATTTCCAAGATCCAGAACCGCCTCCGTCTGAACGACAACGTTTACCTCAACCAATTCCAACGCATCGCGTAATCCCGCGCGTTGCCCGAATCCGGCGGAGCCCATCCGCCCGCCGGAGCTTCCTGAAACCTCGTGCTCCCCACCGTCTATGGCCAATCTCAATAAAGTCATGCTCATGGGTAATCTCACCCGTGACCCCGAATTGCGCTACACGCCCAAAGGCACCGCGGTCGCCGATATCGCCCTCGCGATCAACCGTGTCTGGAACAACGAGCAGAACCAGAAGCAGGAAGAAACCACCTTCGTCGACATCACCCTCTGGGGACGCCAGGCCGAACTGGCCCAGCAATACCTCACCAAGGGACGCGGCGTTTACATCGAAGGTCGCCTCCAGCTCGACACCTGGGACGACAAGGCCACCGGCCAGAAGCGCAGCAAGCTCAAGATCGTCGGTGAAAATCTCCAGTTCCTCCCCGGTGGAGGAAATTCCCAGGGCGGCTCCCGTCCTCCGGCTTCCGCTCCGCAACGCTCCGCTCCTCCGCAAGGCGCTTCCCCAGCCCCTGCCGACGACTACGGAGATGACGACGACATCCCGTTCTGAGAGATCCGACCAATCCGTCAGATCGGTCCGATCTTATTTCCGCAGGAAAATCTCCTCCGAAGGCGCTTCCGCCGCATCCACCCGCTCCACGTGCAGTACCGGCTGCAGGGCACCCTGCTCCAGCGGAAAGCGCATCGTCCCCGCGACTTTCACCCAACTGTTTTCCTCGAAATCCGGCGGCGTCGCCCCGAATTCCAGCACGATCGGGATCGCCCGGCTGTCCGCCACGCAACAGGTCATGAACAACCGGTAAAGGCGTTTCCGCTCCGCCTGCCCGCCTTTTTCGTCGAGCCAGCGTCCCTCGGTTTCCACTTTCATCCCGTCGAGCGCCGTTTGCAGCTCCCGGTCCCCGGTCGCGAAAAACAGCTCCATCAGGTTGAACGCGTAATATCCGTCTTCCGTCTTGCGATGCGCCTCCTCAATCGCTTCCCGGGTCAATGGCGCACCCACCCCGGCCATCATGCCCGAGACCGGCTGATCGAAAGCCCCCTTTCGCATCAGCGCCGCCGGAGAATAACGGTCCGTCGTCCAACTTGCCGCCAGCAACACCGGGATCACCATCAACTGCACGGCGATCACCGGATGGAGATCCCCCTCCTCATGATGATGCCCGGCCACTTCACGCCCCGCCGTCAGTAGGGAAAAAACTCCCAGTACCGCCAGCCCCAAAGCACCGAGAAACGCGAAAATCCGGAAATCCGGCGCCAAATACACATCGATCCTCCCGCTGGCATAGAAATACAGGATCACCCCGCTCCACACCAGGACCGCGAGCGCATACAGACAGCGGCGAAGGACAGCGTTCATGGAAGCGGAAAGAGGAAAGATTGCCACAAGATCGAAAGCACCCCGATGAGCAGGAACAGCCCGAGTGACAACAGCACGATGAAGCGTTTCTTCAGCACCGATTGATACAAGAAGATCAACTTCACATCCACCATCGGCCCGAAGACCAGGAAGGCCAGCTTGGACGCCCAGGAAAACTTGTCCAACGTCGCCGCGATGAAAGCGTCCGAGGTACTGCACAGCGCCAGAACGAACGACAGCACCATCAGCACGAAGGGCGAGGCCACCGGATTCCCCGCCAGTCCGTCCACCCGCTCCGCACCGGGAATCACCCCCGTATTGAACATCGCCGTCAGCGCCACCCCGATGGAGAAATACACCGCCACATCCACGAAGTCCTTCATCGCGCCACGGAACGCCGCCAACAACCGATCCGGCTCCACCGTTTCATGAGTGTGCCCGCAGCCACACTCCTCGTCGGCACAAGCCTTCTCCGGCACTTCCGGTGCCTTGAGCGATTCCACCAACGACGGACGCAACATCGCGGCCAAAGGCAAACGGGACACGATCCAGCCCACCGCGACCGCCACGGTGTAGCCCAGCGCCAGCCGCGATCCCGTCATCCACCATTGCGCCGGACCCTCAAACGCCTTCCAGGTGCTCAGCGCCGTGATCGGATTCACGATCGGTGCCGCCAGCATGTAGGTCAGCCCGCAGGAAACCGGCAGCCCTTTTTTCACCAGCCGCCGGATCACCGGCACCACCGCGCATTCGCACACCGGGAAAACCATTCCCAGCAAACCGGCCACTGCGACCGCCTGCAGCCGCTTTTTCGGCAACCAACGCTCCATCAGCCCCGGCGGCAGGTACACGTCGATGAACCCGCTCAACACCGTGCCCAGCAGGATGAACGGCACCCCTTCGAAAAGAATGCTCAGAAACGCCAAGGCGAAGTCCTGCTGCGCGTCGGAAACCATCGCCACCAGCCAAGCGGAAATCGTCCGCCCCGCAACTCAGAACTTACAGGTAGCACGCTCCTGGAGGAGGACTTCGCATCGAAACCAAGCGCTCTCAGCGAGAGCGAGCCACTTCATTAAAAATTGCCGCGGCGCCCCACTTCCTTTTTCAGGGTCGCGGGAACGCCGCGGACCATCCGCTAACCACGGGAATCCCGACATGCCTGAAAATCCATCGTGGATTTCCAGACAGCCGCAAAGACTGTCATCGAACCTCCGAGATCCTCAAAAACAGCGGTTCCCGTGCCAAATCACGGGCGGGAATTTCGGCAATCCGTAACTCTCTCGCCGCAAAGGGAATATTCTCCCAAACCATCAGCCTACTGCGGCATCATGTAGGAAAGCAGCGTGCCCAGACGCTCGGCGAGCTGATGGCGCGGCACGATCGCGTCGATCAGGCCGTGCTCCAGCATGAATTCCGCCGTCTGGAATCCCGGAGGCAGGTTCTGGTGAGTGGTTTCCTTCACCACCCGTGGACCGGCGAAACCGATCATGCACTTCGGCTCGGCAAGATTGATGTCACCGATCGTCGCGAAGGAAGCGGTCACGCCACCCGTCGTCGGATGGGTCATTACGGAAATGTAGGGCAGCTTGGCTTCGGAAAGGCGGGCCAGGGCACCGCAGGTCTTCGCCATCTGCATCAGGGAAAGCATCCCTTCCTGCATCCGGGCGCCGGACGACGCGGAAACGATAATCATGCCGCGTTTTTCCTCCAAAGCGGTCTCGATCGCACGAGTGATCTTTTCACCGACCACCGATCCCATCGATCCTGCGAAGAATTTGAAATCCATCACCGCGATCATCGCCTTGCTGCCACCGATGGAGAGGCGACCGGTGACCACCGCGTCGTTCAGGGCGGTTTTTTCCCGCAATGCCGCGGTCTTGTCCTCGTATCCCTGGAAGCCCAACGGATTCGCGGAAATCAGGCCCTTGTCCGTTTCCTCGAACGTCCCTTCGTCCGCCAGCATGGCGATGCGCTCGTGGGCGCCGATCAGGAAATGGTGCTTGCAGTGGGGGCAAACCTGGAAGTTCTGCTTCAGTTCCAGCGTGTGAATCAGCGCACCGCATTCCGGACACTTGACCCAAAGGCCCTCCGGCATGTCATCGCGGCGCTCACGGTTTTTAAGAGTCGGTTTGCTGAAAATGCCCATGGGAGAAGTCGAATTGATGGATGCTTGAGAAGGGTTCAGGTCGGACCTGCCCGGAAATGCTATGCGGGCTTGCCGGTGCCGACAATCTCCTTTTCGAGGAGGGACGCGGAATCGCCGCTCGGTTTTTGGTTTGCCTTTCCCGCCGTCATCCGACATTACCTCCGTGCACAGCCGCCATACGGCCAATTACTTCCGATGAAACTTCGCCAGTTTGTCAGCGTTTCCTCGCTCGTTCTCGCCGCTTGGCTGGGAGCCACTTTCATCCAGAAAGTACCGGCTCACCGTTATCCTCAGCTCGGCAAGGAACGAAGCTCCACCACCGCCACACTCCCGCTCGCGGATCCGACGGTGGCTTCCCACCTGCCCGGAGAACGCACCACGGAACCCTGATCGTTCCCGGCAGAACGGCTCTCAAAGGCCGAAAATCCACCGGTCCCGCTGGAATTTCACCGGTGACACATTGTGGAAGCTCTGGAACTCTCTGCGGAAACTGTGCAATCCCGCGAATCCAAGGTGCTCGGCGACTTCCTCCGGACTGAGACCACCCTCCAGCTTGCGCCGCGCCAGAACCATCCGCTCATAGCGCATCCACCGTTTCGGCGACAGACCGATGTCCCGCATGAAGGTCACGTGCAGGTAGCGATGGCTGCATCCGAGGGCTAGGCTGACGTTGGAAACACTGTAGCCGTTTTCCAACGCAAGGAGTTCCAAACAGTACTCCTTGCCGTCCGCGAGTTCCACGACACGCCATGTGTTTCCAATTCGAACTATTCTCACGCGTCGGCACCCTCCATCAATTACTACCGTTATAACTGATTCAGAGCCTTTTTCGTCAATGTACATTTTCGGCACTGGTCGGGCTCTTTCGGGCCATTTTCGCACGCCGGAATTCTTTGCCATTCCTAGAGTTTCAGCCCTCTTTCCGCTCCCTAGCCCACCTGCCGGAGCCTCGGATCACCCGAAAAACTAACCGATATTTCGGCCAACTTAACTGCTTAACCACGCGAAATCTTGCCAATCGCCCAGCTTGCATGCTCTGAGATGATGGGGTCGTTTTCCGCCAAAACCGCTTCCAGCGCGGGCAAATCCTCCGCATTTCCGGTGTTTCCGAGGGCCACGCAGACGTTTCTCAGGAATCGGTTCCTCTTGATCCGCTTGATGGGTGATTTCGCGAAAACCCTCCGGAACTCCTCATCGTCCATCGCCAGGAAATCCCGGAGCCGATGGGTGAAAATCGCCTCCCGCGCGTGAAAGGTCGCTTCCCGCGATTCCTTGGCGAAACGATTCCACGGGCAGGCGTCCAGGCAATCATCACAGCCGTAGATCCGGTCCCCGATCGCTTCGCGAAACTCCTCCGGGATCGGCCCCTTGTTTTCGATCGTCAGGTAGGAAACGCAGCGCCTCGCGTCCACCCGCCTCGGCGCGGTGATCGCCTGGGTCGGGCAGGCGGTGATGCAGCGTGTGCATTTTCCGCAATGATCGCCGAAGGGAGTATCCGGCGGCAGTTCCAGCGTCGTGAGCAGCTCGGCGAGGAAAAACCACGCGCCGAGTCCCTTGTGAATCTGCACCGTCGATTTCCCGTTCCAGCCGAGGCCGGAATCGCTCGCGAAATCCCGCTCCAGCACCGGCCCGGTATCCACGTAATACCGCTGCGTCCCGCCCAGCGTCTGGAGTTTCACATCGAACTCCTTCAGCTTCGCCCAGATCAGGTCGTGGTAATCGTCATTCCACGAATAGCGCGCGATCCGGTAGCCGCCCGGATGCCCTTCGGGAAACGGGCTGCGGCCCGGGTAATAGTTCAGCGCCAGGCAAATGACGGATTTGCACCCCTCCAGCACCTCGCGAGGGTCGCAACGGCGCTCCGGAGTTTTTTCCAGCCACGCCATATCGCCGTGTTTGCCCTCGGCCACCCACTCCCGGAAAAGATCCGCGTGCGTCGCCGTCTTCGCCACCGCGATCCGGCAATCGTCGAATCCCAGTTCGCGGGCCCAGGCTTTGACCTGCTCCTTCATCCCGGATGCGTGGTGAAATAATAGCGCGCGCTTTCGAGAATCCCCGTCGCCAGCTCCTCGCCATCCAGTCCCGCCGTCTCGATCTTCAAATGCGCCGTTTCCCGGTAAAGCGGCTCCCGCTTGCTCAGCAAGGTCGCGATCCGCTCCGCCGGATCTTCCGTATTGAGCAACGGCCGGTCCCTGTTCCGGCGCGTCCGCTCCAGAATCACTTCCGCCGGCGCGTGCAGCCAGACGACGTATCCCAAATGCCGCAGCAGCTCCCGATTCCGCTCGCGGCCGATCACCCCGCCGCCCGTGGAAATGATCCGCCGGGGAGCCGCCGAGTCGCTCAATTCCATCAAAAGACGCGTTTCCAGATCTCGAAACGCCTCCTCGCCCTCGTCCGCGAAAATTTCCGTGATCGGCTTGCCCGCGCGCTGCTCGATCACCTGGTCCATATCGATCAACGGATAGCCCAGCCGCTGGTGAAGCTCCCGCCCCACCGTCGATTTTCCACTCCCCATGAAACCGATCAGAACGATGTTCTTCGGCGGGGTTTCGATTTCGTTCATGCCCCTACCCTAACCCGCCGACCGAGCCGGGAGAAACAGCAAAATCCCATCCCTCATGCGGAAGCTCGCTCGGAACTTGCTTTTCTCGCCCCGCCGAGTCTGACACAACCTCCGCGTGTCCGAGACCCAGATCGTTTACGCCGCCGATGATGAAATGAAAGAAGCCGTGCGCCAGGCCACCGCCTTGCTGCGCTCCGGTGAAGTCGTCGCCCTTCCCACCGAGACCGTCTATGGACTCGGCGCGGATGCCTTCAATGCGGATGCCGTCGCCAAAGTCTTCGCCGCCAAGGAACGACCGTCGTTCGATCCGCTGATCGTCCACATCGCCTCGAAAGGCGACCTGAAAAACGTCGCCGTCGTCCCCGAGGACATCGCCGCCACCGTGAATCAGCTCACGGAAAAATTCTGGCCCGGTCCGCTCACGATCATCCTGCCGAAGCACCCGGACATTCCCGATCTCGTTACCAGCGGCCTTCCCACCGTCGCCGTCCGCCAGAGCGCCCACCCGATTTTTCGCTCCATCATCAAGGAACTCGGCAGCCCCGTCGCAGCCCCCTCCGCCAACCGCTTCGGCCGGATCTCCCCGACCTCGGCCAGCGCCGTGATGAAAGAACTCGAAGGCCGCATCCCGCTCATCGTCGATGGCGGCGCGTGCAGCGAAGGGCTGGAAAGCACCATCATTTCCATCGAGCCGCGCGATGGCGGGAAAAAACCGGTTTTCCGCGTTCACCGCGCCGGCCCGATCACCAAGGAAATGCTCCAGGCCTACGGCAAGGTCGAAAAACCGAAACCCACCGCCACCAGCGAAACCGCTCCCCAGTCCCCCGGCCAGCTCGCCAGCCACTACGCGCCACGCACCCCGCTGATCCTGCTGGAAAAACCGGAAGACTTCCGGCCCGAGGAAGGCAAAAAATACGGTCTCCTTTCCTACAAGGGCGAGGATGACAGCGCTTACGCCGATCTTCACGACTGGGAAACGATCGAAGCTCTCAGCCCCGGCAGCGGCAAACTCGCCGAAGCCGCCATCCGCCTGTTTTTCGTCATGCGTCAGCTCGATGAAGCCGGGCTGGACGCCATCGTCGCCGAACCCGTCAGCGAGACCGGACTCGGCGTCGCGATCATGGATCGCCTGCGCCGCGCCTCCTCAAACGGTTAACCGAATTTTACGGTTCTGTCTGCTTGCCGTTTTTCAAACGCTTCTCTAGGTATGCTGAAATGATGTGCGCGAATCGTTCGTGCCCGTCACCCGACTCCTACTCATGAGTGCAAAAAAATCCAAAGCCATTGTTTACGACGGAGCGGCGATCTATAAGCCGTCCAAGGAATTTTCCGCCAAAGCCCGCATCCATTCGATGGCGGCCTACAAGAAACTCTACCAGGAATCCATCGACAAGCCCTCCGTTTTCTGGGCGCGCGAGGCAAAGGAGCTGGAATGGCGCAAACCCTGGACCAATGTGCTCGAGTGGAAACCGCCATTCGTCAAATGGTTCGATGGAGGAAAACTCAACGTCTGTGAAAACTGCGTGGACCGTCACGCCCTGGGCGACCGGAAAAACAAAGCCGCCATCATCTGGGAAGGCGAGCCCGGCGACAAACGCACGCTCACCTACGCCCAGCTCCACAAGGAAGTGTGCCGTTTCGCCAACGTGCTGGAACGCCAGGGCGTCAAGGCCCGCGACCGCGTCCTGATCTACATGCCGATGGTCCCGGAAGCGGTCATCGCCATGCTCGCCTGCGCCCGCATCGGCGCCGTGCACAACGTCGTTTTCGGCGGATTCGCCACCGATGCTATTGTGGACCGCCTCGAAGACTCCGGCGCTTCCGTCATCATCACCGCCGACGGCGGATGGCGCCGCGGCAAGGTCGTCGCCCTCAAGCCGACCGTCGACGACGCGCTGACCAAATACCACGGCGTGAAATGCGTGATCGTCCTCAACCGCTGCGGCAACGAGATCAGCATGCACGAGGGGCGCGACCACTGGTGGCACGAGGAGATGGACCACGTCACCTCCCGCCACACCGCCAAGGCCTTCGATTCCGAACACCCCCTCTTCGTCCTCTACACCTCCGGCTCCACCGGGAAACCCAAAGGCATCCTCCACACCTCGGGCGGCTACCTCACCGGCACCTACACCACCTGCAAATACATCTTCGACATGCGGGACGACGACGTCTACTGGTGCACCGCCGATGTCGGCTGGATCACCGGCCATTCCTACATCGTTTATGGCCCGCTCGCCAACGGCGTCACCCAGGTCCTCTACGAAGGCGCACCGAATTTCCCGGACTTCGGCCGCTTCTGGAAAATGATCGAGGAACACAACGTCTCGATTTTCTACACCGCCCCCACCGCCATCCGCGCCTTCATCAAGGCCGGCGACCACTTTCCGGCGGCCTACGATCTTTCCTCGCTCCGCCTCCTCGGCTCGGTGGGAGAACCGATCAACCCGGAAGCCTGGATGTGGTATCACAAACACATCGGCGGCGGGCGCTGCCCGATCGTCGACACCTGGTGGCAGACCGAGACCGGAGCGATCATGATTTCCCCGCTGCCCGGCGCCACCCCGTGCAAACCCGGCACCGCGACCCACCCGTTTTTCGGAGTCGACGCAGTGATCCTCGACGATGAAGGGCACGAGTGCGGACCGAACGAAGACGGCCGTCTCGTCATCCGCAAGCCCTGGCCGTCCATGGCCCGCACCATCTACGGCGACAAGGCGCGCTTCAAGAAAACCTATTGGTCCGACTACCAGGGATTCTACACCGCCGGCGACGGCGCGCGCCGTGGCAAAATGGGGAACTTCTGGATCATCGGCCGTCTCGACGATGTGCTCAACGTTTCCGGCCATCGCCTCGGCACGGCGGAAATCGAAAGCGCCCTCGTCGCCCATCCCGCCGTCGCCGAAGCTGCCGTGGTGGGGCGTCCGGACGATCTGAAAGGGCAGGCCGTCGTGGCCTTCGTGAACCTGAAAGGCGGTCACGACGAAAGCGAAGAGCTCAACCTGCAGCTCCGTGCTCACGTCGGCTCGCTCATCGGAGCCATCGCCAAGCCGGACGACCTTTATTTCACTCCCGGCCTGCCGAAAACGCGTTCGGGTAAAATCATGCGCCGTCTGCTCAAGGAGCTCGTCAACAAAGGCACCATCACCGGGAACACCACCACACTGGAAAACCCCAGCGTCCTCACCTACCTGCAACAGAAAGTCAGCGCCGCGCAGAACAAATCCTAAGGGAAAAACCCTCAGGGGGGCACCGGACTCCAACTGGAGCGCCGGTGTTCCCACCGGCTCTTCCCCCCTTGGACCACCTTCAATCGTCGTGGATTTCCAGACGCCCCGGACGCCTCAGCGGAATACTTTCCTCCTCATTTCCGAGGTCCAGACTGTCCAACACGTTGCTCCGGCGGCGGATCAGGCCGCTGGTATGGCTCGTCACCGCGAAGCTCGGGACCTCCGTGTGATACGGATCTTCACCGATGATGAACGGAGCCGTCGGCCGGATCGGGATCGCGTCCAGCGCGGGCAGATTCGACAAGGCAGCTTCCGGAGTGATCGAGTCCGCCGTCGCACCGGAATGCACGGCACAGAATGGCAGACGGTCCGTTCCCTGACGGAAATACTCCACGAAAGTCGTCGATTTCGAACGCATCTTCCCGCTCATCGGATCGGAAACGTGCTCCTGACAGAACTGGGTGCCGCGTTGCCCTGAAACCTTGCAGATCGGGACTTCGACAATCCCGGCGGGCGGTGAAATCGGACCGTCGTTGAACGATGGAGCCGCCGCGTTCATCGTCGCCTGCCACACCGGCATCGCCAGATCCCGGCTGAAAGCGCCCGGGTAAATCGGAGCGCCGCCCGGCTGCAGGAAACCGGTCCACACCCCACAGGTGATGCGTTTGTTGTAACCGACAAACCAGGCATCGCAGAAATCCGGGGTGGTCCCGCCTTTGGCCGCACCGTAGAACGGTTTTTCCAAAAGTCCTTCCGTAGCTCCCTCGGCGCTGCCGCGAACCAGCGAACCCGCCATCATCGAGTGCACCTGCCAGGCCGTCGACGGCTGAATCGCTTGCCGACGCTGAATCTGGGGACGCGGTTGACGATAAATCACCCGGCCCTCCGCATTCTCGATCCGGTCGAGATAAATCAAGTCCTTGACCCCGGATTTTCCGCCCATCGGAAAGACCGACATCGCGCTCACCACATCTCTCAGGTTTACTTCCTCCCAGCCCACGCTCAGGCGCGGCAGCAGTTGCGCATCCTTGAGCGGCAAGCCGCAGGCCACCGCCGTATCCCGCACCTGTTGCAGCCCCGCGAGATTCGCGAAACGCACCGTGGCGGAAATTTTCGAGGTTTCCAGCGCCCGGCGGGTCGTGATGTTCCCCTCGTAAGTCGGGTTCGGAATTTCCATCCCCCACTCGCCGAGGATCCCTTCACGTCCACCCACCATCACCGCGCGGTTATCCATCGGCTCGTCCTCCACCAGCGTGGCGGGAGTGAGCGATCCATTGAAACCCGCCGCGTAAATGAACGGGAAAAACGCCGTGCCGAGCGGGCGCTTGCCGGACTGGATGATATCGTAGGGAGCCTGCGCGTAATCCCGCCCGCCCACATACGCGAGCACCTCGCCCGTTTCGTGATCCACCATCAGCACCGCCCCTTGCAGGTATTCCGGCAGTTTGTCGCCGTCTCGACGGTAGTTTTCATAACGCGCGCGGGTGTAGCCCGAGTGAGCCTCCGCCCTCGACAGGCTTTCCCGCAATGCCTTCTGCGCCGCCGTCTGCGCCTCGGCGAGAATCGTCGTGTGAATCTTGAAGCCGCCCGACGCAAGCCCTTCCTCGCCCAAAGCCTTGCCCACCGCATCCGCGATGCGTTCGTAAAAATGCGTGGTGCCACGGCCGATCGGCTTGGGATCGAGCGAAAGCGGCAAGGCCACCAGACGCGCGTATTCGTCACGCGTGATGAATTTTTCCTCCCGCATACGGCCTAACACGTAATTGCGTCCTTCGAGATTCGCCTTCGGATTGTTGAGCGGAGAGCGCTGCGTCGGATTCTTGATCAGGGTGACCAGAGACGCGCATTCGTCCGTCGTCATCTGCATCGGCTCCTTGCCGTAGTAGCCTAGCGAGGCGGAGCGGATGCCGTAAAAGCCGCTGCCGAAGTAAATCCGGTTCAGGTAAAATTCCAGAATCTCGCGCTTCGAATACCGCTCCTCGATGCGCCGGGCCAGGAACGCTTCGACGAACTTCCGCTGCATCGTCGTCTCCTTGCGTCCCACCGCCTCCGCCTTCAGGTCGTAGGCATTCCTCGCCAACTGCTGCGTGATCGTACTCGCCCCCTGCTTGTTTCCCTTCACGTTCAGGTAGGCCGCGCGAACGATCCCCATGAAATCCACCCCCTTGTGCGTGTAGAAACGCGAATCCTCGCTCGACAGCAGCGCCTGGATGAAATTTTCCGGAATCTGGGAAATCGGAATCACACTGCGGTTCTGCACGTAGAAACGGCCGATCACCTTGTCGTTCCGGTCCAGGATCAGGCTCGGGATTTCCAGATCGTTGATGCGCTCCAGATCGTAGGTCTCCGCGCGTTTCCGGTATTCCTCGGTGTATTGAATCGCGAAAATCCCGCCCGCAGTCCCGAAGATCACCAACAGAAGAAACGTCGTGAGCCAGAAGCGCGCGCTTTTGTAGAAGCGCTTCTTGCCTCCCGGCCTGCGGATGTTTTTGCTCGTGGTAGTAGCCATGCTTGATCCTGAATTCACCCCGGCCCGGCATGCGGCAGAGTGCTCAAACGAGTATCCCAAGGAAGCCACCGCGGCAACCCCTACGTTGCCGGACAAAATCCGGGCGGAAATCGCTTCCCGTGGCCCGCTCGCTTTCCCCGAATTCATGGCGATGGCCCTCTACGAACCCGGCCTCGGCTACTACGCCCGCGAACCCCGGCAGGTCGGCAGAAACGGCGACTTCTTCACCAGCGTCAGCGTCGGTCCCCTCTTCGGCCACCTGCTGGCCCGCAGATTCCTGCAATGGAAACGCGAAACCGGGATCTCCGGCCCGTGGCGGATTCTGGAAATCGGCGCCCACGACGGCACCCTCGCCGCCGACATTCTCGACGCACTTTCCACCCTCGATGAAACCGCGTTTTCCGAACTGGAATACACGATTCTCGAACCCCAAGCCGCCTCCCAAGCCGCACAACACCAAAAGCTTTCCGCATTTTCCGGGAAAATCCGGATCATCGATTCTCTCGAAACCCTCACCCCGCTCCCCGGCATCGTCTTCGGCAACGAAGTCCTCGACGCCCTGCCCTTCCACCTCGTCGAATGGCGCTCCGGCCTATGGCACGAACTGCACGTCACCGCAAACGACCACGGATTTTCATGGGAATCCCACCCCATCCCGGAAACCTCCGCCCTCGCCGAAAAACTCGCCCGTCTCGGCACCGCGTTTCCCGAAGGCTACCGCACCGAGCTGCGAACGAATTTCCGCGACTTCCTCGCCCCCCTCGTCCGCGCCATGGGCCGTTCGCTTTTCATCTGGCCCGACTACGGATTCGCCCGCCCCGACTACTACCACCCGGACCGCACCGCCGGCACCCTGCGCACCTTTTCCCAACACCGCGCCGCCAGCGATCCACTCGACACCCCCGGTGAAATCGACATCACCGCCCACGTCGATTTCACCGACCTCGCCGAAACTTCCCTCTCCCTCGGCGGCACCGCCCTCGCCTTCGCTCGTCAAGGCACCTGGCTCACCCACGTCGGTAAAGACTGGCTGCTTTCCATGGAAGGAACCGTCGATCCCGCGAAATTACGGCAATTCCAGACCCTCACTCACCCCGCCCATCTCGGCGGCTCCTTCCACGTCCTCGAATGCCGGTTTTCGGACCCCGCCGCTCCGCCCGCCTCCGCCGCCGACCTTCACCGCCTCACCCTTGCAGGCACTTGAGGATTCTCTTGCCCGCCCCGCCGATCCGCCGCTAGGATCGGCCCCATGCCGGGATGGCGGAATTGGTAGACGCGCTGGATTTAGGTTCCAGTATCGCAAGGTATGCAGGTTCGAGTCCTGTTCCCGGTACTCTCACACTTCTTCTCCCCTTAAAACTTATGAACGAACTCCAGCAAAAACTCGTCGCCCTCGGACTCACCCCGTCCCAGGCCGGCCTCGCCATCAACGCCGTCGCAGAATTCGCCAAAAGCAAACTGCCCGACAACTGCGACAAAATCATCGACGACTTCCTCGTCGGCAAAAAGCCCGACCTCAGCGCCCTCCTCGCCAGCGTCGGAGGTCTCGGTGGCCTCGGCAACCTCTTCAAATAAAACGGACCGCCGATGCCCCCATCGGCTTCTTCCCCTTTCACCTCTCCAAAAAACCCCGGCACCCGCCGGGGTTTCTTTTTTGGCCATTTCTAGCTGCTAAAACCCATTCATCCGACACCACGGAGCAAAAAGAAGCTACGACATTGATGGCCCGCTCATTCTCTGATTTCATTCACCAGAAGGGGATTTTTTCCATTCCGCGAACCCCAAGTGCTCCCGAATTTACCGGCAGGTTCGCGCCCTCGCTAAAATCCTGATATTCTGATCTTTGACATTCTGAAACCAGAAAACCGAACGGTGATTTGGGAACCCCGTGCCAGGTTCGCGGAAAAGATCGCCCTTTCCTTTATTCTACCAAGGTTTCAAGGTAACGCAGTCGCACCTCACACGAGGTGCGTGGATTGAAACAATTTGATAGTTGCTTTATATTCGGTTCCGGGAAGGTCGCACCTCACACGAGGTGCGTGGATTGAAACCTGTGATGCCCGCTTTTAGAATGACGCACGTAGGTAAAGTCGCACCTCACACGAGGTGCGTGGATTGAAACGGTTTAATGATGCAGCAAATCTGTGACCCGCAGGGTCGCACCTCACACGAGGTGCGTGGATTGAAACCGGAAGATCAGGTCCATCATCGCGCCCTTGCTCAGTCGCACCTCACACGAGGTGCGTGGATTGAAACCGGAACCGAGGATGATGTCCCCGAAGGCTGGGTGGTCGCACCTCACACGAGGTGCGTGGATTGAAACGTCTGGCTCTGCAAGCGCACGCAACAACCTTACGTCGCACCTCACACGAGGTGCGTGGATTGAAACGATGATTACCGCCGCCAGACTCCGGTTTCCGCCGGTCGCACCTCACACGAGGTGCGTGGATTGAAACATCAGATCCGGAAGGCGGCGGGCGCGGTGGACTTGTCGCACCTCACACGAGGTGCGTGGATTGAAACGAAGTGGCCGGGGCGCATGAGATCGGGGTGGATGGTCGCACCTCACACGAGGTGCGTGGATTGAAACCGCGCATGGACGGAGGCGCGGAGGGAGGTGGCGAGTCGCACCTCACACGAGGTGCGTGGATTGAAACTCCTCCTCGTCTCCGTAGGAGAGGCGGGAGACTTGGTCGCACCTCACACGAGGTGCGTGGATTGAAACATGCCCGGCTGCAGCTCTAGAATCTCATCCCCCAGTCGCACCTCACACGAGGTGCGTGGATTGAAACGGGTAATTGGTATCGATCCACTGCTGAGTAAGACGTCGCACCTCACACGAGGTGCGTGGATTGAAACACTTATGACTGGGAGCAGCGGATCTCCCGAGCATGGTCGCACCTCACACGAGGTGCGTGGATTGAAACTCGTCTGGTGGTCTGCGAAGCTCGAGGCGATTTTGTCGCACCTCACACGAGGTGCGTGGATTGAAACCATATGTTTGTTTTATCGATCAGTTTACGAACTGGTCGCACCTCACACGAGGTGCGTGGATTGAAACTCAATCAGCCCGACAAACCACGAGATAAAGACGTCGCACCTCACACGAGGTGCGTGGATTGAAACACCTAACGAATTCCTAGCACAGTAAAGAGCATGCGTCGCACCTCACACGAGGTGCGTGGATTGAAACAGCCTCTTTGAGAATGTTTTCCATTCCTAGGCGGTCGCACCTCACACGAGGTGCGTGGATTGAAACGCTTGCAGCGCCGGCGCCCGGCGGGTGAGGAAAAGTCGCACCTCACACGAGGTGCGTGGATTGAAACTCCGATCGCGTAGGCGGCATTGCCCACCATCTGAGTCGCACCTCACACGAGGTGCGTGGATTGAAACCCATGAAACCAGAAATGCAAGCAGTGACGGCCCCGTCGCACCTCACACGAGGTGCGTGGATTGAAACTCCCAAACCGCATGGGACCAACAACTCGGCTGCGGTCGCACCTCACACGAGGTGCGTGGATTGAAACATCCAAACAAAAACGATCCCACGCCTGCAATTGGTCGCACCTCACACGAGGTGCGTGGATTGAAACCATTTATGGGGGTGTCAGGACGTTCCGGCTCCGAGTCGCACCTCACACGAGGTGCGTGGATTGAAACCGTGGAAGGCCAGCCGGAAAACTGGCGCTGGGGCGTCGCACCTCACACGAGGTGCGTGGATTGAAACTTGATGCTACCGAGCTAACAGAAAAGGAACGTCTGTCGCACCTCACACGAGGTGCGTGGATTGAAACTATAGGCGTTCCTCAAAAGCATTCGATGCTCTCCAGTCGCACCTCACACGAGGTGCGTGGATTGAAACAACTCTGTTATCGGGGACACGCCCGTGGGGGACCGTCGCACCTCACACGAGGTGCGTGGATTGAAACCTGTCACCGAGATCACGGTGGATGATCCGTGCATGTCGCACCTCACACGAGGTGCGTGGATTGAAACGACGAAATTGCAACCGGACCAGCCTTCCATGTGGGTCGCACCTCACACGAGGTGCGTGGATTGAAACGTAACTATAACGAGTCGTTGCGTAAGCAGGATGAGTCGCACCTCACACGAGGTGCGTGGATTGAAACACGTCCCAACTCGGCCTCGGCCCGAATCTCCGCAGGTCGCACCTCACACGAGGTGCGTGGATTGAAACATCTTTGCGTGTTGCCGACGAATCTCCGCGTCGGTCGCACCTCACACGAGGTGCGTGGATTGAAACCCCGTGTCATCGTCACGGACGACGCCACCTCCGGTCGCACCTCACACGAGGTGCGTGGATTGAAACGGCGGGTGCTCCATCCGCACGCGGGGCCAACGCTGTCGCACCTCACACGAGGTGCGTGGATTGAAACTCCGCGCGAAAAACAAGGCGGTGCTCCTTGCGACGTCGCACCTCACACGAGGTGCGTGGATTGAAACTTGGTGATCCTGGCGGCTTTCGAAAACCGGGAGCGTCGCACCTCACACGAGGTGCGTGGATTGAAACTGAAGCCATGTATTACGTAACAAAACTTAAAGGCGTCGCACCTCACACGAGGTGCGTGGATTGAAACGCGTAGCCGGTAGCCGGGTCCCAGGTAGAGACGGGTCGCACCTCACACGAGGTGCGTGGATTGAAACACCCATGGCACGCATTCGGCTTCTGGCTCGATCCGTCGCACCTCACACGAGGTGCGTGGATTGAAACCAAAGGTTCGGTTGGCGGATTTGGTCGGGCCTGCTGTCGCACCTCACACGAGGTGCGTGGATTGAAACAGCGTCCCCCCGTCCCAATCCACCGTTGATCCATGTCGCACCTCACACGAGGTGCGTGGATTGAAACCTCGTCCGGCGAAAACTGGATACATCCGAGGCTAGTCGCACCTCACACGAGGTGCGTGGATTGAAACACTCCCAGCAGGCTCCCTCTCATTTCCTCAAAATGTCGCACCTCACACGAGGTGCGTGGATTGAAACTCCCCTCGAAAAGAAAGAAATCTTGCGCGGCTTGTCGCACCTCACACGAGGTGCGTGGATTGAAACGAGATCATGGAGCGCTCGCCGCACTCGGCGGTGAGTCGCACCTCACACGAGGTGCGTGGATTGAAACCGGGTGATAGGCGAACCACCAGGCGATGACGGCGGTCGCACCTCACACGAGGTGCGTGGATTGAAACTTGGCATGGGTGCGGGATAACAGTTAAAGAAGCGTCGCACCTCACACGAGGTGCGTGGATTGAAACCGCACGCTCCTCTTCCTGCATCCACCAGCCCAGCGGTCGCACCTCACACGAGGTGCGTGGATTGAAACTTCTTCGTTATCTCCGCACATCCATTCGTGGAGACGTCGCACCTCACACGAGGTGCGTGGATTGAAACACCGGCGAGCTGCTCGATTGGCAGGGTAACCCGGTCGCACCTCACACGAGGTGCGTGGATTGAAACATGGTGTGTCAGATCGGGGGGGTCAGGCGTCCCAGTCGCACCTCACACGAGGTGCGTGGATTGAAACCCCGGGCACTGAAACGTCGCTTGGAAAAACTAGGTCGCACCTCACACGAGGTGCGTGGATTGAAACGGCTGGCCGAGGTCGGCGCGGAGGATTTCGCGGAGTCGCACCTCACACGAGGTGCGTGGATTGAAACCCATGCTGCGGCGCGGGAATGGTCTGGTGATCGAGTCGCACCTCACACGAGGTGCGTGGATTGAAACGTTGAGGAGAGCCTCATGCGTCCACTCCACCCTCGTCGCACCTCACACGAGGTGCGTGGATTGAAACTGTGGGGCATGTCTCCGGATGTCACGCGGGCGGAGTCGCACCTCACACGAGGTGCGTGGATTGAAACTTTTGGGAATGGGAGGCGGTCGCCTCAGGTGATAGTCGCACCTCACACGAGGTGCGTGGATTGAAACATCTCGAAGGTGGCTGTAAGTTTTGAGGAGTAAAGTCGCACCTCACACGAGGTGCGTGGATTGAAACCTGTGATCGAGAATGCGGAAAAACTGGGTCTCGAGTCGCACCTCACACGAGGTGCGTGGATTGAAACGGCGCGGTCGAGGATCGCGTTGTTGGCTTCCTCGTCGCACCTCACACGAGGTGCGTGGATTGAAACGCGTTTTCCGGGCTGGCCGTTATCTGGACCGGGCGTCGCACCTCACACGAGGTGCGTGGATTGAAACCGGCGATCGATGCCGCCGTAGCTTTTCGAGATCGGTCGCACCTCACACGAGGTGCGTGGATTGAAACCTCCCGCTGTCTGGGAAACCATGATTTCCGGCGAGTCGCACCTCACACGAGGTGCGTGGATTGAAACTGCCGTCCCACGTAGGACCTGACCTCCACCACTAGTCGCACCTCACACGAGGTGCGTGGATTGAAACTTTCGGTTGGGCGCGATGTCCTCATGGCCAACCGTCGCACCTCACACGAGGTGCGTGGATTGAAACGGCACCACGTAGAGCGGTGGGAAATGTTCCGGTGGTCGCACCTCACACGAGGTGAGTAGTTTTAAAAAACACAATAAACATACAGGTTCATCTCTCCCTCCATTCAATAATCCTCCACCGGGCTGCTAGCTTGGGCTTCGTGGGGCTCCGGAGTTTCGGCGGCGAGTGATGCCAGGCCTTCCACGGTTTTGTTCCAGGCTTTTTCCGTGAGAGGCAAGGGCTCGCGGAGTTTTTTCCGGAGCCGGTGGAGACGGCGGTGCGCTTCTTCGATCATCCAATACGGCAGTTCGGCGATGGCTTTCGCGGCGGTTTCCGCGGACTCGGTCTGATGGCAAATGAGGGCGAGATCGTTGCCCGCTTCGATGGCGAGCTTCACATCCTGTCCCCGTCCGTAGCGCTTGGTAATAGCTCCCATATCGAGGTCATCGGTGAGAACGATGTGTTTTTCGAAACCGAGCTGGCCGCGTAAAAATCCCCGGATCATGCGTGGAGAAAGCGAGGCGGGAAATTGAGGATCGATTTCCGGAAACTCGACATGCGCGAGCATCAGGGCATCCAGCTCGGGCATCAGCGCGGTGTAGGGAATCACGTCTTCCTTCAACAGCTCGGCAAGGGTCGCGGGAGAGCTCGGGAGGTCGTGGTGCGGATCCGAAACCGCACGGCCACCGGCGGGAAAGTGTTTCGCACAGCTTGCGATGGAGCGTTTTCTCAACCAGCGATTCCAATGGCCGGCGCGATCGATGACCCGCTGGGGATCGCGCCCCCAGGTGCGGCCTCGCAGGGCGTTCTGGTGGCCGGGAAAATGATCGAGATCGAGCACCGGAGCGAAGTTGAGATTGCAGCCGAGCAGCCGCAATAAATCGGCGGTCAGGGCCGCGGCGTCCGCGATGAGTCCCATGTCGCCTTTTTCGACAAGCGCGGGAGGCGATGGCGCGGCCGGAGCGATTTCCCGGGTGCGGGTCACGCGGCCACCCTCCTGGTCGATAGCGATGATCGGGGTTTCCGAGGAAAGATCCCGCAGGTCGTCGGTGAGCTTTCTCGTTTGCTCGCGGGTGACGATGTTACGGGTAAAGAGGATGTATCCGGCGGGCTGCAACTGCCGGAAACGGGCCGCTTCCGCAGGAGTCAATTCAGGCCCCGCGATTCCCAACACCAGCAACGATCCATCCATCACGATGCGGAGTTATAATCGCACGAACTGAATTTTGTCAAAGATTCGGCCCCACGAAAACGATCCTTCGCAGGCTTCACGATTCCAGCTACGGCACGCACAGCCAGAGAACGAGCAGCAACACCGCGAATCCTCCAAGCGTGGACAGCAGACCGTTTTTGCGACGTCTCTTGATGTAAAGCAGCAGGCCGATCCCCGTGACGGAAACGATAATCAGCAGAATCGCCGAAATATCGACGACGAGGGACCAGGCTTTTCCGGAATCGCGGCCCTTGTGGAGGTCGTTCATCAAAGCGACCCAGCCCTGACGGTATTGGGTGGCCTGATACGCGCCTGTTTCGCGGTCGAGAAACACGTCGGCGGAATAGCCAGGACCCTTGAAGGTGATCGAGCACTCCAGATCATCGATGGTGAAATCGTCCACCAAACCGCGGATTTTTTCGTGTTTCCGCAGGTGCTCGACGATTTCCAGCTTCGCGGGTTCCTTCAGAAATTCCTGCGGGATCTTTCCCTTGGTGGTGCTTTCACGGGAAACGCTGCCAAATTTCCACGAAGGATGGTTGAGCGTGAGACCGGTGACGCTGAAGAACAGGATCGCCACCAGTCCAAACATGGACGAGTAAATGTGAAGCCAGCGCATCGGACTGGCGAGGCGCTGTTTCAGGGATTGCTTGCGCATAGGGGGATCAGTTCGCCTCCGCTTTTTTACGATAGTCCAACGAAGCGGATTTCACTTCCACGTTGCCTTCGAGAGTGGCCTTGAACGGTTCGCCGCCCACGTTGAGGGCGTGTTTCATGATCTGATAGGTTCCTTTTTCGCGGGCGGCTTCGATGAAGACGACGTATTCGCCGGCGGGGAGCTTCTGTCCCTGATCGTCAAGCCCATCCCAAACGAGGGTGTATTCGCCGGGATTGCGGGTCGCGGAAGAAACGGTCGGCAGGATTTCGGTGGGGTTCACCATTTTACGGATTTTGTCCGCGCGGTTCCAGCGCTTGAGATCCGGGAGCCATCTCAGTCCTTTTTCGCCCTTGAGAATCCAGACGCAAAGCGTGCGCACGGGATAACCGTCCGCGTCCTCGATCCAGACCGCGACGTAGGGGCGCAGGTAGCGCTCGGCTTCCGGTTTGTTGAGCTCGAGGTTCACTTCCAGTTCCATTGGCTGGCCTTCCGCCGCGACCGTGACGGGTGCCTGGCCCGCAGCGTTCCAATGGACACTGTGGAACTGGCGACCGGCGCGATCCACGATCAGGCAGGACGCGCCGGGGATAGATTCCACCAAGGCCACGCCTTCCGCTGGCTGGAGCACGTTGAGCGCCGTGGCCAAGGCATCCGCCGTGGTGGCGTCGTCAGCGATGACGGAGGCGCTTGCGATATGATCGACGGGGCGGGCGGTGCGTGGATCGATGATGTGCGAATAGTGCGTATCCCCGATTTTCCATCCACGGCGGTAGCCGCCGCTGGTGGCGAGTGCCTGCCGGTGCAGTTTCACCGTCGTCAGGGGTTTCGCGTTTTCCTCGGAATGGGCGGCATCCGCGATGGCCACGGACTCGGTCCACTCGCCGGAAACCCGGAGGTCTCCACCGATGTTGAGCATCAGCCCCTTCACCTGGGCGCTTTCCCGAGCGGCTTCGATCGCGCGGTCGATGATGTATCCCTTGGCCAAACCATCCACGGAAATCGTGCCGGGTTTTGCCAGGCATTTGCCGGTGAGTTCTTCGGAGTTCAGGGTCCAGGCGGGTTGTTTCATTTCCCGAACCACTTCGGCGAGAGCCGCGTCGGTCGGGAGAATCTGGGGCACTTCAGCCTGTTTCCAGAGCTGTCCAGCCACGCCGGTGCTGGCATGGAACGCGCCGTGGCTCTTGAATTGCCAGGTTTCGCAAAGCTGGAGCACGGAAAAAAGATCGGAGGAAATTTTCATCCCGGTACCGGCAGCCTGCCAGCGGGAAATTTCGCTGTCCGCTTTCCAGGTGCTGAGGATCGGCGAGAGACGATCGATTTCGCCCAATACTTTTTCCTCCGCCAGTTTCGCCTGCCGGGCATCGTCCGCGGAAACGCGCAGCTCCATGGAGGTGCCGAGCACGTTCTCATGATAAAAGGCGAACGTTTCCGCCGCATGTGCGGTACCGACCGCGACGGTCAACGCGGATAAAAGGGTCAACGTTTTCATCGTTTTGAATCCGATTTTCTGAATCCGAAATGTGGGGCCGCCACGATCAAGGCTTTTTCTCACCTTCCGGTGCCGCTCCACCCGCCGGTTGGGCGGCCTTTTCCTGTTCCTGGCCCTTGGCGATTTCCTCTTCGGTTAGAAATCCATCCTTGTCGGTATCCAGACGCTCCATCATCGGCTTCATACGGGCGGGAAGTTCGTCGGCGCTGAGCTTGTGATCGTTGTTCTTGTCGAGGCTCTCGATCATCTGATGGGCGATCTGCTGCGGGGTTTCACCGCGTGGCTGACGTACCGGGCGGATTTCGTCTTCGGACAATTTTCCGTCGCCATTCTTGTCGAGCGTCAGCAAGGCTTCGCTCGCTCCGGCGATTTCTTCGGCGGAAAGTTCTCCGTTGGCGTCCTTGTCCAGAGCCTTGGTGATCGGAAGACGAGCCATGAATCCTCCGGGACCACCCGGACCTCCCTGGCGCTGGCCACCCTGGCGACCTCCTTCTTCATGCGCGCCTGCAACGGCGACCAAACCTAAACACAGTGCGGCAACGGCAAATGGGGATGTTTTCATCGTATGGAAAAATGAGCAAGTCAGGACCTCATGGTCCGATTCGTCGTCATCAACCTCGCGGAAAAAGGAAAGTTCCTGTGCGAAGTTGAATTTTGGCGAAATTATGATTATTGAGACGCAGTTGCAACCTTTACTTGCCAGCTCATGCCAAAAGGGGCAGCTTGGCGTATTCGCCACCGAGGATGGACCGGGTGGCCGGGGTCTTGAGCCAATCCTGCAACAGTGTGGCGTAGACACTGCGAAAATCGACCGTGTGAGCCAGATCGCCGTCGTCGAGCTGCTCCAGGCTGGGCGTTTTTCCGTAAAGCCCGGCCTTCACGCCTCCGCCCGCGACGAACAGGCACGAAGCCTTGCCATGGTCCGTGCCCGCGCTGGCGTTTTCCCGCACCCGGCGGCCGAATTCGGAAAAGGTCATCACGACCACCCGCTGGTCGTTTCCCTGTTCCTTGAGGTCTTCCATGAAGGATTTCAACGCGCTGTCGAGCTGCCCTAACAATCGATCGTGGGAATTGACCTGCTGGTTGTGCGTATCGAATCCGCCGTGGCTGACGTAATAAACGCGGGTGCTCATGCCTCCGGCGATCATTCTCGCGACGAGGTTGAGATTTTTCGCCAGCGGCGTGCCGTCGTAGCGGACACTCGTCCGGTATTTCGAAGCGATCCGGAGAATGCGTTCCGAGCTGACCTGCGCGTCCAGCGCGACTCTTTCGAGGAAGGAAAGATTGCTCTCGCCCGCGATGCCGCCGGTTTTCCCGGTCGCGGGCATGGCGATGGAATCTCCCGAGCTCTCCCACTCTTCCGGCCTGTTCAGTCTGGAGAAAAATTCCTCCGCCCTGGCTTTTTCCCCGCCGGAATAGAGCCAGCGGTAAAGTTCCGGCGTGTTGAGACAAATTCCCGGATGGTGTTTCGCGCCGAAACTCTCCGGCTGCGTTTTATTGAAACTGATCCCGATGGTCGGGTCCTGGCCATTGCACGCGTTGTCGAAATAGCGGCCCAGCCAACCGGTGTTCGAGCGGTTCGAGGGATCGGCGGTTTCCCAGATCGAGGTGGAAATGAAATGCGAGCGATTCGGATTCGGATAGCCCACGCCCTGCACGATCCCGAGTCCGCCTTCCCCGAAAAGGGAGCCGAGGTAAGGCATCGCCGCGTTCAGCCCGAAATAGTCGTCCAGCCTGATGATGTCCTTTTCCTTCTTGGCGAGGCGAGGGCGCGAACGGTGGTAAATGTCATCCGCATAGGGCACGAGCGTATTGAGTCCGTCGTTGCCGCCCGCGAGCTGAAGTACGACGAGTATCGTATCATCCTTCCCGGTGGCGGCCTGCACCGCGAGATCCTTGGAAGCGTCGTGAAGCTGCGCGAACGTGCGCTCCACGAACATCGGCAATGTCCATGCGGTGGAAGCGCCCAGCAGCGTGGATCTCAGGAATTCGCGGCGGGTTTTCATGGCGATCAGGTGAGTTGGTAATAAGGCGTGCTGAGGATGAGTAGACAGAGCTCCGCCACTTCCCGGTTGGTGAAAATCACGCCGTGTTTTTCCCGGGTGTAAGCGATGAAACTCTCGCGGGCCTGCGCGGGCACCGGACCTTGAAAAAACCGCTCGATCAGGAAGTCCACCAGCTTCACCGGATCTTCCCGGGAAGATCTGGGAACCACCGTTTCATAATCCGGTCCCGGCCAGCGCTCTACGGAAACTTCGGCAAGCAGGGTCCTTCCCTTGCCCTTCACCCTCTGGGGGCCTCCCTTGGTAATCACGCCCGCGAAGTTGTAACGGGCGAGCAACGTATTCGTGTTGATCCACGCCTTTCCCCAATCCCACCCCGCCACGTTCGGCGGAGCGAACAACAACTGCCCGAGCTGTTGCTGGGCGGCCTGCGGCAAAACGCGCGGCACTTCCCGGATTTCCAACTGCTTCAAAAGTGCCACGAGATAATGAACCGGGCACTTGATCTGGTCCCGGATCACCTCCGGCGCGTAAAACGCTTTCGAGCGGAAAATGTCCCGCAACAACACATCCATCCGGCAACCCGCCGCCCGGAAATTCTCCGCCAGTTTTTCCATCAGCGGTTCCGGCGGATTCTCCGAAACGAAAAATTCCCAGACCTTGCGTGCCATGAACACCGCCGGCCGGGACTGCCGGAAAATGAGATCGATCGCCTGCCGGCCATCGAATTTCCCTGTCTGCCCGAAGCAGGTCTTTTCGCCATCGTCCCATTGGCGGCGATTGTGAAACACCTTCCCCTGCGCACGCCGGAGCTGATAGCCGGTGACGGAGCGGGCGATTTCCCGGATGTCCGTTTCCGAATAATAGCCCGCACCCATCGTGAACAATTCCAGCAACTCGCGCGCGAAATTTTCGTTCGGCTTTCCTTTCTTCGAACTCTGCACATCGAGATAAAGCACCATCGCCGGATCGTAGAGCATCGCTCGCGTCAATGCCGAGAAACTCCCGAATGCATGGCGGCGGAACGTTTCATTCTGCCATACCAGAAAGATCGGTTCGCGGACTTTCTGCGCCGAAGTGGCGAAGTGATCGTGCCAGAACAACGTCATCTTTTCGCGCAGCGGCACCCGTGAAACGAGCATCCGCCGGAACCACCAATCCCTCGCCTCCACCAGACGCTCCCGGTCCAGCCGTTGATCCTCCTTCTGCTGCGCACGCCGTTTTTCCGCAGCCTCTTCCGGAGTCATCGACTTCGCCGCTTCCCGCAACTCCCGCGTCCGCTCCTGACGCTCCTTCAAGTGAGCCACCGCCGCCGTCTCCTCCGCCCAGGCCAACCTTGGAACCGCATCCTCCCGCTCTTCCCGCAACAGCGACTCGACCGCCGCCTCGCGCCCCAACCGATGAAACGCCGCAACCTCCGCCGGGCTGCCGCCGAATCCCGCCCGATTCAGCAAATGCGCCGCCTCCGTCAGCGACCAGGAATTTTCAGCGGCCTCGAGCATAAGGAAAAAACACGTCTCCCACACCAAGGTTGCGCTCCGGATTTTTTCAACCGCCGATCCCGAAAATTTCCAAGAAACCGCTTGCAAATCCCGTCTGTTTTTCCCGGTCCTCCCATGCTTCATTCCCTCCAGATGAGCGCGCACGAACCGATCGACACCACCCCGGAACTGCTTTCCCCGGCGGGAAACTGGGACTGCGCCCGTGCCGCCGTCGCCGCCGGGGCGGACGCGATTTTCTTCGGATTGCCGAAATTCAATGCCCGCTTGCGTGCCGATAATTTCACCGAAAAAGATCTCCCCGAGCTCATGGACTTTCTCCACCGCCACGGCGTGAAGGGATTCGTGACCATGAACACGCTCATCTTCACCGCCGAAATGAAAGCGGCGGAGGACCAGCTACGCCTCATCGCGGACGCCGGTGTGGACGCCCTTATCATCCAGGACCTCGGCCTCGCCAAGCTCGCCCGCACCATCGCCCCGCAGGTGGAACTCCACGCCTCCACCCAGATGACGATCACCTCACCGGAAGGGCTTTCGTTCATCGAATCCCTCTTCCCGAAAATGGAGCGCGCCGTGCTTGCCCGGGAGCTATCGCTGAAGGAGATCGAAAAATTCCGCGCCGCCGGCGACACCGCCACCACCCCTCTCGAAGTCTTCGTCCACGGCGCCCTCTGCGTCGCCTACTCCGGCCAGTGCCTCACGAGCGAATCGCTCGGCCAGCGCAGCGCCAACCGCGGCGAATGCGCGCAAGCCTGCCGCCTGCCCTACGAACTCGTCGTCGATGGCGAAGTGCGGGACATGGGAGCCACCCGCTATTTGCTCAGCCCGCAGGACCTCGCCGCCATCGATCTTATCCCCGATCTCATCCGTGCCGGGGTAAAATCCTTCAAGATCGAAGGCCGCCTCAAATCCCCCGAATACGTCACCGCCGTCACCCGCGCCTACCGCAAGGCCATCGACGCTGCACTCGGCAAAACCACCGCGCCCGTCACCCTCCAGGACAAATATTCGCTGGAAATGACCTTCTCGCGCGGCCTCACCACCGGCTGGCTCGCAGGCACGAACCACCCCTACCTCACCCACGGGAACTTCGGCAAAAAACGCGGCCCCCTGCTCGGAAAAATCACCGCCTGCGGGGAAGGCTGGATCGAACTCGAAAAAACCGCCGCCATCCCCCTGCAAGCGGGAGACGGCGTGGTGTTCGATGCCGGTGAAAACCGCGACCTCGAACAAGGCGCCCGCATCTGGCGCATCGAAGGCGACCGCCTCATCTTCCACAAAACCTACAGCGGCATCAATTTTTCCCGCATCAAACCCGGCCACACCCTCTACAAAACCTCCGATCCCAAACTCGAATCCGAGCTCCGCAAATTCTGGCAGAACGCGAAGCTCCCCGAAAAAAAGATCCCCCTCCACCTCGTCGTCACCGGCGCTCCCGGCGAACCCATCGAACTCCAGTGCGGCGAATACAGCGTCGCCAGCGGCACCCTCCTCCAACCCGCCAGCAAGCGCCCGCTCGATACCGAAACGCTCACCGCCCAGCTCGGTCGCCTCGGCGATACCCGCTACGAACTCGCCTCACTCGACAACCAACTGACCGGCGACTGCCACTTCCCCCTCTCCGCCCTCAATCAGCTTCGCCGCGACCTCATCGACACCCTCGAAAGCGAGGCGAACACGGACATTCCCCGCCTCCCGAAAATCACCACCACCTTCCGCGACCTCCTCCCTTCGACATCCGATGTTGAACGTTCGATGTTCGATGTTCCCCATTTGGCAGTGCTTTGCCGCACCATGGATCAGGTCGCCACCGCCATCGAATGCGGCGCGGATTCCCTCTACTGCGACTTCGAAGATCCGCGCCGCGCCAAGGACGCCGTTTCCCTCTTCAGATCCACCGTCCGCGACCCCCGATCTTCCATCCACCTCGCCACCCCGCGCATTCTCAAGGCGGGCGAAACCGGCTACCTCAAACTCCTCGAACGGGCCGAACCCGACGGCCTGCTGCTCCGCAACCTCGCCGCGCTCGAATACTACAAACATCGTAGCGATTTCAAAAAAATCGGCGACTTCTCCCTCAACGTCGCCAACCCCATCACAGCCCGCCTGCTGAAGGAAAACGCCAACCTCGACCACCTCACCGTCTCCTACGACCTCAACATCGGTCAGGTGCTCGACCTCCTGAAAGCTGCGTCCGCAGAGTGGTTCGAGCTCAGCCTGCACCAGCACATGCCCATGTTTCATATGGAGCACTGCGTGTTCTGCACCTTCCTCAGCAAAGGCACGACCTACAAGGACTGCGGCCGCCCGTGCGAAAGCCACGTCGTGCATTTGCGGGATCGTGTCGGCCAGCTTCACCGCCTGCAGGCGGACGTCGGCTGTCGCAACACCCTCTTCAACGGCAAAGCGCAAACCGGGGCGCGATTCTTCGAACCGCTGCGCGCCACCGGACTCTCGCGGTTCCGCATCGAACTGCTCGACGAAGACGCCGCCACCGCCGGGAAAACCATCCGCGCCTATCAGGATTTGATCCACCAGCGCACCGACGTCTTCTCATTGCTCGATGAAGTTCAAGCCCTCGAAAAACTCGGAGTCACCGAGGGCACCCTCTCCGAATACTGAAGAAAAAGGAATCGCCGGAACCGTTGGAAAAATTGGAGCACGGACTTCAGTCCGACCCGGAGAATCCAGCCTTCCACTGGGAGCGCGGACTTCAGCCCGCCCCATAGAATCCCGCCAACAATGCCAAACGGACTGAAGTCCGTGCTCCAATTCCGGAAAAATATTTTGGCAATGGGTCTACTCTCAATCGTCGTCGTCCTTCGCGCCTTTCACCCGAACTTTTCCGCGCAGCTTCGCCTCGATGAAGGCATCGATATCGCCATCCATCACGTCCTGGATATTGCCCGTTTCCTCGCCGGTGCGGAGATCCAGCACCTTCTGATAGGGCTGGAAGACGTAGGAGCGGATCTGGTTTCCCCATGAAACGTCGCCCTTTTCGCCGTAGGCGCGATCGGACTCCGCACGCTGCTTGTCTTCCTCGATCTGGTGCAGCTTCGCCTTGAGAATGTCGAACGCCAGTTCGCGGTTCGCGCCCTGCGTCCGCGCGGCGGTCGAGCGGATGAGAATCCCGGTCGGAAGGTGACGCAGGAGGACGGCGGTTTCCACCTTGTTCACGTTCTGGCCGCCCTTACCGCCGGATCGAGTAGTGGTGATCTCGATGTCCTTCTCGTTGATCTCGATCTTGATTTCCTTTGAAATTTCCGGCGTCGCGTCGATCGCCGCGAACGACGTGTGGCGCTTCGCCGCCGCATCGAACGGGGAAATGCGCACCAGACGATGTACCCCGCGCTCGTTTTTCAAAAATCCGTAAGCGTATTCCCCCGTGATCTTGATCGTCGCGGAACGCAGCCCGGCCTCGTCGCCATCCTGCCAATCCAGCGTTTCCACCGTGTAGCCCTTGCGCTCCGCCCAGCGGGTGTACATCCGGTGCAGCATCTGCGCCCAATCGCACGCCTCCGTGCCACCCGCTCCGGCCTGAATCACGAGGAAGCACGCGGAATTATCCGTCTCGCCATCGAGCAGCGTCAGCAGTTCGTAGGAACGGATATCCGCATCCAGACTCTTCGCGTTGTCCAGCGCCTCACGTGCCAGATCCGCGTCGTCGAACTCCTTCGCGAGGGAAATTCCCTCCTCGATGTCCGCCACGCGGGATTCCAGCTTGAGGAACGCTTCCAGCTTCTTTTTCAGCCCCGCGGCCTTCGCGCTGATCGTCTTCGCCTTCTCGGAGTCATTCCAGAACTCCGGAGCACCCATGGCCTCCTCGAGCGTATTGATTTCGTTTTCGAGAGCCGGGACGTCAAAGATACCTCCTGAGTTTCGACAGACGGCTTTTCGTGCCGTCGATGTCGAGCGCCAGGAGGTCAGCGGTAGGAAGTGTGGACATGACCGGCGCAGAAAACGCCATGAACGCGGACGAAGCAAGGCAGAAACCTTGCCAGCCTTCCGCTTGCGACCGATGCTTCCACCCATGCGGAAACAAGAACGCGCCAACCACCTGCTGCGTCGCCTCGAGGAACTCTATCCGGAAACGCCCATCCCGCTCGACCATACCAACGCCTTCACCCTCCTCGTCGCCGTACTGCTCTCCGCCCAATGCACCGACGTCCGCGTCAATCAGGTCACTCCCGCCCTCTTCAAGCTCGCCGACAACGCCCGCGACATGCAGCACATCCCGGTCGAAACCATTCGGGAAATCATCCGCCCCTGCGGCCTCTCGCCCCGGAAATCCGCCGCCATTTCCGCCCTCTCGAAGATCCTCGTCGAGAAACACCACGGCGAAGTCCCCGCCGATTTCGAATCCCTCGAAGCACTCCCCGGCGTCGGCCACAAAACCGCCTCCGTCGTCATGGCCCAAGCCTTCGGCGTACCCGCCGTCCCCGTCGATACCCACATCCACCGCCTCGCCAAGCGCTGGAAACTCAGCCCCGGCAAAAACGTCGAACAGGTCGAGTGCGACCTCAAAAAACTCTTCCCGCGCGACTCCTGGAACAAGCTCCACCTCCAAATCATCTTCTATGGCCGCGAACACTGTACCGCCCGCGGCTGCGACGGCACCAAATGCATGCTCTGCCGGGAGCTGATGGGGAATGGGAGTCTTCGTTCGTGAAGCGAAAATGTCCTGCCCAAGGTATCAAATCGGCAGCCTAGCAAAACCTCTCGACACCCCGGTCTCTCAGCCCCTAGCATGTAGATTGCCCAATGGCCATCTACGCCCATACCCTGCAAGACCAGCCCAAGGAAACATGGGAACTCCTCTTCACCCCTTTCGGTGAAATCGATCCCAACGATCCCCGTAAAGCCTGCTCCGGAAAAAACGGCGCACCCTGCCCCCACTGCGAACAGCTCGCCCCCTACCACGGCCACTTGAACAAAGTTGCCTGGTGGGCCGCCAAGTTCGCCGCCGAGATGTTCCCTCCCGGCCCCGACCGCGACGCCGCCCGCCAATGGGGCTACCTTGCCGGACTGTGGCATGACCTCGGAAAGTTCGCCCCCGAATGGCAAGCCTACCTCGCCTCCAAAGCGGATATCCATGCCGATGAAGCCAGCGGCTCGCCCTCGAAACGGGAAGATCACTCCAGCGCCGGAGCCATTTTTGCCAGCACCATCCCTGCATTCGGGCCTCTTCTCAGCTATATCATTGCCGGACACCACGCAGGGCTGGCGGACGCATCCTACCTCTTCAACGAGCGCCTTCCGCGCCCCGTCAACGAATGGTGCTCCCATGCCGAAGAGTCAGGATTTCCGCTCGATAAAAATCTCCCGATTCCACCCTTCTCCCGCGCGGACGCAGGCAGCGATGGCCTCGCCTTGCTCACCCGCTTTTTCTTCTCCTCCCTCGTCGATGCCGACTTCCTCGCCACCGAGTCCTTCATGAATCCCGAGCGAAAGGACGCCCGCCCAAACAGGCAGCCCACCATCGCCAACCTCGAATCTACCCTGGCCACCCACCTCGAAAAACTCATCGCCAGCGCCCCTGCCACCTCCGTCAATCACACCCGCACCCAAATCCTCGGCCACTGCCTCACCGCCGCCGGAAATCCCCCCGGCCTCTTTTCCCTCACCGTCCCCACCGGTGGCGGCAAAACCCTCGCCTCCCTCGCCTTCGCACTCAAACACGCCCGCCTCTACGATCTCCGCCGCGTCATCTACGTCATCCCTTTCACCTCAATCATCGAGCAAAATGCCGCCGTCTTTCGCAAAAAGCCCTCGCCGCCCTCGGCCCCGACATCGTTCTCGAACACCACTCCAACCTCGACCCCGACTCCCAGCACGAAACCACCTCCAACCGCCTTGCCTCAGAAAACTGGGACGCCCGCATCATCGTCACCACCAACGTTCAGTTCTTCGAATCCCTCCACGCCAACCGCACCTCCCGCTGTCGCAAACTCCACCGCATCGCCCGCTCCGTCGTCATCCTCGACAAAGCCCAAGCTCTTCCCGTCGAATTCCTCTCCCCTTGCCTCCGCTCCCTCGAAGAACTCCACACCCATTACGGTACTACCATCGTCCTCTGCACCGCCACACAGCCCGCCATCCATAAAAACGAAGACTTCAAGATAGGACTCGATTCCCCCCTCGAAATTATCCCCGACCCCTCCGCCCTCTACACCTCCCTCCGCCGCGTCCACACCCAACGCCTCCCCGGTCAAACCGACAACCCCACGCTCGCCTCACATCTCAACGGACACACCCAAGTCCTCACCATCGTCAACACTCGTAGCCACGCCCGCGAACTCTTCAGTCTCCTCCCCGCCGACGGCTCCCGCTTCCACCTCTCCGCCCTCATGTGTCCCGCCCACCGGCGCATCATCCTCCACCTCGTCAAACGCCGCCTCCGCCAAAACCTCCCCGTCCGCCTCGTCTCCACCCAACTCATCGAAGCCGGCGTCGATATCGACTTCCCCGTCGTCTTCCGCTCCTTCGCCGGCCTCGACTCCATCGCCCAAGCCGCCGGCCGCTGCGACCGCGAAGGCAACCTCACAGCCACCCTTGGCAAACCCGGCGGGCAACTCTTCCTCTTCGAAACCTCCGAATACAGCACCCCTCCCTTCATCCAATCCGCCGCCAACTCCACCATCCAGACCCTCGCCTCCAATCCTCCCGATCCGCTCAACCTCGATTCCATCCACGACTACTTTCAGCGCCACTACTGGGACAACCGCAACTCCACCGACCAAAAACACATTCTGCAAAACGTCCCCCAAAACCTCCGCTCCGCCACCGACCTCCTCAATTTCCAATTCAAATCCATCGCCCGCGACTTCAAGCTCATCGACGACTACACCGAACCCGTTCTCATCCCCTTCGGCAAAAAAGGCCGCGCCCTCTGCGACAAACTCCGCGAAGCCTTCGACCCCGCCGAAATCCGCCGCCTCTCCCGCAAACTCCAGCGCTACACCGTCTGCATTCCGAAGGACCAGCACTCCGAACTCCTCCGCTGCGGCATCCTCCTCCCCCTTCACGAAGCCCGCTTCCACCTCCTCAATAGCGACATCCATTACTCCCGCCAATTCGGTCTCCATCCCAAACCCGACATTGACACCTATCCCAACGATCTCTGCCTTTGAACAAAGCCTCCCGCATCAACGTCACTCCCAACGAAAATGGCCGGGGAACACCTCCCCGGCCACCCCCATCAGGACGACATCAGACTGCATTCGTCTGTTTCAATCCGCGCCCTTCGTGTGAAGGGCGACAACGCACCATCCATTTACACACTCAAAATCGAACGCGCGAACTCGGGACAACTTCTGAGAATATCCCCATCACGAGTGAAAAGCTCGTATCCCTGCCGCCTCGCGCAAGACGAATACGTCGCATCATAAAATGTCAATGAACTCGCGTTCGCTTCCTCCAAAATGACCTCCTCCGCGCATTCCTCGCAAAATCTCACCATCGAAAGCCCCAACCGCAGCATCTCCATGCCGTCGTCCTGACTGATGTAACCGCAGCGGACGTAAGTTCGCAGCACATTCCCGAACTCATAACGAATCAACGGCGGTGCGACCCAATCTGGAAACTTTCGCCTGAGCTTTTCGGCATCCCGTTTGAAATCCTCTTTCCCGACAAAAAAATCGGCCAGTGCATTGTTATCAACCAGAATGGTCCCTCCGTTCATGGAGTCACCTTGACCACAAAAAAACCAAGATCAATATTTTCTTTTTAGATTGCATACGTCTGAATTGAAATTAACTTACCCAGTGATGCCCCCCTTCGCCCCGGAAGCCAAACCCCATTCAGCGATCAGGCACGCCCTGCTCGCTTCGCCCCGTCAATCTCTTCCGCCGTCAGAAACCCTTTTGCCCGGGAACGAAGCGCATCGACCGCCGCAATCTCCAGCTCTACCCTCACCCTTCTCTCCTCATCCGTCTCCACTGCGGCCACCTGTCTCAATTCCGCGATCACTTCCTGGTTAAGACTGCGAAGATTCCGTTTTGCCCTGATTTTCAGCGCCTCATGCAGTTCTTCCGGCAAATTTCGTATCGTCAAAGTCGCCATGACTACAATGTGACAGCGAAATGAATTCACGTCAATTTGAAACCAAGTCCCGCCCCGAGCCAATACCACCGACTGAAGCCTTCCGCATCCTGACCGCACGCGAACCTTTCCCGTGACAGAAGCACCTTCTTCAAAAATGGGCGACCGCTGACTTCTCAGATGAAGTGCTGCGACTCGAAACGGGCACCGGAAAAACCTCCAACCGAAATGTCTGAACAAAAACAACTCTGCATCGCGCATGTTCGCAAAGGCGACAAAGTCATCCAAACTTTGGAGGATCACCTTGCTGGCACGGCTTCCTTGTGCGCCTTGTTCGCTTCGTCCATTGATCTCTCCCTATGCGGACGGCTTTTGGGCTTGCTGCATGATTTGGGGAAATACTCCACAGCCTTTCAAAAATACATCCGCGATGTCACCGGACTCAATGGTGAAGAGACGAAATTGCACGCGGAAAAACATGATCGAGGTTCCATAGACCACGCCACAGCCGGTGCTCAAATTGTCTGGGATGCCTGTCAACAAAAGCGCATCCCCACATTCATGGCGCAAGTGCTGGGTGTGATTCTCATGTCTCACCACAGCCGCTCCGGCATGATTGACTTCATCGACCTGAATGGAAAATCTCCATTTCTCGATAGAATCCGAAAAAGCGACCCCAAGACCCACAAGGATGAATCGCTAAAAAATGCCGCTCCCGAAATCCTCGAAGAAATCGACGAGTTGCTCACAAACCACGAACTGGTCAATGAATTCAAAAATGCGATCAAACGCATTCAGAACACCACCACGCAAGCCGTTCCCACACAAAACTCCTACGCCCTGCTCGCCCGCTACCTCTTCAGCTGCCTCCTTGATGCGGATCGTCTGAACACAGCCAACTTTGAAAACCCAGCGAGCGCGGAGTTTCGCACAACCGGAGAAACCCCTGACTGGAGCCATTTTCTCCATCTCTTCGAAGCTCATCTCGCCGAATTCAAATGTGAAAGGGAGATCGACAGGCTGCGCTCTCAAATTTCCAACGAATGCCGCGCCGCTTCTACCCGTTGCGAGAAACTGCTTACCCTTCAAGTTCCTACCGGCGGCGGCAAAACACTGGCCAGTCTCCGCTTCGCCCTCCACCGCGCCGCGTCATCTGAAACTCATCGAGTGGACCGGATCATCTACATTCTCCCCTACACTTCAATTCTTGATCAGAACGCTGAGGTCGCTCGGAAAATCTTGGGAAGCGATTCCGTCTTGGAGCACCATTCCAACCTTTCAGAAGAAAAAGATAGTTGGAAAAACCGTGTCCTGTCAGAGAATTGGGATGCACCTATTGTTTTCACCACCTGCGTTCAGTTTCTCAACGCATTGTTCGCCGCCGGAACCAAAACGGCCAGGCGGATGCATCAGTTGGACCACGCCATTTTGATCTTCGACGAGATTCAATCTCTCCCGATCAAAACGATTCATCTGTTCAACAATGCCGTTCGCTTCCTCTGCGAACAGTGCGACACCACCGCCGTTCTCTGCACGGCTACCATGCCCTTGTTGAATGCTGTAAGTCCGCAACTTGGCAACTTGCCTTTTACGGATGAAAACGAAATTCTCACGGGCCAAATCGATCTCACAAAGCTTCAAACACGAGTCAAAATCGTGGACGATTGCCGCCCGCAAGGCTGGACAAACAAGAACATCGCCGAACACGCGAAGCAGCTTCAACAGCTCCACCGAAGTCTTCTCATCGTCTGCAATACCAAACCAAGTGCGCGGGCTTTGTTCGACCTCATCAAAAATCAAAGTGAGGTTCCCGTAGTGCATCTCAGCACGAATATGTGCCCCGCGCACCGGAAGCACAAAATCGAACACCTTCGTTCCCTGCTTGATCCCGAAAATCCGCAGCCTGTAATCTGTGTCAGCACGCAGTTGATTGAAGCGGGCGTGGATTTGGATTTCGGCTGCGTGATCCGCTCGCTCACAGGACTCGATTCGATTATTCAGGCGGCCGGAAGATGCAATCGTCATGGCCATCGTGACTTGGGATATGTGCATGTTCTCAACTTCAGCGAGGAAAATCTGCCCGCGTCCCTCAAGGACATCACGCTGGCACAAAACATCACCAAAGATCGCGTGTTCGATGAATTCGAGAGAGATCCGGAACGATTCGACCGCAGCTTGCTCTCCACCGAAGCGCTGAATTTGTTCTATACATATTACTTCTACCAGCGCACCGCCGAAATGCTTTATCCCTGTGCAGCGGGCAAGGGCAACCCGCCGCTCGCACAGGAATGCAACCTGCTCGACTTGCTCAGCCAGAACAATGTCTCCAAAGCCGAGGCCGAGCGCATTAGTTCTGATGAGGTAAAATCCCTCCCTTTCAAACAAGCCTTCTCCACAGCGGCCCAAGCCTTTCAGGTCATCGATGCGCCCACGCAAGGCATCCTCGTTCCCTATGACGAGGGCGATCATCAGGGATCAAAGATCATCGCCGACCTCGCCGCCAGTTACACCAATGAAGACGTCACCCTTGCACAGCAAGTCCGTCTTCACAAGCAAGCGCAACAATACACGGTCAACGCATTTCCCCACGTGATCAAAAAGCTCTCCGAGCAAAAAGCGATCCGTGAAACCCAACCTGGTCAGGGAATTTATCATTTGGACGAATGCTATTATCACAAAGACCTTGGAGTCACTCTCGAAGCCCTGTCAGAACAACACTTCCTCAACGTCTCATCATAACATGAATCACTCCACCCCAAAGAACAGCATCTCCTTCGAAGTCTGGGGGAAATACGCCCTCTTCACCGACCCACTCACGCGAGTAGGCGGTGAAAAATGCAGCTATCATCTCCCCACCTACGAAGCCATCAAAGGCATCACGGAATCGATTTACTGGAAACCCTCCTTTGTTTGGGTCGTGGATAAAATCCGCATCATGCATCCCATCCGTACCGAGGCGAAAAATATGAAACCGATCAACATCGGCGGAGGAAATACACTCGCGACATACACCTATCTGGCGGATGTTCGCTACCAAGTTCTCGCTCATTTTGAGTGGAATCCATTCCGAACCGATCTCAAAGACGACCGGGTGGAAGGAAAGCATTGGGATATTGCCAACCGCATGCTCGCTAAAGGCGGAAGACGCGACATCTTTCTGGGAGCCAGAGAATGTCAGGGCTACGTCGCACCCTGTGAATTCGGCTCGGAAGACAGCCAGCACCAGCAATTCGGAGAACTGAGTTATGGTCTGATGTTTCATGGTTTCGACTATCCAGACACGACAGGGAAAGAAGAACTCCACGCCCGATTCTGGCACGCGAAGGTGAACAAAGACAGCGTGATCGAATTTCCCCGCCCTGACGATTCAAGCCTCATCCGCCGCTTCGTCCGGGAAATGAAATCCAATCCTCCAAAAAGTGTTGGCCTCAACGAACCTTCAAACCAACTCTCATGAACTGGATCGAATCTCTCTACCGGACTTACGAGAATTTTCTGGAGCATGTGGGCAAAGAGAAAGAAGGCAGCGATGAACTCTTGCTGCCCCTCTCGCACACCACCCAGAACGCACACATCGAAGTCACCTTGGATCATGAGGCAAATTTTATTTCTGCCCGGGTTTTGCAGAAGTCAGAACAAAAAACACTGGTTCCATGCACGGAAGCTTCCGGTGGTCGGTCCGGCTCAAAGCCAACCTGCCACCCCCTATGCGACAAACTCCAATATGTGGCCGGTGATTTCGTTCAATACGGTGGAAGCGTGACTTCAGGTTTCGCGGATGACCCATCCGAACCCCATCGAAATTATATCGAACTGCTCACTCAATGGCAAACTACCTGTCCTCACCCCAAGGTCAAAATCGTTTTGGACTATGTCCGCAAATCATCTTTGATTCAGGATTTGCTCCATCACAAGATCATCCCTGTTCAAGCGAATGAATTGGGCAAACAGATCTTCCTTGACGAATGGAAGGACGAGAACACCCCATCTCCCGGAATTTTTTCAGCTTTACCACCCGGCGGCAGTCCGCAGGATGCGTTTGTCCGATGGGCGGTCAACATTCCCGGCGACCCGCAATCATTCCTCCATGCCGACCGGAGTGTTTGGGAAAGCTGGAACGACTATTACAAAACGACTCAGGACTTCAAAGGCCTCTGTTACGTCACCGGAGAAGAGAACATTCTGGCGCTCCAGCACCCTGCCAAACTCCGCCACGCCGCCGACAAAGCTAAGCTGATCTCCGCCAACGACAGCAGCGGATTCACATTTCGCGGCCGTTTCACTGACCCCGACGGCCAGCAAACTTGTGGAGTGAGCTTCGATGTCACCCAAAAAGCCCATAATACCCTTCGCTGGCTTCTGGCAAGGCAGGGAGACCGCAACCTTGGCATCGTCGCCTGGGCCGTCACCGGGCAGGACATTCCGTCCCCCCTTGTATCCACCCCCGATTTGCTCGATGAGGAGGACTTTCTCAATTCAAACATCAACTTGGCCGATGCCGCGAATCGAACCGTGAGCACAGGACAGCCGGTTGCCGCCGCCCTCAAAAAGAAACTGAATGGATACCGTGCCGATCTTGGGGATGCATCCAGCATTGTCGTCCTTGCGCTCGACTCCGCGACTCCGGGCCGCATGGCCATCAGTTACTATCGCGAACTCGGTTCAAGCGAATTTCTAGCCAGAATCGAATCCTGGCATGTAGGAGCCTCATGGTTTCAAAACTTCAGCAAGGACAAAAAATTCATCGGCGCGCCGTCCCCATTCGACATCGCGCAATCGGCCTACGGCAGCAAGTTGGACGATAAACTCAAGTCCGCCACCTATCGCCGCCTTCTCCCCTGCATCATCGAAAACCGCCCCATTCCCACCGATCTCGTCTCCTCCTGCATCCAACGTGCCACAAACCGAATCGGACTGGAAAATTGGGAATGGGAAAAAGCTTTGGGTATCGCCTGTGCCCTTTATCGAAAACAACAACTTGAAACCAACGGACACGAACACACCATGTCGCTCGAACGAAACAGAACCACACGCAGTTACCTCTACGGCCGCCTGCTGGCCGTCGCTGATTATTTAGAAAGCAGCGAGTTAGAATTTTCCAAAGAAGACCGGGAGAGCAATGCCACTCGCCTTATGCTTCGCTTCGCTGATCGTCCGTATTCAACATGGAGAACGATAGAACTCTCCCTTGCTCCTTATCGCAGAAGATTAAAGACACGCCCACCCCTTGGGACATGGATAGTAAATCGATGTGCTGAGGAACTATCTGACATCATGTCTAAATTTTCCTCTGAGGATTTTGAAGACGATAAAAAGCTCGAAGGAGAATTTCTCCTCGCCTTCCACTGCCAACGAACCGCCCTCTTCACGAAAAAGGACAAAGAAACCCCAGACTCAACCAACGAATCCGATCAGGATTAAACTCCCGTTTTTTCACAACCAACAGTCACACAAGCTATGAGCATCAAACACAAATACGACTTCGCCGTCACACTTCGCGTCACCAATGCCAACCCCAACGGCGACCCGCTGAACGGTAACCGTCCCCGCACGAACTACGAAAACTTCGGCGAAATCTCCGACGTCTGCCTCAAGCGGAAAACCCGCAACCGCCTCATGCAAATGGGGGAGGCGATTCTTGTCCAATCCCTCGACAACAGCAATGACGGGCATCAATCCATCAAATCCCGCATCGATGGCGCGAAACTCGACATGAAAGACGCCGCAACATTCAAAAAAGCGGCATGCAAAACATGGTATGATGTTCGCGCCTTCGGGCAAATTTTCCCCTTCAAGGGCAAATCCAAAGGAGATGGTGTTTCAATTCCCGTCCGCGGCCCCGTCACCATTCAAACCGCATTCAGCTTGGAACCCGTGGGCATCACCAGCACCCAAATCACCAAAAGCACCAATTTGGAAGATACCAAAGATGGCAAGAAAGGCTCCGATACCATGGGCATGAAACATCGTGTGGACTTCGGCGTTTACACCTTCTTCGGCAGCATCAACGCACAACTCGCCTCAGACGAAACGGGAACCGGCTTCACTGATGAAGATGCGGAAAAACTCAAAGAAGCCCTCCGCACCCTTTTTGAAAACGACGCATCCTCCGCTCGCCCGGATGGCAGCATGGAAGTGATCAACGTCATCTGGTGGAAACACAATAACCCAAGCGGTAATACTTCCTCCGCCAAAGTTCATGCCACCTTGAAAGACAATATCAATCCAAAAACGGGTGCCATTCTTGATGAAAGCAAACTCATCGTTCATTTCAAAGAATCAGAAAAAGAAGGCATTCTTAAACCTGATATCATTTCAGGATTCTAACTTCCTAAAGGCAACGGCATTACCCTCATCCGCCGAATCTGAATCCATGAAATCCCTCATTTTCAAAGTCTCCTATGACGAGTGGAACGCCGAACTCCAGCTTTCCGCTTCCGCGACGCTCGAAAGCCTCGCCGCCACGATCCTTGATGCCGCCGGTTTTGCAATGGATCACTGCTTCGGCTTCTACGACAACCTCGAATATCCCTATCACAGCAATGAGGAATACACCCTCTTCGCCGACATGGGTGAGGCTGACAAGCCTGAAGATACCGGAGTCCGCAACACCCGGATCGAATCTGTCTTCACGCCGGGCAAAACGATGATCTTTCTCTTCGATTACGGCGATGACTGGTGGTTTCCCGTCACCTGCATGGGAGAAGCGGAAAGCCGCGCGTTCAAAAAACCGAAAATCCTCTCCACCACCGGCACCCCTCCTGAACAATATCCGGATTATGAAGACGACGACTAACAACCCTGCCATCTGCGGCTCCATCCAGCCTGTGGGAGCAACACCGCAGTCCCCCCTGTCAAATTCCCCTCCATGTTCACGGAAGACCAACTCCTCCCGCTTTCCGCACTCCAGCACTGGCTCTTTTGCCCGCGCCAGTGTGCCTTGATCCACCTCGAACAGCTATGGGAAGAAAACCGGTTCACCGCCGAAGGACAGGTTCTCCACCAAAAGGCGCACGAAGGATCGGATGAAAACAAAGCGGGCGTAAGGATCACTCGCAGTATGTCCGTGAGCTCGTATCGGATCGGCATTTCCGGCCAATGCGACGTCGTCGAGTTCCACTCCGACCGTTCCGTCCTGCCCGTGGAATACAAGCGCGGAAAACCCAAAGCCCACCGCGCGGATGAAGTCCAGCTCTGCGCCCAGGCGATCTGCCTGGAGGAAATGCTCCAGATAGAAATCCCGAACGGATGTCTGTTTTACGGAGAAAAACGGCGGCGCACACCCGTGGTTTTCGACACTGCGCTGCGCGAGCTCGTCGCGACCACCTCCACCGAACTGCATGCCATGATCGATTCCCGCGTGACGCCGCACGCGACCTACGAGCATCGCCGCTGCAACGCCTGTTCCCTGCTGGATCTATGCCAACCCCACGCCTTGCGATTCAAGCGCGGAGCCGCCGCCTGGTTCACCGCCCATTTGAAAGCCTGAAATCCCTCCCATCATGCGCCGCCATTTGAACACCCTTTTCATCACGCTCGAAGGTGCCTATCTGCGAAAGGACGGTGCCGCCGTCGAGATTCGCCACGAAGGTGAAACTAAACTGCGGGTCCCCCTCCACAATCTGGAAGGCATCTCCTGTTTCGGCTGGGACATCAGTTGTTCCGCCTCATTGATGGCCGCCTGCGCGGAAGCGAAAGTCTCACTCTCCTTTCATACTCCGCATGGAAAATTCCTCGCTTCCAGCAATGGCTTCACCTCCGGAAACATCCTACTCAGGCGCGAACAATACCGCCGGGCCGACGACGAACCGGCTTCCCTGGCCATCGCCGCCAACATGATTTCCGCGAAGATCGCAAACTCCCGCCACGTGCTGCAACGCGCCACCCGCGATCACGGCGGAAAATCCCCGGAGCGTGCCTTTCATCTCACGCAAGCCATCGATTTCCTCAACGTCCGCCTCGGCCTCATCCGCCGTGCCACCACCCTCGACACCCTCCGGGGCATCGAGGGCGACGCCGCTTCCTGTTATTTTTCCGCGTTTCCCCATCTGCTCACCAATCATGATCCGGCCGTCACTCTTTCCGGCCGCACCCGACGCCCCCCTCTCGATCCCGTCAACGCCCTGCTTTCCTTCCTTTATGTCCTGCTGATGCACGATTGCCGCAGCGCTCTGGAAAGCACCGGCCTCGACCCTCAATGCGGTTTTCTCCATCGCGACCGACCGGGCCGCCCCTCACTGGCACTCGATCTGATGGAAGAATTCCGCTCCTTTCTCGCCGACCGTACCGCTCTCTCCCTCATCAACCGCCAACAAATCACCTCCCGCGATTTCGACTTCAAGGAAAACGGTGCGGTTCTTCTCAAAGAAGACTCGCGCAAAAAAGTCCTCACTGTCTGGCAGGAACGCAAGCAGGATGAAATCACCCATCCCTTCCTCGACGAAAAAACCACCATCGGCCTCCTCCCCCAACTTCAAGCCCGTCTTCTCGCGCGCCATCTCCGCGACGATCTGGATGCCTATCCAGCCTTCCTCGTTCACTGATCCCCGCGATTCTCCACCCCTTCATTCATGTATCTCCTCGTCACCTACGATGTTTCCACGATCACCCCGGCGGGGAAAAAGCGCCTCCGCCATGTTGCGAAAGCCTGCCTCGATTATGGCCAACGGGTGCAAAACTCCGTCTTCGAATGCAAGGTCGATCCCGCCCAACTCGTCACTCTGAAACATCGCCTTCTAGATCTCATCGACCCGAAGACCGACAGCTTGCGTTTTTACTATCTTGGAGCCAATTGGCACTCCCGGGTGGAACATCATGGTGCGAAAAGCAGTTACGATATTGATGGTCCGCTGATTCTCTGATTTCATTCACCAGAAGGGGATTTTTTCCATTCCGCGAACCCCAAGTGCTCCCGAATCCACCGGCAGGTTCGCGCTTTCGCTAAAATCCTGATATTCAGATCTTTGACATTCTGAAACCTGAAAACCCAACTGGGATTTGGAAGCCCCGTCCTGGGTTCGCGGAAAAGATCGCTCTTTCCTTTGTCCCACCAAGGTTTCAGGGTAACGCAGTCGCACCTCACACGAGGTGCGTGGATTGAAACATTTGCGGCTATCAATTATGAGAACGCTGATAAGTCGCACCTCACACGAGGTGCGTGGATTGAAACCAACCAATCCAAGGGAACTCCTGTCCGTGAAACGTCGCACCTCACACGAGGTGCGTGGATTGAAACCGGGAGTATTGACACCATACATGCGAATGATATTGTCGCACCTCACACGAGGTGCGTGGATTGAAACAGGACGATAAGGCCCGGCTCAACCGCTATCAGAAGTCGCACCTCACACGAGGTGCGTGGATTGAAACGCCGTCCTCAAAACGAGCCATTGCGTTAGGGTCAGTCGCACCTCACACGAGGTGCGTGGATTGAAACAGGTTTGTCCAACGCTCAATCTCCGCCAATTCAGTCGCACCTCACACGAGGTGCGTGGATTGAAACACGACGGGCGAAGAAAAACACGGCGACGGGCAGTCGCACCTCACACGAGGTGCGTGGATTGAAACGGAAAACGTAAGGGTGGCCGGTGGATGCCTCTTTGTCGCACCTCACACGAGGTGCGTGGATTGAAACACGCCCGTGACTCTGGGAGTGGCGGCCGCTGCCGTCGCACCTCACACGAGGTGCGTGGATTGAAACTTCTGCTCAGGTAGGTGGATTGCAAGGTTCCGGGGGTCGCACCTCACACGAGGTGCGTGGATTGAAACTGCGTCTGCCGGAGATTGAATAATGCTCGCGTCGTCGCACCTCACACGAGGTGCGTGGATTGAAACCTCCCGGGAGGGGTGGGTGCCGTTGCCATTGCCGGTCGCACCTCACACGAGGTGCGTGGATTGAAACACCTATCAGAATAAATGAACTATCAAAGGGAATGTCGCACCTCACACGAGGTGCGTGGATTGAAACAGTGGCGGGATCAGGGTTTCCGGAATGGCCACCTGTCGCACCTCACACGAGGTGCGTGGATTGAAACTACCACTATGGAAACCAGATTCAAACTCCGGAGTCGCACCTCACACGAGGTGCGTGGATTGAAACTCCAGCTTCCCGAGGGCGACGGCGCGGGTGAGGAGTCGCACCTCACACGAGGTGCGTGGATTGAAACTTCGAGACGGCGCCCCTTTTTGTCATCGCATTTTGTCGCACCTCACACGAGGTGCGTGGATTGAAACGACACTGGGGCAACCCTCTGCCCGATTTTCATCAGTCGCACCTCACACGAGGTGCGTGGATTGAAACAACTGAGGAACTCAGCTGGTGCGCACGTAGCGAAGTCGCACCTCACACGAGGTGCGTGGATTGAAACCATGAGAAAAAGCCCTGCCCTCCGAAAAGGGCAGGTCGCACCTCACACGAGGTGCGTGGATTGAAACGCTTCCAGAGCCTGTCTTTCGCTCTTTATTTTCGGTCGCACCTCACACGAGGTGCGTGGATTGAAACAGGTTGTGGCGCGTACCCGCGCCGGTCGCTATCTGTCGCACCTCACACGAGGTGCGTGGATTGAAACAGGAGAGCCTTTTGATTTTGCGGCGATTGAGATTGTCGCACCTCACACGAGGTGCGTGGATTGAAACCTTTCGAAGGAAAGAACCATTGCAGAAACCAACCGTCGCACCTCACACGAGGTGCGTGGATTGAAACATGTGCGGCTGCAGCTCTAGAATCTCATCCCCCAAGTCGCACCTCACACGAGGTGCGTGGATTGAAACATTTCATCCGTGGAAATGAAGTGCCGCTTGCGGAGTCGCACCTCACACGAGGTGCGTGGATTGAAACAAAGCAAAGCCTTTTCGCTGGGGAGATCCTGATGGTCGCACCTCACACGAGGTGCGTGGATTGAAACCGCTTATCAAAGCTCGTGCTGCGGGCGCTCCTTAGTCGCACCTCACACGAGGTGCGTGGATCAAAATCTCGGAACTGTCGGCCCCATGTACCTCTCCCACTGTCGCAACTCACACGACGTTTTCTCCTTTGAAAAATAGCCTCTCATTTCATTCGATAACGGCAGAATATTTCCAATTTATCTTCTCGAATCCAGAAGGTCCATCGCTCGAAAACATACGCATCGAATCCATTCTTATCTTGAGAAGAAGATCTCTCCAGCAATTTCAGAAATTCCGGTAAGTCCTGTTTTTGAAAGCGGAACGATCCTTCTGAAACATTCACATCCAAATCGTTTTTCGTAACAATTCCGACGCTTGATGAGGGCAAAATGGAGGGAAGCCAGCCTTTTTCAAAGACCCGATCCAGCTCAACCTCTCTGCGATCCCGATAACGATGCTCAACCTGATCACACGACGACATCAGTAACATTCCCAAAAGCAGAATGAACCCCACAGAAATAAAACGGGATTCTGGCAATCGGGCAGTGAAACGGAAACCAGTCATTTTCTTTTCAAGGACCAAACCCTGCCTGAAGCCGATGCGAAAATCGTCTCATTTTTGGTCTGGCAGATGAGCAAGATGTGATTTTCGTCAAAAGATCGGCTTTGAGGTGGAATATATTGAAAACAGACATCTTTGGTCCACTTCTCGAAGGTTTCCTGATCCAAGCCATTTCGGTCCACCAAGGTTTGCAAACTCGGAGGAAAATTCCCCGTCTCCTCCCGGTAATCCCGTAGAGCCAGAGCGAGCTGCCGAGCACTGTCGAGGGAATATATCAACTCACCGTCTTTCCTGCTCACGATCAATTGCGGAGACAGAAATTCCAAAACCACAACCGCCAGGATACAGCCGGTCAACGCGGCAGCCCAAAATCCAGCGGTTCTTATTTTCATACAAAGAACCGGTTTCACCTCTCCTCCGGCAGGATCGCGTCGAGCTGGCGTTTGATGCCGCTGGCGGCGAGTTCGCTGTCCGGATAGATGCTCTGGGCCTTGAGATACCACGAAAGGGCGGTACCGGTTTGCGGCGGGGTGCGGCCTTCGAACTGGCGTGCCTGATCGAGCGCGCGGGTGAAGTCCGCGACTTTCGGGGCGAGGCTTTCCAGCTCGCGGCCTAGCTTGGGATCGTCCGGGAATTGCTCTCGCAATTTCGCCAGTTGCTCCCACGCGGCGTAGTTCTGGTCCACCTTGCTGAATTCGGCCGCCTTGCCCAGAGCGGTTTCGATAGTCGTCAGATTGGTCATCACCTGCCGGAACGCTTCTTCGCGCTTGGTGTCACCGGCGATGGCGGGGGCGATCTCGTACTGGCGGCGCGCGATTTCGCGGAAGTTTCCTTCCGTCAACAGGCGGTCGAAATCGTTCTGGGCGCTCACCAGCGTGCCGGATCGGTTCACGAGTTGGCGGAATTCGTCGAGCTTCGGATTCATCGGCCAGATTTCGGTGGCGATTTTGATTTTCTCGGCGGCCTTCTCGGTGTTTTTGGCGAGCGCCAGTGCCTTCGCTTCCTCGATCGCGAGATCCGAAGCGAGCGTGTAGGCGGCGATCGCGCTATCGACCTTGGAGGATGGAAAATCCTTAGCTTGTTTTTTCAGGTCCGCCGCCAGTTCCTTCGCTTTCGTGTAATCGTGGGCCTGCATGGCTCCGTGCAGCTCGTTCACCCCGCGCTGGTATTCGAGCACACGCCGTTTCAGGTCGGCTTCCAGCGTGGCGACCGGCGCGAGATATTCGCCTAACAAATATGCTTCCAGCAATCGTTGAGACGCGCTGTGCAGTTCGCCGCGATCCAACAGAAGCCTGCACGCTTCGACATACTTTTCCACCTCACGGATCGCCTCGTTCGAGAGCGAATCGAGCGAACTGACGGTGGGGCTCACGCCGACGGATTGGGAAAACAGCCGGGCGACTTCCGAGTTCCGGTTGATACGCAGCCGCGTGTCTCCGTCCTGCCAGATCTGGTTGTAAAAACGGGCGGCCATCAGGACGTGCTCGTAGCGCCGCTGCATGAACCACTGCACCATGTTCACCTGAAACTGCGCCTTCGTTTGCAAGGTCTGCGCCTCGGTGCGGGCGATATTCACTTTTTTCAGCGCCTCGATCTCGGCGATGCGGCGGAGTTTTTCGGCGTGGGCAAGTGATGCCGTGCCATGGCCGGGTGCGGTCCGGGTGGTCTGCTCGGTTTGCCCTTTGGCGTCCCTTGTCTTGTTGAATTCGGTTTCCTTGTCGTGCCGCGCGTGCCAATCGCCTTCGCGGATGATCTGCTGTTTTTCGCTTTCTATGCTCTCGTTGAGTTTCTTCAGGCCCTCGACGTCGCGTTTCGCCAACATCGCGGTATAGACCGCCTCGGCGAGCGAGCCGCACAGGTTCGCGTCTCCCGGATAGCTGGCCGCGCCGGGTAGGAGCTTGAAGGCCTCGGAGAGATTCGGCCCGCCGGGGCGGAGCGGGGAAATCGTCGCGAGGATTTGCCGGACGTCTTCCCGGTATCGCCGCGCCTCCTCACCGCTTTCCGGAGGCTGGCTGAGGTATTTTTCAAAACGCGCTCTCAGCAGGCGATTGTCGCCCAGCGGAATGGTGATGCCGCCGACCGTGATGGTCTCCGCCGAGAGATCGAGCAACGGAATTTCCCGACCGAGCGGTCCCTGCGCGTTTCCCGGTTCCTGCGTGCGGGCGGGTTCGCGCGGCGGTTCATTGCCGGGCTCGGCATTTTCCGGCGGCGGAGTGTAAACCTGCGCGGAGACGAATCCGGAGAAACAGAGAAGGGCGAAAAGTCGGGTTTTCATGCTGAAAATAAAACGTTAGATCCGATCGATCGCCGTCGCCACCGGGATGCCGCCCTGACGGAATTTCACGCGAAAGGCGTAGCGCTGCTTGATCTCGACATTCACTTTCGAGAGTTCCGGCGGGATCTCGATGCCGATGAAATTTTCCACCCCGTCACTCACCACGCGCACACTCACCACCTGACCACTGGCGGCCGTCCAGCGGAGTTTCTGGTCCACCTGTCCCTCGATCGCATACTCGTTTCCCCGCAGGCTGTTGCCGTTGAGCAGAAGCTCTTGCACGTCGAGCTTCGCGACGTCGCCGAAGGACGATCCTTTTTTCGTGGTCAGCCATTTTCCACCGAGCACGATCGCCACCACGACGATCACGAGCGCGGCGATGGCGGCGGGTTGAATACTGGAACTTGCTCTTCTGGCCATAAATTCTGGGTTTGATGGAAGCTTGATGAAAAATACGGCGGAAGCCAGCGGGAAAACTTCCGGAGACTCAAGACTCGAAGACACAAGAGAAGAGCATGTAACTGACAATTCTTGCATCTTCAAGTCTTGCGTCTCAGTCCCATTGCGGACGGCTGGCACCGATCCACGCCACCGCCAGCGCCGCGACCAGATGCACCGCGAGCATGTGCAGGCACGCCGGGTGATCGGTCAGCGTGGTATCCACCACCGATTTCACCGCATCCCGCACCTGCGTCTGGAGCGCGTCCACACTGCCGGACCACGCCCAATACGCGGAAACGAGCGGTTGCGCGAAGGGCTCGATTTTTTCAGGCAATGCGAGCACCGCGCCCGAAAGCGGAAGCTGGAAGCCGACGAGATAAATCGAAAGCAAAGACGCCTGCTCCGCCGTGCGGCTCAGCGAGGAAATCGCCAGACACACCGCCGTCATCGCCGCATTGACCAGCAGCAGGAATCCCAAATACTGAAGGAAATCCCCACGGAACGGCCCGAAAAAATCCACGAACAGCGCCATCCACATCGATTGCACGATCACCAGACACGCGAGAAAAGCCGCCTTCGAGGCCAGATACGCCGCCGGCCTCAAGCCGCCGAATTTCTCCTTCTCGTAAATCGGCCGCTCGCCCGCGATCTCACGCGCTGAATTGTTAGACCCCATCAGGCACAGCAGCACCACCTGAAACATGATGATCCCTGAAACCGCCGAGCCGACCTTCGCCTGATCCGCCCGCACGCTTTGCTGTTCCTGGATTTCCGCGAAAATATTCGCCTGCCGCACCTCGGAGTAGCGCCGGATATTGCCCGATGCCTTATCGCTGAAAAGGGTGACCAGCAGCGGAAAACACAGCACCATCGCCAGTTGGAGATAAAGCTGGGTGCGATCCCGGAAAAAAATCCGCCAGCGCCGCCCCAGCAAGGTCGCGAACTGGCTGAAAAATCCCGGGCGCTCCGTCGCGTCGGACGTTTTTTCCTCCGGCACTTCCTCTTCCCGTAACTCGCCTTCGTGGATCAGCGCATCGCGTTTCCGCTGGATCATTTGGCCGTAATGCTCGCGGTGCTTCGCCCAAGACGCCTCCCAGCGTTCCGCATCCTGAGTCGCCAGCCGGGGATAAACTTCCTCGGTGTCCTGAACGGAAAAATAATGCGTCAACTGCTCCGGCGGCCCGTGATAGACCAGCCGCCCCTCGTGCATGACCAATACCGAATCGTAAAGCTCCAGATGGGAAAGCGAGTGTGTCACCGAGAACACCGTGCGCCCCTCGGAGCGGGACAGCTCATGCAGCAGGTGCACGATCTCGCGCTCGGAACGCGGGTCCAGCCCCGAGGTCACTTCATCGCAAAGCAACAGCTTCGGCCCGGAAACCAGCTCCAACGCCAACCCCAGCCGCCGCTTCTGGCCACCCGAAAGCACCTTCACCAGCCGGTCGCCGATCGGCCCCAGCCCGGTTTCCTCCAGCACCCGGTCGATCCGCCGGTCCAGCTCCTCTGCGCTCTCGCATGCCACCCGCAGGCGGGCCGCCACCTCCACCGATTCGTCCACTGTCAGCGGATCATACGCCACCGAAAACTGCGGCACGTAGCCGATCTCCGAAGGCTCGAAATCCTGCTCTTTTTCCACATCGCGGCCATTCCACAGGATCGATCCCGCAGTGTGCGGATTCAACCCGGCGATGGTTTTCAACAACGTCGTTTTCCCGCAACCCGAGGGACCGACGATCGCCATGAAATGCCCCTTCGGCACCTGAAACGAAATCCCGTCCAGCAAAGGAGTGGCTCCCCCCTTTTTCCGGATCTGATAGCCGATTTCCCGGAGCTCGAGCACGATGTGGGTTTTTGGGAAAGAGATTCAGTCCAGCGGCACGATCCGGATTTTTCCGGTAGCGGGGCGATGCAGGTCACCGGCGAGCGTCGGTGCCAGATCCGGCTTCGCCGTTTCCTCCGCCGGTGCCGCGCCCTGTTCCAGCGCGTTTCTGAGCGCGCCTTCCACCAGTTGGCCACAATGAATCTTCATCGGTGGCAGCGGGCCGAGATCCCCGGTCAGCTCCTGGGCGCTCAGTTCGCGCGCTTCCGCCAGCGTTTTACCTTTCAACAACTCCGTCGCCATCGAAGCCACCGCGATCGCCGTCTGGCAGCCGAACGCCTGAAACGACGCGCGGTCGATCACCCGCTTGCCGTCTTTTTCGGTAAACTTCAGCCACATCCGCAGCATGTCGCCACACTCCGGGGACCCGACGGTGCCCACGGCATCCGCATCCGCCAGCTCGCCCTGATTTTTCGGGTTCGCCAGCGCCTCCTGAAGCTTGGATTCAAAGGAACTCATAAGTAATGAAAGCATTCTTCGGGGAATTCCTCCACCAGAGCGATGAAAAAAGTGCTGCTGCCCGGCATCGGTGTGATCGGAAGAGGTTGATGGTTTTTAGTTGATGGTTAATGGCAAGAGGAAGAACTCCGCGACCTCTTCACTTCAACTTTAGATATTGGGCGTTCAATGTTCGATGTTCTCGTGTTAATCCTCTCCCATGAAAATCCACACGCTTGAGCAGGAGCAGCTCCTCCCGATCACCCTCGATCAAGCATGGGACTTCTTCTCCGCCCCGCGAAACCTCAGCCAAATCACCCCGCCGGACATCGGTTTCAAAATCGTCCATCAACCCGGCGAACGGATGTATGACGGGCAGATCATCGTTTACAAAATCCAGGTCCCGCCCGGCGTGTGGGTCGATTGGGTCACCGAGATCCGCGCCGTGAAAGACCGCGAATCCTTCATCGACGAACAACTCCACGGTCCCTACCGGTTCTGGCACCACTATCACACGTTTGAAGAAACCAAAGACGGCGTTCTCATGCGCGATCTCGTTCATTACGCCCTGCCTTTCTGGCCGGTCAGTGAAATCGTCCACTCACTCTACGTCCGCAAAAAGCTCCGCCAGATTTTCGATTTCCGGAAATCCTTCCTCGCCCGCCATTTCGCTCAAAGTGGTTGTGGCGTCCCGCCGCAATAAAGACCTTCCTTGCGCCGAGACGGCGCAACCACATTCTCTTGCACCTCACTCCCCATTCCCTATCTTCACCTCATGATCCGCCACCTTTCCTTCTGCGTCCTCTCCGCCTTCATCGTCATCGGCTTCACCTCCTGCGCCGACGAACCGGAGAAAAAGCCCGTCGGCCCGCAGTCAGAAACCAGCAAAATTCCGTGGAACACCCCAGTCCCCGGCCAAGGCCAGGGCCAATTCGGCATGATGCCGCAAAACCAGTACCGCCGCTGAAGAGTTAAGGCAGGGACGTTTTTCCAAAACGTCCGGCTGGCAAGAACTCACGAAAGCTCATACTTCCACCACTTTCTGCCAATCTACATTTTCCCCACCGGACCTTTTGGAAAAAGGTCCCTGCCTTTTGCATCTCAATCCCGGTGATACGGCGATCCCGCCTTCAGCGACGCCACCCGGTAAAGCTGCTCCAGCAGCACCACCAGCGCCAACTCATGCTGGAGCGTGAACGGCGAGAGCGTGATCACCAGATCGCAGGCATCCCGCAGTTCCGGCGTGTGCCCGTCCGAAGCACCGATCAGAAACGCCACCGTTTTCACGTCGCCACGCATCGCCAGATTTTCCAGACGTTCCGCGAACTTCCGCGTCGTCAGAGTCTCGCCGCGCTCGTCCAGCGCCACCCGGTAGCACCCCTGCGAGCGCTCCAGCAATCTCGCCGAAACCTCCTCGCGCGAACCCGCCTTCACCACCACCAGCTCATGCCCGCCGAATCGTGAAAGGCGCTTCAAATACTCTTCCACTCCCGTCTTGGCATAAGCAAGTGCGGGTTTTCCGGCGACAAGGAGGCGAATCTGCATGCGACGCTTCAGAGCTTGCCCGGACCACCAACGCCCGCCAACTTCATTTCATGCCAAAATCGCTCGCCCTTCTCTCACTGCTCACCCTCGCCGCCTGCTACCGACCTCCAGCTCCCGTCGTGCCGGACACCAAAACCGAGCGGCAAATGATCGGCCTGCTCGCGAAATTCGACCTCTGGGACCTCGACGGTGACGGTAAACTCGATGCCAAGGAACTCCGCCCCGCCACCAAACTTTCCGGCTACCCCGCTTCGCAGATCATCGATTACTACGACACCAGCGGCGACCGGAAAATCTCCCTCCACGAAGCCCAGCGCGGGCTGGACCGGCACGTCAAGGAACACACCGACGGCGACCACTGAGCTAAAATGAGCGCCATCTACGAATCCGAAAAGCTCGTTTCCGAATACCTGCTCTTCCACTACGGCAGCCCCGGAGAAATCCTCCCAACCGACCGCCCATGGCCCTCCGGCATGGCCGACGCCCTCGGCTTCCCGCTCCGCACACCCCGCTATTTTTCCGGCACCTCCGCCCGGCGCGGGCTCGATCTCGGCTGCGCCGTCGGACGTTCCACCTTCGAAATGGCGCGCACCTGCGAGGAAGTCACCGGCATCGATTTCTCCCACGCCTTCATCCGCTGCGCCGAAGTCCTCCGCACCGGCGGCAGCATCCCCTACACCCGCCACGAGGAAGCCCACCTGCGGACACCCCTCGTCGCCACCGCGCCCACGGACATTCCCACGGACCGCATCCGTTTCCGGCAAGGTGACGCCATGAACCTGCCCGAAAACCTCGGCACCTTCGATCACGTCCACGCCGCCAACCTCCTCTGCCGCCTGCCCGATCCCCTGCGCTTGCTGGAACGCCTCCCTTCCCTCCTCCGCCCCGGCGGCGAACTCGTCCTCGCCACTCCCTGCACCTGGCTGGAGGAATTCACCCCGCCCGACAACTGGCCAGAAACCACCACGCTCGATTGGCTCCGGAAAATCCTCGGCCCGCATTTCACCCTCACCCGCGAGGCCGAAGAACCCTTCCTCATTCGCGAAACCGCCCGCAAATTCCAGTGGACCACCTCCCTTGTCACCGTCTGGAAAAAACCGTAGCTGGGCCGTCCCGGCCCAGTCCGTTGCCGGAGCGTCCCGCTCCGGATTTCAAATAACAAACGGAGCAAGATGCTCCGCAAACGGCCTGGAGCGAGACGCTCCAGCTACTTTCAGGGCATCTCCTCCATCCTCACCGCCTCCGCTCCCATCAAATCCTTGAGCCGCGTTTTCATCGTCGCCTCGATCGTATCCAGCATCCCGCTCTCCCGCGCCTCCCCGATCATCTGCTGCCGCAGCTCACGCAAAATCTGTTCCCGATCCCCCTTCGCCACACGATTCAGCCAAGCACTGTCCTCATTGAGAATTTCCACCTCCAGCAGCTCCACCGAGAGCACCTCCGCCTTCGGAAATTTCGCCACCAGCGTTTTCCCCTCCATCCACAGGGACGTTCCCGGTTGCAGCCGATAGCCGCCTTTCACTTTGTAAAGCCCGCGAAAAACCAACCGCTTCGTCCCCAGCGGCACACCGAAACGGCTCTCGGATTTCTCGATGGTCCGCGTCGTATTCATCCGCATTTCCATCAGCGCCAGCTCGGAAATTTCCGACCGCTCCGTGATCTCCGCGCGCCCCTTTACCACCCTCACCTCGCGTTTTCCACCAGCACCCAAAATCGCCTCAAGCCCCTGCTCCAGCGTTCGCTGCGTCCCGCGAAACGTCCGCTCCAGCGGAGCCACCACCAGAAGGTAAGCTCCGCCGAGGATCGCCCCCACCGTCAGCAGGCGGCGCACGGTTTTCCACATTTCAACCCGGTGCGGCATGGCCGGACATTACACGATTCCGGCCAGCCAACAACCGGGGAAATACCGATCACTCACAGCATTTCTCATCGCCACGGAAACAGCGATACGCCACCGCGCCGGCCACAGCCCCCGCGATCGGAGCCAGCCAGAACAGCCAAAGCTGAGCCACCGCCCAGCCACCTGCGAACAAGGCCACACCCGTGCTCCGCGCCGGATTCACCGAGGTATTCGTCACCGGAATGCTGATCAGGTGAATCAGCGTCAGCCCCAGACCGATCGCCACCGGAGCCAGCCCCGCCGGAGCTTTTTTGTCCGTCGCACCCAGAATGATCACGAGGAAACCCGCCGTGAGCACGAACTCCGTCACCGCCGCCGCCAGCAGCGAATACCCGCCCGGCGAATGCTCGCCATAGCCGTTCGATGCGAATCCTCCCACCTCGAAGCCCGCCTTGCCGGTGGCGATCACGTAAAGCACCGCCGCCCCGGCGATCGCGCCCACCGTCTGGGCGATGATGTAGGGCAAAAGCTGGTTCGCCGGGAACCGCTTCGCCATCACCAGCCCGATCGAAACCGCCGGGTTCAAATGACATCCGGAAATGTGCCCGATCGCATACGCCATCGTCAGCACCGTCAGACCGAACGCCAGCGAAACGCCGACAAATCCGATGCCATGCTCCGGAAAAGCACACGCCAGCACCGCGCTGCCGCAGCCGCCCAACACCAGCCAGAATGTCCCGAAAAACTCCGCAAGATACTTGTTCATAATGATTTGGATTGGATTTACGTCATGCACTGCATTTTGCAGTCCTCGCGCATTATCATGAACTTAGACAAAAACCGAGGGAAAATAAGTCACACTCCCTTTACCGAAATCCCCGAAAACCGGAAAAATCCGCATCTGCCGCATTTTTATGAGCGAAATTCTTGACGAAGCCTCCCCGGTGATGCTTCCTGTCGGCCCGCGCCACGCGCGACGCACCCGTAGCTCAGCTGGATAGAGCGTCTGACTACGAATCAGAAGGCCAGGAGTTCGAATCTCTTCGGGTGTACCACTTTCAAAGCCCCTGTTTCTCGACGAGAGACAGGGGCTTTTGGTTTTTCTCACTCCGCCGCCGGAATGCCCGCCGCGTATTGAATCCCTCCGAGGACGTGCATCAGGAAAAGCGGTTCGTGGAAGCTCTCTTTGGTGTGGCCCAGCGCGGTGAACCAACTTCTGCCGCCATCGAATTCATGCTGCCAGCTGATGGGATGCGATTCTCCCATGCGCCCGCCCTTGTAGCTGCTTTCATCCACACGCAGCAGCACCTGGACTTTGGCGGGATCGGGATTTTTCCGGAAATTGTACCACTCGTCCTTGCGCGTCCATTTCCGGGGCAGCATCGAGGTCGAGGTGGATGTCTCATCCGTCAGGTAAAGATCCGCCGTTTGCTGGGCAGGGTGATTGCTGAAATACGCTCCCACCAGCTCGCCGAACCACGGCCAATCGTATTCCGTATCGCACGCGGAATGGATGCCGACAAAGCCGCCGCCCGAGCGGATGAAGCCCTCGAAGGCGGTTTGCTGGGCCGGATTCAGCACATCTCCCGAGGTGGAAAGAAAAACGACCACCCGGAAATCCCGCAGTTTTTCCTCGGTGAAATCGTCCGCGTTTTCCGTGTGCGCGACCTCGAAGCCAAAGGAGTCGCCCAGCTTGCGAAGCGCCTCGGCGCCCGTCCCGATCGAATCATGCCGGAATTTTTCGGTCTTCGAGAACACCAGCACGCGGAACGGCTCGTGCTCGAGCGGCCATGTGATCGGCGCGATGGAGATATTCCGATAGAAAATTTCCGCTCCTTCCACCTGAAACGCGATGCGCCCCGAGTCCAGCGGCTTTCCCTCGAAATCCTTCAGGTTGCTCGCCGCGTTGTTCAGCGTCCCGTTCACGAAATGGCGGCTCTCCGTGCCCCGCACTTCCAGCACGCAGCGGTTCCATTCCTTCGCATGATCCATTTTCGGATTCCGCTGCACGCTTGAAGTAGTCCCGCGCACCCATTCACCTTGTGGAGAGAACACGAAACGCCTGCCCTTGACCTGCTCGGCGGATTCCACCGGGGCATCCATCGTCGGACGCGTATCTCTCCACAGCAGATGGAAATCTCCGGTGTCTCCCTCCTGCACCTGATACTCCACGCAGCCCGGCCAAAGCCGGTCTTCGCCGATGATGTGGTAAAGTAACCCACTGTTGCGCGGCGCTTTCCCGCGAGGCTCGAATTTTTTCTCACCCCATTTGTAATCGAAATGCAGCCGGTAATTCCGGTAATCATCCCGGGTGGCGAAATAGCCGAACTCTTCCGGCTTCCCGGTCACGGGAATGTCCAGCACGTGGACCGTCCCGTCCTCACGCACCCTGATCTGCTCCGGCCATGGTTCCGCCCGCCCCTTCGAGGGCATCCACGCATACCATTCCTGCTTCCGGTTTTCCTGAAACATGGGAATGGCGGGGCTTTTCGCAAGAGGCTCGGCGGCTGCGAACTGGGCGGCCGCCATCGGGAACAAGAGCAGGGTTTTGAAGTTCATCGGGCTATTGAAACAGCTACGCACGCGATCCTCCACGATTATCAAAAATGTTTCCGCATCGCATCTCCTCGGATCCACTTCCGCACTTTTTTCTCCTGATAGGCCCGTGAAACGCTAAGCCTACCCTTTATGGAATCTACGACACCCTCGCTGAAGCAAACCATCGGCCCGTGGCAGATCCTTTTCTACGGCCTAGGCTCCATGCTCGGTGCCGGTGTTTACGTCCTGATCGGAAAAGCCGCGGGAGTGCTGGGAAACGCGGTGTGGCTCGCCTTCATCGCGTCCATGATCGCGGCGGTGCTCACCGGCCTTTCCTACGCCAGCGTCGGCAGCCGCTACCCGAAGGCCGGAGGCGCTGCCTATGTCACCCAGCGGGCCTATCGGAAAAACTGGCTGAGCTACGCCGTCGGCATCGCCGTCATGATGAGCGGCCTCACATCGATGGCCACCGGCATGCAGGCGATCTCGGAAAATCTCGTCCGCTGGATGGGATGGGGCGTGCCGGTGAAGCTGATCGCCATCTGCGGCGCGTTGCTTCTCGGCGGCGTGATCTATCGCGGCATCCGCGAAAGCATGTGGGCGAATCTTTTCTGCACCTTCGTCGAGGTCGGCGGGCTGCTTTTCATCATCGCCATCGGCGCGAAATTCTGGGGCGGGGAGAACTATTTGGAAGTGCCGCCGAGCGCCGAAGGCAGCGGCCTCGCGGGCATCAGCTTCATCGTCATCCTGCAAGGCGCGGTGCTGACGTTTTTCTCGTTCATCGGCTTCGAGGACGTCCTGAACGTGAGCGAGGAAGTGAAAAATCCGAAACGCTCGATCCCCTTCGGCCTCGTCGGCGCGATGATTTCCGCCGCGCTGATCTACATGGCCGTGGCCATCACGGCCGTCTCCGTGCTGCCATGGCAAACGCTCGCCGCCAGCCCCGCCCCGCTGATGGAAGTCGCGAAACACGCCGCGCCATGGTTCCGGGGGATCGATTCCGTTTACCTCTTCATCACCCTCTTCTCGATCGGGAACACCGCGCTGCTGAACTACCTCATGGGCTCCCGCCTGCTCTACGGCATGGCCACCCAACGGCTGCTGCCCTCCGTCATGGGAAAAATCCACCCCATCCGCCGGACTCCGCATGTGGCCATCGGCCTGCTGTTTCTCATCGTTTCCGTGCTCATCCTCATCGGTGACATCCGCCAGCTCGCCGAGGCCACCGCCCTGCTCCTGCTCACCGTCTTCGTGGTGGTGAACGTCGCGCTGGTCATTTTAAAACTGCGGCCCGGCGAGGAAAAAGGCGGCTTCGAGGTCCCGCTGTTTGTCCCCGTGACCGGTGCGCTCGTCTGCGGAGTGCTGATCGCCAGCCGCATCCACGGCGCCCTCACCAGCCCCGTGCCCGGCATGCACACCGCACCCCTCGTCGCCGGTGGCATCATCGCCGCGAGCCTGATCCTGTTTTTCCTAACCAAACCCAAGGTCGCGGCGGAATAATCCGCTCAGCTCACCAGTCGCGGGCTGAGCATGGCGATGTGTTTTTCCACATCCGCCCGCGTCGCCATCGAGTTGTCACCCGGCGTGGTCGCCGCCAGCGCACCGTGCGCCGCACCATAGTCGGCGGCTTTTTTCGGATCGTTGAACTCGAGAAAAGCGAATTGCAGGCCGGACACGAACGAATCCCCGCCGCCCACGCGATCGAGGATTTCCAGCTCCGGATAAAGGCGGCTTTCATGAAACACGCCGTTGTGAAAAACGATGATCTTCCAGTCATTACGGCTCGCCGTGACCACCCGGCGGCGGCTGTTCGCGATCACCCGGAAATTGGGGAACTCCCCGGCCGCACGACGCAGCATGCCGCGAAATTCCTCGTCGGAAAGATCCGAAGGATGGCCGCTATATTCGTCGTCCTCGAAAAGAAACCCGGAAAAATCGATCATCACATCGACGTAACGCGCGATTTCCCGATTCACCTCCCGCGCCCTGTCCAGACCACCGATCGATTTCCACAGCGATGGCCGGTAGTTCAGGTCGTAGGAAACGATCGTCCCATGACGACGCGCGGCCTTCACCGCCTCCAGCGTCAGTTCCGTCGTCGTTTCCGAAAGCCCCGCGAAAATCCCACCGGTGTGGAACCAGCGCACACCCAACTCGCCGAAAAGATACTCCCAGTCCACATCCCCCGGCTTCAACTGTGAAGCCGCCGTGTTTCCCCGGTCCGAATTCCCCAACGCGCTACGCAGGCCATACCCTCGCTCGGTGAAATTCAGCCCGTTCCGCACCGTGCGGCCGATGCCGTCATCCTCGCGCCACTGGATGAAATCCGTGACCACACCACCCTCCATCACGAAATCCTCGATCAGGTGCCCCACCTCGTTATCCACCAGCGCCGTCACCACCGCCGTCCTCTTTCCGAAAACATGGCGCAGCCCGCTGGAAGTGTTGTATTCACCCCCGCCCGCCCACGCGTTGAACGACCTCGTATCACGGATCCGCCCCTCGCCCGGATCGAGACGCAACATGATTTCACCAAGGGAAATCTGATCAAAAACACAGGCGGAAGAGGGTTTGATCGAGAGAGCCATGAGAGATTTCGGGCTTCTCCTTTCGGAGTTGCCAAAAGCGTATCTCCCCCCATTCGGAATCAAAGTACCATCATCCGGAAAAACCACCTTTTTCCCCTGCCGTGAAGCCCCGTATTCAAGCTCGTCAGACCCCGCCATTCTCCGCATGCTTCCCGCTCATGTCGCACTCCTTCAGCACACTCGGCGTCCGCGAAGACCTCATCCAAGGCCTGCGTGATCTCGGCATCCACGATCCCACGGAGATCCAGACCCGCGTCATCCCCCACCTGCTCGAAAAAGACGGCGACCTCATCGCGCAGGCGCAAACCGGCACCGGTAAGACCGCAGCATTCGGCTTGCCATTGCTGATTAAAATCAAACCGAAGACCGAAAGCATCCAGGGCCTCGTCATCGCACCCACCCGCGAGCTGGCGAAACAGATCGGCAAACAACTCTTTCGCTACACCAAGCACTGCTCTCAAAAAATCTTCGTCGAAGTACTCAGCGGAGGCGACAACATCGACCGTCAGGCCGCCGCCCTCCAGCGCCCCACCCAGATCGTCGTCGCCACGCCCGGACGCCTGCTCGACCTCATCAAGCGCAAAGCCCTCACGCTCGATCACGTCCATCACCTCATCCTCGATGAAGCCGATGAAATGCTCAGCATGGGCTTCAAAAAAGAGCTGCAAGCGATCATTCGGCTCACCTCCAACCGCCGCGCCACCTGGCTTTTCTCCGCGACCATCCCGGATGCGATTCACGCCCTCGTGAAAGATTGCATGGGCCCTCACCCCCACACGATCCGCATCGACAAGGCCCACGTCGTCAACCGCAAGATCGATCACCGCTACGCACTTTGCACCCGCGACGAAAAAACCGACTTCATCGCCGATTTCCTCCAGCGCCGGAAAGACCAGCGCGGCCTCATCTTCTGCCGCACCAAGGCCGGAGCCATCACCCTCGGCAGGCAGCTCACCGCACGCGGCTACGCCGTCGGCGTCCTGCAAGGCGATCTCACCCAAGCCGAGCGCGACACCATGATGCGCTCCTTCAAGAAAAACCGCTTCCAATACCTCATCGCAACCGACGTCGCCGCCCGTGGCATCGATGTCGAGGGCCTGAGCTTCGTCATCCATCACCAACTCCCCGAGCAAACCGAATACTACACCCACCGTAGCGGCCGCACCGCCCGCGCCGGAAAAAGCGGATTATCCATCGCCCTCATCGAGCCGAAGGAACGCCCGAAAATCACGAAGCTCGAAAAGGAATTGAGCCTCACCTTCAGCGAAATGTGAGGAGCCGGGACATTCCTGTCCCGGTTTTTCCCGGGAAAATAGAAAAAACGTCTCCCTCTCCATTTTTTGATAGAACACCCGGAAATATGGACTATCAGAATTCATGTCTCGCGATTTCCTGAATCCGGAAGACCCCATCGACAAACACGGCGCGAAACTTCCTCACTGGCAACAGGGCGAGGTCATGCAATTCGTGACCTTCCGTTTGGGAGATTCGATTCCTCGGGAAAAACTCCAACATTGGAAATCCCAGCGGGACACTTGGATAAGTACGCATCCTCAACCGTGGTCGGAAAAAGAAATCACCATCTTTCATCCGCGCTTCACCTTCAAACTCGAAAAATGGCTCTATCAAGGAGAAGGATCCCGTCTGTTCCGACGCCCAAACCACAGACAAATTCTGGAAGACGTAATGATGATGGCGGAAGGAAGCCAAGCCCATCATCACGCCTGGGTCATTATGCCAAACCATGTCCATCTGCTTTTTAAACCACTAGCATCTCTCGAAAAGCTGATTCAAATCTGGAAGGGCACTTCTGCGAGAAAATTGGAACAAGGTCCAATCTGGCAGAGGAACTATCGTGATACACTCATCCGGGATCACCAACATTTCGCGAATGCGGTCCGGTACATTCGAAGAAACCCCTCAAAGGCGAATTTATCACCGCAACACTATACCCTCTGGCAAAGCGAACGAGCACTCCTCATTCCTTAAGGAGCCGGGACATTCCTGTCCCGGATATTTGAATACAGGGACAGGAATGTCCCTGCTCCTCACTCCTGCAACCACCGGCCTAACGAATCCTCCAAATCCGGCGTGCGCTTCACGCCATATCGCTCCGCGACCTGTACGCTGACCCGTTTTCCCGCGCTGTTCTGGAAGTGCAGAATCACGGGCGTTTTTCCGGGCGATCCGGCCAGGCAGGTTTTGATCTCATCCAGATCCTGCTCGCTGTGGCGATGGGTCTGCAGCAGCAATTCCAGCGGTCCCTTGCCATTGGCAGCGGCCCGCCTCATTTTCAGCTCGCCGATCTCATACCCCGTGAGACGGCGTCCTCCGGTGCGGTCATCGGTCTGGATCGCGCATTTCAATTTGATCGGATTCCCCGGCTCCAGCAATCCGGCATCGCGCGCGGGCACGAACGTTTCGCCCCACAGCATGATTTCCGTGCTGCCGGTGAAATCCTCCAGCATCAGAACGCCGAACGGTTTCCCGGTTTTCGTCGTTTTCGCCTCCAGCGAACGCACCATCCCGGCGAAGGAAAACCGGTCGCGCGGGTTGGAAATCACGATGTCGTCGATCATGCCGATTTTCTGATAACGGTCCGAATCGATCACACTCCGGAACTTATCGAGCGGATGGCCGGTCACGTAAAATCCAAGCAACTCCTTCTCATGCGCAAGCCGCTCGTCCTTGCTCCATTCCTCGACATGATTCTCGCTGCGTCGGCTTCTTTCCGAGACAGGGGCCGGTGCGAAATCCATCGATCCGAACATCGAAACCTGCCCCGAGGCACGATCCTTTTGCGCGGATGACGCGGCGGAAACCACCTGCTCCAGGCGTTGAAACATTCCGGCGCGGGTTTCACCCGTCCAATCCATCGCACCGGCCTTGATCAGGTTTTCAAGGATGCGCTTGTTCACCGCCTTGGAATCGAGACGCGTCGCGAAATCTTCGAGCGACGTGAACTTTCCATTCGCTTCACGCTCGGCGATCGCCGAAGCCATCGCGCCTTCGCCGACGTTCTTGATCGCGGCGAGACCGTAACGGACACCGTCGAGCCCCGTCGGTGTGCGCTCCGGTGCGAAGCGAAGCTGCGAGGCATTCACGTCCGGTGGCAGGATCTCGATTTTCATCTTGTGACATTCCGCCACGAAAACCCCGATCTTGTCCGTGTTGTTGATCTCGTTGGAAAGCAAACCGGCGAGGAACTCCACCGGATGATTCGCCTTCAGATACGCCGTCCAGTAGGAAATGTGTCCGTAACAGGCGGAGTGCGATTTGTTGAAACCGTAGCCCGCGAACATCTCGATCTTCTCGAAAATCTGGTTCGCCAGTTTCGCCTCGATGCCGTTCACCCGCTGCGCGCCCTCGACGAATTTCGAGCGCTCCTCCGCCATCTTCTTCGGGTCCTTCTTGCCCATCGCGCGGCGCAGAAGGTCCGCACCACCGAGCGTGTAGCCCGCGAGGAGCTTCGCCGCGTTCTGCACCTGCTCCTGATAGATCATCACCCCGTAGGTGTTACCGCAGACCTGCTCCAGCAGAGGGTGTTCGTAAATGGCTTTCTTGCGGCCTTTCTTCACCTCGATCATCTGGTCGATGAACTGCATCGCGCCCGGTCGATAGAGCGCGAGAAGGTCAATGATGTCGTCGATCTTCTCGATCTGATACTTGCGGCAGGTTTCTACCATACCGCCGGATTCAAGCTGGAACACACCCATCGTCTCTCCCCGGTTGAGAAGATCGAAGGTTTTCTGATCGTCCAGCGGGACATTCTCGATCTCGAAGTCCGGCGTGTGCCTGCGGATATGCTCCACCGCATCCTGAATCACGGTAAGGTTCTTCAGGCCGAGGAAGTCCATCTTCAGCAAACCCACCTCGGTGATCGCGCCCATGTCGTACTGGGTCACGACTTCCCCTTCGTTACCCCGTGTCAGAGGCACGTGTTCGTCGAGCGGTCTGTCGCCGATCACCACACCCGCCGCGTGGATGCCGACGTTGCGGTTGATCCCTTCCAGCTTGAGCGCGTAGTCCCACAGTTCGCGATAGGTCGAGGACGCTTCCACCATTTCCCTCAATTCGGCTTTGGCGTCCCATTCCTTCTTCAACGTCACGCCGGGCTTCGCTTCGATCATTTTCGCCAGACGGTCCGCATCGCCGTAGGAAACGCCCATCACGCGGGCCACATCGCGAATCACGCTCTTCGCACCCATCGTTCCGTAGGTGATGATGTGGGAAACACTACGCTCGCCGTACTTGTGGCGCACGTAATCGATCACCTCGGGACGGCGCGATTGGCAGAAGTCGATATCGACGTCGGGCGGACTCACACGCTCCGGATTCAGGAAGCGCTCGAACAACAGGCCGAACTGCAAGGGACAAATATTCGTGATGCCCATCGCATACGCCACCAACGATCCCGCAGCCGATCCCCGGCCCGGCCCTACCGGAATATTATGATCCCGCGCCCATTGGATGAAATCCGCCGTGATCAGGAAGTACGACGCGAATCCGAGTTGGTTGATGATGTTCACCTCATACACGAGGCGTTCCTGAATTTCGGGGGCCGCGGCCTTTTCCGCCCCGTAGCGTTTCAGCAGCCCTTCCTGACAAACCCGCATCAGATACGCTTCACGCGGCGAGCCATCGGGAGCTTCGAATTGCGGATACTTCTCGGAGGAAGTCGAATCCAGCTTGATCGTGACATTGCAGCGCTCCGCGATTTCAAGCGTCGCATCGCACGCGCCGGGAATTTCCGCGAACAATTCACGCATCTGTTCGGCGGTTTTGAAATACACCTCCTCGGTGTAGCGCATGCGGTTTTCATCGATGATCAGGTTCCCCGTGCCGATGCAGATCATCACGTCATGCGCCGGGTGATCCTCCTTTTTGAGGAAATGCACATCGTTCGCCGCCACCGGTTTCAGGCCGAATTCCTTCGCCAGTTTCAGCAATCCCGGCGTCACCAACCGCTGCGGCTCCAGCCCGTGATTGTGGATTTCCACATACACGTTTTCCCTGCCGAAAATATCGACGAGCTCCGCCATCGTCTCGCGGGCCTTTTCTTCATTGTCCGCACGCAGCCACTCGTTGACGGGGCCGGAAATGCAGCCCGTCAGGCAGATGATGCCCTTCGCATATTGGCGGAGCGCCGCGCGGTCCACCCGCGGTTTCCCGTAGTAGAGCCCTTCGAGATGGCCCTTGGAAACGAGCTTGGAAAGATTGTTCCAGCCTTCATCCGTCTCCGCCAGCAAGGTCATGTGCGTCGCCCGCTTCCGCCCGACGAGTTCCTTTTTCTCGTCCATCGAAGCCGGTGCGAGGTAGATTTCGCAGCCGAAAATCGGTTTCACCCCCGCCTTCTTGCAGCTCTGGTAAAACTCGATCGCACCATACAGGTTCCCGTGATCCGTCATCGCCACCGCCGGCATCCCGAATTCCTTCGCCCGCGCGGCCAGATCCTTGGTTCGGATCATGCCATCGAGCAGGGAAAATTCGGTGTGGACGTGAAGGTGGACGAAAGAGTCGGACATCGGGCGGGGCAGTCTGGCGAGGCCGGACGGCAAGGGCAAGCGGCAGTTCCCGCCCCTGCGGAATCGATGAACCGCAAATGTGGATTTATTCCTCCAACTTTCCAGCCTTCCTCGGCTTCACCTGCAATTCTCCGCACTGGGCCAGCCGTGCGCGGACGATGTTGCGGCTGATGCCGAGGAGCTTGGCGGTCTGCACCTGATTGCGGTGGCAGAATTCGTAGGCGGTCCGCATCACGGCGTTTTCGATTTCCGTATGCAGGCCGTCGGGAGATTCCTCAAAGAGGGTGATCAGGGCATCGCGGAGTTTTTCGATACCCGGGCGCTCGCCCGCTCCGGATTCCGCCGGATGATGGATCAGGGGCCGCAGCGATGAAAGATTGAGGTCCTCGGAACGCACGGTCTTGCCTTTCGAGACGAGCAGGGCGTGATGCACCACGTTTTCGAGTTCACGGATGTTGCCGGGCCAGGCGTGGCCGGTCACCAGTGACAATTCCGCGTCCGGGGTGAATACGGCTTCCTGCTTTCCGAGGCGCTCGCCATAGACGTGGAGGAAATGGCGGGCCAGCGGCAGGATGTCTCCGGGACGTTCACGCAGCGGCGCGAGCTCCAGCGAAGCGACCTTGAGACGATAATACAGATCCTCACGGAAACGCCCGGCGGAAACGGCTTCCTCGAGCTGCACATTCGTCGCCGCGATGAAACGCACGTCGATAGGGATCGTTTTCCGCGAGCCGAGCCGCACGACCTGCCGTTCCTGCAAAACGCGCAGCAGTTTCACCTGCAAGGACAACGGAAGCTCGCCGATTTCATCGAGAAACAGCGTGCCGCCGTTCGCGCTTTCGAACCAGCCGACCTTCGCCGCGTTGGCTCCGGTGAAGGCTCCGCGCTCATGACCGAACAATTCGCTCTCGATGAGATTCTCGGAAAACGCGCCGCAATTCACCGCGACGAACGCCTGCCCGGCACGCTTGCTCTGCTCATGGATGTGACGGGCGACGATTTCCTTTCCGGTGCCGGTCTCGCCGATGATGAGCACGTTCGCATCGCTCGGTGCGACCAGACGGATGTGCTGCGTGAGAGCGAGCGACTTCGGGTCCTCAAACACGACAAAGCTGGCCCGCCGCGCGTAGGACTTGGCGCGGGGCACGGCGGGAGGGGATTTATAAGCTGCGGTCATGCGTGATGAAGCGCCGTCCGGGATGGCACGGAAGGCAGATTGAGAAGATGACCAAGCTTGAGCTGCTTGGTGCGGAGATAGCTCAGGTTTTCCTGATTCGGCGAGGTAATCAATGGCACCCGTCCGGTGATTTTCAAATCGTATCCTTCCAGCTCGGTGAATTTCGCGGGGTTGTTCGACATCAGACGAATTGTCTTCAATCCGAGATCGGTGAGGATTTGCGCGCCGACATCGTAAGTGCGGGAATCCACTGGCAATCCGAGATCGGTATTTGCCTCGACGGTATCGCGCCCGGTGTCCTGCAAGGCATAAGCCCGCATCTTATGAGCGAGGCCGATGCCGCGTCCTTCGTGACCGCGCAGATAGACGATCACACCGCGCCCGCGTTGCTCGATTTTTTGCAATGCGAGCTCAAGCTGCGGACCGCAATCGCAACGCAACGAGCCGAGAATATCACCGGTGAAGCATTCCGAATGCACGCGCACCAACACATCTTCCGCGCCATCCACATCGCCTTTCACCAAGGCGATGTGTTCCGTTCCATCCAGATGCGAACGATACGTGTGAGCGGTGAAAATCCCGTGCCGCGTGGGCATGCGTGCGGTCGCGACCCGTGCGACCAGCGGTTCGTGGCGACGCCGCCATGCCACGAGATCCGCCACGGTGATGAAATGCAGGCCGTGAGTTTTCGCGAAATCAATCAACTGCGTGCCGCGCGCCATCGAGCCATCGTCATTGACGATTTCGCTGATCACGCCCGCAGGTGCGAGGCCGGCGATTCTCGCCAGATCGACCGCCGCTTCGGTATGACCGCGACGTTCGAGCACGCCTCCGTCCTTGCCGCGCAAGGGAAAGAGATGGCCGGGACGGCTGAATTCCTGCGCGGAAATGTTGGCGTTCGCGAGAGCGCGAATCGTCGCCGCGCGATCCGCTGCGGAAATCCCGGTGGTGGTTCCCGGTTTCCAATCGACAGAAATCGTGAACGCCGTGCGATGCGCGTCGGTATTGTCCGCGACCATCAAGGGAAGATTCAGTTGGTCGAGCCGACCTCCTGATAGAGGAATGCAGATCACCCCGCTCGTGTGGCGGACAAAAAACGCGATTTTCTCCGGCGTGGCTTTTTCCGCCGCCATGATGAGATCGCCTTCATTTTCGCGATCCATATCGTCAGCCACGACAACGATCTCGCCACGCGCAATCGCTGCGATGGCTTCGTCGATGGAGGACACGGGGAATTCGTAGGGTTTCATGAGTAAAATGTCGGTTGTGGAATGCGGTGATTGAGCGCCCAATCGCCGAGTTCGTGGAATTTGTAATCGACCGGATCGTGCAGCGTTTGCGTGCGCAGATTCCGCCAGTAGCGGTCGAGGCGGGCGGAGGCCGTGGTGGAACGGGATCCCATCACTTCGAAGATCCGGTTCACGATATCCAGACCCGTGCGGGTGGTCGTCACCTTTGCCGTGGCGATGTCCAGAGCGACTTTTCCACGATGGTTTTCCGTGAGCCCCTCCCCCGCTTCCCAGGCACGTTGCAATGTTTCCGCCGCGCGATCCGTGACGAGTTTCGCCGCTTGAAGCTGTGCGTAGAATTCGCCGTAATGGTGCAGGATGTATGGATCTTCGCGAGGCGAACTCACCCCGGAGGTGATCCACGAACGTGTTTGCGCGAGCGTGTAATTCCGCGCTTCGTTGAATGCTCCTTCAGCGATTCCGAGGAATACATTCGCGAAAATGATCTGCGCCACACATGGACGCAGCGAGGCGCGCACGCTGCCGAACGGGCCGGGAGATCGCAGGATTTCCGAATCGTGAACGACGACGTCCCGCAACTCCACCGTACCGCTGTCGGTCTGCCGTTGACCGATGTTGTCCCAATCGTCGAGCGTGGCCAGACCCTCCCGGGGAACCGGAACCGCCGCGATTAACAATTTCGAGGTTTCCGGTTCGTTCGCGGAAAGGATCAGGGCATCGGCATCGGTGGAGCCGGAGCAAAATCCTTTTCGCCCATTAATCACGCGCTGACCGTCTTTCCAGGAAACGACCGTACCGGGATCGATCGGATTGAGCGCGTTTCCCCAGAACCACGAATGCCGCACCGTTTGGCGGAACAGGTGCTGGCGTTGTTCCTCGCTGCCGAAAAGCTCGATGGTCGCGAGCATCAGGTGCTGGAAGCCGAAGAGGTGGGCGATCGAGCTGTCGACCCGCGCGAACTGCCGCACGATGCGCAGGGTTTCCGGCCATGTCGCACCGAGGCCGCCATCCTCCTGCGGAATGATTAAGGTGAGCAAACCGCTGGTCCGAAGCAAATCGCGCTCCTCCTTGGCCGTGCCGCCACGCTTGTCCCGCTCGACGGCGGTTTGCGCGAACTCGGCGACCAGGCGCTCCGCCGTTTCCAACGGATGGATGCGCGTTCGGGTTTCAAGCACTGGAGGACTAACAGACATAACGGATTGAGGTGTAAATCATGAGGCAGTCGCGACGTTCGCTTGCGGACGTTCCTGGTTGGCCATGATTTCGCCAAAGGGACTGAGGTATTGCGGAGATTCCGGATGCTCGGCTTGCCGGACTGGTAAAAGCGGGAAAACGAGTTCCGCGAAACGATACGCTTCTTCGAGATGCGGGTAGCCGGAGAAAATGAATTCCTCGATCCCGAGTTCGCGATATTCGAGGATGCGTTTCGCGACATTTTCCGGAGACCCGACAAGCGCCGTTCCGGCACCGCCGCGCACGAGTCCGACACCCGCCCAAAGATTCGGGCTGATCTCAAGGTTGTCGCGATTTCCCTGATGCAGCCGCGTCATGCGCGCCTGTCCGGCGGAATCGAATCTTGCGAAAACCTTGAGCGAGGCAGCGATGGCATCGTCGGTCACGTAGCGGATGAGATTGTTCGCTTCCGCCCACGCTTCTTCTTCCGTCTCGCGCACGATGACGTGCATGCGGATTCCGAAACGCAAAGTCCTGCCCTGCGCGGCGGCGAGTTTCCGCATGTGCTGGATTTTTTCCGCGACCTGTTCCGGTGGTTCACCCCAAGAAAGATAAACGTCGATGTGCTTCGCGCCGACTTCGTGGCCTGCCGCCGATGAGCCGCCGAAATAAAGCGGCGGATACGGTTGCTGAAGGCCGGGGAAAAGCAGCTTCGCGCCTTTCACTTTTAAATGATCGCCTTCGTAATCGACTTCTTCCTGCGCCATGACGCGGCGCCAGATATCGAGAAATTCATCGGTCACTTCGTAGCGCTCGTCGTGCGATTGGAACAGGCCATCGCCTTCCAACTCCACCGGATCGCCGCCGGTCACGACGTTGATCAGCAAGCGCCCCCCTGAGAGACGATCAAAACTTGCAGCGACGCGCGCGGCGAGCGTCGGCGAAGTCAAACCCGGACGAATCGCGACGAGGAATTTCATCCGCTGCGTCACCGGAAGCAACGTGGACGCAACCACCCAAGCATCATCGCACGAACGCCCCGTCGGCAACAACGCGCCGTAGTATCCAAGCTCATCAACCGCTTGCGCGATCTGCTTGAGATAATGCAACGTCGTGGGCCGGGCACCCACGGCGGAAGCCAGATAGCGGCCGTCGCCGTGCGTGGGAATGAACCAGAGAATCTTCATGCAGCGTTCGCTTGGGCGGCAACGAGGGTTTTCACGGTGAGCACCAAGCGAGCCAGGCTTTCATCGAGGCGTGTTTGCAAATCATCCGCGAGTGTGAAGCCGTCATCGTTCACCTGATACTGGCTGTCGGTGACGTAAACTCCCTGCTGGATGTCGGATGCGCCAAGCACGGCGAGCACCGGCTTCAAGGCGTAATCGATGGCCAGCAAGTGTGCGGGCGAGCCACCCGTCGCGAGGGGCAGGATGGTTTTTCCGCGCAGCGCGGTTTGCGGAAGGATATCCAGCAATGCCTTCAGGCTTCCGGTGTAGGAAGCTTTGTAAATCGGCGTAGCGACGATGATGCCGGAAGCGGCAGCGATTTTCGCTTTGAACCCCTCGAAGGACGGGCTGTCGAAGCGCGCCTGGATGAGATCCTCAGCGGAAAAGTCCCGCACGCTCACCGTCTCGGCAGTGAGTCCGTGAGAATGGAGATAAGTCGTTGCGTATTGAAGCAATGCGGCGGATTTCGAGGGCGCGGTCGGGCTTCCGGAAATGAGAAGGATTTGGGACATGGTTATATTGTTAGTTCACGAATTACAGGCAGGAATCGCTCTCCGAGCGGTCCGGTTGATCGGAGTGGTAATGTGAATTTGGCGCGGGTTCCTTGGGTATAATTTCACCCAACCGGACCTTTTGGAAAAAGGTCCCTGCCTTTACACTGCTACCGCGGCGCGTTCGGCTTCGAGTTTGCGGACGAGTGGCAGCACGCGTTTTCCGAAGTATTCGACTTCTTCCTGGAAGTGTAGGAAGGCGGTGAGCACGAGATCCACACCGATGGATTTCAAATGCACGATGCGCTCGGCGATTTGTTCCGGCGTGCCGATGAGGTTGGTTTTGAAGCCATCGTTGTATTGCACGAGGTCTTCGAAGGAAGATTTCGCCCAGTTGCCTTCGCCTTCCGGGGATGCCTTGCCGGCATTTTTCACTTCGGATTCAAAGCCATGCACGGCTTCCGGATTCGCTTTTTCAATGATCTCGCGAAGGACGGCTTGCGCTTCTTCTTCGGTGTCGCGGGCGATGACGAATGCGTTCACGCCGATTTTCACCGAGTGACCGTTTTCGGCAGCCTTCGCACGGATGTCCTCGATCTGTTTCTTGTGGCCTTCCGGAGTGTTGCCATTGGTGAAATACCAGTCGGAAACGCGGGCGGCCATATCGCGGGCGGCGCGGGAACTGCCACCCTGGAAGATTTCCGGATGCGGCTGCTGGGTTGGTTTTGGCTTCAGCGTGTAGTTGTTGAAACGATAAAAATCGCCACGGAAAGTGAAGGAATCTTCCGTCCAGATGCCTTTGAGCGCGCGGATGAATTCTTCCGAACGGCGATAGCGTTCATCGTGATCGAGCCATGGCTGGCCGATCGCGGCGAATTCACCACGGAACCAACCGCTGACGACATTCACTGCAATGCGACCGCCGTAGAGGTTATCGATGGTCGCGATTTGCTTTGCCGCCACCGCCGGATCCCATGGACCGGGCAAGAGCGCGGCGATCAATTTCAGACGCGTGGTCGAAGCGAGTAGTGCCTGACTGAACGTCACCGGCTCGTGCTGATTGTCCGCCCCGTAACCGGCGGTGAAACGAATCTGGCTGAGCGCGTAATCGAAGCCGCTGTTTTCCGCGATCTGCGCGAGCTTCTGGTTGTATTCGAGATCCCAACTGGTGCGTTGCTCGATGTTGCTGATCACGAGACCGCCGCTGACGTTCGGCACCCAATAGGCGAAGCGGATCGGGGTTTGGTTTTCTCCGGTGTAATTTTCAGAATCCTGATAGCTCATGGCGTGAATGTTCGGAATGAAGTTCTTTTGGGAAGGAGACCTCGTCCTCCGGCATCGCGGCCTTGGTCGGAAAGGTGTTGCTGGTCAGCCATATTGCTGACTACATTGCTTAGTATACTAATTTTAGCACATTACATGCCATATTAATATTTCATCTGATTATAAACAAGTTACAGAAATCACAGGCATTTTCCATGTGTTGGCCGCTCAACACCCTGTTGCGGAAGTGTTGCTCACGCAGCAACTTCAGGCCTTGGACAGAATCCCTCCGAGGTAAAACGACTTCAGGTCGTCTCTCTGGCGCAGCTCTTCCGCTGTGCCTTCGAGGACGGTGACACCGTTTTCCAAAATCGTAAGCCGATGCGCGAAATGGAGCGCCACCGTGGAATTTTGCTCCGCGACCAGAATGGAGAGTCCCTCGATTTCGTTGAGTGCTTTGAGCGATTGGAAAATCGACTGCACGGTCAGAGGCGCGAGCCCCATCGACGGCTCGTCAAGTACCAGCAATTTCGGGCGACCGAGCAGGGCGCGACCGATCGCGGTCATTTGCTGTTCGCCGCCGGATGTCAGGCCGGCGTGAATTTTGCGCTTTTGTTTCAGGCGGGGAAATATCGCGTAGACTTTCTCCAGATCCGCCGAGATTTCGCGGCGGGACGCGCTTCGTCCCAATCCTCCGGTGATGAGATTCTCCTCCACGGTCAGGGACTTGAAGCAATGGCGGCCTTCGAGCACCTGGGCGAGGCCGAGACGGGTAAGCTGGGCCGGGGTTTTCCGGGTCACATCGTGGTTCTCGAAATGGATCGAGCCTGCGGTGACACGCCCGCGTTCGGCGGGCAGCAGATTGGAAACCGCTTTGAGCGTAGTGGTTTTCCCCGCGCCATTCGCACCGAGTAAGGCGACGATTTCCCCTTTGCGGACGCTGAGATGAATGCCGTGCAAAGCGGCGATGGAAGCGCTGTAAACCGCCTTCACGTTTTGGACACGCAGCAAGTCTTGATCGATGGGTGACATATGAAAAAAACAGGGACGTATTTCCAAGGCGCCCAGCGGTGAAGAATCTTCGCGACTCTTCCCAACCGGACTTTTTGGAAAAAAGTCCCTGCCTGATGTTTTAGTTAGAAGTCGTGGAGGACGGGCCTTGCACGTTGTCCACATCGGCCTCGGTGCGGATTTTCAGACCTTTTTCCTTGGCGTAGGCTTCGGAGGATTTCTCGATGATCGGGCGCAGCAAGGCCCAATCCGGTGCGATCCAGTCGGAAACCGGTGTCCATTTTTTGCCGTCCCACTGCTGGAATTTCACGTAGCCGTTGCCTTCATGATTATCCCAGGTGACGTGGATGGAGTGGAACAAACCTTCCGCGCCGAGCTCTTTCACGCGCTCCGGGGAAAGCTGGAGGTGCTCGAAGCCCCAGCGGACTTCATCGCCGGTGAGCGTGCGCTTGCCGAATTTTTCCTGGGCGATGCGGATGGCTTCCACGTTGAGAATGCCGTTCACGATGCCGAGGTTATGATAGACGGATCCGATGCGTTTCTGATCTTCAAGATTGCCTTTACCCTGGCTGTAGAGGGTTTTGCTGATTTCCTGAACGACCGGATATTCCGTGCCGGAAGCTTGCGTAGTGATGGCGATGTAACCCTTCGCGGCATCGCCTGCCGGGATCGCGTCTTCCTCGGAGTTCGACCAGACGTTTCCGATGATGTGATCGACGGGGAATCCGGTTTTCTGCGCGGTTTTCAACGCGACGGGATTCATCACGCCCCAACCGCGAAGCACGACGTAATCCGGTTTCGCACGGCGGATGGTGAGCCATTGCGATTGTTGTTCGTTACCCGGATGCGGCACTTCGATCTGTTGGACGGTGAAGCCGTATTTCTTGGAAAGGAGTTCGTAAATCGGAATGGTTTCCTTGCCATACGGAGAGCCGTGATAGAGCACGACGATCTTTTTCCCTTTCAGTTTTTCAAGACCACCTTCTTTGACACCGATGTAATTGATGATGCCAGATGTCTCGCTGTAAGGATTGAGAAGCAGCGGGAAAATGTAGGGAAAAACCCGGCCATCGGTGGAGTCCGTGCGGCCGTGATTGATGGTGGTGAGCGGCACTTTGTCCGCAGTCACGCGATCGATCAACGCATACGCGATGCCCACCGAAAGCGGCGTCCACGCGGCGATGTTCGGCCGGGTTTTCAGACGTTCGTAAACTTCCACGCCTTTCTCGACTTCATACTGCGTTTCTCCTTCTGCCCACGTCAGCTTCACGCCATTGACGCCGCCGTCACGCGTGTTGATGAGGTTCAGATAATCGATGAAACCACCGAAAAATCCGGTGCCGCCCGCCGCATACGGACCGACGCGGTAGCTTTGCAACGGGAAGAATTGTTCGTCGGCATGCACGGAAGAAACGCCGAGCGAGAAGAGGACACTGGCCGCGAGCGCAGCTTTACCAAGGGTAGGAATGAATCGTTTTGCTTTCATAACAGGATGCGTAGGGAGGGAAGAAAATGGATCAGCTCCAGGCGTGGAGCGGAGGATTGACGCCGTTGAGCGCGTGGTTGCCGATGATGGCGTATTTCCAGCGCACCGGATCGTGCAGCGTGTGCGTGCGGGCGTTGCGCCAGTGGCGGTCGAAGTTGTGCTTTTCCAATGTCGAGCGCGTGCCACCGAGCTCGAAGAGTTTGTTCGTCGCGGCGATGGCGACTTCCGTGCTCAGCACTTTCGATTCCGCAACGGCGAGTTGGGCCGCAGCGACGGTTTCCGCAGTCGGGTTTTCAACCGCGATGTCCACCGCACGTCCGGCTACATCGAGCAATGCTTCCGTCGCATGCAAGCGGATGACGAGATCGCCGATGGCTTGGATGGTGTATGGATCCTGTGATGCGTGCTCGAGACCGCTGTCCAACCATGGACGGGTGCTGGTTTTGACAAACTCGATGGTGTCTTCGATGGCGACTTTCGCAATGCCCGCATCGACAGCGGCCTGGATGATCTGGAAAATCGCGCCATCGGCTGTCGGTTTATCGAAACCTTTGTAGCCGGGAAGCAGATGCGTCTTCGGCACTTTGACGTTATCGATGAGCACGGTGCCGCTCAATGTCGTGCGTTGGCCGATGCTGGACCAGTCATCGATCACGGTGAGCCCTTCGGCATCGCGCTCCGCAATCGCATACCACGCGCGGTTTTCTTCATCCACGGCGACGATGGGAACGAAGTGCGCGAGCAATGCGCCGGAGGAATAAAACTTCTGGCCGTTCACGATCACGTGATCACCTGCATCCGTGAATTTCGTTTCGAAATCCGCTGCGCGCTTCGAGCCGAATTCCGAGAAAGCATTTCCGAAACGAACGCCCTTCAGCACTTCGGCAAACAATAGCTTTTGCTGCGCTTCATCGCCGGTGGTGCGGATCGCCGCGACAATGCCGAGATGGTTCTGCGTGATCTGGCCGATGGATGGATCGGCGGCGGAAATGATTTCGATCACCTTCGCCAGCGTGACGTATGAGACTTCCGGGCCATCGAATTTTTTCGGCACGTTGATCGACCACAGTCCGCTCTGCGAATAAGCATCGAGTTCTTTCACCGGCCAACGGCGCTCGCGATCACGCACGGATGCTTCTTTTTTGAATTCCGCCGCGAGACGATGGGCGATTTCAATCGCTTCCGCATCGCTTTGGATGATGTGGGCGGGCTCGGTGAGGCGGGCAACACCTGGAACCGCTTGAGGATGTTTGGCAGCTCTTGGAGCTTCTTCGATGGCAGCACTCATAATTTTGTTAGTTCAATTGAGGGAAAACTTTGCGTTTCAGACGATCCCACAGCGCGACGAGGCCGTTCGGCTCCGCGATGAGGAAGAGGATGATCAGGACGCCGAGGACGATGCGTTGGCTCATTTCCAGCACTCCGGAATCGAACCATTGCCCGAACGCCCATGAGCCGAAGCGGGAAAGGATCAGCGGAAAAATCACGATCAACGCCGCGCCGAAAAACGATCCGCGGATGGAAGCGAGTCCGCCGATGATCATGATGAAGACGATCTGGAACGAACGATCGAGATTGAAACCGGCGGATTCCACCGTGCGCAAATAAGCGAACGCCCACAGCACGCCGGCCACGCCGATGATGAAAGAGGAAACACCGAACGCCAACAGCTTAGTACGGAAGATCGGCACGCCGATCACACGGGCCGCGAGTTCATGATCCCGGATCGCGAGAAAATGATGGCCCGTCGCAGTGGTGACGATGCGCCACGCGAGCGCGGTCAAAGCCACCACGATCGTCAGTGCGAAAAGATACCGGCCGACCGGGCTGTCGAAAGAAATTCCGAGCACTTTCAACGCGGGCGCGTCGATCACACCCGACGGGCTGTCATTGGAAAACCAGCCGAATTTCGTCAGCGCCCATTGCACGAAGAATTGGATCGCGAGTGTGGAAATCGCGAGGTAGAATCCTTTCAACCGCAAGCTCGGCAGGCCGAAAATAATTCCGATCAAGGCCGCCGTCAGACCCGCGAACAGGATGCTCCCCAGCAAAGGGAGACCCGCGACGCGCAGATTGAAATTGAATGCGGCGAACGCACCGATCGCCATGAACGCGGATGAACCGAGCGAAAGTTGGCCCGTGTAACCGGTGAGCAAATTCAATCCGACGCCAGCAAGGGAAAGCGCGAGGAACGGGATCAGGATCGCATCGAACCAATAATTTCCCGCGACGAATGGCACCACGCCATAGGCCACAGCCAGGACCAGCAAAGGCGGCAGCCATAGGGATTTCCGCCACGCGGAAGATGTCACGATTTCAGAAGACATGAGATTATGCGCGTTCGATGAGTTTCTGGCCGAACAGGCCTGATGGACGGACCAGCAGGAATCCGAGAGCGATCACGTAGGCGAACCACGTTTCGATCCCGCCGCCGAAATAGGGACCGAGATAAACTTCGGAGACTTTCTCCAAAGCGCCGATCAGCAGACCGCCGACGATCACGCCGAGGATGGAATCGAAGCCGCCTAACACCAAAACCGGCAGCGCTTTCAAAACAACGAGCGAGAGGGAAAACTGCACGCCGAGCCGTGCGCCCCACAGCAATCCGGCGACGATGGAAACCAATCCCGCCACGGCCCACACCGTTCCCCAGATGCGCGGAAGTTTCAGACCGATGGACAAGGCGGCAAAGGTATCGTCCGCCACCGCGCGGAAAGACAAACCGAGATGCGTGAAGCGGAAGAACAGCGTGAGCGCGAGAACCATCGCGGCTGCAATCGATGCGGCGATCACATCGAACTTGCTGATCAGCATTCCGGAAATTTCGAACGGCGTGTCATCGATTCCGAGATCCAACGCGTGAACCTGCGCGCCCCACAAAAGCTGGGCACCGCTTTCCACGATGTAGGAAATCCCGAGCGTCGCCATGAAAAGCGTGATCGGCGGCTGGTTCACCAATGGCCGCAAAACCGTGCGTTCGATGGCCAGGCCTAGCGCGATCATCAGCGCGAAGGTAATGGCGAGCGCGCCGATGAAGGGAATGCCGCGTTCGACCAGACTTACGAAAGTCAGCGCCGCAAACAGCACCATGGAGCCTTGCGCGAAATTGAAGACTCCCGAGGTTTTGTAAACCAGCACAAAGCCGATCGCGACGAGGGAATACATCACGCCCGCCAGCAAGCCGCCGACGAGAACTTCGCTGAAAAACAGCCAATCGAAATCACTCATAAAAACTTATCGTTAGACTTCCTCGTGATGCGCCACACCCATGTAGGCATCGATCACGGCTTGATTGGTTTTGATTTCGTCCGGCGTGCCGTCGGCGATCTTGATCCCGTGATCGAGCACGGCGATTTGATCGGACAAACTCATCACCACGCCGATGTCATGCTCGATCAACAGCACGGTGGTTCCGAATTCATCGCGGGCGGAACGGATGAAATGCGTGAGTTCCTGTTTTCCGCCGGGCGTCATTCCGGCCATCGGTTCATCGAGCAGCAGGATTTTCGGTTCGGCCACCAAAGCCCGAGCCAGCTCGACGCGTTTTTGCAAACCATACGGAAGCGAGTTCACATAGCGGTCACGCACTTCGGTGAGTTCGAAAAAATCGATGATCTTCGCGGTGCGTAAACGGGCATCCCGTTTTTCGCGGCGTGCGCGACCGAAGCCGAGAACTTGCTCCACAAAACCCGCGCGATTCGTTTTCACGCGCGCAATCGCGATGTTGTCGAAAACCGTCAGTCCCTTGAAGAGAGCGAGGTTTTGAAATGTCCGGGAAACCCCGAGCTTGGCGAGACGGTGGGTCGGCACGCGTTTGAAGGATTTCCCGGCAATGCGGATGCGCCCTCGATCCGGTTGATAGATCCCGCTGATCACATTCACCAGCGAGCTTTTTCCGGCACCGTTCGGGCCGATGATGGCGCGGATCTCACCTTCGCGGACATTCAGATCGATGTCCTGAATCGCGGTGACTCCGCCGAATGAAAGGGTGATGCCTTCAAGGCTCAACGCCGTCAACGTCTGGTCCTTTTCCCGGGTTTGCTCTTCGGCGGCTGATGCAAACCAGCGTTTGGAAGAACTTGCACGGGGCAACGGGAATCCGGGCGAATCGATAATTTCTCCGCTCATGACAGAAGATGGATTGGGCCTTGAAGGCGGTTTGCTAACAACCGAAATTCAAAATTTCACCGACACGCCGTAGGTGAACAAATGTTCGCTGGAACGCCCCCGGATGGGTTCGAGCGTATCACCCAGCCGGTAGTAGAGGTAACCGAGGGAGGTGATCCATTGGCCGTAGGCCGGATCAATGAATCCAAGCGTCGTGCTGAACTGGGGGCCCACCGCGAGGTAGCCGAAGGTTTCTCCGGCGTAGAAGTCGCTCCCCAAACCGGCCTTGACCAGAAGAGCCACGTTCAAAGGAGTCTGGCTGTCACTGAAGAACGTGTAATTGGGACGGATGCCTGGTTCGAAGTTCCAGGTGTTTTTTTCGAGACCGGTGGCGGCATCCCCTCCGAGGTCGCGCAGCACGGTGATGTAAGGCTTGATCGAAAAATTTTCATGAAGCAGGCCCGCGTCGTTGTAGGACAAGGTGCCATTGATCCAGTGTCCGTCACCGTAGGCGTCCGCCGGACTGGTCCAGCGGTTGTAAAAGGTGGTGAAATTCCAGCGCTCGGCGAAATTCACCGTGAGGCCCAGTCCGTAATCGAATTCGGTGAAGTGGCTTCCCGGATTTCCCGGTCCGGAGACGCTGGTGTCGCTGCTCACGTCGGACCACAACCCCAGAAACACCGAAGAGGAATTGATGAAGCCCTTACCTTCATAAAAATTCAGATAGAGATTCAGATAGGGCTGAAATGTCACCCCGTCGTCCTGAACGATGATACCGCGGGTATTGTACTGGTTTGCGATGGTGACACCCACTTCTCCGCTGATCGCGGACTTTTTGGCGGGCTGGACCGTGGGATTCGGAGGAGTTTCAGTTCCGGCAAAGACACTGGCCGTGAAGGCGGCTGTCAAAGCGAGACTACGGCGGATGATTGAACGATACATAAATAGGGGCAATTTGGTAGGAATGGGAAGATACGGACGCGCCATCATCGGCCGCATACCGCACAGACATACATGGCCTCCTCCAATCCGGTCGGCCGGGACTCTTCACTTCCGGCAACGGTGGGCCTGGTCGGTGAACAGCAATACCGAGCGAATCTTAACTACACTCAGCAATGTGCTTTAGTTAAAGCACCCTGCATGCCAAATTCATATATCACTTATTTGCAATTATTTACTAAAATATCGCAATTCCCCACTGCTGGTTCGGGTGCAACACACCTGCTTTCGAGATGTTGCTCCAGCATCACTTGGCCTGTTTTTCGCCTCACTTTTCCACCGCTTTCTGCCACAGCAGCCGCAGACTGTTGGCGACGACAAGAACCGTCGATCCTTCATGCCCGAGCACGCCGAGCGGCAAGGGAATCCAGGCACCCAACGCTGAAATTCCGAGGAGAAGGACGACGCCGAGGGAAATCGCCAGGTTTTGCCGGATGATGGTGCGGCACCGGCGGGACAGCAGAAAGGCATCACGGACTCTCTCGATCCGGTCCTTGGTCAGGATAATGTCCGCTTGCTCCAACACGGCATCGGAACCGCGCAAACCCATGCCGATCGAAATATCGGCCGTCGCCAAACTGGGAGCATCGTTCACTCCATCTCCCACCATGGCGACGATTTCTCCCTGCTGCTGCCAGGCCCGGATGGCGGAAACCTTGTCTTCCGGAGTCATGGCGGCTCGCACATCGTCGAGGTCCAGTTCCTTGGAAACCATCGCCGCAGCTTCCGGTCGATCCCCGGTGAGCATGGCCACCCGGATGCCGTTTTCCCGAAGGCTGGCCACCAGTGACGCGGCTTCAGGCCGCAAGGCATCGCGCAGGAGGATTCGACCGGCCAGATCTCCGGCGGTCACGAGCACTTCGGTCATTCCCGGTTCCGGATCGGGCAATTCGGAGATCCAAGGATGATCCTCGAACAACGTGCGTTTTCCCAAGATGACCTCCTCATCCTCCACCACGCCGCGCAACCCCTGACCGGGAAGGGAAACGAGATCCGCGGCTGGCGGTGGATTTTCCCCCATGTCCTGGATGCAGCGGGAAAAAATCGCTTCGGACAAGGGATGGTTCGATTGTCCGGAAAGCGCCGCTGCAGCTCGCAGCAGGAGGGATTCCTCCTCGGGTCGTGAAACCTCGATATCCACCAACTCCGGTTCGCCGCGAGTGAGCGTCCCCGTCTTGTCCATGGCCACCCGCGTGACGGTCGCCAGATTTTCCAGAGCGATGCCTCCTCGAAAGAGAATGCCGCGCCGCGCTCCCGAGGCGATCCCGGCCAGCACGGCGGAAGGGATCGAGATCACCAGCGCGCAGGGCGAGCACACAACGAGAAAAGTCATGGCCCGGTAGAACGCGGAACCGCCTTTCTCTTCCGATTCGAAGGCGGGAATACCGAACCCCCAATGCCACACGCAGAACAGCAGCGCCGTCAGACCTAACAAACCCAACGTATAGCCGCTGCCGAAACGATCGGTGAACCGTTGGGATGGCGCCTTGCTCTCCTGCGCGTCCTGAATGAGCCGGATGATTTTCGCATGCGCGCTCTCGGAAGGCGGACGCATCACTTCCGCTACGATCGCGCCGTAACCATTCAGAGTGCCGCTGAAAACGGTGTCACCCGGAGATTTCTCGATGGCGAGGGATTCGCCGGAAAGCATCGATTCATCCGCCGAGGTTTTCCCCTCGATCACCCGGGCATCCGCCGGAAACTGATCGCCCGGTCTCACATGTAACCGCTGGCCAACGACCAGCCCGTCCACCGGCACTTCCCGCATCGAACCATCGGCTTCCAGAACTCTCGCCGTTTTCGGGGTTTCCCGGAACAGGCCGCGGATTTCCCGCTCGGTGCGCGCCTGAGCCATCGCCTCCAGCGCGTGGCTCAACGAAAACAGGAACAATAAAATCGCCCCTTCCCACCAGGCACCGATCGCCACCGCGCCGATGGCCACCGAGAGCATCAGGAAATGAATGTCCACCCGGAAGCTTTTCAGCCTCTCGAAGGCATCGAGTGCCGCTTCCCATCCTCCGCATAGAAACGCCGTCACATACGCCGCGTAAGCGAGATTCCGCAGCTCGGGTTGACGCTCCAGATAGATGCCGATCCCCGCGAAAACGCCGCAACCGATGGCCGATATCAACAACCAGCGCCAATGGATACTCACGTGATCGTGCTCCGCGCCATGGTCATGATGCGCATGATCGTGCATTCATCCATCCTCGGCGGATCCTTGAGGATTGCAAGCCGGGGGACCGGCATCTGTTACTTTCCCGAAGCGAACAGGCTGAAAGACCGCGCTCCCCCGCTCAGAAGCTGTCTGAAAAATGGAAATGAAATGGGAATGGCAGGGACAGCCGTCCCTGCCGATTTTCAGACAGCCTCTCAGACCAGACCGTCCTTGCGCGCCTGTTTCCAGTAAGCGTATTCGGAGCGGTTAAAATCGATGTATTCGGGCGAAAGATCGCTGGAATACATGGTGTAGGAAGCTTCTCCCTGATTGAGGCGGATGGTGATGTCGAATTCCGGGTGCGCCACCGCCTTGCGCAGATCGTCCATCGGGGTATCGGCTTGCAGGCCGCCGATGCAGGCGGGTTTGCCTCCGATTTCGATATCGATGAGTTCTTCGCGGATTCTCGCGGTGGAATAGCCGACGGCATGGATGATGCGGCCCCAGTTCGGATCTCCGCCGTTCCACGAGGATTTCACCAGAGCGGACTTGCACACCGCTTCGGCGGCCTTTTTCGCATCCGCCGCGCTGCGGGCTCCTTCCACTTTCACGGTGACGAATTTCGTGACCCGCTCGCCATCGCGGACGATCGCCTTGGCCAGCTCCAACATGAGCCAGCGGAGGGCTTGGCGGAATTGCTTGTACTGAGGGCTGTTCCGGCGGATCGGCGGCATACCGGACGCGCCGTTGGCCAGGACCATCACCGTGTCGTTGGTGGACATGTCGCCATCGATGGTGATGCGGTTGAAGCTCTCTTCCACACACTCCAGCACGGTTTTGCGCAGCATTTCAGCCGGGACGTTCGCATCCGTGGTGATGAAGCACAGCATGGTGGCCATGCAGGGGGAAATCATTCCCGCGCCTTTCACACAGCCACCGAGACGGACGCGATGCTCGCCGAGATCGAAGGAAATGGCGCACTCCTTCGCATGCGTATCGCTGGTGATGATCGCGGCGGCCACATCCGGGCCGTTTTTCGGTCCCAGTCCCTTGATGAGTTCGGGAAACTTCGGGGTGACGCGCATCATCGGCATCGGCAGGCCGATCACTCCGGTGGAGGCGACTCCGACTTCCGAGCGTTTCAGGTTCAACGCGTCGGCCACGGCTTCACACATCGCGTTCGCGTCGTTGATGCCCTGTTCCCCGGTGCAGGCGTTGGCATTGCCGGAATTCGCCACGATCGCCCGGATGTCGCCCTTTTTGAGATGCGCCTGGGAAACGCGGACCGGCGCGGCCTTCACCCGGTTCGTGGTGAAAGTCCCCGCGGACGAGCAGGGACGATCCGAATAAATCAAGGCCAGATCGAGGCGGCTGGCCGCCGGATTTTTAATACCGCAACCGACCGCACTGGTCTTGAAACCCTGAGCGGCGCCCACACCTCCCTTGATGCGCGTAAAAGAAATGTCCATGATGAGTTTTTGAGAGAACGATTCGGAGAATCCGTGAAAAGCGAAGGGTGATTGCTAGATCGTTCGCAATCCACAGGATTCTTCAAGCCCGAACATGAGGTTGAAGCTCTGAATCGCCTGACCGCCGGCTCCCTTGCCCAGATTGTCCTCCGCACTCGTCAGCAGCACCCGGTTCGTCCGCGCGTCGTAGTGCCAGCCGATATCGATGAAATTCGTCCGTGCGACGTTTTTCGTATCCGCGCAGCCACCCTTTCCGAGCAGGCGCACGAAGGCGGCATCGACGTAGGCTTTTTCGAGCGCCGCTCCGACCGCTTCCGGAGAAACGCCCGGCTTCAGCTTCGCGGTGGTGGTCGTCGCGATGCCGGAATTCACCGGAATGAGGTGGGGAATGAAGGAAATCGTCACTTTTTCACCCGCCGCGATGCTCAATTCCTGCTCGATTTCCGAAAGGTGGCGGTGCTTCGGCACGCCGTAAGCCCGCGCGCTTTCGTTGCACTCGCAGAACAGCAGGCTCAAATCCGCCTTCCGGCCCGCGCCGGAAACACCGCTCATCGAATTCGCCACGATCGTCTCCGGATCGATCAGTTTTTCCCGCAACAGCGGCAGCAACGGCAGCAAAACGCTCGTCGGATAGCAACCGGGAGAAGCGATCAGTTTCGCCGCCCGGATCTCCGGCGTGCGGATTTCCGGAAGACCGTAAACCGCCTCGTCCAACAAATCCGGTGCCGGGTGCGTGTGACCGTAAAATTCCTCGTAAACCGCCGCATCCCGCAGGCGGAAATCCGCGCTCAGATCGATCACCCGCAGCCCTCGCTCCAGCAAGGCCCGCGCGATTTCCGCCGCCACGCCATGCGGCAGCGCCAGAAACGCCGCCTCGGCACCCGTCGCGACGATCGCGTCCGGCTCCGGCTCGATGAACGCCAGATCCGATCCCGGAATGCCCTTGAAACGTGGAAATACCGAGCTCAGCGGCTTTCCGGCCTCCTGACGTGAAGTCACCGCCGTCAGCTCCACACCCGGGTGGAGGAGCAGCAAACGGAGCAATTCCATACCCGTATATCCACTGGCTCCGACAATGGCTGTCTTGATGCGCTTCATGCGAACTGCCATCTCATGATTTTCCGTGCTTGCCAATCCGCATTTACCCTGTTTGCTTCGCGTCCCCGATTACTGAAACGGGCTGTGGCGCAGTCTGGTAGCGCGCCTGCATGGGGTGCAGGAGGCCGTGGGTTCGAATCCCGCCAGCCCGACCATTTTGATAGAAATGCGAACCCAAACCAGAGGGTTCGCAAACCTTTGGTAGTAAATCGTTTGCGAAAACATCCAAATTAACCGAATACCAGCAGGTTCGTATTTCCCGCTCCTCCGGGCTCAATTCTCCCGGAATCGGCTCTTTTGACGGATCAAGGCGGTTAACCCGGATTCCTCGTACGATCAGCCGGACCAGCTCGCATTGTTCCTCGAAGGAAAGTCTTTTCACCGCGTCGCCGAACTGCCGCAACGCCCCGGCGATCCCATGTTCATCGGCCATCACCTTTTCCCGGAAAGCGATTTCGATTTCCACCTTCTCAAGCTCCCGTTCAAGCTCGTGCTTCTGCTTCGATAAATCCTCGGCGGCGGCAAGGGTTTCCTCCCCGAAGTGACCCGCACCCGGTTCCCGGGCCAGCATGAGATACCGCGCCAGTGAATCGGCCATTTCCTTCCTCCGATGTTGAAGGTCCGCCCGGCGCTTTTTGAGCGGGCGCAGCGAGCGGGATTTCTCCTCATTGGAGGCGGCAATGGCCGACTTGATGAGTTCCGGATGGCGGCCAAGCTCCCCGATGATCCGCAACACGAATTCATCCAAAGTCCGGCCCGGCAGGTTGCGGACGGTGCAGGACGCCGCCCTGCCGTCCTTGCTGACTTCATTGCAGGTGTAGTAGAGGTAGGGATTGCCGTTCTTGTCCTTCTTCCCGCCCGCCTTGGGAGTGAGGCGATGGCCGCAGATGCCGCAATGGATGATGCCCTTGAGGAGCGAGCGATGGATGTTGCGCTCCAGCCGGTCCTTGGGATTGCCGCCCGGTCTTGTCTTGCCGCCGATGGCGTCATTGGCCTGCTGCCAGAGCTTGGCACTGACAAGCTCGGGATGCTCGCCGGAATAGTCTTCGCCCCCATGCCGGATGATCCCCTTGTAAAAGGGATTGGTGACGATGGAGGTGATTTTGTTGCCGATGTAGCGTTTGCCTCCCACAACGGTTTGACGACCCCGGCGGCTTTGCACCTGACGAGCCGGAGTCCGCAGCCCCTCTGCGTTGAGGAGTGCAGCAACCTTCGCGGGACTGCCCAAGTCACGGCTCAATTCAAAGATACGCTTCGCCACCTTCGCATCCCCTTCATGAATCCCGACCTTTTTCGTGGTGGGGTCGTAGGTGTAACCGAGCGGTGCCCATCCGCCGTTCCACATGCCGCGCTTGGCGCGTTCTCCCAGCTTGTGGCGCACCCGCTCCACGGTGGTTTCACGCTCGAATTGCGCGAAGGAAAGCAGCATGTTCACCATGAGCATACCCATGGGTGTGCTGGTGTCGAAAGACTGCGTGGCGGAAACGAAATGCACGCCGTGTTGCTCAAGCACTTTCCAGAGGTCGTAGAAGTCCGGCAGGGATCGGGTGATGCGGTCGAGCTTGTAGGCGACGACCACCTTGATTTCCCCGGACCGGACGGCGTGAAGCAGGGCTTGGATGCCGGGGCGTTCGAGGTTCTTGCCGGAGAAACCGGCGTCATCGAAGAAGTGGGTGGCGGACCAGCCTTCATGCCGGTGAAGGGCAATGGCGTGTTGGCAGATGTCGCGCTGGGTATCGAGCGAACTGTAGTCGCCCCGTGCCTGGTCATCGGTGGAAACACGGGTGTAGATCGCGCAGCGGACGAGCGGAGCGGAACGGGTGCCGTTGGTGGCGGCGGTAACGGAATGGAGCGGTTTCATAGGACGAACGAAGGAAAGGCTTCCGGTTGAAGGCCCCAGCGAAGCACCATGCTTGCGGTGGCCGTCCATGGGAAAGCCGCCATGGACTTCGCTCTATTTGGAGCGGGTGGACCCGAAGTGGGGTCAGAGGCGGGGAATCCATTCGTCCCGGTGAAATGTTCCTGATCCAGTGCCAGGACACTGGAGAAAGTAGCCCATAGTATACTTACAATCAAAAACTAATTATATCACCTGTTGTTTTTTGGTTCCCTTGGACCTAACACGATCCATACCCGCACTTACGCAGAATTACCCGGCGGGCAATCGCCATCTGGCGGTTTTGTTGCCTCCATTTCAGGCTTTGCCCGGTATCGGCTACCAGCCGATTCAAGAGCTTGCTCAAGCTTGCGCCTACGTGCAAATCACCATGGAAAACAGAATTAAAGACGAAACCCGGCCGCTCCTCGAAACCGAAGCCGAAACCACTACTCAGTCCGAACCTCCCCCCCAATACAGAGAGAGCGCGGGGCTTCATCGGTCATCGTAACAAGAGAAAAACCAACGGTTTCTTTCCTCCGGAAAGAACCGATACCCAGCGGATTTCAGGAGCACAGCGGACGGCAAGGGGGAAACGGAATAAGCGCCCGCAGGGCCGGAGCGAAGCGGAGTTATGCCGGATTCCCCCTTGTCGGGAGCGAGCACCGGAATTGTAAGGAGGACGGTCGAGAGGAAAACCAACTTCCAGAGGCTCGGCGACGGCGTTTGGTGCTGCGGCCATCCTCTACACCCTAATCGAGAGCGCCAAACGCCACGGCCATGAACCCTACGCCCTCAACCAATGGCGGCATCTCGAACCCTGGCTCACCGACGGGCGGATCGAGATCGACAACAACCTCGTCGAAAACGCCATTCGCCCGACCAAGCTCGGAGCCAAAAACTGGCTCTTCATCGGGCGTGAAGCCGCAGGCCAAAAATCCGCTATCCTCTATACGATCGTGGAAAACTGCCGCCGTCTTGGCATCGATCCGAGGAATTACCTGACGGATGTCCTGACCCGTCTGCCGG
>JASGEP010000047.1:0-13737 GCA_047606285.1 Luteolibacter sp. | reverse complement strand
GTCGAAGAACCTCAGCGGAGTGACCTACAAGGTTCAGCAATCGACGGATCTGTCGATCTGGACGGATGTGACGGTGGAGGCGACGGAAGTGAGCGACGAAGGGGATTACCGGCACATGCAGGTTTCGGTTCCGATGGGCACGCACACGAATCTGTATCTGCGTCTCGTCGTGACGGCTCCATGAATCAAAAAGAGTTACGGCGCTTCCGGGAAGAAGCGCCGTCCTTCGGTGTCAGCTCGCGCCTCCGTCAGGGATTTTTGACGATTCCGGAAACGACATCCGCGATTTTCCGGGCGAGTTGGTCGGTTTGAGAGGAAAAGGACGTGGCGGTATCCGAGGTTCCATGAAGGTGTTCGAGGATTCTGCGGGTGAAATGGTGTTCCGTGAGGAAACGTTTGCGCTCGCCCGGAGTCGCCAGGGCGAACAGGGCGGAATAAAACAGGGGTTTCGGATCTTCGGTCAGAGGGCTGCGGCCTTCGTTCGCCGCACGCAGGGCGAGCAGACAGGACTGGTGGAGACGGTTGGGGTCTTCTTTTTCGAGATGATCGAGCCAGTGGTTCGTGTTAGAGCGTAAGTTGTAGTGGACGATCCAGCGGTTGTTGATACGCCGCGTTTTGGCGACAGGGTGATGGTAGTTGTTCATGCTTCAGGAAGTTGGCATTCATGCCAGTTTAGAACCCTTGCGACAGATTTCCTCGTCATTCCAGAAAAGAATGTCCGAAGGACGTGGCGGAAGCGAAACGGTCGCGAAACGATTCCAGCTTCTTCGGGGTGGGGGATTTGAACTTGCTGGCACGGAGAAGCTACGCAAGATGAACGACATGCAATGGTTCAATCGTGGTATCGCGTTTCTGTGGGCGTGCGGCAGTCTGGCCTTCGGTGGAGAAGTGTTTTCCGTGACCGGTTACGGAGCGGTGGGGGACGGCAAGACCTTGAATACGGAAGCGATTCAGAAAGCGATCGACACCGCAGCGGAAAAAGGCGGAGGAACGGTGGAAATCCCGGCCGGGACGTTCCTGAGCGGCTCGATTTTCCTGAAACAGGAAGTCGATCTCCATTTGGCGGAAAACGCGGTCTTGCTGGGATCGAACCGGATCGAGGACTACCCGAAACGTAAAACACGGATCGAGGGGCATTTCCCGGAATGGCGCATGGCCCTGGTGAATGCGGCCGAGCTCAGCGGCGTGAAAATCCACGGCAAGGGTGTGCTCGACGGGAATGGAATCCTTTACTGGGCGCAGTTCTGGCAGCGGCGGCACGAAAATCCAGAATGCACGAATCTGGAAGTGGAACGTCCGCGCCTGATGTTCATGGATCGCTGCAAGGACCTGAAAATCGAAGGGATTTCACTGCGTTATTCCGGTTTCTGGAACCTGCACTTGTACCGCTGCGATGGCGTGACCGTGGACGGCCTCACGATCACCGCTCCTTCCCGCCTAACGGGGCACCGCCATTACATGAGCGCCACCATTCTCCAGAAAATGGAGGAAGAAGCGCAGGTGAAGAACCAGCCGGTGAAGGATAACATTCTGGGCCCCAGCACCGATGGCATCGACATCGACAGCTCCCGCAACGTCACGATCCGAAACTGTTATATTTCCGTGAACGACGACAACATCGCGCTCAAGGGCACCAAGGGTCCGCTCGCGAACGAGGACAAGGACAGCCCGCCGGTGGAGAATATCCTCGTGGAGAACTGCGAATTCGGCGACGGCAACGGCATGATTACCTGCGGCAGCGAGGCGACGCATGTGCGCAACGTGACGGTGCGAAACTGCCGTATCACCGGTGACGCGACGATGCTCACGCTCAAGCTTCGCCCCGATACGCCGCAGCTTTACGAAAACATCGTGATCGACGGCATTACGCTCGAAAGCGGTCTGGGGAAGGTTCTCAACGTCGCTCCCTGGCGCCAGTTTTTCGACCTGAAGGGTCATCCGTCTCCGAAGCGCGCGGTGAAAAATATCACGCTGCGCAACATCAAGGGGCGGTTCGACAATCTCGGAACGCTGGAAGGAAATCCCGGCGACCTGCTGCAGGGGATCACGTTCGAAAATGTGGAGCTCGAACTCCGTGATCCCGAGTTCAAGCCGGGCGAAGTCCAGGACCTTCAATTCCGCAATGTGAAAATCAACGGGAAAGAACTCTGAGCCTCTTCCCGACGGTCGGCGATTTTTCCGGGCTCCCGAGATTCGGGCTTGCACGCGGATGGGACCTTCTATTGACTCCCCCATGGCGGAGATTTCTCTAGGTCTTTCTTTTGACGACGTTCTTCTGATCCCGGCTCTGAGCGAGGTTTTGCCCGGGGAAGCGGATCTTTCCACGCAGATCACGGCGGACATTCCACTGCACATTCCGGTGGTTTCGGCGGCGATGGATACGGTTTCCGAACACGATCTGGCGATCGCCCTGGCCCGTGAGGGGGGGATGGGTGTGATTCACCGCGCCTGCGGGATCGACGAGCAGGCGGCGATGGTTTCCAAGGTGAAGCGCTCGGAAAACGCGGTGATCCAGAAGCCGCACACGGTGAAAAAAACCGATACCGTGGAGCAGGTGCTGGCGATCATGGCGGCGAACGGATTTTCTGGTTTCCCGGTGATCGATGAAGACCGCCGTCTCGTCGGCATGGTCACGGGGCGCGATGTCCGTTATTCCGACCGTCCCGAGGCGCTGGTGCAGGATGTGATGACGCCGCGTGAGCGGGTGATTACCGCTCCGCCTTCCACCAGCATCGAGGAGGCGCGCCGGATTCTTTACGCGAACCGCATCGAAAAGCTTCCCCTCGTGGATACGGACGGGAAATTGCTGGGTCTTATCACCGGATCGGACATCGAAAAGCGCATCAAGTTCACGAATGCGGCGAAGGATTCCAACGGTCAGCTGCGTTGCGGTGCTGCGGTCGGTGTGGGACCGGATTTCCTTGATCGCGCCCGGGCGCTGATCGATGCCGGTGCCGATGCCTTGTTCATCGATGCGGCCACGGGTCACACCCGCCGGGTGATGGACGTGATTTCGAAACTCCGGGAAATTTCCGGCCTGCCGGTGGTGGCGGGGAACGTGGTGACCGAGCAAGGCGCCCGTGATCTGGTCTCCGCCGGTGCCAGCGCGGTAAAAGTCGGCGTCGGTCCGGGATCGATCTGCACCACGCGGGTGATTTCCGGTGTGGGCATGCCGCAGTTCACCGCGATCCAGAATGTGGCGGGCGTCTGCCGCGAGCATGGCGTGAAGGTCATCGCCGACGGTGGTATCCGTTACTCCGGTGACATCGTGAAGGCGCTGGCCGCCGGTGCGGATCTGGTGATGCTCGGTTCCCTGCTCGCGGGCACACGCGAAAGCCCGGGCCAGACGGTGCAGTCGCAAGGCCGCCGTTTCAAAACGTATCGCGGCATGGGTTCGCTCGGAGCGATGCAGAAAGGATCGGGAGACCGCTACAGCCAGAACAGTTCCGGCAAGCTGGTCGCCGAAGGTGTCGAAGGCCGGGTGCCATACAAAGGCCCGCTTTCCGATGTCGTTTTCCAACTCATGGGGGGCCTGAAATCCGGCATGGGCTATCTCGGTGCCTCGACGCTCGGCGAGCTGCGCGAACGCGCGAATTTCATCCAGATCACCTCCGGCGGTCTCCGCGAAAGCCACGTGCACGACATCGTGATTACCGAGGAACCTTCGAACTATCAGCCTTTGGGTTAATTCGTCATGGGTCATGAGTCACGGGTATTTTCTCCACTCATGACTCATTAACCCATGACCCGTTTACCTATTTTCTTATGCACGATCAAAACCACGTCGCCGTTCTCGATTTCGGCTCACAATACACCCAGTTGATTGTCCGCCGGGTGCGTGAGCTGGGTTTCTTCGCGAAACTTTACGCCATCGAGGAATTTCCGGACATCGGCCAGCCGGGAGCGATCATTCTTTCCGGAGGTCCGAAAAGCACCAGCGAGCCGGACGCGCCGGATCTCGATTTCGAGGCGCTGAAGGCTTTCAACGTGCCGGTGCTCGGCGTGTGCTACGGGATGCAGTTGCTGAACATCAAGTTCGGCGGCTCCGTGGAGGCGAGCGATCGACGCGAATACGGTCCGGCCGCGCTTTATCCCGGGGAACCGTGTGCGCTTTACGAAAACATCTCGCCGACCTCGCAGGTGTGGATGAGCCATTCGGACACGGTGAAGGTGATCCCGGACGGTGCCCGCGTGGTGGCGAAAAACCAGCACGGCACGCCGGTTTCGATCCAGTGGAACGAACGCTTCTTCGGTATCCAGTTCCACCCCGAAGTGACGCACAGCCACGAAGGTCTGCTGATCCTGAAAAATTTCCTGAACCAGGCGAAAGACCTGCTGCCGTTCAAGATCGAGGACTTCAAGCGCGAGATGATTGCTTCCATCCGCGAGGCGGTGGGCGACAAGCAGATCGTCTGCGGCGTGTCCGGCGGCGTGGACAGCACGGTGCTCGCGGTGCTTCTGCACGAAGCGGGGGCGAATGTCCGCGCGATCTTCGTCGATCACGGTTTGATGCGGAAAAACGAAGGCGACGAGGTGCGCCAGAACTTCGCGATCATGGGCGTGCCGATCGAGACGGTCGATTGCTCGGAGCGTTTCCTCAAGGCGCTGGATGGCGTGGACGATCCGGAGAAAAAGCGCGTCATCATCGGCAACCTGTTCATCGATGTTTTCTGGGACTCGGTGGGCGACGCGGAAATGCTCGCGCAGGGCACGCTCTATCCGGACGTGATCGAAAGCGCATCGAACGCGAAATCCAAGGCTTCAAAAATCAAGACGCACCACAACCGCGTGGACCGCATCTTGGAGCTTCAGGCGCAGGGCAAGGTGCTGGAGCCGCTCGCTGAACTGTTCAAGGACGAGGTGCGCGCGTTGGGTCTTTCGCTTGGGATTCCGGCGGATATTCTGAACCGCCATCCGTTCCCGGGTCCGGGACTGGCCGTGCGCTGCCCGGGTGTGGTGACGGAAGAGCGCCTCGAAATCATCCGCGAGTGCGATGCGATTTTCATCGGAAAACTCCGCGAGCACGGCTGGTACGACAAGGTCTGGCAGGCATACGCCGGTCTGGTCCCGGTGAAAACCGTGGGCGTGAAAGGCGACGAACGCAGCTACGAGTGGGCGATTTCCCTGCGCTGTGTGGTGTCCGAGGACGCGATGACGGCGGATTGGGTGGAATTGCCCTATCAGCTTCTTCGCGAGACCAGCCACCGGATTCTCAACGAGGTGAAGGGGATCAACCGGGTGCTCTACGATGTATCCACCAAACCGCCGGCCAGCATCGAGTGGGAATGATTTTTTCCAATGCCCGAGCCTGATGACCATCGTGCCGTCACCGCCTTGTTCCGTTTCTTCGGCGGCAAGAGGCGGAGCGACGGAATGGTCACCGGGTTGAGGACCGACGCGCCGGGAATGCACCGGGGGGAGCGCGTGTTTTACGCCACTGCGGTTCCCTTGAGCGTTTGGGCGTTCGTGGGTGAGGTGTTAGGGGGATATTGGTGGGCCGTTCTCGCGGCTTTGCCCTTGTCTTTCGTGCTGCTGAATCTGCTGGTGATCGCGGTTCAGGCGCGCACGCTGTTTTTACAATGGCTGAGCTGGCTGGCGCTTCTGACCGGCTGGAGCGCGTGGTTGTTGTGGAATGGCGCGGTTGGCTGGATCGCTTGGCTGGCGTGGGCGTGGGTGGTTTTTGCCGGATTGAACGCGATGGCCGAGGGTGTGGGATTTCTGCGCCGCAGCATGGACTGGAATGGTAAGCTGGCGATGCGATGGCGTTTGTTTTTGTTGATCGCCGCGCATGGGGGGGCGGTGGCGCTCGGTTTTTTCATCGGCTGGCCGTGGGCGATTTTCGCCGGTATGGCGATTTCGGGTTTGTATTGCCTGATGGTGCTGCGGCCGGGTTGCCAATGTCTGGGCACGGTGGTGACGAAGAGGGCGGACGACGGGATTTTGATTACCATCGATGACGGTCCGGATCCGGTGGATACTCCGAAGTTGCTGGATCTGCTGGATGTCTATCAGAAGAAGGCGGTTTTTTTCATGATCGGTGAAAAAGTGGAGCGGTATCCGGAACTTGCGCGCGAAGTGTTGCGGCGCGGGCATGAGATCGGAAATCACACGATGACGCACCCGCAGGCGTGGTTCTGGTGCGCGAGTCCCCGCAGGACGCGCTGGGAAATCGAGACGTGCCAAAAAACGATCGAAACCATCACGGGAGTGGCACCGCGCTGGTTCCGCGCGCCGGTGGGGCATCGCAATGCGTTCACGCATCCGGTCACCCGGGAACTCGGACTGGAAGTGATGGGTTGGAGCCGGAGGGGATTCGACGCGGTGGAAAAAGACGCACGGAAGGTGCTCGACGGGATTTTACCGGGCTTGCGGGCGGGCGATATTGTGTTGTTGCATGAAAGCACACCGATCGCCGCCGAGGTGTTGGGCGGTGTGCTTGCCGAAATTTCCAAAAATCCCTGAAGTGCTCCGCCAATGAAACGTGTCATGGTCGCCGACGACGATTTTATCCTGACGAAGCTCTACCAAATGCACTTCAGGCGGCATGGCATCGAGGGTGAGTTTTTTACGGAAGGCGGAATGCTCTTGGAAGCGGCGAAGGCGAATCCCCCGGACGCGGTGATCCTCGATTACGAATTGCCGGATCTGCACGGTCCGGAAGTGATGGAGCGGCTGCACGGGCAGGCGGGCTGCGAGGCGGTGCCGGTGGTTTTCGTCACCGCGCGGGCGGATGAGGCATTGGAGGATGAGCTGGTGGGCAAGGGTGCGCGCAGGGTGCTGGGCAAGCCTTTCGCACCGGCCGAGCTGATCGGGGCGCTGGAGACCGGAAGTTAGGCCAGAATTGGAGCACGGACTTCAGTCCGTTTGGCTTCGATGGCTTACTGGGAGCGCGGACTTTAGTCCGCTTGGCATTGCCGGCTGGATTCTTTGGGGCGGACTGAAGTCCGCGCTCCAATTTTTTACAACGCTTCCGGAAATTCCTTTTAGCTATGGGCCTAGGCCGTTTCTTCGCGGCCCCGGATGGCGAAGGTTTTTCCTGAGGTCACGGGAAGGGTGGAGCGGTGATGGACGGTGACGGTGAAGGGTCCGTGGGCCTCGCAGTGGCATTCGAGGATGACTTCGTGATGGGTGCCCCGGAAGCCCGCTTTGGAGACGGTGCCGGTGAGTGTGGCGCCGGGGGTGTGGGGAGGGGCGAGTTCGAGCTGTTCGGGGCGGATCCAGACGCCGGATTCGCTGGTGGGTGCGATGTGGCGGACGGGTGTCCAGTGACCGGTCGGGATGAAATTGCAATCTCCGAAAAAGGTGGCGACGTAAGGATTGACGGGCGAGTGATAGATTTCCGAAGGGGTGCCGGTTTGTTGGATGAGTCCGTCGCGGAGGACGATGATTTCATCGGCGACGGTGAGAGCGTCGCTGGTATCGTGGGTGACGAAGATGGCGGTGGTGCCGTGTTGTTTGAGGACGGCGCGGGTTTCGTCGCGGACGGATTGGCGGAGTCGGGCGTCGAGGCTGGAAAAGGGTTCGTCGAGAAGGAGGAGCTGCGGACGCGGGGCGAGGGCGCGGGCGAGGGCGACGCGCTGGCGTTCGCCGCCGGAAAGCTGGTGGGGGTAGCGCTTCGCGAAACCGGGGAGGCCGATGAGATCGAGGAGGTTGGAAATGGTTTCGGAGCGTTCGGTGCGGGAGAGATACCGGATGCCGAAGGCGATGTTTTTTTCGACGGTGAGGTGGGGGAAGAGGGCGTGGTGTTGGAAGACCATACCGATGCCGCGCCGCTCGGGAGGAACGATGAGGCCGGGGGCGGAGAGGAGGTTTCCGGCGAGGGTGACGGTGCCGTGGTCTGGAGTTTCGAGACCGGCGAGGATGCGGAGGAGGGTGGTTTTACCGCTGCCGCTTTCGCCGACGAGGGCGAGCAGGGTGCCGTCCGCGACGGTGAAGGTGGCGTGATGGACGGCGGGGCGTTGGTTGCCGCGGTAGGTTTTGGAGAGTTGATCGACCTGGAGCAGACTCATGGCTTGGGAGGGTGGAGCAATCGGAGGAGGGGGACGAGCCCGGCGAGGCTGAGGAAGACCATCAGCAGGCCGGGAAGGGCGGCTTCGGGGATGCGGCTTTCGTCGGTGAGGCGGAAGGTGAGGGTGGCGAGGGTTTCGAAATCGAAGGGGCGGAGCACGAGGGTCATCGTGAGTTCCTTGAAGATGTCGATGAAGGCGAGGGCGGCTCCGGCGACGAGGGCGGGACGGATCAGCGGGAGATCGACTTGCCAGAGGGTACGCAGGGGGCCTGCGCCGAGCGTGCGTCCGGCTTCGTGGAGGCTGGCGGGAACCCGCTGGAAGCCGCCGGACGCGGGTTGGATGCCGACGGCGAGGAAGCGGATGAAATAGGCGAGCATGAGGCCGAAGGTGGAGGCACTGAGCGCGAGGGAGGTCCAGCCGGGGAAGTCGAAGGCGAGGACGGAGACGAGGGCACCGATGCCGACAGCGACCATGGCGCTGGGGTAGGTGTAGCCGAGGATGCCGGTTTTTTTGGCGAGGGTGAGAATTTTTCCGCCGAAAGCGCGGTGACCGGCGACGAGGACGATGGAACCGATGACGACGAGGAGGGCGGCACCGGCGGAGAGGGTGAAGGAGTTGGCGGCCGCGCGGAGGTTTTCCGGCCAGTTCATGTCACCCCAGGTGCTGCCGGTCCAGACGGCGAGCCGCCAGGCGGGGAGGCAGAAGCCGAGAAGGAGGGGAATGCCGCAGGCGGACCAGCCGAGGAGGGTGCCGCCGATGCCGGCGGGGATGCGGGTGAGGGGGATGTCCGGGGAGTCGGAGTGGAATTTGCGGGAGCCGCGCTGGAGGCGTTCGAGGGTGAGGCCGAGGATGACGATGGCGGTCAGCACGAGGGCGAGACGCATGGCGGAAGTGAGTTCGCCTTCGTTCCAAGCGCGGAAGATGCCGGGGGTAAGGGGGGAGAGCCCGAAGTTCGCGACGACGCCGTAGTCATTGACGGCTTCCATGGCGACCAGGCTGGCCCCGGCGACGATGGCGGGGCGGGCGAGTGGCAGGGCGATGGTGGTGAAGCGGCGGAAACCTCCGGCCCCGAGGAGGCGGGCAGCTTCAAGGGGACCTGCGGACTGGCGGGCGAAGACGGCGCGGCAACTGAGGTAGACGTAGGGAAAAAGGGTGGCGGCGAGAACGGTGACGGCGAAGAGCCACGGGGCGATTTCCTGGGATTTCAGGAAGGCTTCGATTCCGTATTCCCGGCGGATCCAGAGGTAAACCGGGGTGATCTGGCGGAAGGCTTCGACGTAGGCGACGGCGGCGATGAAGCCGGGCATGGCGATGGGCAGAAGCATCGCGATTTCGAAGAATTTCCTGCCGGGAAAGCGGTAGACGGAGACGAACCACGCGGCGGGAACTCCGAAGAGGATGGACAGGGTGACGACGCTGCCGAGGAGGATGAAGGTGTGCCGGAGGTAGCCGGGCAAGCGGTTTTCGACGATCTGCTGCCAGGCGTCCCCCGGGGACTGGCCAGCCCGCCAGAGGACGACCAGTATGGGGATGAGGACGATGATCGCGGGAATCCAGATGGCTGCTACCGCGAGGCCACGCCCGGCGGGAAATCGGGCCGGGGTGGGTTTTTCGGTAGCGGGGGCGGGCATTCGCGGGGAATCAAGTCACTTCCAACCGGCTTGGTCAAAGATCCTTGTGGCTTCCGCCTGATTTTCTCCGAGTTTGGGGAAGGTTTCGGTGTCGATCTTGAATTTTCCCCAGCTTTCGTGGGTCGGGCTGAGGGTGACGTCGCCGTTGGCGGGGAATTCGAAGGTGCTGTTGGCGATCATTTTCTGCACTTCCGGGCTGGCGAGGAATTCGATGTAAGCCTTGGCCTGATCGACGTTTTTGGCGTGCTTGGTGATGGCGGCTCCGCTGACGTTGACGTGGGTGCCGCGGCCGTCCTGATTGGGGAAGACGACGGTGACGGATTCACCGGCCTTGCGGTCGGCCTCGTCCTTGGAATTGAGCAGAAGTCCGAGGTAGTAGGTGTTGGAAATGCAGACGTCGGCGAGGCCAGAGGCGATGGCTTTGATTTGGTCGCGGTCGCCGCCTTGGGGTGGGCGGGCGAAGTTGGAAACGATGCCCTTGGCCCATTTTTCGCCATCTTCCTTGCCGTTGGCGGCGATGTAGGCGGCGGCGAGGGATTGGTTGTAGGAGCTGGAGGAGGAGCGGGCGAGCAGGCGACCGCGCCATTTGGGATCGGCGAGGTCTTCGTAGTTTTTGATTTCACCTTCCTTGACGCGTTCCTTCGAGACGAGGATGACGCGGGCTCGGAGGGTGTAGGGGTGCCAGTAGCCCTCGGGATCGCGAAGTTCGGGGAGGGTGGCTTTTTCGAGAATCTCGGATTTCAGCGGCTGGAGGAGTCCTTCGGCTTTCGCGCGCTGGAGACGGCCGGCGTCGACGGTGATGAGGACGTCGGCAGGGCTGTTTTCGCCTTCGGATTTGAGGCGCTCGATGAGTTGGTCGGCGTCGGCGTTGACGAGCTTGACCTCGATGCCGGTTTTTTCGGTGAAGAGTTTGTTGATGTCCTGGTCACCGCGGTAGTGGCGGTGGGAGTAGACGTTGACGACGTCGGCGTGGGCGGAAAGCAAAGTGGCGGCGGTCGCCAGAGAGGCGAGGAGGAGGGATTTGCGGGATGATTTCATCGCCCGCAATCGAGCTTGGGATGGACGAATGGGCAAATCAAAACGTTGACGGTGGATTGCTTTGTTTGAGTGCCGGGTGGGGGAAGAAGTTGATGGGTGATGGAAAGAGCGGGGAAATGGAGCGGTGATGTTCAAGTCGCCAAAGTGATGAGGTGGTTGTTGAACGGGGTTTTTCCCCAGAGCGGTGAAATGCTGACTTTGCCGAAGGGGGAGAGGATGGTTCGGAAATCTTCGGCGGTGGGGTAGTGGGTGGGGGCGGCTTTCATCCAGAAGGTGCCTTTGGCGAGGAGGTCGCCCCAGACGGTGATGCGGAAGCGGCGGGAATCGTCGCGGAGGCCGGAGCGGATGACGAGTTTGCCGTTGGGGGCGAGGCGTTCGGCTGCCTGGGTGAGCAGGGTGCGTTGCTCGTCGGGAGTGAAGAATTGCAGGATGTCGAGAATGGTGACGTTTCCGTGGTGTTCCGGGAGGCCTTCGCGGGCGTCGTGGTGGCTGAAGCTGAGATGGGAGAAGCCGGAGCGTGGGATCGCGGCATTGGCACAGACGATTTTCCCGGTGTCGTAGTCGAGTCCGTGAATGGGGAAATCGAGACCGTTTTCCCGGAGATAGAATGCGAGCAGTCCGAGGCCGCAGCCGAGATCAAGGAGGGGCAGGTGGGAATCGCGGAGTTCTTTCCATACCGCCTGATAGAGCGGATCGGTGCGGAGCTTGCTGGCGGTGTAGTAGCGGTGGGAATGCTTCGGATACAACGCGGCGATGCGGGCGTGGATGGCGGTGCTCAATGCGATGGAGGGTTGTAAAGATCGAGTGGATTGGAACCGCGGGCGGCGAGCATGGGCAGGCGCACGAGAAATCCGCAGAACAGCCGCAGGTGCATCCAGGTGAGCAGGATGTTGTCGCGGAGGTAGCGGAATTGGGAGATGCCGCCTTCTTCGCGGGACGGGTAGCGGACGGGGGTGGGATGGTTGAGCACGGGCACACCGGCCCAGGCGAGGCGGACGGCGACTTCGGGATCGAAGTCGAAACGCCGGGCGAAGGAGGTGGATTCGAGCACTTGCACGAGTTTTGCGGCTGGATAGAGGCGCATGCCGAAGAGGGAGTCGTCGATGCCCCAGCCGAGGGTTTCCAGGTTGACCCAGAAGTTGGAGATTTTCCGGCCGTTGACGCGGATGGCGGGTGCAGAGTCGTCGAAGATCGGTCTGCCGAAAATGGCGGCCTCGGGGTGGTGTGCGGATTTTTCGAGGAAGCCGGGGATCGAAGCGGCGGGGTGCTGTCCGTCGGCGTCCATGCACAGGACGTGGGTGAAACCGGCTTCGAGAGCGGCCTTGGTGCCGTGCAGCACGGCGGAGCCCTTGCCGGAATTCACGGGCAGATGAAGGACGCGAAAGTCGGGGTGAGATGGGTTTTCGAATTCCCGGAGGATTTCGGGCGAGCCATCGGTGGAGCCATCGACCACGACCCAGACGGGGACCTTACCATCGATAACCGACTCGATCGTGCCGCGCAGGATGGGACCGGTGTTGTAACTCGGGATGAGGATGAGCGGGCGGACGGCGGCCATGTGTCCTCTTGATGTAGGTGGCCGGATCGGAATGGGCAACGCAGGAATTTCAGGCTTCGTGCCCGGTGACGAGCTGGCGGCGGAGCGGATGGGGGCGGGAGAGCTCCTGTTCGTAAACGGCCTGGAGGCGGCGGGTGAAGTCCTGAGGGGATTCGCCGGAATGAGGACGCAGCTCGGGGCCGACCTCGAAACTCAACTGAAGGGGAAAGGCCGGACGTTTCCAGAGCGGCCAGCCTTTTTGCAGAAAGCGGGTGTCGCTGCGGATGAAGAGGACCTGCACGGGACAACCGGTGCGGGTGGCGATGATGCCGCAGCCGCCTTTCAAGGGATTGATCCACCGCTGATCCGCATCGGTGCGGGTGCCTTCGGGAAACAGCAGGAGTTGGCTGCCTTCCGCCAGGGCGGCGGTGGCGGCGCGGATCATTTTCTTGATCGAATCGTTCGGGATATAGCCTGCCAGACGGGCACCTCCGCCGAGGACGGGATTTTTGAGAATACTCTCCTTCATCACACAGACGGCGTGCGGCAGGCAGGCAAAGATGAAAACGGCGTCCCAAAGAGAGGTGTGGTTCGGCGCGACGATGAAGGGTTCGGATTTTTTGCGCAGCGATTTGAGGTCACTCAGGTCCACCCGCACCAGATTGGTGATTTTGAGGTAACAGACGAAAACCCGGAACAGCAGATGGATGAGCCTCTGGCCGATCCGGCGACCGACGACGGGCGGGAGGATCAGGAGCAGGACGATCGAAACGAGGGTCAGTCCGAGGCCGAATATTCCCCAGTAAAGCAAGCCGCCGAGCATGGCGAGCCATTCGCCGATGGTTTTCCGCCAATAACCTGCCCGGGAAACCGGAGGTGCGGCAGTTTCAAACACATGGGGAGTGAAGGACACGTCGGGGAGGGTGGATCGGTGGGGCGGAGGAATGAATAAAAGAAAAACCGGCGCGGGGGTCGATTCCTATTTTCAGGAGGAACAGGCTTGCCGGGAAGCGCGGGGAAGTGACTTTTTTGGGCCATGAATGAAGTTTTCCGGGAAGCGCTGAAATCCCTGCCGCATGGTCTGTCGTTTCGTTTTATCGATGAATTGCAGGCATTGGAGCCGGGGAAATCCGCTGTGGGGCTGTATCGGGTGAGAGGCGACGAGGCGTTTCTGGAAGGTCATTTTCCGGGGAATCCGATGATGCCGGGGGTGATTTTGCTGGAAGCGATCGCCCAGCTTGGCGGAGTGGTGGCGCAATGCGATCCGGAGCTTCATCCGATGGAGGATGTGCGTTTGACTGGAATCCGGGCGGCGAAGATTCTCGGGGCGGCGGTGCCGGGTGAAACGCTGGAAATTACGGCCAGGGTCGAAGGCCGGATGGGCGGGCTGGTGCAGATCGATGGATCGGTGACGGGGCCTCAAGGGGTACTGGCGACCGCGCGGGTGACTTTGAGCGGAAAATAAGGGGAGCGCCGACGTTCACGTCGGCTTGCGTAGATTGAGCCGACGTGAACGTCGGCG
>JASGEP010000046.1:0-90064 GCA_047606285.1 Luteolibacter sp. | reverse complement strand
TTCTGCACCATGGTGAAACCCGGTGGCATCGTCATCGTCACCAACGTCGCCGACAGCAACCCGCGCAAGGCCTGGATGGAATACGTCATGGAATGGAACCTCATCTATCGCAACGAAGAGGAAATGCATGACCTCGTCCCCGAAGGCTTCCCCACCAGTCGCGTGGAAGTGAAAGAAGACCAGACCGGCGTGAATCTCTTCCTGGAAATCGAACGAGCCAATGGCTGAAGCCGACATGTCCATGCGGGAAGACGAAGCGCGATTGCGCCAGTCCTTCCGTGAGTCCGAGCAGATGCTCGCCGTGGAAAACGCGCGGCGCGCGGCCCTGCTTGCCGCCATTTTCATGCTGGCGGGCTTCACCCTCGATCTCGTCGTTCATCCCGAGAAGCTGTTCAAGTTCTTCATCATCCGCCTCATCAGTACCATCCTGCTGTCGGTCATTTTCCTCCAGCTCTCCGCGAAAATGAGAGCGAAAAAAACCGGGAGCCGCATTTCACTCGGGATCGCCATCATCCCGCTGTTCGCGATCTGTTACATGATCTACGACACCGGCGGCGGGGACTCCACCTACTACGCCGGCCTGTGTCTCATTCTCTTCGGCCTCTCCCTGCTGCTGCGCTGGAACTTCGTCAGATCCCTGAAGATGACGCTCTTCTGCTTCGTCTGTTATGCGGCGAGTATCCTGCTGTCCGCCAGCGACGCCCACTTCCACCTCATTTTCAATAACAGCTACTTCCTTTTCGTCACCTCCGTGTTCGTGATCGCCGGAAGTTATTTCTACGAAAACCTCCGCTTCCGCGAATACGTCCTGCGCACCGAAGTCGAGCGCTCCCGCGAACTGCTCGAATCCCAGAACCGCCAGCTCAGCGAGCTCGACGAAGCCAAAACCCGCTTCTTCGCCAACATCAGCCACGAGCTCCGCACCCCTCTCACCATCATGCTCGGCATCACCGAGCGGCTGAAATCCATCCTCACCCGGCAAAGCAACGACCCCATGCTGCATGAAATGACCGGCATGCTGGAGCAAAACGGACTTCGCCTCCTCAAGCTCATCGACGACCTCCTCGATCTCGTCCGCTTCGATACCGGCCACGCCGACATCAACCGCCAACCCACCGACCTCGAAGCGCACGTCGACGGGCTTCTCCGCTCCCTGCGCCACCTCGCCGAACAGGACAAGGTCGCCCTGCTCTGGGAAACCAGAACCGACGCCCGGAACATCCTGCTGGACCGGGACCGCTTCGACAAAATCCTGCTCAACCTCGTCATCAATGCCATCAAATTCACCCCCTCCGGCGGCAGCATCGAAGTGAAGCTCGACCACGCCGACGACCAATTGACCTTCAGCGTAGAGGACACCGGCGTCGGCATCCCGCCGGAAGTCCTGCCCCGCATCTTCGAACGCTTCTGGCAGGTCGACACCTCCTCCACCCGGAAATTCCAGGGAGCCGGCATCGGCCTCGCCCTCGTGCGCAGCCTCAGCGAAGCCATGGGCGGCACCGTCACCGTCGAGAGCCGCATCGGCTACGGCACCAAATTCACCGTCACCCTTCCCGCTGAAATCGCCGCCGATCTCATCACCCTTCCCGCTCCGGACGAAGAAGACTCCCTCAAAAGCGGAGGAAAAATCGCCGACCTGCATCGCAAGGCGGCCATGTCCATTCCCGGAAAAATCCAGGCCCATCCCACATCCGCCCCCATCTCGCGCGGGCCCGCCTCCACACCCTACATCGGCACCCGCCCCAGCACCGCCCGCCCTCTCGTCCTCATCGCGGACGACGAACCGGACATTCGCCGTTTCCTCCGCATGCAGATCGAGGATGTCGATGTCATCGAAGCCTCCGACGGTGCCGAAGCCCTCGAACTCTGCCGCCTGCAACACCCCCAGCTCGCCCTGCTCGATCACATGATGCCCGAGATGGACGGAGTCGAAGTCTGCCGCCGCATCCGCGAAAACCACTCCACCCGCGGCACCGCCGTCATCATCCTCACCGCCCGCGCCGACGAAAAAACCAAGCTCTCCGCCCTCGAAGCCGGTGCCAACGACTTCCTCACCAAGCCCTTCTCCACCGCCGAACTCGGCCTCCGCCTTCACAACCAGATCGTCATGGCCCGCATCCGCCGCGAAATGGCGGACCTCAATTCCGAGCTCAACGCCGCCCTTGAGCAGATCAAGGAAAACGAGGTCCTGATGGTCCGGAACGAAAAACTCTCCGCCCTCGGCCGCATGAGCGCCGGTATCATCCACGAAATCAACAACCCGCTCAACTACGCCAGCGTCGGCCTCCACACCCTCGCCACCTTCACCCGTTCCCTCCCCGAGTCCGAACACGCCGATTTCGAAGACATCCTCAAGGACATCCGGGAAGGCGTCGATCGCGTCGCCCAGATCGTGCTCGATCTCCGCCAGTTCACCCGCGAAGGCTCCAGCCTCAATGCCGATACCGACCTCGCCGAAGTGCTCGCCCGCTCCCGCCGCATGATCGGCCACCAGATCGGCAAAACCATCGAATTCAACCTCACCGGCCCGCCGAACGCCCTCATCAGCGGCAATGGCAACCAGCTCGTCCAGGTCTTCATCAACCTCTTCCAGAACAGCATCGACGCCATTCACCTCCGCATCGAGGAATGCGGAGGCCCTCCCGGAAAGATCGACGTCCGGCTCGAACCCTCCGGCAGCGGCTGGCAGGTCACCGTACGCGATAACGGAATTGGAATTCCCCCGGAAAACCTGCAAAAAATCTTCGATCCTTTTTTCACATCGAAAGACGTTGGCAAAGGAATGGGTCTCGGACTATCCATCACCCATCAGATTCTTCAGAACCACAAAGCCATCGTCGACGTGGACAGCCACCCCGGCGAATACACCCGCTTCAACATCATTTTCCCTGCCGTTTCCTACGACTCGGACACCGGCCCCGAACTCGCCCAATCCGCCTAATTCCGTCCTCCGCTTCACTCCAACTTTTCGCAAACCATGAGCCAAGACATCGACGCCTACGACTACCAGCGGTATGCCATCCTCTTTGTGGATGACGAAGCCAACACCCGCAAATACTTCCGCCGTCTGTTCGGGGAAAAATTCCGCATCCTCGAAGCGGAAGACGGAATCCAGGCACTCGAGGTTTTCCGCCAGCACGCGGATGAAATCGGCATCATCGTCACCGACCAGCGCATGCCGAACGAAACCGGTGTCGGCTTCCTCTCCAAGATCGCCGCCCAGTATCCGGACATCATCAAGATCCTTTCCACCGCCTATTCGGACATCGACGCCGCCATCGGCTCCGTCAACCAGGGAGGGATTTTCCGCTACATGACCAAGCCCTGGGACGTCCCGCAGCTCGAAATCACCCTCCGCCGCGCGATGGAATTCTTCACGGTGAAGCGCGAGCGCGACGCCCTGCTCGGCGCGAAAATGCAGGCCATGGGTAATGTCCTCCTCGCCAGCCGCCTCGCCTCCTTCGCCCTCGTCCCGGTCTGCGCGAAAATCCAGTCCCAGCGGGCGGGAGAAGCCGTCGCCTCCTTCCTCCGCGTCGGCATCGCCGGTCGCAAAACCGAGGCAAGCCAGGAAGCCGATCTCCGCTCCCCGGAATGGGGCAGCGTCCACGCACGCCAGCTCGCCCTCTCAACCGCGCTCGAATCCGCCCTTCCCACCGCCCTCGCCACTTCCGGCCTCGACGCCCGCCTTCAATCGCTCGCCAATATCCTGACCCAGGCAGGCGCCTCCGGCTTGAGCCTTGAGCAAAATCGCATCATCGCCGCCTCCGATCCCACCCCCGCTCTTCTCGACACCCTGCTGGGACGCAGTGAGGACCCCTCCGCCACTCAGCACGCCGTCCAGCTTCTGGCGGCATTCATGGCCGTTTATGATGCCGGAGGCACCATCCGGCGCGTCCGCGGCGAAGGACTCACCCTCGAAATCACCCCCGGCGTCACCGCGAAAATCACCGAGCCCGGCTCCGAAACCGCCAAGTGGCTTCTTGACGATGAAATGCTTATCTCTGCCGCTCTTGGCTTGATTTAAGATCGGTTCATTTACCAATCCGGCTGATCGTCAACTTCCCATAATAGATTAGTAAATCAAATTGACCTGTCTTCGAACGAATGTTATCTCCGCCGCCGGAGATCCATTCATCAAGTGAAGCGTCGAGATGTAGAAATCGTTCACCGGGACGGCAGGTTCCTTGTCCTGCTGGCCCGGGAACCGTTGCCCCTTTCCCTGTCCCAGGTGGCAAGGAAAGCGGGATACCGGACCGCGGCCCTGTGCGATCTCATCGGGATTTCCGAGCGTCATCTCCGCCGGATTTTCGAACAAGGCCTCGGCATCAGCCCCGGAGAATGGCTGCGGCAGGAACGCATGGTCGCCGCACGCACCCTGCTGCGCGAAGGCACGGCCATCAAAAACGTCGCCATCGAACTCGGTTTTTCCTCCTCCAAAATGCTCTCCCGGGATTTCCAGATCTTTTACAACGTCACTCCGACCGATTTCCAGCGTAAGGAGTTTTCCTACATCGCCAAAGCCGTGCTATAGAAGGACCGCCGACCTCCACGTCGGCCCTGCCCGAAAAGCGATGGAAATCCGCGATTCAACATCCGGTAAACACATGAAGAGCACCATAATTGATCTAACAACGGTCACCGGATGGGATTCTTTCCACGATCTATTTGCCCAGTCGTTTGATTTTCCCTCCTACTATGGGCGGAATATGAATGCATGGATCGACTGCATGGAGGATTTCATCGTAGATGGAAGCTGCTTACGTCTTGAACTTAGGGGTATGACGACCCTGAAAACTCGTTGCCCCGAGATCTATGAAGCTATCAATGAGTGCTCAGCTTTTATCAATTATCGGTCCTCCGAATCTGGGGGAACGTCCGCCATCGCCCTTTGCTATGGAACCGTTTGAAAATCAAGCGGAACAATCCGGGGAAGGCAACCGCGCTAAATCCGGCACCTGATCCTTAACCTTATCCCTCCATCACACCGCGGCTGACTCGTCGAGCGACTCCATCACTCCCTCCGCCAAGTCGGTCAGCAGATGATCCGCTTTCCCCTCCTCATCGAGTGTCGCCTGGAGGATTCCGACGATCTCATCGTGACCCAGCGCTTCCGCCAGGGCACGGGCCGAGCCGTAACCGGAGATTTCGTAATGTTCGACCTTCTGGGCCGCCGCGATCAACGCGAGATCCTTCACCGAAGGCTCGCCTTTCGCTCCGATTTCCTCTTCTCCTTCCTCGACCAGACCTTTCATCGCCTTGCAGGAAACACCCCTCGGCGTGATCTCCAGAATCGAAGCGATTTCCTCCAGTCGTTCCACATGAATCTTGGTCTCTTCGAGATGAGTCTCGAACGCTTCCCGGAGAGCCGGATCGTTGGCTGCTTTCGCCATTTTCGGCAACGCCTTCACGAGTTGGGTTTCCGCGCTGTAAAGGTCCTTGATGCTGTGGACCAGCAAGTCTGTGATGTTTTTGAGTTCGGCCATAGCTGAATGGGGTTGACTCCCTCCTCTCCGCAAACCGGAGGCCACTTTCGATCCCATTGACGATCAAGACTCTGAACTCCGGCACATTTCCTCTGATGGCGTGATTTGCATCATGAAACATGCATGCTGCCTGTTTCGCGGCGTTCCCGAAATTCCATGAAGAATGCCAGGAGGAAAATTGTTTGATGAACGACCTCATTCGCCAATGCCGGGTCCCTGCCGCAACAGCCATTCAATCCTCTGGGAATCATAACCGGGTTCGTCAAATCCCCCCGGCTCCCATGCGATACGCTTCGGGAGATTTTCCGAACGTTTGCTGGAAAGTGACGCGGAGATGTTCCGCACTGCGGAATCCGGCTCGATGGACGATGTGTTTGATCGGAATCGTCGTTTCCCTCAGCAGCCGCACCGCCCGAGTGATGCGGCAATGCTGGATTTCCTCCAGCACGGTTTTGCCGGTGACCGTCTTGAATTTCCGGTCCAGCGTCCGCCGGGCCATGCCCAAATGACGGGCCACGTGGGGAACATCCACGACGCCGTGGCTGAAATTCCAGATAAACTCCACCGCCGCCTTCACCGCCGCATCCTCGATCTCCACGACGTCCGTCGCCGGCTCCGCAGGCTGATCCATCAAAACGTGCGACAGCAGCCCCATCGCCTGCCGGGAATAATTCGGCGTGTTGACCGACGGATCGCGGTGCACGCACGCCAACAGATGCTCGAACTGCGCACGAAAAAGGCCGCGGTTATCGACGGTCAGGAGATTTCCATTCAACCGGAACGCCTCTTCGCGCAGCCAGCGTAACGGTTCGTCTCCATCGAAATGAATCCACATGCACTCCCAACCCTTCGCTGGCAATGGACGGTGGCGGTGCCACTCGCCCGGGCGCACCAGAAAGACATCTCCGGTTTTCAGTGATCGCTGGGAATCGGACGTTTGCAGGATGCCTTGCCCGGCCATCAGCATTCCCATGCAGAACTCCGGCAACGTCCGGCCTTCCCACCATTCGAAGGTAAAAAACGGTGCGTCCGCCTGCGGATACGGCTCGCCCGGTTTCACGATTTCACGACCCGCGTGGGTCAGATAAAGTGGAGTCCGGAACAAGGCGGCGCTCACCGGCAAGGCATGACGGAATGGCTGACGTCGGCTCATTTTTTGGGATCTTTGATGAAAGATTTCGGTTTCAAAAGAAATTCTTCACCCGAATTGGCCTAAAATCAGGGATGAAGCAATTTGATCGATTCCCCATCCGTAGGAGAAAATAGCCATTCACCGCCAATTCGGAACCGCATTTCCCAATTCCTCATTCCGCCCAACGCTGAATTCCCAACAACCGATCGACATGATCCAACACCTCCTTTTCCTCTCCACCGTTTCGACCCTCCCGTTGGCGGCGGCCGCGGCGAACTCCAACAAACCTTTCTCGACCGTCGTCGACGACAATCGCGCGGTCAATCCCCATGCCAAGACACTGTTCGAGTCCGACATCGAACGCCCCTTGCGGTACCGGCCCGAAGGCACCGACTTCGTGATTGAAAATGGCGAGGAATCCTTCAATCGCTCGCTCTACGGAACCAACAGCCCCTTCCGGATCGATGCCGGGGACAAACCGGAATTCGGACTTTACCTGCCGCGCCGTGGCGGCGTCCTGCGGCTGGGAATCCAGGTAGGACAGAAGTCGAAATGGCTGCACGAGGCCGATCACGTCGTCGCCCGCTACCGGCCTGGCGGCATGATTTACGAAATCCGCGACGCATTACTGGACAACGAAACGATCCGGCTAACCGCTCTCGGATGCGCCGATGAAGAAGGACTGGTGGTAAAGGTCGACAGTTCAAATGCGAAAGGCGTCAACCTGATCGCCGCGTTCGGCGGAGCCAACGGAGACAAGGGACGGACCAACGTGGACCTCGCCGCCGAATCCGTCCCCGTCAGCCAATGGTGGCAACTCAAGCCCGGCCACTGCAAAGACAACCGATACACCATCGACAAATCCACCTTCCTCCTGGAATCCAAGAACGATCCCGTCGCCGGAACCCTTTCGTCCGACTCCGAACTCGCCCTGGGCAACGCGGAAAAATGGAACTCCCTGGACGAACTGATCGCTTCCAGACACGGCTCCACTACCACGCCCGTCCTCGTCGCCACCCGCGCCCTCTCCTCCCGCGAGCCCGTCTATCTCGCCCTCAAGCGCCAGCCCCCCGGCTCCTCCGCGAAGAAAACGCAACCGTCGGACCTGACCGCGGAATTCGAAGCCGCGGAAAAAAAACGCGCCAGCATCGCTGAAAAAATCGTGGTCGATACCCCGGACCCCTTCATCAACGCCGCCGCCTCGGCGCTCTGCGTCGCGGCTGACGGCATTTGGGACGGAGACAAGTCCCAGTCCTGGCTTCACGGCGCGGTCGCCTGGCGCGCCCCCTATCTGGGATGGCGCGGCCCCTACGCCGGTCATGCCCTCGGCTGGCACGATCGCTCCCAGGCTCACTTTACCTACTGGGCGAAACGACAACTCACCTCCCCCGCCACCACCAAAGTCGGACCCGACGAAAAATGGAACCTGGCCCGTTCCCAATCCTCCCTCATGAACAGCGGCATGTTCCGCCCCACCGGCAGCGCCGCCTACGACATGAACCTCGTCTACATCGACGCGCTCTTCCGCCACCTGCTCTGGACCGGCGACCTCGAGTTCGCGAAACGCATGTGGCCGGTCGTGGAACGCCATTTCGAATGGGAACAACGGCTTTTCCGCCGGGAATTCACCGGATCCAACGGCGAAAAACTCCCGCTCTACGAAGGCTACTGCTGCATCTGGGGCAGTGACGACCTGGCCTACAACGGAGGCGGCACGACCCACTCGACCGCCTACAATTTCTATCATAACAAAATCGCCGCTAAGCTGGCCGCCCTTCTCGGCAAGGATCCTTCACCCTATGAGCGCGAAGCGGAACTCATCGCGAAAGGCATCCGCGAACACCTCTGGCTGAAGGATCACGGCTGGTTCGCCGAATACAAGGACTGGATCGGCCTGCAACGGACGCACGATTCGCCCATGCTCGCCACCTTCTATCACACTCTCGATTCCGAAGTCCCCTCCACCGCCGAAGCCTCGCAAATGATGCGCTATGTGGACACCCACCTCGCCCACATTCCGATCAAAGGCCCGGGCGTTCCGAATGACCGGAATTATTTCACCATCCCGTCCAGCAACTGGATGCCATACTCCTGGTCCATCAACAACGTGGTCATGGCCGAGTCCGTGCATACCTCGCTCGCCTACTGGCAGGCAGGCCGGACAAAGACCGCCTTCGAACTTTTCAAGGGCGCCATTCTCGACAGCATGTTCATGGGAACCTGCCCCGGGAACGCCAACATGACCACCCGCTACGACATGGGTACCGGCGAGCGCTATCGCGACTTCGGGGATGCCGTCGGGATCGCCTCCCGCACCCTGATCGAAGGATTGTTCGGCATCACACCCGACGCCCTGTCCGGGGAACTCCTGATCCGCCCGGGCTTCCCCGCGGACTGGGACCGCGCCTCCCTCCGCCATCCGGACCTCGAACTCGGCTTCAAACGCGGCGGCCTGACCGAAGTCTACTCCGTCCGCCCGAAATTCGCGAAACCCATGCGCCTGCGCTTGGAAGCCGCCGCGTTGAGAAATGACATCGCGAGCGTCACCGTCAACGGACAACCCGCCAAGTGGACCATCGACGACGCCTCGGACACCCCGCGCGCCACCATCACCGCTTCGGCGGGCAACGGCTTCGAAGTCTCCATCGCCTGGCAGGGCGATCAACCGGCCGAGCCGGAACTCGTTCCCGCCCCGCCCCTTCCGAAAGGCGAAAGCCACCCGGTCGATTGGGCCAAGCAGGTCGGCGGCGAAACCCACCTCGTCGATCTCGGAGGCGTGTTCAACGACAAGGTCACCCAGATCTTCCAGAACGATTACGTTTCCCCGCGTTCCCCATTCGCCTCCCTTTCGATGCCGAAACACGGCTACGGCAACTGGTGCTACCCACGGATCACCTTCGAGGTCGACGATTCCGGCATTCGCTCCCAAGCCGCGCAAAACCAGGACCGCATCGTCCTGCCGAACGGCCTGGCACTGAAAACCCCCGGCGCGGCCGATGCGAAAAACATCGCCTTCGTCTCGATCTGGGACAATTACCCGACCGAAGTTTCCGTCCCGCTGGCGGGTAAAGCGGCCCGCGTCTACCTGCTCATGACAGGCTCCACCAACCCGATGCAAAGCCGCATCGACAACGCCGAAGCGGTCGTGACATACACCGACGGCACCACCTCCCGCCTGCCGCTGCACAATCCGACCACCTGGTGGCCGATCGACCAGGACTACGTGATCGACGATTACGCCTTCCGCTACGAGGCCGCCATCCCTCCCCGCGTGGATCTGAAAACCGGTAAAATCCGCATTCCCACCCGCCAGGATCTTTCCAAGGGCCCGAATATCATGATCGACGGCGGTGCCGCCACCGTGCTGAACCTGCCGCTCGATCCCTCGAAGGATCTGCAATCCCTCGCCATCCGCGCACTTTCCAATGAAGTCATTGTCGGCCTTATGAGTGTCACCCTCCAACGCCTGGAACCAACCGGGGAAAAACAATAATCACTCCGTATTTTCGCAATCCCGATCTCCTTCAAACCCGACTTGCCATGCGTATAACCTTCCTTTGCTCCGCCGCTATCGCGGCTTCCGGCTTCACCGCCGTGGCCGCTCCTCCCAGCCACATCTACACCCACCGTTTCGAAAATCCGCTTTCCGGGCCGATCCTGGAAAGCAATATCGAACGCTCCTTGCGCTATCAACCGGACGGGACGGACTTTCTGATCGAAAACGGTCCGGAATCGTTCAATCGCTCGCTCTACAGTTCCGGCTCGGGTTTTCGCGTGGAAGCGGGAGATAAACCGGAAGCCGCGTTTTATCTGGCGAAGAATCGCCGTGGCGGTAACCTCCGCGTCGGCTTCAAGGTCGGAGACCAGATCAAATGGTCCATCGACGCGGAAAAAATCGTCTCCCGCTATCGCCCCGGATCGATGGTTTACGAAGTGAGCGATCCCGCGCTCGGCGGTGCCAAACTCCACCTCACTCTCATTCCTTCCAAAACCTCCGACGTCGCGATCCTAAAGGCGGAACTGGAAGGCACCGCGGACAATGTGGAACTGGTCATCGCCGTAGGAGCCGGAGACGGCAGGCGGGGCCGCCGCGATGGCGATCTCGGAACGGAGGCCATGTCGCTCGGCGATTTCTTCAAATTCCGCCCGGGAGCCGCGCGCGGAAGCACCGTCGAAGTGAAAGACGGGGAAGCGGTCCTTAAAAAAGAAAAAGTCGGGTCACTGGCCGTCGCCACCTCCCCCGCCTTCGCGATGCAGGTCGGGAACGCCGCCGATTGGGATTCCCCCGCCAAATTGCTGTCCGCCCACCTCCCGGACGCGGAAGCCCCGATCGCGGTCGGCAAAACCCCGTTGAAGCCCGGAACTCCCGTCTTCGTGGAAGTGCGCAGCCCGCACGACACACCGTCCCCATCGGCGGATTTCGCGGCGAACTTCGAGACGGCGGAAAAACAACGCCAGCAAGCGGCGAACGTCCTCCAGGTCGAAACCCCCGATCCTTTCATCAACGCCGCCGCGGCCGCCATCGGGCCCGCCGCCGACGGCGTATGGGACAACAAGGCCGGTGCGTGGCAACACGGCGCCGTCGCCTGGCGTGTCCTCCTGCTCGGTTGGCGCGGCGACTACATCGGCACCGCGCTCGGTCTGCATGATCGTTCTGTTCGTTTCTTCGACCGCTGGATCAAGAATCAAAACACCAAGCCGATCCCGGAAAAATTTCCTCCGGCCGACGAGGACGGGAATCTCACCCGCTGGGAAAACGCCATCAACAGCAACGGCGACATGGCGGGCAGCCATTACGACATGAACCTCGTGTTCATCGACGCCCTCTTCCGGCACATTCTCTGGACCGGCGATCTCGACTACGCCCGCAAAGTATGGCCGGCCATCGAGCGCCACCTCGCTTGGGAACAACGCATGTTCCGCCGCGTCTTCGACTCCGACAACCTTCCGCTTTACGAAGGATATTGCTGCGTCTGGGCGAGTGACGACCTCTGGTATTCCGGCGGCGGCGTGACTCACTCCAGTTCCTACAACTTCTATCACAACACCCTCGCCGCGCGCGTCGCGAAGGCCATCGGCAAAGATCCGGCACCTTACGAACAGGAAGCCAAGCTCATCGGCGAAGCGATGCGCAAACACCTCTGGCTCCCGCAAGAAGGCTGGTTCGCCGAAGCCAAGGACTGGCTCGGCCATCGGCGCACGCGCAAATCTCCCGCCCTCTGGACCTTCTATCACACACTCGACTCCAACGTTCCAACAGCGACCGAAGCCTGGCAGATGAGCCGCCGGGTGGACGCCGGAACTCACATCCCGGTCTGCGGCCCCGGGATTCCCGATGAAGGATTGTTCGTTCTGCCCACCACCGACTGGATGCCTTACGCCTGGTCCACCAACAACGTCGCCGTGGCAGAAAACGCCCACACCGCCCTCGCCTACTGGCAGGCGAATCGCGCCGACAAGGCGTTCCGCCTCTTCAAAGGCATCCTCATCGACACGATGTTCAGCGGCGAATGCCCCGGTAACATCGGCATGGTCACCAAATACGACATGGCCCGGGGCGAATCCCAGCGCGACTTCGCCGACAGCATCGGCGTAGTGGGCCGCGCCTTCGTCGAAGGACTCTTCGGAGTCCGGCCGGACAGCCTCGCCGGCGAGCTTGTCGTCCATCCCGGTTTTCCGGATTCATGGGACAGCGCGAAATTCAACCACCCGGATCTCAGCTACGAATTTTCCCGCCAGGAACGCTCGGACAGCTACACCTTCGAAGCGCGTTTCCCGAAAGCGCTTACGCTCCGGCTTCAAATCCCCGCGCGGGGGGATCGCCTCGAAAGCGTCACCGTGAACGGCCAGCCCGCCACCTGGAAATTCCTCGAAGATTCCATCGGCGTACCGCGAGTGGAAATCACGGCCACCTCGCAGGCGAGAAATGAAATCGTCGTCAAATGGAGCGGAGAAGCGCCCGCCGTGACGAAAGCCCATCCGGCGACCTATCCGCATCGCGAAGTGACGCAATCTGTCGCGCCCGCGACCGCGACCCGAATCCTCGATCCCCAGAACACCTTTTCCGCTTCCTCCGGCACCGGCTCCAGCTCGGTCACCGGCACCGCGAGCGGTATCCACGGAGCCCGCACCTCCTTCGTGGAAGTGAAACAAGGTGACGCGAACTGGTGGCTGCCGATCGAGTTCGACATCGCCAGGGAAACGGAAATCGTCACCTCCGAAAAACAGGATGACACCCGCCTCGCCTACACTGTGACCGATCACGGAAAATCCACGGAAGCGACCGTCACGGAAGGCCTGCTTCCCGGAACGAACCGGATCGTGCATCAGCTCGCCGACGGAAAATCCGTCACCGGCCTCGCGACGAACTGGAAACTCAAGGCACCCGCCGACACCCAATGGCAGCCGCTCGATCTCACGGACAAGTTCAACGACCGGATCACCCAAATCTTCAAAAACGAATACCTCTCGCCCCGGGCTCCCTTCCCCTCACTGTCCGTCGCGAAAAACGGCTACGGCACCTGGTGCCATCCGCAGGACGGTTTCGATGTGGATGATACCGGGCTCCGCGCCTTGGCCGATAAAAACGATGGCACCGTGACCTTGCCACAAGGCATTCCGCTGCGCACACCCGGCAGCGGCGACACGAAAAACGTCGCCTTCGTTTCCCTGTGGGACAATCACCCGGACGAAATCACCGTGCCTCTCGAAGGCAAGGCATCCCACCTCTATCTGTTCTTGGCCGGGTCCACCAATTCCATGAACAGCCGCGTCGATAACGGCGAGATCATCGTCACCTATACCGACGGCTCCACCGAACGCCTCCCTCTGCATAACCCGATCAACTGGTGGCCTATCGATCAGGATTACGAAATCGACGATTTCGCCTTCAAACGCCCCGACCCCGTGCCACCCCGCGTGGATCTGAAAACCGGCAAGATCCGGGTGCTCGAAACCAAAGATCTCAAGCGCCGTGGCAAGATCATTGAAGGCGGAGCCGGCACCGTGCTCGATCTGCCGCTTTCCCCGGACAAGACACTCCAATCCTTCACGGTTCGGGCACTTTCCAATGAAATCATTATCGGATTGATGAGCGCCACTCTGGCGAAGTGAGCATCAAACCGATCAATTCCCATGTCGCTCTTTCGTTCTATCACACTCCTCTGTCTGACGCTCGCCACGGCCACGGCGGTGGAACTTCCCCGCCTTTGCGTACTCACCGACATCGGCGGTGACCCGGACGATCAGCAATCGATGGTGCGCCTGATGGTTTACGCCAACGAATTCCAGATCGAAGGGTTGATCGCCAGTTCAGCGGGAACTCCGGGCGAATTGAAAAATCCCACCACCCGGCCGGATCTGATCCGTGAAATCGTCACCGCCTACGACAAGGTGCGGCCGAATCTGCTAAAACACGCGCAAGGGTGGCCCGCCACGGAAGAATTGATGCGAAAAATCAAATCCGGCAATCCCTTGCGTGGCCTTACCCATATCGGCGAAGAACACGATACGGAAGGATCCCGCTGGATCATCGAGCGGGTGGATGCCGGTTCCGCCCGGCAGCCGCTGAATATCTCCATCTGGGGAGGCCAAACCGATCTCGCCCAGGCGCTCTGGCGGGTGAAGCACGATCGTGGAGACGAGGGATTGGCCGAATTCGTTCGGCGTTTCCGGGTATACGACGTCATGGACCAGGATGGCCTCGCTTCCTGGATGAGACGGGAATTTCCCGGCATGCGTTACGTTCTCTCCGCTTCCCCCCGCGGCACGGACAAGAGAGTTGCCACCTATCGCGGCATGTATCTCGGCGGCGACGAATCGTTGACCTCGCTCGACTGGATCACGACAAACGTGAAAACCAAGGGGCCGTTGGGCGCGCTCTACCCGCTCAAAACATGGACCGCGCCGAACCCCCACGGCTGCATGAAGGAAGGAGACACGCCTTCCTGGTTTTTCTTCCTCCCGCTGGGCGGCAACGCCCCGGACGACCCCGGCAAACCCGGCTGGGGCGGGCAGTTCGAAAAAAGCCCGGATGGCTGGTGGCTGGACATGTCCGTCACCGAACCCCGTACCACGGTCTCCCGCTGGCGTCCCCGATTCCAGACCGATTTCGCCCGACGCATGAGCTGGTGTCTCGACTGAGACCACGAAGTGGAAACGAGCGAACAACCGAATGGGGACGACGCCAAATCCTTCCCTTGCCCATTTCCCGCGGGCGGCATACTCTCCGCGCCCCCAGCGATGAGCGCGACCTCCGTATTTCTCTATGACACGACCCTGCGTGACGGCACCCAGGGAGAAGGCTTCCAGTTATCCGGACTCGATAAACTGCGAATCGCCAAGCGGCTGGACGATTTCGGCGTGCATTACATCGAAGGCGGATGGCCGGGCTCGAATCCGAAGGACGTGGAATTTTTCCGCGAGGCGAAGAAACTCAATCTGAAACACGCGAAGCTCGCCGCCTTCGGCTCCACCCGCCGGGCGAATATCGTCGTGGAGGACGATCCCCAGGTCCGCCTGCTACTGGAAGCGGAAACGCCGGTCGTGACCATTTTCGGAAAAAGCTGGGAACTTCACGTGACCGAAGTCCTGCGCACCACCGTCGAAGAAAACCGTGCGATGATCCACGACACCGTCGCTTACCTCGCCAAACACGGTCGCGAGGTGATCTACGATGCCGAGCATTTCTTCGACGGCTACAAGGCATCTCCCGAGCACGCGCTCGCCACTCTCGAAGCCGCCGCCACCGGCGGAGCAGCCTGTCTCGTCCTCTGCGACACCAACGGCGGCACACTTCCCCATGAAGTGGCGGAAATCGTCCGCATCGTCCGCGAACGCATCCCCGGCACCGCTGTGGGCGCGCACACGCACAACGACTGCGAGCTCGCCGTGGCCAACGCCATCGCCGCCGTTTCATCCGGAGCCGTCCAGATCCAGGGCACCATCAATGGCTACGGCGAACGCACCGGAAACTGCAACCTGACCTCCGTCATCCCCATTCTGCAGCTCAAAATGGGCATCTCCGTGGTCCCCCAGCTCGAAAACCTCCGCGAGCTCTCCTATTTCGTAGACGACGTTTCGAACAATCCGCACTTCGCCCGCGCACCCTTCGTCGGCCGCACCGCCTTCGCCCACAAGGGGGGCATGCACGTCAACGCCGTGCAGAAGCTCGCCCGAACCTACGAGCACATCCAGCCGGCCAGCGTCGGCAACACCCAGAACATCCTCGTTTCCGAACTCAGCGGCCAATCGAACATTCTCATCAAGGCCGAGCAACTCGGCATGCCGCTGGAAAAAGGATCTTCCGTCGCCACCGCGATTCTCCAGACCATCAAGGAGCGTGAAAACGAAGGCTATTCCTATGAAGCCGCCGGAGGTTCACTGGAGCTTCTTCTGCGCCGCGAACTCGGCCATTACGTGAAATCCTTCGAAATCACCGAGTATCACACGACCTTCCGCCAATACCGCGACGGCCACCGCCCGGTCTGCGAATCGATCGTCAAGCTCAACGTCGACGGCACTCTCGAACTCACCGTCGCCGAAGGCCACGGCGTGGTGAACGCGCTCGACCTCGCACTGCGCAAGGCCCTGCTGCCCTTCTATCCGGAGATTTCCGAAGTCTCCCTCGTCGATTACAAGGTGCGCATCCTCGATGGTCACGATGCCACCGCCGCGAAAACCCGGGTGCTCATCGTTTCGACCGACGGCGAAAACAGTTGGGGCACCGTCGGGGTTTCCGACAGCATCATCGAGGCAAGCTGGATCGCCATCGTCGATGGCATCGATCTCTTCCTCCAACGCCGCCGCGCAACCCATGCCCGGTAGGACCGCCGCGTTCACGTCGGCTCTTCCTTCCTCCTCAAAAACACCCACGTCGCTCCCCACGAACCGCTGCGTTCCCCGGCCGGATACTGGAACGAATCCACCTCCGGCAGTTTTTCCAGACACCGGTGAACGCCTTCCCGCAAAGTTCCCGTGCCTTTGCCGTGAATCACCCGCACCGTGAAAATCCCGCGTTCGAGACATTCGCGGAAATACTCCGGCAGCAGCTCGCCGATTTCCGAAGGCCGGAAGGTGTGCAAATCCAGTTCATCGGTAATCGGGTGCTCGTGAAACTCTTCCATAGGATAAGGAGGGAAAGGACCGCCGGTGTCCCCACCGGCTTGAATTCGCAACGCCCACAGATAGTAGTTGCGGCGTCCCGCCGCAATGAATCGATGCGCCACTTTTGGTTTCACTCAGGGCTACCTCGTTATTGAGGTCGCCGTGTTCCTTGAATTTCTCCTGTCTTTGCTGCGAATTGGATTTTTACCGCAAAGCCGCCAAGGTCGCGAAGGAACGCAGAGCCGGGACGATGAAGGGTTTTTAAGTGAAGCGAAACGCGGAGGCGCTGTGGCAGCGGAGTGGTTCGCGAAGATGAAAGTAAAACTCAGCGTTTCTCTCCGCGGCCTCAGCGCCTCCGCGTTTCGCTCGAACCTAAATACTCCATTTACCACAGCTTCGCGTTCCTTTGCTACCTTGGCGGCTTTGCGGTAGATCGAATTCGAAAGGATTCGCTCGATGGCGCTGGTTTTCAGAAAGTTCAAAATGAGAGGAGCCTGTGGTTTCTCCTCCCCCCTGCAAAAAAGACAAAAAAGAAGCGGCCCGAGTGATCATCCCCCCAGGAAAAACCCATTAACCCGGGAAGGCATCTCAGTCGGACCGCCTTGTCTTGCGACGCCCGAGAATTATCACAGAAGGGAGATCACGACAAGGGAAAAGTTCACATTTTTTCAGATTTCGGAAAAAAGCGCCTCGATCAGCTTCCGGCACTTCTCGCCCGGCATCACGCTCAGTTCCATCTGGTTCATGGTATAAGCGAACGAAATCCCCGTTTCCGGATCGGCGAAAGCGTGCGATCCCCCCGCTCCCGGATGGCCGAAGGCGGTAATGGATGGGCCGTAAAGGAAACGCAGCTTTTTCCCATTTTCATCCAGAGGATCCCGCTGGCAACCGCAGGTGAAAACCGTGGGCCGCAGCAGCACCTTGTCGTCCGCCGAGGATTGAGGAGTCGCCAACGCCCGACGCACTTCCGGAGGAAACGGACCCGGGATTTCCCCCATCACCGCCTGATAGAACTTCGCCAGCGCCGAGGCGGTGCCCACCCCACCCATCGCCGCGAATCCCGCGGCCCAAGCCTCCGGTTCGTTCATCTCATGCACCGACTGAAGTCCGCGCGGCGAGCCGAATGCGCGGCGTGTCAGGGAGTCCGCCGTGTTGAATTCCTTGTAAAATCCTTCCTCCAGATCCGATTTCGAGGCCTTGCCCGGATACAGTTTCCCTACGCGGGGCCACTGTTCCTCCGGCAGGCCGATCCAGAAATCGAGCCCCAGCGGCTCGGCGATATGCTTTTGCCAATACTCGCTCAGTTTGTATCCCGTCAGCCTGCGCACCGGCTCGGAAACGAGCGCCCCGAAAGTTCGTGGGTGATAACCGTGACCTTCTCCCGGAGTCCACGCCGGGTGCTGGGCCTCGATCGCTTCCACTACTTCCCGGTGCTGCCAGATGCTGGCACGACGATCCAATGCGGACAGTCCGCATTGATGGGAGAGCAATTGAGCAAAGGTCGCCTCCACCGGGAACTCCGGCCACACCTCGCGGACGCGCGTCCGTTCGGACAAACCGGAATGAGCCAGCGCCAGCAACAGCGTCGCCGCAGACGGTCCCTTGGAGCTTGAATACACCGGTATCAACGTCTCCGGGATCCACGGTCGCAGCCGTTCCTTTTCACACCAACCCTCGCCCACCGAAAGCACTTCCGTCCCCTGCCACCAGATGCTCAACGAAGCGCCGAGTTCCCCGCGCTCGCGGAAATTTTCCTCGAACACTTCCATCACCCGGCCCAAGGCGGAAGGACTTACTGGCATGCGCGCTATGTCGGTGAAACCGATTCACCACGCAATGCCGAAGTCTCGCCTTCCCCGATTTCATCGGTCGATGGCGTGGCGGACCATTCCTCGATCAAGCGGAACGCCACCGCCAGCAACGTCGGACCGAGAAACACACCCACCAGTCCGAAGCTCAGCGCCCCACCGATCACTCCGCAGAAAATCAGCACGAACGGCATCTTGCTACCCTGACTGATGAGGAAGGGCCGCACGATATTGTCCACGCTACTGATCCCGAGCAATCCCCACAGGAACATGAAAATCCCCATGCCGGTTTGGCCCTGGGCGAACAACCAGAGCGACGCCGGAATCCAGACCAGCGGAGGGCCGAACGGAATCACCGCGAAGAAAAACGTCAGTAACGAAAGCAGTACCGCACCGGGAACCCCCGCGATGGAAAAACCGATCCCGGCGACAATGGCCTGCACGATCGCCGTGCCCAGAATCCCGAACACCACCCCGCGCACCGTATCACCCGCGACTTTCAGAAGATGCGATCCGCGGCCACCGGTCAGCCGGTCAACAGCCACATTCAATCGATCCGCCAGCAACGAGGCGTCCCGTAGCAGGAAAAACGCGAGGAAAGCGCTGATCAGCACCTGGGTGATACTGCGTCCGACCACCAGCCCCACGGTCAACAGCCACGATTGCGCCCAGGCCAGCAAACGCCCGAGCAACACCACAGCGTGGGAAATCTGAGGCGCTTCCTTTTTCTCATCGTCCGTGGGAGGAGCGGTCCCGGGATTTTCCGTTGGCGGTTCGCTCACAAGCGGTGGCGCGTCGGTGAGGATGGATTCACCACCGCTCTCGATCACGATTTTCGGTCGTGGTGCCACCCCCTGCTGATGAGGGTCCGTCGTTTCCACTTCCTTTTCGAGCTGTTCGATCCAGCGGTTGCGATCTTCGGCGAATTCCCGCCAGTAGCCGCTCAGTTCCTCTCCCACCATCGGCACCCGCTCAACCCATGCCGGAGCTTCCTCCGGAGCGGAAAGAAACCATTCGCGCGTCGCCTTCGCCAGATCCTTCGCGTCCTGGGCCATGGACATTCCGATCAGAAGAATCGGCCCCGCCAGCAGGATCGTCATAGTCAGGGTGACAAAACAGGCCGCCAAGGTCCGCGAACCGCGAAACCAGGTCGTGAACCGCCGTTGCAGGGGATAGAGCGAGTAAGCGAGCACGATCGCCCACATCAGAGAAGAAAGGAAAGGCCGCAGGACGAAAAAACAGCCGAGCAGCAGCAGGATCAGCGCGATACCACCAAGGTAGGGTTCCACCTTCCAACGCTTTGCCGATGCCTGATCTTTCGTCACTCGCCGCGATGATAGCAGACAGTTTTTATTTCTGCCAACTGTTTGCAGCGTTTTTTGGGAAGAGCCGACGTGAACGTCGATGCTTCTCTGACGTCGGTTCACTTCAGCCAGGTGGCCGCCTGTTTTGCGAAATAGGTCAGGATCATGTCCGCACCCGCTCGTTTGATGCCGGTCAGGGATTCCAGAACGATGGATTTTTCATCGAGCCAGCCGCCTGCCGACGCGGCCTTGAGCATGAGATACTCGCCGCTGACTTGATAGGCGGCCACCGGCAAGGTGGTATTTTCCCGCACCTTGGCGATGATATCGAGGTAAGGCCCGGCGGGTTTCACCATCAACATGTCCGCGCCCTCGGACTCGTCGAGCATCGTTTCCCGGATGGCTTCGCGGGCGTTCGCCGGGTCCATCTGATAGGTTTTCTTGTCCCCTTCCTTCGGCGCGGAATCGAGTGCGCCACGGAACGGTCCGTAAAACGCCGAGGCGTATTTCGCGGTGTAGCTGAGAATGCCAACGTTCTGGAAACCTTCCGCGTCCAGCGCTTCGCGGATCGCCTCCACGCGGCCATCCATCATATCCGATGGAGAAACGATGTCCGCACCGGCCCGGGCATGGCACAACGCCTGCCGGCAAAGCACCGCCACGGTTTCATCGTTTAGAATCTGCAATTCCCCACGGGCGTCACGCTGGACGATGCCATCGTGGCCGTCGGAATTGTAGGGATCGAGCGCCACATCGGTAATCACGCACAGCGACGGATGCGCCGCCTTGAGCGCTCGGATCGCACGCGGCACCAATCCCTCGTCATGATAGCTTTCCTCCGCCAACGGAGATTTCAGGTTTTCCTCGATCTTCGGGAAAAGCACAACACCGGGCACTCCCAAAGCCAGCGCTTCCCCGGCCTCCTTCACCAACGAATCGATCGACCAGCGGGTGACACCGGGCATGGACGCGATCGGTGTGTCTTCCGCCTCTTCATGAAAAAACACCGGCAGAATGAAATCCGCCGGACTGAGAATGGTTTCACGGACCAGTGAACGGATGGCGGGCGTGCGGCGGTTACGACGTGGGCGGATCATGGGTGAAGGATGTTGAGAGTTGAAAGTTGAGGGTTGAGAGTTGGAAGAAAGCCAAGAACCATGAGAAAAGACGCCGCCTTTCGGCTCTTTTCTTCACTCTCAACCCTCAACCATCAACTCTCAACTCATGTCCAATCGCAATGGCATTCGCCGCGGCGTAGTCCCGGGCGTGGGTGAGGCTGATCTTGATTTCACGGATGCCTTTGGACTCGGCGAACGCGGCGGCGTCTCCGCTAAGGATCAGGGCCGGGGCACCAAGCGAATCGCGGGCGATTTCCAGATCCAGCCATCCGGCATCGCCGCCGATTCCGGTGCCGAGCGCCTTGCTGACGGCTTCCTTGGCGGCGAAACGCGCGGCGTAGTGCAGGGCCGGACGTTTCTGGATTTCGCAGTATTCGCGTTCCGCCGGGGTGAAGAGCTTGGCGAGAAACGGTTCGCCGTGGCGGGAAATCGCACCGGCGATGCGCTCCACTTCCACCACGTCGATACCGATGCCGAAAATATGCATTTTCAGGCGGAGTAAGCGGCCATCAGGTCTTTCATTTCCTTCACCGCCGTGGTGAGGCCGACACGGGTGGAACGGGCGACGATACTGTGGCCGATATTGAGTTCGGAAAGATGCGGCACGGTGAGCAGGCGGGAAATATTGGTGTAGTTGATGCCGTGACCGGCGTTCACCTGCAAGGTCGCGGCGTGACCTTCCTTCGCGGCGGCGATCAGGCGCTGAAGCTCGGTTTCCACCGCCTCACCCTCGGCATTCGCGTAGCAGCCGGTGTGCAGTTCGATCATGTCCGCGCAGGCTTCACCGGCAGCATCGATTTGTTCCAGATCCGGATCGATGAACAGGCTGACGCGGATACCGGCATCCTGCAACCGGGCGATCACCATCCGGGTTTTATCGAACGAAGCGCGCACATCCAGCCCGCCCTCGGTGGTGATTTCCTCGCGGGATTCCGGCACGAGGCAGACGAATTCCGGCTTCAACTTGAGTGCCAGGCCGACCATTTCCTCGGTCACGCCCATTTCCAGATTGAGCGGGAGTTTCACCTCCTCTCGGACCCGGAAAGCATCGGCATCCTGCATGTGGCGACGGTCCGCCCGCACGTGCAGCGTGATGGAATCCGCCCCTCCGGCCATGGCGTCCAAAGCCGCCGTCAGGGGCGAGGGTTCCGCGTTCGGAGACTCCGGCATGCGGGCGTAACGGGCCTGGCGGAGAGTGGCGATGTGGTCGATATTGACTCCGAGTAGCAAGGGCATGAATGGAACTAGCGTTTCAACCGGCGGCGGGCAAGCGCAGTGAATTTTCAATCGCGGAATCTTCCCCTATCAGGGTGGAGCCAACAGCGTGAACGGCCACCAGGGAAGATTGCGTAAAATCCAGTAGGCGAAAATCACGACGATCAACACCTTGGCTCCGACGATTCCGGGTTGGAGCCGCCAGGTCGGTGGCTTTCCACCCATCCAGTTCCACGTTTCCAGCGCGATCCCGATCCCCACGACCGGAAGCAGCAGCACACCGAGTGGATTGAAGCGGAACGCCTGGGTAAACTGTCCGTGCAAGGTCGAGTGAGTCGCCCGCGTCATCCCGCAGCCGGGACAGAGAAAACCAGTGACGTTCCGGAAAACGCATCCCGGATATCCCGGAATCCAGCCCGGTCCTCGATGGTAGATCAGCACAAGGCAGATCCCCACGACGAGAACCACCAGCAAGACTCCGAAAACCCGGTAACGATGCATCAATACGGCGGTTGGCCGGACGCGGCGGCGGAAGCGCCGATCACCATCGCGATGATGTAGACGACCATCACCACCAAGCCGATGCTGAAGGAAACGATGGTCCAGGTTTTCGCCGATTTCGAGGCGGCGAGCGCACCAGCGATATCACCACGCGCTTGAAGGCCGTCGACTTTGGCCGCGTACACGATCGCCGGAATCCCGAACGGAAGACAGCAGAAGCAGGTGACGGCGATGGATTGCCAGAGGTAGGTGGGAATTTTTTGTCCTGCCGACAGCCCACCTCCGGGCACCGCGCTGGCGGATGGAGGTGTGTAGGGCGACGGAGTGGACACGGATTCCACCGGAGAAGCCGGAGCCTCTCCACCCGCCTGACCGGCTTGAAACTCCGGAATCTTGGAAACCGGCAGCCAATCGGCCATGCCGTCTCTCCACGCCAGATCCGTGGAAGTCACTTCACCGGAGGCGATTTTCGCAGCGAGTTCCGCTTGGGTCGCCGGGCCATGCTGGGTGCCAGCTTTCGAGTAATACCATTGCATAAGAAAAAAGAAGTTACGGATGAACTACACTCGGCCCCGACGCGAAGGCGACAACAATCATGACCACGGTGGCCAAAATCCAGAGATAACCGCAAATCAACCCCGCGATGGCCAGCCCTTTGCCGGAAATCGGCAGATCCGCGTTCTCGATCTGACTCAACGCCATGTGACCGCAGATCACCGCCGCCGGACTGAGAAACATGCAAAAGAAGCCCAAAACGCCGCACACCAGACTCGTGATAGCCAGCCCCGATGTCGGAGGCGCGCCATAGAGCCCCGCCACCCCCTGCGCCGGAAACGGTGGAGGACACACGGATAGATCCACCTGATTCAACGGCAACCACGTCGGCATTCCGTCGCGCCAGACCAATGTCTCCGGCGAAATCCTGCCTTGGGTGATCAATTCCCGGAATTGTCCGTCATCAACAGGTCCGGCTTGGGTTCCGTTCTCGGCATAAAACCACAAAGTCATGGGAGAGATGAAGTAACCTGCGGAGGGATGCGAATAAACGCGAAAGTTGAGAAGCTGTCTGAAAAATGGGAAAGGCAGGGACGTTTCTCCGAAACGTCCGGTGGTGGGCGGTCCTGAAACAAGGAAATCCCCCACAACGACAAGATGAACCGCCATCCACCGGACGGCTGGGACAGCCGTCCCTGCCAATTTTCAGACAATCTCTGAGAGAATTTTCGACAGCGGTGGAGTTTGGAGCAGGGCCGGCGTGAACGCCAGCGGTCCCCCACCCGCTCTAGATGCCGGGAAAATGCCGTTCCAGCCAGCCCGCGACTTCCTCGATCACCTGTCCATAAGTCGCTTCATCGAACACATGATCCGCACCGGGAACCTCGACGAGTTTCTTGACGCAATTCGCAGCCTCGAACGCCTCACGGCTGTCCTGCGACGGGATGACGTCATCCTCGAGTCCATGAATCAACAGCCACGGCTGGCGCACGGTTTCCGCCGCTTCCAACGTGTTTCCGATCGAAGTCAGGTCATCGACATAGGCCTGCGACAAGGGACATGACGGATCTTCCCACATCACGCCTTGCCCGGGAATCACGTCGCCGAATTCACGTTTCACGAAATCCGCCGTGTGAACCATCCCGGCCAGCGTCACCAGCACCCGCACGCGCAGATCCCGCGCTGCGGTCAGCACACCCACCGCTCCGCCCATGCTGTGACCCACGTAAACCACCGCCACATCGTCCGGCACGCTGCCGATCACCGCTTGAAGATCCTCGATTCCCTTGGAAATGCAGGAATCCTCGAAGCGGCCTCCGGAATGGCCGTTGCCGGTGTAGGAAATGCGCAGGCACGGCCAGTTTTTCGCCGCCAGACCGTTCGCCAAGGCGACCAGCAGCGGTCGGTCCTTATTACCCGTCACGCCATGGCCGAGGATCACCAACACTTCGCGTTTCAAGCCCGGATGAAAACTGCAATCGATGCGCTCGCCGTGAGCGTTCTGAAGATCGGAAGAAGCCATGGGAGGAAAAAGGAATCAGTTTGAAAGAGCACGACCCGGGAAAGTCAGTTCGGCGATGCCGGACTTATCCAGCTCGCCGAGATTCAGGTCGACGAGTTTTTCGTATTGAGCCTGGGTGGCTTTTGAGAGGGGGACGCGGACACCCGCCTTGTCCGCCAGAGCATTTGCGATGCCACTGTCCTTGGCAGCGTGCGAGGCGGAGAAGAAACAATCGTGCTCGCGGGAAATCATGTCGTCGCCATCGGTTTCCAGCACCCGGGAATTCGCGCCGGTCTGGGAAAACACCTCCTTGAGCACGACCGGATCGAGACCGAGCGCCACGCCCAGCCCGAGTCCTTCCGCGAGACCGGCGGTGTTGATATTCATCACCATGTTGACCAGCGCCTTGATTTTCGCGGCATGGCCCACCGGCCCGATGTGACGGAGAGAAACGGATAGATCCTTCAGCAGGGATTCGTGCGCTTCGTAAACCGCCTGCTCACCGCCGATCATCAGATAGAGCGTGCCATTGCGCGCCTGCGTGATGCTGGAGGCCATACTCGCCGCCAATGTCCGGGCACCCGCGGATGCCGCCGCCTCCGCGGCTTTTTCGTGAGCTTCCGGGCTGACGGTCGCGCAATTGATAAACGTCCGGCCCTCCGCGTTTCGCAAAAGCGAATCCGGACCGGAGAAAATCGCGTCCATCGCCGCATCATCCGTCACCACCGTGAAAACCACCTCCGCCGCCTCGGTCACCTCCGGCAAGGTCTTCGCCGCGATGCAGCCAAGCTCTTCCGCCAACGCTTCGGCTCCCTCCGCATAACGATCGTAAACCGCGGTCACCTCATATCCGAGATCCTTCAGGCGACGCGCCATATTCGCGCCCATCCGCCCGACACCGACAAATCCAACCTTGGCCTTTTGCATGGCCTGAACCATGACGGGAATCCCGGTTTGTGCAATCGGAAGTTCTCCGCGCGGCCAAACCGGTCAGATCGATCCGGCTTTCCCGATGATCTTCGCCAAGGTCCGCAAACCGCCTTCCATCCGCTCGTTCCACGGAAAACCACAGCTCAGGCGGAGACAGTTCCCGAACTGCCCGTCCGGAGAAAACAACGGCCCCGGCGCGAAGCTGATCCCCGCCGCCTTCGCTTCATGAAATGCCGCCAGCACATCCACACCCTCGTCCAGCTCCAGCCAGATCACGAATCCCCCGCCCGGATTGCTCACCTTCGTCCCTTCCGGGAAAACTTCCGCCACCGTTTCCCGCATCCTGCACACCTGCTGTCGATAGGTATGGCGCAGTTTCCGGAGGTGCCGGTCGTAGCCGCCGTTTCTGAGGAATTCCGCCACCGTCAGCGCGGGCAAGGCGGGTCCGGCGAGATTGAAGACGGTTTTCAATTCCATCACCCGCTGCTGATATTTCCCCGCCGCCAGGTAACCGATGCGAAACCCCGGCGCCAAAGTCTTGGAAAACGATCCGCACAGAATCACCTGATCCGAATCGTCCAGCGCCTTCAGAGCCCGCGGCCTCTGCCCGTCGTGTGGAATATCGCCGTAAATATCGTCCTCGATGATCGGAATCCGATGCAGCGACGCGAGTTCCAACAACCGCTTGCGATTCGCCTCCGGCATCAGGCTGCCGAGTGGATTGGAAAAATTCGGGATCACCAGGATCGCCGCCACCCGATGACCTTCCAGCGCCTGGTTCACGGCTGCCAAATCCATCCCCTCGCTCGCCGAGGAAGGAATCGCCAGCACCTTCCGCCCGAGCTGGGCCAGGAGATTCAGCGTGCCGTAATACGTCGGAGCCTCGACCAGCACCGTATCGCCCGGCTGGGTCGTCGCCAACAAGGCAAGCTGGATCGCCTCGCTCGCTCCCAGCGTAATCATAAAATCGTCCGCATCCAGCCCGCAGCCCCAATCGAGCGAACGGCGGCTCAGCTCCTGCCTCAGCGGCAAACACCCCGGCGGAGGATCGTAATTCGTCGCCGCATGCGTATACCTGCGAGCCATCGCACCGGAGAGTTGCCCGAGTTTTTCCAAAGGCAAAAGAGCGTCACCCGGCACCGCGCCACCGAAAGGCACCGGCGAGGGCTCCAGCATGTCGCGACCGATCGAAAGCATCGACGTGAACGTGCTCATCGCGGACACCGCCGGTTTTCTCTTCACCGCCACTGGCTCCCGCAGCGCGTTCGCCAGCCGCGCCCGCACATAGAATCCGGATTTCGGCCGCGCCTCGATCAAACGTCGGTTTTCCAGCAACGCATACGCCTGCATCACCGTCGGCACGCTCACCTGATGCTGCATGCTCATGTGACGCACCGAGGGAATCCGGTCCCCTGCCCTGAGGGAACCCGCCTCGATCATCTCCTCCATCCGGTCCGCGATCCGCTGGTAGAGCGGCTGCTGTGCGTTTGCTTTCATCGGCGTTTTCCCATCGTAGCGCTCCGGTTTCCGCCGGACAGATACAGTTGACCCGAAATACAACCTGCACAGATACTCTGAAATTTCAAGCTGTACAACCCGAAAACCCGCCCGCCTGTGCCTTCACGCACCGCCGTTCCCGCTTATCTTTCCGATATGCAGCCGCTCCTCACGCAATCGTCCCTTGGCCGATGGATCACCCGTGGCACCGGGAAATCCACCGCATCTAGCGAACCCCACCGGCTGAATCCCCGCCAGCAGCTTCAGGTGAAACTTCACGCCCATCAGCGCCTGTGCTGCCTGCGCGGCAGTGTGTGGGTGACCCTCGAAGGTGAAGACCACGTCCTTACCACCGGACAAAGCCTGCACCTATGGAAAAAGCCGACCCGTCTCTTCATCGAAGCCCTCCAGACCTCCGCCGTCGCAATCCGGTAGGCCCCTGCTCAGGGTTACTGCATTTTGCTTTTTGCTGTAGCCAGTGTTTCGATTTTTCATGGCACCGCGTGAGAATTTTCTTCGGCCATATCGGCTGCATTTTTCATGAACCCACTATAAAAGCAGGCACTCCGCGCCTCTCTCCGCGACCTCCCCCACTCCGCGTTTCGATCCAAACAAAAACACCATTTCAAAGCTTCGCGTCCCTTTGCGACCTTCGCTGCTTGCGGTAAACCAAATCCGGAAGACCGACAAAACCGCTCCAACCATCGCGCATTTCGCCCTATCCCGTCGCAATCCGCACGTTTCGCAGCCGGAATTTTCACAATCTCTTGATTTCCCGCCTCATAGGCATCGAAGCCACTCCGCGTAAAGACAAAAATTTATCACCCTGGCACAAATTTTGCTTCATTTTTAACCCAATCGTTTTAGGCTGGCCTCCGGCAACTCGCAGAGGCCCACCATGTCTGACGTTTACCTTCATCAATCTCTCTCGCAGCAGCAAACGCTCGCTCCGCAAATGCGGAAAAGCCTGGAGATTTTGCAGGCCGGCACGCTCGAACTTTCCCAGCTCGTCCGCCAGGCGCTGGAAACCAATCCCGTGCTCGAAGACATCACCGAAAACACATCCCTCGACGAGGAAGCGCCCGATCCCGAAGAAGCGGACTCCCTCGACTACCTCAACGAGACCGACGACGACTGGCGCGAACGCTCGATCACTGAAGGCAAAACCTCCCCGTGGACCGCGGAGGATGAAGAACGCCGCCAACGTCTCTACGACTCGATTGTCGCTCCGGAAACACTCCAGCAGCACCTGCAACAGCAGCTCGACCTTTCAATGATCGAGTCCGATGTCCGCGCCGCGGCGCAGGCACTCCTCGGCAATCTCGACGAACGGGGATTTCTCGACCTGCCCGCCGCCGATCTCGCCGCACGCCTGGGCATCCCGCAAAAAACGATGACGACCGCGCTGAAGCTCGTGCAATCCTTCGAGCCCGCCGGCATCGGCGCCGCCAATATCCCGGAATCCCTCCTCCTGCAACTGGAGCGAAAAAGCGGCACCGACACCATCGAATACAAAATCGTGCGCGATCACCTCGAAGATCTCGCCCGCAAGCGCCACCCGATGATCGCCCGCGCGCTGGGCACCAGTGTCGAACGCATTTCCGAAGCCGCCGAAAAAATCGGTCGCCTCACCCCCAATCCCGGCGGCGATTTCGATCCCACCGGGAATCCTTACATCCTGCCCGATGTCGTGATCGAAAAAGACAACGAAGGCCGATGGTACGCCCGCCTCACCGGCGAACATCTGCCCAGCCTCAAGATCAACGATTTCTACAAGGACATGATCGGCAAGAGCGGCACCGATTCCAAAGCCCGCCAGTTCCTGCGCGATCAGATCCGCGACGGCCGCAGCCTCATCCGCTCCATCTCGCTGCGCCAGGAAACTATCCTCGCCATCGCCCACAAACTCATCGAGCACCAGCCGATGTTTTTCACCCACGGCCCGCGCCACCTGCGCCCCCTGACGATGAACGACATCGCCGACGAGCTCAGCCTGCACGCCACCACCGTCTCCCGCGCCGTGGCCGGTAAATACATCCAGACCCCACAAGGCCTGATGGAAATGCGCGCCTTTTTCGCCACCGGCTATCAGACCGCCGACGGCACCGAAGTCTCGAACGCCGGCGTCCGCGAAGCCATCCAGCAACTCGTCGCCGCCGAGAACCCCGCGAAACCGCTCTCCGACGACGCCATCGCCAAAAGCCTCGCCAGCCAAGGCCTCAAGGTCGCCCGCCGCACCGTCGCCAAATACCGCGAACAACTGAACATCCTCCCATCCCACCTGCGGAAATCGTTCTAAATCACGAAACGGAGCGCCGACGTTCACGTCGGCTCTCCTTTCCCCCATTTTGTTGCTGGCGTCCGGAGCCTCATCCCTCCCATGCTGCCGCCGCACCATGTTCGTCATTTCCATCCCAGCCCTGAAAAAAAACACCGCGCTGCTGCGTGAAGTGAAGCAAGCCGCCGGTTGCAAGCTGGTCCTCGCACTCAAGGGTTTTTCCTGCTGGAAAGCCTTTCCTCACATCCGCGAAGACCTCGATGGCTGCTGCGCCTCCGGCTTGTGGGAAGGACTGCTGGCGCATCACGAATTCCAAAAGCACGTCATCACCTACTCCCCCGCTTACGACGACGAAGACATCGCCCGACTCTGTGAATTCACCGATCACCTCGATTTCAACTCCCTCTCGCAGTGGTTCCGCTTCCGCGAGCGGATTTTCGCCCATCCACGTTTCAAAAGCGGCTCGCTCCAGTGCGGCCTGCGCGTCAATCCGCAGCACTCGACTGGCGAAACGCCGATTTACGACCCCTGCGTGCCCGGTTCCCGCCTCGGCATCACCGCCGATCAACTCGCCGGGGCCGACCTCACCGGCCTCTCCGGCCTGCATTTTCACACGCTCTGCGAACAGAATTCCGACGACCTGGAAACTACCCTCGCCGCCGTGGACGAAAAATTCGGCCACCTGCTTCGCTCGCCGCAATTCACCTACCTCAACATGGGCGGCGGCCACTGGATCACCAAACCGTTCTACGACCGCGAACGGCTCATCCGTTTGGTGAAGGAAACCCGGGAAAAATACGACGTCGAAGTCTGGCTCGAGCCAGGCGAAGCCATCGCCATCCACACCGGCATCCTGCGCGCCACCGTCATGGACGTATTCGAATCCGCCGGTCACAAGCTCGCCATCCTCAGCATCTCCGCCACCGCCCACATGCCGGACGTGCTGGAAATGCCCTATCGCCCGGACGTTTTCCTTGTGGATTCCGCTCCCTCGGACCTGAAGCCCGCCGTGATTTTTAAAGGAGAAAACTACCACCTCGCCGGAAATCCGGAAGACGATGCCTCCGCCCACGTCTATCGCCTCGGCGGCCCGACCTGCCTCGCCGGCGACGTCATCGGCGACTTCACCTTCCCGCGCCCGCTCGAAGTCGGCGACGTTCTCGTTTTCGACGACATGGCCCACTACACCATGGTGAAAACGACGACCTTCAACGGCGTGAAACATCCGCCCATCGCCCTGCAACACGCCTCCGGCGAGATCGAAATCCTGCGGGAATTCACCTACGAAGACTTCCGCAACCGCCTCTCCTGATGAGGTAGCAGGACCGCTCACTACCGGACGTTTCGGAGAAACGTCCCTGCCATTCCCATTTTTCAGACGCCTCCTTATTGAAGCTCGAAAAATAGAGTGACGAAAAAATGCGTCCCCCTTCCGTGGAGGTTCGATTCGTCACTCTGTTTTACAACGATCGATAGAGATATTCAGAATTGGAGCACGGACTTCAGTCCGTTTGGCTTCGATGGCTTACTGGGAGCACGGACTTCAGTCCGTTTGGCTTCGATGGCTTACTGGGAGCACGGACTTCAGTCCGCTTGACATTGTTGGCGGGATTCTTTGGGGCGGACTGAAGTCCGCGCTCCAATTTCCTCCAACGCTTCCGGAAATTCCTTTGGGGATTCGATCTAACTTTCCATCAAATGAAGCCGCTACATTTTTGGAAACTTACCACTCCGTCCCCAGCCCATGACGGGCTGCGAGCTCGAGCAGATCCTCACGCATCGGCCACTCGTCCGGGCGCTCGCTGGTTTCGTGGCGCTTGCTGGCACCCTTCAGCATCATGCAGCCGGTGTTGTCACCGATTTTGCGGATGGCTTCCACCTCCTCCGGAGTGAACCGGACATCGGGCAATTTCGCGAACTCGCGGATCTTGTCCTCGATCGGTCGCGCACTCTCGCCGGTTTCCTGAATAAATGTCGGCACCACGCTCTCCACCGCCGGATGGCTGAGATTCCAGATCGAGGAAAACTCAAGGAGCGAAAGACCGTATTTCTCGGCGAGCGGTCGCATTTTTTCAGCCTTCTCCATGCCAGCCTCCACCCATCCCTGCGGACGGTAGGTCCGGTGGTCTCCCGGTTTGAAGGCGTGGCCCGGGCGGAGATCGTCGTGGAAAATGCCGCCGTAATCGACCACGCGGGTCATCACCTTCACGCCATGCCGCTCGCACATCGGCAGGCAGAGGCCCACCGGCCAGGGTTCGAGCGGATTGAGAATAAGCATGGCCCAATCGATCAGCTCGCCGAATTTTTCCAGACAACCGATGAAATCGAGCGTGAAGCCATTGGCCGGACCGGGGGCGATGCCGAGGCGCGTGGTCAGGCCCTCGTCCTTCGCATGTTTCATCGCGTTCCACAGAACCTCGCTGGTGTAGCCGGTCTCGTCCGGATTGTGGAGCATCAGCAAATCGAAGTGATCCGAACCACAGCGCTCCAGCGACTTCGAGGCCGCCATGCGGACAAAGCTGTCATAGCCTTCGGGCCCGCGCAGTTCCGGATCGGTAAAACGTGGGTAGCCACGGCTCCCCTGACGCTGGCCTTCATAGAAATCGTGCCCCACCATTCCCACCAGACTGTAGGTCGAGCGATCCACGCCCTTGAGCGCCTTGCCCAACAGCTCGTCGGCCTTGCCATTTCCATACACGTCCGAAGTCACAAAGGTTCGGATACCCGCTTCATAAGCGGTCTCGATGCATCCGATGTAACGCTCCTCGGAGAGGGTTTCGCCGAAGTGCATGAAGCGTCCGCCGCTCCAGGTGCCGTATGCCGTAGTGGTGATTTCCATGACGCTGCTTGCGTAACTCCCCAAGCCAGATGGGTCAACAGCAAGCGTCGCATACCATCTCAACGACTACCGCAGACACACCGCTGCCGTTCAGAACCTTCCTAAAATCGGTGCGAGCTTTTCCGCCGTCACTTCCGGCCAGGCGGAGCGGGGGGTGAAAATCGAGCTGTCCAGCACCTGGTGAAACGGCCCGTTGGCTTCCTCGGGGAGCAGCTCCGCGACCCGCTGGACGATTCGTTTCGCCACCACACTGTTCGCATGGAGATTTTCGATCACGGTGCTTACTTCCACCGCCTCCTCCTCTTCCTTCCAGCAATCGTAATCCGTCACCAGAGCCAGCGTCGCCGCCGCGATTTCCGCCTCCCGGGCCAACCGGGCTTCCGGACCATTCGTCATCCCGATGATGTCCGCCCCTATCATCCGGTGCATCGCCGCCTCCGCCCGGGTGGAAAAGGCCGGCCCGTTCATGCACAAATACGTCCCGTGCGCGTGGACTTTCGGCCCGGAGTCCGCCGCCGCTTCGAGCAGGATTCCCCGCATTTCCGGGCAATAAGGATAGGCAAACCCAACGTGTGCCGCGATTCCCTCGCCGAAAAACGTGTGCTTCGCCGCCGTCGCGGTACGATCGATCAACTGATCCGGCACCACCAACTCGCGGGGAGCCATTTCTTCCCGCAGGCTGCCCACCGCCGCCACGCTCAAAAGCCAGCGCACGTTGAGAAACCGCAGCGCCCAGAGATTCGCCCGATGCGGGATCTCGTGCGGCATCAGCCGATGCCCCACCCCGTGACGTGGAAGAAAACAAACGCGGCGTCCCTTCAATCGCCCCTCGATGACCGGATCGGACGGATCGCCGAAGGGTGTGGAAATCCGGTGCGAACGGAGGTTTTCCAGCCCGTCGATTTCATACAAACCGCTGCCGCCGATCACTCCGAGCGCGGGTTCCTGGGTGCCGTCCAATGTCATGCACTCCACAAACCGCACGACTCTAAAAAGTGCCAGCCCGAAAAACAGGCTGGCACCGGAAACCGAAGGCAAAAATCCCTCAGAGGCCGTCTGAAAATTGGCAGGGACGGCTGTCCCTGCCGTCCGCTGGATGACGGTTCACCTTGTCGTTGTGGGGGATATCCTTGTTTCAGGACCACTCACCACCGGACGTTTCGGAGAAACGTCCCTGCCTTTCCCATTTTTCAGACAGCTTCTCACACCGTCCGACGACGGAACAGGAGCAGGCAGCCGATACCTGAAAGCATGGCCAACCCCGCCGTTCCCGGCTCAGGCACCGCGGTGATCGACATGTTGGAAAATGTCAGAATGTTCTGATCTCCCGGTATTCCGTCGAGGGCATTCGCATCGGCGAGACTCGCCGCGGAAAACGCGAACTCCAGCTCGCTCAGCGCCGCCGAGGATTTGAAGATCACATTCACCGTGCCACTCGATGAAGTCGAACCCACGGTCACGATATCCAGCAGGTTCAGCAATGCCGACGCCTGATTCGCATCATCCGTGACCCCGGGAGTGACGATCTGGAACCCCGCGGCGGTCAACAACCCCACCGGCAGACCTGCGGCGGTCGTCACATCAAAACTCGCCTGATACAACTGATCCGGCACGATCGCCAAGCCGCTCAGCGTCACCGTGGACGACCAATTGTTCGCCACACCCACATCCACCACGCTGGTAATCAGATTGTTCAACGGTCCATCCTGCCCCAGAACGGGGATTCCAGCCAACGTCGCTTCCGCGCTCAGGCGGCGACCGAATATCAGCGAAGTCCCGGTCGTACGGGTGGTCGCGGCAAGTTGCACATCCAGATTTGCCAGCACCGTGCCGACGATGGGAACCGTCACATCCACACGCGACTGCACCAGCCCTCCCGCGTTATGCGTCCAGGAAACATTACCGGCTGATTGCGAGCCGGTCGCAGGAGTATTGGTGACGGTGACATCCAACAGCCCCGAGGTCTGCCCCACGGGGCGCACGGTGAAAGTCGGAGTGAAGAAGTCGCTCGTATCCAACGTCTGGCCATGAACGAGCACAGGAAACAATAGTAAGGGTAACAGTAAGGGTGTTTTCATGACTATCCGATAATGAAGGACATTTTCACCTCTACGATCCACTTCCCGATCAATCTGGTTATGGAATTAAAACAGACTCACAAAAAATCACTAATCTATCCATTTCAACGATTTATATAAATCCACTCTTCGACCGTGGAGGTATCAAAAACGGCCATAGGCTTCTTTTTCACGTGAAATGGGACGTTTTTCCCGAACATCAGGGTCGATCAACTGATGAATATATTTGTCTATCAACATTTACATATCATAATTATTGATTAGAAATTCAGCATTTCGAAACCATCAAGATTTCCGAAATTTCACCTCCGCGCAGCTCCCCCCCTGTCATGAAGCCCCCATTCACCTCTCCCGATGAAAGCTTTCTCCCCAATCTCCCGGACGAATTCCCTTCGGCGCCCTCCATCGCCTTCCGGCATCTGAACGTCTTCAAGCAGGTCTATCTCGAAAAAAGCTATGCCAGCGCGGCACTTTCCCTGGGGGCCAATCGCAAAAGCATCATCCGCTCCATCCAGCAATTAGAACAGTCGTTTGATTGTCTGTTATTCAAAGAAATCCCACACGGAGAACTCGTACCGACCCCGTTTGCCGAACGTCTTTATAACGACCTTCGCTTCCTCCACGGCGCCCAGTGCCGACTGCACGATCATACCCAACAGATCCACGACACCGGTCGGATCGTTCACATCGGCAGTCCCCCATCCGTTTTCCGCACTACGGCGTTCCGCAACCTCTTTCGGGAAATCCAGAGCTTTCGCGGAATCCGCCTGTCCTACGTCACCGTTCACACGGAAGACGCGGCCCGGTCGCTTCTTGCCGGGCATTGCGATGTCTTCATCGGTCCGAAAATCAGCCAATCCCGACGCTATGCCGCCGTCCCCGCGGGGATCATCCCCTTCCACCTGTATTGCCTCCTTCCCGCTACCGGCCCCAGCCCCATGTCTTACGATCGCTTCGGAACGATGCACCTGCTCCGTTTGGAAGGTGTTCCCCATTCACTCTCCCTGACAGATGGCGGGCGCGAATGGTTGCCACTTTCGGAAAAACAATGGCTGCGCTGGCTGGACCACCCGAAAGAATGCCCGCAGGACGCCCTGATCTGCGCACCCGACACCCACGTCGATCCGAACGTCTGGCAATCGGCCGAGACCTCCTGGACCGGCCCGGTCCGGATGGAGCTGTACGCAAGCTTTCCGCGCCAGCATCCTTACGAATTCCTTCCCGCCCTCGCCGGCCAAATCAAAGCCTTCTCCTCCCTCTCATGATCGCTCCGGAAATCCGGGAAATTCAGATCTTTCTCGCCCTGGTCGATACCGGAAGCTTTTCCGGCGCCGCGAAACTGCTGGGCATCACCCAGCCCGCCGTCAGTACCCAGATCGCGAAACTCGAGCAGATCATCGGGTTTCCCCTGTTTCACCGTTCCCCCGAAGGCACCGTCATCACCGATCAGGGCAAGGCTCTCATTCCGATGATGCGGGACATCGAGCGGGAATACACCGCCATCCTGCGGCGTGCAGCCTATTGGAAACGCGCCCAGTCCAAACAAATCACCATCCTCGCCGACGGCAGCCTTTTCTCCCGGAACGCCCGGACCATCTCTTCCCTCCCCGATTTTCACGAAAACTGGAAAGACCTCGGGCCACACAGCGATTGGCAGGCCGCCCTCAAGAGCTACGAAGTCGACATCGTCATCGCGGGCTCCTTTTTGAAATCCGGTGACGACCGAGGCATCAAAACCCTGCCCCTCGAACAACAAAAGGGAGTCACCCTCGCCTGGAACCCCGCCTATTATTCATTCGATCTCGATGACTTCAGTTTCCCCCAGGCCATCTCCACCACACTCATCCTGCCCTCGCCTTCCCTTGCGATCGGTTTCCGCGAATTCCTCGAAAACTGGTGCCGGACCGCCTACGGATTTCCAATCCATGAACAAATCGAATGCTCGACGGAGCTGGAAGCCATGGACACCTGCAAGCTCGGCCTCGGCGTGCTCATCCTTCCCGGCAACGCCGAAAAACGCCTTCAGCTCCAGCAGCACGGATTGCTCGCGGCCCATGTCTTCGAATCCCTTTTGCCCAAAGCCTTTACCTTCGGCATCCACTATCGGGCGGAAGAACAAAACCCCGCCGTCCTGGCCACAGTCGAAGCACTGGCCAAAAGATTGAAACCCAAAATGTAAAGTCGGTCTGTGACCGTCGCATTTTCCCCTCACATTTCGCCCATCGCCTCTCTCCGACCCCCTGAATTCCGGCAATTTTCCATTCTCTTTCCTCGAATGCCCGGCTAGGCTTGATCCCCTATGGGAGGCGATCTCACCCAAATCCTCAAAACGGCGGCCGTAGACGGAAAGCTGCCGTCGGAAGATTTTTTGCCGTTGGTTTACGATGAATTGCGCAGCCTGGCTTCCTCCCACATGAGAGCGGAAAAAGCCGGACACACCTTGCAGGCGACGGCTCTGGTCCATGAAGCATGGTTGAAAATTTCAGGAAAAGGAGAGCGGCAATGGGTCGATCGCACTCATTTTTTCAGAAGCGCCGCCTTGGAAATGCGGCGGATTCTGGTGGAAAGCGCGAGACGGAAATCCAGGCTCAAACGAGGATCCGATTTCCAGATCCTGAACGTCAGTGAAATTCATGATGCCGACCTTGCGGAAACCCAACCCAACGAGCGCATTCTGCTGATCGACGAAACCCTTCAACAACTTGAAACGGAAAACCCGGAACTCGCCCGCATCGTCACCCTGAAATTTTTCGGCGGATTGACCGACCAGGAAATCGCTGACATCGAAGGCATGAGTCCGAGAACGGTCCGCCGCCTGTGGGCGGGCGCACGTGCCTGCCTTTTCGAAATGATGCAACGGGAACTGTGAACGATGAGTGAACCCTCCTCGCTATTCGTCACCCTTTATACGCTTTTGCTCACTCTCGAACACCGGGAGGAACGCAAAAGATTCCTCGACTACGCCTGCCGGAACGATCCCGCCATGCGGATCCGGTTGGAAAACCTCCTTTCGCATCAGGATAAAGTGGATGATTTTTTCGACTTCTCGACCGCCGAAGAACCATTCGTGGAAGAAACGTCAGTCTCCGGGCCACCCCTCGAAAACACCACCGAAGGAGTGGGAACGAAGATCGGACGTTACAAGCTTCTGGAAAGGCTCGGTGAAGGAGGATGCGGCGTCGTTTATCTCGCCGAGCAACAGGAACCGGTAAGACGACGGGTTGCCCTGAAAATCATCCGTCTCGGAATGGATACGGAGAACGTGATGGCCCGCTTCGAAATGGAGCGGCAGTCGCTCGCTCTCATGGACCATCCGAATATCGCCCGGATCTACGATGTGGGAACCACCCGGACCGGTCGGCCCTTTTTCGTGATGCAACTCGTCGATGGGAAAAAGATCACCGATTATTGCGACGCGGAACACACGGACATCCCCCGGCGATTGAAATTATTCATCAAAGTCTGCCAGGCCATCCAGCACGCACACCAAAAGGGCGTCATTCATCGCGACATCAAACCCTCCAATATCCTGATCTGGGAAAACGATACGGAAGCGGTCCCGAAGATCATCGACTTCGGAATCGCAAAAGCGATCTCCGCGAACAACTCACCGGAAAAAACCATGACCATCCACGGTCAGTTCGTCGGGACTCCGGCTTACATGAGCCCGGAACAGGCGACTGGAAACGGCCTGGATGTGGACACCCGCAGCGACATCTTCAGCCTCGGCTCCCTTCTCTACGAACTGCTCACCGGTCGTCCCCCTTTCGATCCGGAACGGATGCGACAGGCGGATCCCGAAGAAATCCGCCATATCCTCCGGGATGTCGATCCTCCCGAACCCTCGGTCGCCATCGCTTCGCTCAAACCCGAAGCCTTGAAAGAAATCGCCGCGCAGCGAAGATGCGAACCTCACAAACTCGGGAAGATCCTCAAGGGCGATCTGGACCGGATCGTGATGAAGGCTCTCGAGAAAGACCGCAAACGGCGCTATGGCACCGCCGATGCATTCGCCGCCGATATCAACCGATACCTGAATTGCGAGCCCGTTTCCGCCCGTCCCTCCGGCGGCATGTATCGCTTCGCCAAACTCGTTCGCCGGAACAAAGTCATTTATGCCTCCGGTGCGCTGGTCTTCGTTTCCCTCGTCACCGGTCTCGGCACCGCCTTGTGGATGTTTCACACGGCAAACCACGCACGGGATCTCGCCGAACAAGCCCGCGCCAATGAAGTGGCTCTTCGGGAAAAAGCGGAACTCGGAAGCAGACTGACCAAAGCCGCAGTCCAGTTGAAATACGGCCACCTGAAAGAAGCCGACGAATCGATCGCCGACATCCCGCCCGCCCGGGTGCAACCCTCTCTGGAAAGTGCAGAAACATTCCGGACCCTCGGCCTATGGCATGCCCGGGAAGGACGCTGGCAGGAAGCCTCCCGGCGCTTCGCCGCCCTGGCCTATTCCATCACCGGCGTGGACGATGCCGATTCCCAATACCTTTCCATCGAACTCCAAAAGGCCGCCGCCGCCATGTGCGAAGCCCGTGACACCACCGGCTACGAAGCATTGCGGAATATGGCCGTCACCCGGTTCCAGGATACCCAAAATCAAAGACTGGCCGAGCAAATCGTCAAAGCCTGTCTGCTTCTGCCCGCGGATGCGGCGTTCATGCAACGGCTCAGTCCCCTCACCCATTGCGTGTCCAATTATCAAAAGAAACTGAGCCATGCCGAACATTTCTGGCGTTGCTGCGCCGTCGCTCTCGCCGAATACCGGAAAAACAACTTCGAGGAATCCCTGAAATGGTCCAAACGAGCCCCGATCCAATCCGATACGCCCTCGCGTGATGCCTTGAATTTATCATTAAGAGCCCTGGCGGAACATCAACTCGGGCGCCATGCGGAGTCCCGGAAAAGCCTCGCCTCCGCAGCCAGTCTGATTTCCCCCCGATTCTCAACTCCACGCGGTGTCTTCGACACCGATGGTACATGGCAAAGCTGGCTCATCGCCCGAATCATCCACCGGGAAGCCGAACAGTTGATTTCATTGCCAAAAGCGGGTGCCGGAATCGGAGAAATCCGGGAAAGAGAGGAATGAATTGGAGCACGGACTTCAGTCCGTTTGGTTTCGATGGCTGGATGCCCCGGTACGGAGCGCCGGTGTTCACACCGGCTTTTCAAAGAGCATCGGTCTTCTTTCGCTTCTCCCAAGCCCCCCAAGAGCCGACGTGAACGTCGGCGCTCCATGAAAAAACCGACCGGGTCTCCCCGGTCGGTTCCCTATTTCATTAAACCCCTTATGAAATTCTCACGCCACACGACGGCGACGCAAGAGACCAAGGAGAGACAAACCGCCCAAGAGGGCGACAGACGGTTCCGGGACCGGAGCGAAGGCCAGACCGAAGTCACGTCTTTGGTTCGCATTGCTACCGGAGGTGTAGCTGATACCGGTATAATACATCCCGCCATCCGTATAAAGATTCGTTCCGGTGTTGCTATGGGTCCATTGGAAAGAGGAACTCTCACCCACCTGAACTCCGAAAAAGTAAGTTCCGGCCGCAAGAGTCACTGCTTCAGAGGGATCCAGATCGATCCGAACGACATATTGTCCCGTTACCGCGGCATCAGGACCATCGGTAAAATCCGCGGAAGAAAAGGTGGAAGTCCCGGTCACCAACGAAGCACCCGTCCAGTTGGACGCCGTCGTCGAACTCGGGTTCGCGATGCTGTAGAAACCGAACGTGTAGGTTTGGGCCGGATCGTAATTGGTAACCGTCAGGTAAATGCTGCCGATTGTGATTTCTTCCGTCAGCGTGAATCCTTGACCAAGGAAACGGTTGGCTGCGGCGTTAACGGACCCCGGAGTATTGGCAAATGCGTTCAAGGTCTCGGCATCGAAGTCCGCCGACGGCCAATCCGACGTCCCGGTGTAGGGAGTCACGACGACGGACGCACCGTTTGCGGATACCGCCAGCAAGCTGGAAGTGAGTAACAGGGAGAGGAATAGCTTATTTTTCATATGGCTCTGGAGGGAATTGACACAAAACAGGAGGAAGAGGGTCACCCCTCCACTCTTAAGAAGTGCCAACCGTTCGAAAAAGCGGCCACATTTTCCCCAAAAAGCCTGGAGCGCCGGTGTTCACACCGGCTTTTCAAAGAACATCGGTCTTCTTTCGCTTCCCCCCAAGAGCCGACGTGAACGTCGGCGCTCCATAGCCCCATCACCTCATTTCACCCGGTAATGCCCCGTCAGCGGAAACTCGAACAAACGGTCCTCCTCGACCGCTCCGCTGCCGATGTTGTGAATGATCAATGGCACACCGGCAGAGGATTTCCGGTCGCTCACGATCATCACATGCGGCAAATTCGGCGGCACGGTGCAGGTGACCACGTCTCCCGGAAGATAGGCCGCCGGATCTTTGGACACGGCCAGGCTCCAACCCTTGCGTTTGAACCAGACCCGCAGGTTCGGCACACGGCGGTGATCGATATTCCGGTCCGGTTTTCTCAATCCCCAGTCCTGCGGATAGACGGAAAAATGCTGTCTCATATCCTCGTGGACCAGTTTTTGCAAATCCATCGCCAGCCCTTTCCGCATCGCACGGATCAGCACATCCGTACACACTCCCCGCTCCACCGGCACATCTCCGTCCGGATACGCTAACACAACGTAGCCCGGATCGTAATGCCGGGTGACGCCGATCTGCTGCCGCGCCGCATCCACCAGTTTCCGCCCCTCTCCGGCCTGTACCGGCAACACCATCACCGCCGCCACCAAGGCCATCTTCCTGATCGTCTCCATCATTCCGGTATCCCTGCCAAAAAAATCCGGATAGAAAAATCCCTTTTTGATTTTTTGTAAAAAGCACCATCATGCCGTGATGCTTCATTGGATCGATGCTCACAATCATCTTCACGATCACCGTTTTTCCTCTCCGGAAGAACTGATCGGCCCCATGAAGCAAACGGGGATTTCCCGATGCATCACAAACGCCACTTGCGAAGAAGATTGGGATGCGGTCGAGAACCTGTCCCGCACTCACCCCGATTTCGTGCTGCCCGCTCTCGGCATCCACCCGTGGAAAGCCCACCTCTGCAAGGCCGGATGGGAAAACCGGCTAAAGCAACGTCTTGAAAACAACCCCCAGGCAGGCATCGGCGAATGTGGTCTGGACGGCTGGATTTCCCATCCACCTCTCGAAACCCAACAATCCGTCTTTCTCGCCCACCTGCGCCTCGCCCGCGAACTCCAGCGTCCGCTCACCATCCATTGCCTCAAAGCGTGGCAACCGCTCTTCGATGCCTTCACCCAGGAACCTCCTCCCGAAAAATTCCTCATGCATTCCTTCGGCGGATCGCTGGAAATCGCCTGCCGCCTGCTCCCGCTCGGTACCTATTTTTCCTTCTCCGGCTATTTCCTGCATCCCCGCAAAGCCAAAGTCCTCGACGTTTTCCGCGAACTTCCCAAAGACCGCATCCTGCTGGAAACCGATGCCCCGGACATGCTGCCACCTCCGGATTTCATCACCCATCCGCTCGAAGAGAGCCTCAATCATCCGGCCAATCTCCCCGCCATCGCCCAAGGCCTCGCCGGCCACCTGAATCTTTCCCTCGAAGAGCTTTCAGAGCTCACGCTTGAAAATTCCCGGCGTTTCCATGCATAAGTCCTGCTGCCCCTCCCTCATGGCCAAAACCGAAAAAGAAAAAATGCTCGCGGGCGAGACTTACCATCCCGCGGATGCGGAACTCCAAGCCGACCGCTCCGTCTGCCGCGAGCTGTGCCGGAAGTTCAATCAAAGCCCGCCTACCGACACTTCCGCTCGTCGTGAAATCCTCAACGAGCTTTTCGGAGCGGAAACCGATGTCTGGATCGAGCCGCCGTTTTACTGCGATTATGGCAGAAACATCCACTTCGGTTCGAACGTCTTCCTCAATTTCGATTGCGTCATCCTGGATGGCGCCCGGGTGGAAATCGGCGACAACACCTTCATCGCTCCCGCCGTGCAGATCTACACCGCCGAACATCCGCTCGATTTCCAACAACGGAGAGACGGTTGGGAAACCGCCCGCCCCATCACCATCGGTTCCGACGTCTGGATCGGTGGCGGAGCCATCCTCTGCCCCGGCGTCACCATCGGCGATCGCACCGTCATCGGCGCGGGCAGCGTCGTCACCCGCAGCCTCCCCAGCGATGTCGTCGCCGCCGGCAATCCCGCCAGAGTGATCCGGAATCTGAAATCCGGAGAAACCGTCTGACCCGGAGGATTTTCCCTCCTTCCCACGTTCTCATTGGCAACCTTCCACCACTCACCCACCCTGACCCCATGGACATCTCCGATTTTCGCAAGGAATACTCGAATCGCGGCCTCACTCGTGAAGACCTTCACGAAGATCCGGTTTGGGAATTCACCAAATGGTTCACCCAGGCCACCGAGCTCGGCATTTACGAACCGAATGCCATGACGCTCGCCACCGTCGACGAAACCGGCATGCCCTTCCAGCGCACCGTGCTGCTGAAATACTTCGACGAGGAAGGCTTCGTCTTTTTCACCAACTACGGCAGCCGCAAAGCCAAACAAATGGCCGGAAACCACCACGTCAGCCTGCTCTTCCCGTGGATCACCCTCGAGCGCCAGATCATCATCCAGGGCATCGCCCAGAAAATCAGCACCACGGAATCCCTCAAATACTTCACCTCCCGCCCCCGCGAATCGCAAATCGGCGCGTGGGTTTCCAATCAGAGCGAAGTCATCACCTCCCGGAAATTCCTCATGCAGAAGCTCTCCGAAATGAAGGAAAAATTCGGCAACGGCGAAATCCCCCTCCCCTCCTTCTGGGGTGGCTATCGCGTCGTCCCCCAATCCATCGAATTCTGGCAAGGAGGTCCCGCCCGGCTGCACGACCGCTTCCTCTACCACCGCACCCAAGGCGGCTGGAAAATCGACCGGCTTTCGCCATAAGTCCTATTGCCAAAAAGAATCGCCGAAAGCGTTGGAGGAAATTGGAGCACGGACTTCAGTCCGACCCGGAGCATCCAGCCATCCAAGCCAAACGGACTGACGTCCTTACTTCAATTCCGGTCCTGTAAGACCTATTTTTTCTGAAAATGACCATTTTTTTACGAATTTTCGTCCTGTTCGCTTCGGCTTTCCTGATTTCCTGCATCGCGCCAAAAGCAACCAATCAGGTGGAAAAAGCTAAAAAAAAGCCCGTCAACCCGCCACAACTCGTCGGCAGAATCGCCTCCATCCCACCCGAGCGACGCTTCGTCCTCATCCAGAGCTACGGAAAATGGACCGTCCCGGCGAACAGCATCCTCATCACCCGGGGCGACGAAGAGCGCAGCGCCAACCTGCTCGCCACGGGTGAACACCTCGGCCAATACGCCGCCGCAGACATCCGCTCCGGCGACGTCCAGGTCGGCGATGGCGTCTATTACCGCGAAATCAAGGAAAGCGGCGAATCCACCGAAACTTCCGCTCCACTCACACCCCTCGCCTCCCCGGATTCGCACGATCCTCCCAAAAACGGCCAGGAGCCAAACGTTCAAAAAAATAATTAACTTTTCCCAAATTCTTTCCTTTCCAAATGGCCTCTGACCCGGTAATTTCAAAAAGTCCCAACCATCAGAGCAGTCATTTTGGAAATATTTTAACTTTAGAGTTGATTACTATCCGGGAAACCGGGTAGCTTACTTCCGCAATGGCTGTGCCCCCTTACATGTCCCGAAACATGAACAATACAACCAGCCATAATGAAACTAAGCACATCGAGCGCCGCGGGCGTATCAGTGAAAGCTGATGCGGACCGTCTTGCTGACTTCGTCCTGTTCACACAGAGAAGCTGCATCCTCAACCTGTCCACGGAACTCAACAAAGGAAACATCTCATTCCCTCAGTTCTTCCTCCTCACCTATCTTTCCAGCGAAGAATACCTCACCATGTCAGACATCGCGAAAAAGATGGGCCACTCGACCGCTGCCGCCACCGGCCTCGTCGACCGACTGGAAAAACTGTCCTACGTTGAGCGAGTGCACGCCGCTGAAGACCGCCGCAAGATCATGGTGCGCATCACCTCCAAGGGAACCGAACTCGTTTCCAAGATGCGCAAGGAAATTGCGAGCGACCTCGCCGGCATTCTGGCAGGGATGGATGAAGATGAGGCAGAAACAGTCGAACATACCCGCAGAGCCATTCAGGGCCGCGCGATCGCGTGAATGACTGAATTTGCCAACTCATAAACCAGCTTGGCGAAACCTCAGTGCCTCCGTTACGGTCCCCGCGTGACGGAGGCGCTCCCATTTTTAGACCCGATCCGGGAAATTCCCGGCATCCGTGCCGCGTGGATCGAACGATTCCCCGAAATCACCATCACCGGTGATCGCGCGGAAGCCATGAACCAGCTCCGGCCGCATCACGAAACGGCCGTGAAAGCCTTCGCACCCCAAGCAACCGCCTGGTGGCGTGCCGAGCAAGTCCACAGCGCGGAAGTCGCCATCGTCCCCACCTCTCCCCAGATCCTCGCACCCGACGGCCTCCCCGTCGTGCCCGGAGTGGATGGTCTCATCACCTGCGAACCCGGGACCGTTTTAGGCATTTACGTCGCCGATTGCGGAGCCATCTGGCTCGTCGACCGCGAAACCGGAGCCATCGGTCTGCTCCATTCCGGCAAAAAAGGCACCGAAGGCAATATCCTCCAAAACGCCCTCCACATCATGGAACGCAGTTTCGGCACCCGCCCGCGGGACGTCGCCGCCGTCCTCAGCCCCTGCATCCGCCCACCCCATTACGAAATCGACTTCGCCGCCCAAATCGCCCGCCAGGCCGAAAACGTAGGCATCGGCGAGTTTTCCGATTGCGGACTCGATACCGCCGCCGACCTCCAGCGCTTCTATAGCTACCGCACCGAACTCGGAAAAACAGGCCGCATGCTCGCCCTCATCACCCGCGATGCCTGATGGAACGCCGGTGTTCACACCGGCTCGCGTAAGAAATCGAACCTCCAAGACCTCGGTCGCGGAGAGAAACGCCGAGCCGACGTGAACGTCAGCGGTCCATCCAACCCATCACCCCTCCCCATGAGATCCCTCACCCTCTTCCCTCCCGCAAAGCTCAACCTTTCCCTGAAAATCCTCGGAAAACGCGAAGACGGCTTCCACGCCATCGACACCCTGATGGTGAAACTCCCCGATCTCACCGACATCCTCACCTTCGAATCCGCCCCGGATTTCCAATTCACCTGCTCCTCCCCCGGCGTCCCCACCGACGAAAGCAACCTCGTCGTCAAAGCCGCCCGGCTTTTCGAAACCGCGCTCGGCAAGCCGCTCGAAGTCCACATTTCCCTCGAAAAACGCATCCCCCACGGTGCCGGCCTCGCCGGAGGCAGCAGCGACGCCGCCTCCACCCTGCTCGGCCTCAACCACTGGCATGACTCCCCGTTTTCCATCGACCAACTCGCCGGAATGGCCGCGGAAATCGGCTCCGACATCCCGTTTTTCCTCCACCCCGGAGCCGCCCGCTGCACCGGTCGCGGAGAAATCATCACCCCCGTCGAATCCCCGCCGGAATTCCCCGTCCTCCTCCTCAAACCCGCGTTCGGAGTCTCCACCCCGGATGCCTACCGACGCTGGCAAGATTCCTCCGAAATCCCCGGCATCACCTACGCCCCTCAGGAAATCGACGGCCTGCTTTTCGAAAACGACCTCGAACACCCCGTTTTCGAAAAACACCGCTTCCTCCCCGAACTCAAGCAATGGCTCCTCGCCCGCCCCGAAGTCCGCGCCGCCCTCATGAGCGGAAGCGGTTCCACGGTTTTCGCCATCCTGAACGATGCTCAAGATGCGCCATCCATCATTGACGACGCGAAAGATCAACTGGACCCGACCTTGTGGAGTTGGGCGTCCCGACCTCATCGCTTCTTATAAGCCCTATTGGCCCTATAAGACTTATACGATCACTCCCTTCCCCCTTCCGAAACTCCCATTCTTCCCCCTCGGCGCGGATTATCTCAAAATCCCCACAGGACCGCGCATTTCCGCGAGGAAAACGCAAGACCCCGTTTGACAATCCACGCGGATTTCCCCTAGTTTCCCGCCCCGGCTTAGAAGACCGGCCCATTTTACCATGAACATCGTCGTCGAGAAGCAGCCCAAATGCGTCGCCACCCTCCGCGTGGAAATCCCAGCGGAAAAAGTCACCGGCCAACGCGCCGAAATCGTCCGTGGCTACGCCAGCAAGGCTCGCGTCCCCGGCTTCCGCCCCGGCAAAGCCCCGAAAGCCGTCGTCGAAAAACGCTTCCAGAAGGAAATCGCCGAAGAACTCAACGGCAGCCTCATCAACGAAGCCTTCGACGAAGCGCTCAAGCAGGAATCCCTCAAGGTGCTCGATTTCGGCGTGCCGGAAAACGTCACCACCACCCCGGACGGCGGCCTTTCCTTCAGCTCCAAACTCACTCTCGCCCCCGAAGTCACCCTTCCCGAATACAAAAACATCTCCGTCACCGTGCCCCCGCAGGACGTGCCGGAAGAAGAAATCGAAAAACAGCTCAAGGCCCTTCAGGAGCGTTTCGCCGATTTCAAGGACATCGAAGGCCGCGCCGCCGCCATGGGTGACTTCGCCGTGATCGACTATACCTCCACCGTCGACGGCCAGCCGACCGAAGAATTCCTCGGCAAATCCGCCGGTTACGTCGCCGGACGCGAAGGCTTCTGGGTCCGCCTCGACGAATCCGCCTTCCTTCCCGGCTTCGCCGCCCAGCTCGTCGGCCTCAATGTCGGCGATTCCAAGGAAATTTCCATCGTCCTCCCGGAAGACTTCGCCCTTTCCGGACTCGCCGGCAAGACCCTCGTCTGCGCTACCACCGTCAAGGAACTCAAGGAAGCCATCCTTCCCGAGCTCAACGACGAACTCGCCGAAAAACTCCTCCCCGGCAAGACCCTCAAGGATATCAAGGCCATCATCCGCGACAACATGCAGGCCGAGCGCAAGCGCAAGATCGACGACCTCAAGGTCGATCAGATCGTCGCCCACCTCAACGAGAAGGTCGAATTCGAGCTGCCCGAGGAACTCGTCAATCAGGAGACCCAGAGCCAGGCAAACCAGATCGTCCAGCGTGGCGTGCAATCCGGCATGACCACCGAGGAAATCGAAACCCAGCAAGCTGAAATCCTCGCCAGCGCCGGCAGCCAGGCCGTCACCAACCTCCGCACCAACTTCATCCTTCAGGAAATCGCCCGCATCGAGAAAATCTCCGTTTCCGACGCGGAACTGGTGAACCACCTCGCCCAGATCGCCACCTCGCGGAAAATTGCCCCGAAAAAATTCATCAAGGACATGCAGCGCAACGGCCGCCTTTCCAATATCCGCGGCTCCATGGTGATCGGCAAGGCCATTGACTTCCTGGTGGAGAACGCCACCGTAGTCGAGTCCACCGAAGCCAGCATCGATGAATAATTTTCCACCCTCTTCCATGAGCCAATCCACCCCGAGAAACAGCTACTACGTCCCGATGGTCGTCGAGCAGGACGGACGCGGCGAGCGTTCGTTCGACATTTACTCGCGCCTCCTCAAGGACCGTATCATCTTCATTGGCACCGCCATTGACGACTACGTGGCGAACTCGGTGATCGCCCAGCTTCTCTTCCTGCAAATGCAGGATCCGAAAAAGGACATCCACATCTACATCAACTCCCCCGGCGGCTCCGTCACCGCCGGACTCGCGATGTACGACACCATGCAGTTCCTCACCTGTGACGTGAACACCTACTGCATCGGCATCGCCGCCTCCATGGGTTCCGTCCTCCTCACCGCCGGGACCAAAGGCAAGCGCTTCTGTCTGCCGAACTCCCACGTGATGATCCATCAGGTATCCGGTGGAGCCCAGGGCACGGCGCTGGACGTGGAGCGGACCTTCGGCTTCATGATCAACCTCAACAACCGCCTGCACGGTATCCTTGCCAAGCACACCGGCAAGACGCTCGAGCAGTTGAAAAAGGATTCCGAACGCGACAACTACATGACCGCCGAAGAATCCGTCGCTTACGGCCTCGTCGATAAAGTCCTCGAAAGCCGCAAGCAACTCCCTGACGCCGTCGCCGCGGCGCTTGAGGAACCCAAACAATAATTCCTCCATCGCCGGGGTGGCGGAAGTCCCCTCCACCCCGGCACCGGAGGTCACCGGTCTTTCCGGAATCTTTTTCCAGCCCCCTTTCTCGATATTATGGCCCGCGCTTCCAACCTGACCATGTGCTCCTTCTGCGGCAAGAGCCACTCCGAGGTCAAAAAACTCATCGCTGGCCCCGGCGTCTACATCTGCAACGAATGTATCGATGTCTGCGCCAACATCCTCGAAAAAGAACTCGGCTCGAACCTCACCACCCCCGGAAAACCCGGCACCGGTCGGCCAAGCGACAATCCCATTCCGACGCCCGCCGAACTGATGGCGAAGCTCGATGAATTCGCCATCGGCCAGGAACACGCCAAAAAGGTCCTCTCCGTCGCCGTTTACAACCACTATCAGCGGCTCCGCCAGAACGACGGCACCGTGCAGGACGAATTCCTCGAAGTGGAAATCGAGAAATCCAACGTCCTCCTGCTCGGTCCCACCGGCTCCGGCAAGACCCTCCTCGCCCGCACCCTCGCCCGCGTGCTCGACGTTCCCTTCTGCATCGTCGATGCCACCACGCTCACCGAAGCCGGATACGTCGGCGAAGACGTCGAAAACATCATCCTCCGCCTGCTTCAGGCCGCGGAATTCGACGTCGCCAAAGCCGAGCGCGGCATCATCTACGTCGATGAAATCGACAAGATCGGCCGCAAAACCGAAAACGTCTCCATCACCCGCGACGTCTCCGGCGAAGGCGTCCAGCAGGCGCTTCTCAAAATCCTCGAAGGCACCATCTGCAACGTCCCTCCCCAAGGCGGTCGCAAGCACCCGCAGCAGGAATACATTCAGGTAAACACCGAGAAAATCCTCTTCATCTGCGGCGGAGCCTTCGTCGGCCTCGAAGATATCGTCAAACGCCGCCTCGGTCGCAACACACTCGGTTTCCACTCCGAAACCTCTTCCGGAGGAGCGGACGAATCCTCCGACATTCTCGAAAAAGTCCAGCCGGAAGACCTGCTCCACTTCGGCCTGATCCCCGAATTCATCGGCCGTCTGCCCGTCATCACCTCACTGCGCAAACTCACCGAGGACGAGCTCGTCTCCATCCTCACCGAGCCGAAAAACGCACTGGTGAAACAATACGGCAAACAGCTCGCAATGAACGACGTGAAACTCCGCGTCAGCCGTGACGCCCTGCGCGCCATGGCCGAAGAAGCCGTCCGTCGCGGCACGGGTGCCCGCGCCCTGCGTTCCATTTTCGAAAAAATGATGCTCGATGTCATGTTCGAGATTCCTTCCCGCAAGGACATCGATGCTGTCAGCATCAACCGTCAGGCAGTCCTCGGAGAACGTCCGCCCAGCTACCGCAAGCGCCGCGAAGATCAGGACGCGGCATAAAAAACGGTCTATGAAAACGCGAAGGGGAGCTGTCTTTCGCACACTGAAAGCATGCTCACCATTACCACTCGTATACGGAATTTACAGCCCTTTGCTTTTTTCCGTAGCCGCGATGGAAATCAAAACGCCGGAACAAAGCGGGAGTTTTGCGAAGGAAGAAATAAAACCACGGATTTCACGGATTGCACGGATTGCACGGATTTTCAAAAACTTGCATTGACGATTTTTCCCGAGAAAATCTGTGAAATCCGTATGATCCGTGGTCAAAAATTCTTTGGAATCAAACTCCCTCGCGGCTACCAGAAATAGCAAAATACTGTAAAACGCGCCAACTCACGGAAACGAAATCATACGACATTTCCTCAAAGGACTACGACTTTTTGAGAATGCTCTAAAACCTCCGCAGCACGGTATCCACCGCCAGCTTTTCCCGCGTTTCCGGATAATCCAGCGTGAAGTGCAGCCCGCGCGATTCCTTTCGGCGCAGCGCGCATTCCACGATCAGCCCGGCCACATCGACAAGATTCCTCAATTCGAGAATGTCCGCGTTCACCCGGTGGCCCCAGTAAAACTCCCGCACTTCCTTCTGTAGGTTCCGCAAGCGGGCCGCCGCGCGGCGCAGGCGGTTGTCGGTGCGGACGATCGAAACGTAATCCCACATCAGGCGGCGGATCTCGTCCCAGTTGTGATAGATGATTACCAGCTCATCCGGATCGTTCACGTCGCCATCGTGCCAGGCTGGAATTTCGGGATTCCCGGAGACGGACACGGACTTTCCGAGCGGATAGCGGGTCAGCATGGCATCCAGCGCGCGTCGCGCCACGACATTGCCCTCCAGCAGGGAATTCGACGCCAGGCGATTCGCCCCGTGCAAGCCGGTGCTGGCGTTTTCTCCGATGACGTAAAGCCCGCGGATGCTGGTTTTTCCGTTCACGTCTGTCTGCACGCCGCCGCATTGATAGTGCGCTGCGGGCACCACCGGGATCGGCTGGTTTTCGCAATCCAGCCCGAACTTCAGCAGCGTCTCGTAAATGTAGGGAAATCGCTCACGCATGAACCCCTTCGGCTTGTGGGTAACGTCCAGATAGACGCACGGCGCGCCGGTGCGCTTGATCTCGCGATCGATCGCCCGGGCGACGATATCCCGGGGTGCCAACGACCCTCGTGGATCGGCCTCTTTGGTAAATTCCTCGCCTTTCGCATTCACCAGAATGCCCCCCTCGCCGCGCACCGCCTCGCTCACCAGGAACGAACGCGCCTCCGGCCCGGTGGCTCCCGGATTGTAAAAACAGGTCGGGTGGAACTGGATGAACTCCATGTTCGCGATCGCCGCACCCGCCCGCCACGCCAAGGCCACCCCGTCACCGGTGGCCGAATCCGGGTTCGTCGTGTAAAGATACACCTTGCCGCAGCCCCCGGCCGCCAGCACTACGCGGTCCGATTGGAAAATTTTCACCTTTCCGTCCCGCTTATCGAGCACGTAAGCCCCCAGCACCCGGTCGTCCATCACCGCCCCGAGCTTCGCGGTGGTCACCAGATCGATCACGAAATGATCTTCCAGCAAGGTGATATTCGGATGTTCCCGCGCCGCCTCGACCAGAGATTCGGCGATTTCCATTCCCGTCGTATCGCGTGCGTGGAGAATCCGGCGGAACGAATGACCGCCCTCTTTCCCAAGCTGAAAATGATCGGCTTCGGTATCGAAATTCACGCCGTAGCCCAGCAGATCGTCGATGGCCGCCGCACCCTCTTCCACGATCGTACGCACCACCGGCTCATGGCAAAGCCCGGCCCCGGCATCCAGCGTATCGGCGATGTGGGATTCCGGCGTGTCGCCCGCATCGCGCTGGGATTCCCGCAACACCGCCGCGATCCCCCCCTGCGCCCACGCCGTATTGGATTCCAGCAGTTTTCCTTTCGTCAAAACCGCCACCGTCCCGTGCTTCGCCGCCCGCAAGGCGAAGGACAAGCCGGCGATCCCTGCGCCGATCACCAAAAAATCCGCTGTCATGTGCCCACGCAGCATGGCCGGTCCGTGCCGCCGGAAAAGGCAAAATTGTCACCGGCGCGTCTTGACCCCCGTCCCGGAAACCTTCACCCCTGATGCATGAATTACTTCATCGCGGGGACGGACACCGGAGTCGGAAAAACCTATGTCACCCGCCTGCTCCTGAATGCCTTGCGCGAAGAGGGACGCGAGGCCGTCGGCTACAAACCCATCGCCTGCGGAGACCAGGACGACGCCCGGATTCTCTCCGAGGCCTCCGGGGATCTGCCATTGGATGAAATCAACCCGCTGCACCTGAACAGCCCGACCGCGCCCTACGTCGCCTGCATGCTGGAAAACCGCAGCATTTCCCCCGCCGATCTCGTCGCGGGCTACCATTCGTTCGCCGGGAAACACGAAACCGTACTCGTCGAAGGCGTAGGCGGCTGGGAAGTCCCGATCGCCCCGAACTACCGCGTTTCCGACTTCGCCAAAGACCTGAACCTGCCGGTCATCCTCGTCGCCGCGAACAGACTCGGCGCGCTCAATCACATCCTCCTCACCGTCGATGCCATCCGGGCGAAAGGCCTTCCCATCGCCGGCATTTACCTCAACCAGTTGCAGGATGAGATGGACACCTCCATGATTACGAATAAAGGTGTCATCGAAGATCTCACCGGCCTGCCGCTGCTCGATCACCTGATTTACCAGCAGGATTTCGTCGATACCGGCGACCTGTAAACCTCCAACCAACCCGTCCGATGAAAGCGATTCTCCGTTCCAAAACCATGAAGTCGCCCGTCGGCGAACTCACGCTCGTCGCCAGCGAACGCGGTCTGGCCGCGATCCTCTGGGAAGACGATGACGCCGAGCGCGTCCGCCTCGGCCCTCTGGAGTCCTCTCCCTCCCACCCCGTTCTCTGCCAGGCCGAACGCCAGTTGACCGATTACTTCGCGGGTAAACTGAAGAAATTCACCGTCCCGCTCGACTTCATCTCCGGCACCGGATTTCAAAAAAACGTCTGGGCCGCCCTGACCACGATCCCCTTCGGCGAAACGCGGAGCTACGCGCAAATCGCCGTGCAAATCGGCAGCCCGAAAGCCGTGCGCGCCGTTGGTGCCGCCAATGGCAAAAACCCGATCTCCATCATCGTCCCCTGCCACCGCGTGATCGGCAGCAACGGCAAACTCACCGGCTTCGCGGGAGGCTTGGAAATGAAGGCTCAGCTCTTGAAATTGGAACAGCCGGAAGCGCTGCTCCTGATTTAAATGGAGCGCCGATGCTCACATCGGCTCTATTCGAATGGGATCCACACGAGCCGACGTGAACGTCGGCGCTCCATTCCTTCAATCGATCTTCATCCGCTCCGGCGTTTTGCCGCGCAGATAATCGGTGATCGTCATGCGCTTTCCTCCTTCCGGCTGGATGGACTCCAGACGAAGTGCCTTCTCACCGCAACCGACGATGAACTGACCGTCTTCGATGCGGATTTCACCCGGTGACAGAAGCCGATCCATGACCTGAGTCGGCGGAAAAATTTTCAGGCGCTTTTCTTTCTCCGACTCAATCACCAATGTGTAAGTGCCGGGCCAAGGATCGTAAGCGCGGATGCGGCGTTCCAGAGCGCTCGCCGGAAGCGACCAATCGAGTTTGCCATGCTCGCGCTCGAGCTTCGGTGCGTAGGTGTGCTCCGCCTCGATCTGGGGCGTGCGCGTGGCAGTGCCGTCTGCCAGTTGATCCAGCGCTTCGGCCAAAGCATCCGGCGCGAGATCGGCAAGACGATCATGTAAGGTTCCGCCGGTTTCGTCGGCGGAAATCGGCAGGGCCTTGACGAGAATGATGTCACCCGCATCGAGCTGCCTCACCACATGCATCACCGTGATTCCGGATTCCGCGTCACCGTGATCGATAGCCGCCTGAATGCAGGAAGCCCCGCGATATTTCGGCAAAATCGAGGCGTGCAGGTTGATGATCGCCTGACTGGGAAGCTCGCGCGTGACTTTCGGCAAGAACTGGCCATAGGCCATGACCACGAGGATTTCCGGATTCAGTGCCGCGAGCTCTTCCGTCGCGTCACCGATTTTTTCCGGCTGATACACCGGAACCCCGGCTTCCTGCGCCTCCACTTTGATCCGTGGAGGAGTCAGCGTCTGGTGACGTCCGACCGGTTTGTCCGGCTGGGTCACCAGCGCGAGAGGACGAGGGCCGTGGGCCAGCAGATGCCGGAACGAAGGCAGGGCGATATCTCCCGTGGCGACGAAGATCAGGCGCATGGAGAAAACGAAAGCTTAGTCCGGAAGCTGCGCCATCTGCTGGAAGGCGGGCAGGCTGGTGATCTTCCTGATGATGTCCGCGGTGACCTGCACCGGCGGCTGGCTGGCGTCGATGTCCGTCACCTTGGAGCGGGAGTAAAACTCGAGGATCGGCTTGGTTTCCGCCTCGTAGGTGGCGATGCGGTTTTCGATCACCACGTCGCTGGCATCGTCGATGCGATTGTCCCTCAGCGCGCGCTTGCGCATGCGCCGGGCCAGCTCGGCGCGATCCGGGCAGGACAGATGGAAGACCTGATGCACCTCGATGTAGGACTCCAGGATTTCCGCCTGATTCACGTTGCGCGGGATACCGTCGAGCACGAGGAAATCGATGTCCGGCTTGTAAACATGCATGTCCCGCCAGTTTTCGATCTGGGCTTCCCACAGCTCGATCGTCAGTTCGTCCGGAACCAGTTCGCCACGGCTGGAATATTCGAGAAACTGCTTCCCGAGTGAGGTGCGGGTGTCCAGCGAGCGAAACACGTCACCACAAGCGCAATGGAAAAAACGGGGAATTGTGCCAAGAATTTTACCTTGCGTACCTTTTCCGGAACCGGGTGCACCGAGTAAAATAATAGCGGGGCGTTTGAAATCAATTGCGTGGTCAGGCATACGAAGAGCGGGGATCGTAGGAGCCGACCCGAGGGCCTGCAAGCATTGATCCGGAGGCATTGTGGAAATGTGACGATTCCGCGTTCCCCACTCCATATTCCGCGTTTTTTTCTTCCGCCTTGCACTGGCGACGCGGATTCGGGACCGTCCCGCCGTGATTTCCCCAGGCTCTGTCGTCGCCTCCGTGCTGCCGGTTTATCTTCTGCTCCTCGCCGGCGCGATCCTGAGAAAAACCAACCTCCTCCACCGCGAGAACGACCCCGGCATCCTGCAGGTCATCTACAACGTGATGCTGCCCTGCTACATCATGGACAAGGTGCTCGGGTGCGAGGACCTGCGCAGCGGCACCGTCGTCTTCAGCTCCATCGGCATCGGATTTTTCAACATCGCCCTCGGGGCCGCCCTCGGCCTGCTGGTCGCCCACATCATGCGGCTGGAAAAAGGACAGGGCCGCCGCACCTTCGCCCTCGCTTCCGGCAGCCCGAACTTCGGCTTCACCGCCGTCCCCGTCATCGAGAGCCTCTGGGGAGCCGGCGCGCTGGGACTGCTCTTCATCCACAATCTCGGCTCGGAAGTCGCCATGTGGTCCATCGGCGTCATGCTCATGAGCGGTGAAAAAAGAGTCCCGTGGCGGAAACTTGTCAACGGCCCCGTCGTCGCCATCCTGCTCAGCCTCCTCCTCGTCGCCACTCACCTCGATGGAGCCGTCACCGGCCCGCTGCGCGTCGCCATTTCGAAAATCGGCATCGGAGCCTTCCCCCTCACCATCCTCATCACCGGCTGCATCATGATGGACATGGCCACCGCCGAAAAACCGAACTGGAATATGATCCTCGGCTCCTCCGTCGTCCGTTTCATCCTCGGTCCGGCGGCCATTCTCACCATGGCGAAATTCCTGCCCCTCCACGTGGAGCTGAAAAAAGTCCTCATCATTCAGGCCGCCATGCCCTCCGCCCTCACCACCATCCTGCTCGCCCGACTCTACGGCGGGCGCCCGGCCGTCGCCGTGCAAATCATCATCGCCACCACCTGCATCAGCGTCTTCACCCTGCCATGGATCATTTCATGGGGCTGCAAGTGGCTGAATCTCTTCCCGCAACTGAGATAGGTTGATGGTTTTTGGTCGATGGTTGATTGTCAGAAATACTCCGAACTTTGCTCATCTTCCTTCTTCACCATCAACCATCCACCCGCTACCATCAACCCAACTCATGCCCTCCCATACCGACAGCTTCACCCTCTCCACCCACGGCAAGGGCACCACGGAAATCACCCATCGGATCGAAGCCATCGTCGCCGCCTCCGGCATCCGTCACGGCACCGTCACCGTCTTCGTCCGCCACACCAGCGCCAGCCTCGTCATCATGGAAAACGCGGACCCCAGCGCGCGGCACGACCTTGAGACCTTTTTCGAAAAACTCGTCCCCGAAAACACCCCGTGGTTCGTCCACACCGACGAAGGCCCGGACGACATGCCCAGCCACATCCGCATGGCCCTCACCCGCACCAGCGAGGTGATCCCCGTCATCGACGGCCGCATGACCCTCGGCACCTGGCAGGGCATCTTCCTTTTCGAACACCGCCGCGCCCCGCACCACCGGCAGATCGCCGTCGCGGTCGTCGGAGAATGATTCCAGCTTCCGTTTTCAGAATTTCAGCTTTCAGCTATTTCAGTTTTACCCCATGGACCACACCGCCACCCTCATCGCTCTCGCACTCGCTGAAGACATCGGCAACGGCGATGTCACCGCCGAGTATTTCGTCCCCGCGGACCGCCGCGCCACCGCCTTCGTCACCGCCCGCAAAAAAGGCGTCCTCTCCGGCGTGGAAGTCGCCGCCCGCGTTTTCAAGACAGTCGATCCCGGGCTGGACGTGAAAATCCTCATCCCGGACGGCAGCCACGTCGCAGCGGACGCTCTCGTCCTCCAGATCGAAGGAGCGGCCCGCTCCATCCTCACCGCCGAGCGCACCGCCCTGAACTTCCTCCAGCGCCTCAGCGGCATCGCCACCCTCACCGCCAGCTACGTCGAACAGGTGAAAGGCACTGGCGTCCGTATCCTCGATACCCGCAAAACCACCCCCGGTTATCGTGCTCTCGAAAAACAGGCCGTCCTCCATGGCGGAGGAAACAACCACCGTATCGGCCTCTACGACCGCGCCATGGTGAAGGACAATCACCTTGTCGCCGAAGGTGGACTCCCCGCCATCCAGGCTGCCATCCGCCAGCTCAAGCAGGACCGTCCCGGCGTCGAAGTGCAGCTCGAAGCCGATTCGCTCGAACAGGTCGCCGAATTCCTCAAAATGGAAGGCGTCGATTACATCCTGCTCGATAACATGACCCTCGAGGAAATGCGCGCCGCCGTCGCATCGCGCGGCCCGCGCACCCAACCGCAACTCGAAGCCAGCGGCGGCGTAAACCTCGAAAGCGTGGCGAAAATCGCCGCGACCGGCGTGGATTACATCTCCATCGGTGCCCTCACCCACTCCGCCCCGGCACTGGATGTGGGACTGGATTTCCAGACAAACTGAACGAAGACGGAAGCCGGAAGTCAAAAACCGGACAATCCAGAATGAAAACCCAACCAACCATTCGCGGGATACCTGCCTCGGAAAACCCGATGGTGAATGACTACCTTCATCGATCCCGCCTGCTGCGATTGCTGAATATTTCCCAGACCGCTCTCTGGATAATCGTGGGAATTTTAACCATCACCATCCTTCAGGATCTTCATACCACTTGGAAACGATCGGCACCCCCATCAGGAGATCGGGCATTTGTTTCCGGGATGGTGTTTTACCAGAACGGCCAAAAAATCGAAAATCGGGACTCCGAATCCGGGATCTGGATTTCAGGACGCGACTATGCCCTGATCGAACGCGGAAGACCAAAATGGGGGGCCAACTTGATCGTTCTGATTTCAGCAATCACGTCCATGTTTGCTATTTCAAAAGTCGGATCCTCACTCACCCGCCCACAAAAAACCGAACAAACACCGACCCACACTCACTAACCCAAAAAATCACCTTCCGACTTCCTTTGCCATTCCCCGATCCACGTGTATCGGTGTCGGGATCATGAAAATCCTCTACACCGCCCACGCCAAATCCTTCGGTGGCCGCGAAGGAAAATCCGCTTCCAACGACGGCGCGCTTTCCGTCGATCTTTCCACTCCCAAGGAACTCGGAGGTCCGGGCGGTTCCGGGACGAATCCTGAGCAACTCTTCGCCGCCGGTTACTCCGCCTGCTTTCTCGGAGCCTTGAAATTCGTCGCCGGAAAGGAAAACATCACCCTGCCACCGGACGCGAACGTTTCCGCCGAGGTCGGCATCGGCCCGCGCGACGATGGAGAAGGATTCGGCCTCGAAGTCCAGCTCACCATCGACGTCCCCGGTCTGGACCCCGAAACACTGCAATCCCTCGTCCGAAAAGCCCACGTCGTCTGTCCCTACTCCCACGCCACCCACGACAACATCCCGGTGACCCTGAAAACCACCTGAATTTTCTCCATGTCCAGCCTGACTCTCTTTTGCGATCCCCAGCTCGGTGCCGAAGCCGTTCAAATCCTGCGCGAAGCCACCACCGACCACCGCCTTCTCACCCCCACCCGTCCCGCCTCCTCCGTGTTGGCGCAGGCCGCTGCCGATCCCGCCTTCGCCGAAGCGGACATCGCCTTCGGCCAGCCTCAACTCGAGAGCATCCACACCGCGAAACACCTGCGCTGGATCCAGGTCAGCTCCGCCGGATTCACCCGTTACGATACGCCGGAATTCCGCGCCTATGCCGAGGAGCACGGCCTGATCGTCACCAATAGCTCCACCGTTTACGCCCGCGCCTGTGCGGAACACGTTTTCAGCTTCATGCTCGCCCAGTCCCGCCTGCTGCCTCAGGCACTCGCCAGCCGCGCGGAAAACGGCTCGGACGAATGGCTCGGCCTGCGCGACGGCTCACGCTCACTCTACGGCCAAAACGTCGTCATTCTCGGTTACGGTGCCATCGCCGCCGAACTGGTGAAACTGCTCGCACCCTTCGAGATGAACATCACCGCCATGCGGCGTCAGGCCCGTGGCAATGAAGGGCTGTTCGTCGTTTCCCCGGAAACCCTGCCCTCGGCCCTCGCCACGGCGGACCAGATCGTCAATATCCTGCCGGAAAACGCCGCGTCCCGGGGATTCGTGGACGCCGCCCTGCTCTCCCACGTCAAACCCGGTGCCGTTTTTCACAACATCGGCCGCGGCACCACCGTGAACCAGCCCGATCTCGCGGCAGCCCTGCACTCCGGCAGACTCTCCGCCGCATGGCTCGACGTCACCGATCCGGAACCTCTTCCCGCCGACCACCCGCTGCGGCTCGCGCCAAACTGCCACATCACTCCACACATCGCCGGAGGCCACGCCTCCGAAGACGTTAGTCTCGTGCGGCACTTCCTGAACAACTTCAAACGCTACCTGGCCGGAGCACCTCTGCTAGACCGCGTCATCTGACGGAGCGCCGGTGTTTCCACCGGCTCATCCCGCATTCTCCAGCAACCGCGAGGTCAACCCTCTCAGGTCCGCACCCGTCGGTGTTTGGTAAATTCCCAGATCGAACTCCCGTGCCATCGCGATCAGGTGATCGAAAATATCCGCCTGAATCCCTTCGTATGCCGCCCATCGGATGTCGTTGGTGAAGCAGTAAATTTCCATCGGCAGCCCATGATCTCCCGGCGCCAGATGCCGCACCAGCAAAGTCATCTCCTGATGGATCTTCGGATGATTCCTCAGATAAGCCTCCGCATACACTCGGTACGTCCCCACGTTCGTCAGATTTCTTCCGTTCGGTCCTGCTTCCTCCCGCGATGAATACCCCTGTTCGCGGTACCACTCTTCGAGCTCACGCTCCTTCGTTTCGAAATACGGCTGGAGCAAACGGATGCGTTTCAACCGGGAAAGCGCCCCGTCGTCCAGCAGCCGGATCGTCTGCATATCCACGTAAAGCGCGCGCTTGATTCTGCGTCCTCCGGCTTCCTGCATGCCACGCCAGTTCTTGAACGAATCGCTAATCAGCGCGTAAGTCGGAATCGTCGTTCGAGTCCGGTCCCAGTTCCGCACCTTCACCGTGGTGAGCGCCACCTCTTCCACATCTCCATCCGCGCCATACTTCGGCATCTCGATCCAGTCCCCCACGGCGACCATCCGGTTCGCCGCGAGCTGGATCCCCGCGACGAACCCCAGAATCGCATCCTTGAAAATCAGCAGCAACACCGCCGTCATTGCCCCCAGCCCACTGAAGACAATCACCGGCGAACGATCGATCACCACGGAAACGGCCATCACCAGCGCCGCCAGCGCGATGAGCAGCTTGATAACCTGCACGAAACTCGTCGCCGGCATCTCGCGCGCCATCGGCCGCTGTTCATACAAGCGGACGAAGCCGTTCATCAAGGCGTACAATGCCAGCACCCCGGCCAGCAGCAGATAAAGCAACGAGGCGCATTTCACGGTTTCCGTCACCGCACTTTCCTCACCCAGAAAACCCGGTGCCGCCACGTGAATGAAAATCGCGGGCGTCATGTGAGCCAACCAACGCAGAACCCCGGCGTTCAGCACCGTATCCGGAGCCTTGAAACGCAATCTCTTCACCACCGCTGCCACAATCCGGATAATGACAAACTTCAACACGAAATGCAGCAGGCAGGCGGCCAGCAACAACAACCCGAAACTCGTCCACCATCCCGCCCGGACGGCCGCGGCGGTCTCCATTCCTCTTTCCAGATACCATTGCACGCACGAATCAAGCATCGGCCCGACCCAAACGCGGAATCCCCCGGCATGCAAGAGGCGATCCCCGGTTTTCGCCGTTAGGGCGCAACAGCCAGACGTTCGATGTCGCTCTCGGCATCGAACAGGAAACCGTTTTCCTTGTAGGTTTTCAGACGGAAATGCGTGGCGGTGGAAAGGATGCCATCCAGCGAACTGAGTTTTTCCGAGACGAAGCGGGCGACTTCACGCAGGTCCTTGCCCTCCACCACGATCATCAGATCGTAGCCGCCGCTGGCGAGATAGCAGGAAACCACCTGATCGAACCGCGCGATGCGCATCGCCAGACGATCGAAGCCTCCGCCGCGCTCCGGGGTCACCTTGACCTCGATGAACGCGGAAACCGCGGTGTCCCCCGCCTGCTCCGGATCAACCACCGTGTGGTATCCCAGAATGGTGCCGTCTTTTTCCCACCCGGCGATCTTCGCACTCACCGCTTCCGCATCGAGCGACAGAAGATCCGCGATTTCCTGATGGCTCAAACGCGCCTTGGAACGAAGCAGTTGCAACAAAGGGTCGGAAGACATGGTGAGTTGAAAGTCGAGGGTTGAAAGTTGAGAGTGAAGATGCCGCTGAGGGAGTTTCGCTTCTGGCTCTCAACTCTCAACTACAAACTCTCAACTCTCCTCAATCCCCAAAGCAAATGCCGACCGCCTTGGCGGCCTTGACCAGCTCCCCTTCCGGTTCCACCAGACGCAGCTTGTTCACCGCTTCCTCGATCGGCACGGAATCCACGTGATACGATTGATAGCTGACCATCCGGCCAAAAGCGCCGCGACCGGCGAGCTTCACCGCCATCACGCCGAATCTCACGCCGAGAATCCGGTCCAGCGATGTCGGCGCGCCACCGCGCTGAAGATGGCCCAGCGTGCAGGCGCGGGTGTCTTTCCCCGTCAGCGTCGCCAAGCAACTGGCAATGTGATCGCCGATGCCACCCAGCCGGACTTCCCCGCCGCTGTTGTCGTTGACGGTAACCAAATGCCCATCCGGCAGCTTCGCTCCCTCCGCCACGACGACGAGGCTGCTGTGATATCCCTGGGCATCGCGCTGCTTGATGTGTTCGGCGATTTTTTCGAGGGAAAAAGGAATTTCCGGCAGGAGGATCGCGTTCGCACCACCGGCGAGACCACCCCAGAGGGCGATCCATCCGGCATGGCGTCCCATCACCTCCAACACCATCACCCGCTTGTGGCTGTCCGCCGTGGTGTGCAGGCGGTCCAGACTATCGACCACCGTGGAAACCGCGCTGTCGAAACCGAAGGTCATCGCCGTCGCGCTCAGGTCGTTGTCGATCGTCTTCGGCACGCCGATCACCGGCCAGCCTTCACGGTAAAGCTGAAGCGCTGTGGTGAGGGAACCGTCTCCACCCACGATAATCAGCGCCTTAATGTCGAGCTGATCCATCGTCCGCCTCGCCTTGCCGATGATGTCCTGAGAAACCTCCGCGATATCGCCCTTGCCCACCTTGGCGGCGAAGTGCCCTTTGTTGGTGGTTCCGAGGATCGTCCCGCCCAGCTTGAGAATGCCGGTGGTATCGCGGGGCTTGAGAATCTTGTAATCGCCGGGAGGCAGGAGTCCCTCGAATCCATCGCGGAAGGCGACCACTTCCCAGCCAAGCTGGTCCGCGGCTCCCACCACCCCGTGAATCACGGCGTTCAATCCCGGACAATCGCCACCACTGTTGAGAATCCCTATACGCATCACTTTGAAAATTTGATTTCAGATGGCAGCAACTTGCCTGCCACATTTGATTTCAATCCCGGCCTTAGATCAAGCGATTGTTTGAATCACTCCGGAATCCGGACACTCAGGATTTCCCGTTTGCGGTCCTGCACCGGCGCACCGGAGGCGAGCCACGAATCATACATCGACCACCCTTGCTGGATCAGGCCCTGCGCCCGTCCGTAGCGATCCGGGTTGTTCAAAACCACGACGATCAGGCGGCGCGGGGTCACCCCCTTGCTGCCATCCGCCTTTTTCCGGACCAGCGGTTCCCGATGCACGGAAACGGCGAGACACGGACCGGCGGCACCGCTGTTTCCCGCCTTCAGGCCGTTGACTCCCATCACACCCGTGAGGTCGTTGCCGTTTTTCACCGTGTAGCGGCGCTGGCCTCCATTCACTCTCACGGCCTGCTGCTTTTGGCTGACCATGAAATTGATGGCGTTCTTACGCATCGCGTAAACGGAAAGTCGGGCGATGTCCGCGGCGGTCGAGTGCCCGGCATTTTTGCTCAGATCCAGACCGAGAGGATTGGTGAAACGGGTGGAGGTCATGCCGAGGGCCTCCGCTAGATGGTTCATTTCTCCGACGAAAACCATGACCGGATCTCCCCTGCTTCCCCGGCGGCGCTGGATTTCGCTGCCGATGTGATGGGCGATGGCCAAGGCCGCGTAGTTGTCCGAACCCAGCACGGTCGAGCGGATCGCGTCCATGAGTGTCAGGGTGTCCCCCGGCTGAAGGTTCATCGGATTCGGCCCGCCGATGGACTGGACGACGGGTGGCACCGAAAGCGTGACGGAGGAAATCTCCCGCCCCGTCGCGGCCGCCCAATCCACGGCGACGACTGCGGTCGCGACCTTAATCAGGCTGGCGACCGGGCGTTTCACATTGGCGTTCTGGGAAACCAGAATTTTTCCCGAATAGGCTTCGATCACCATTACGCTTTCCGGTGCCTGAGCCCGGAGTCCGGCAGGCAGCAGGCAAAGGAGAATCGCCAGCGTTTTCAAAAATCGGAAGGTTTTCATCGCAAGTCGTGGCCGGGGAGCGTAGGTCTTCGCGTGGGCAACTCAACCCCAAACCCATCTCTCCGCGGATTGCTTCGCATGGTTTTTCAGGTTACGGAAACATCGCATGGATTCTTTCGCTCTTTCCGCCCTGATCGGTGAAACCTGGCAGCATGTCGGCACCGGAGTGGCTTGGCTGGTCACCATCTGCCTCCTGATCGCGGGTCTCGTCGGCTGCATCCTGCCGGTATTGCCCGGCCATTTGATCCTGCTCATCGCAGTGGTGGCGCATCGTCTGATGCTGGGGTACGAAGGTTCCGGCATCGCGTGGTGGTCTTTTGTGATCCTTCTCGCGCTGATGGCCATTTCCCAGACCTTCGAGGTCCTGAGCGGTGCCGCGGGAGCGAAGTGGTTCGGCGGGACGAAATGGGGCGCCTGGGGCGCGCTCGTGGGGAGCCTGGTCGGTATGTTCTTCCTGCCTTTCGGCCTGCTGCTCGGACCTTTGGTCGGGGCGATGGTATTCGAACTGGCCTTCGCCAAACAACGCGCGAAACCCGCGGTCACCTCGGGCGTGGGTTCCGTGGTCGGCACCCTCGCCGGGATGGGATTCAAGCTGGTGATCGGCCTGCTGATGATCGTCTGGTTTTTTCTGGATGTCTTTTTGGTTGGAAAATGAAGCCATTGCCTGCACGTTGGCGCCGCCGCTCCCCGGGCGATCGCAATTCCGCGCAAGCTGGAATTGAGGAAAGTCCGGACACCACAGGGCAGCGCGCCTTGCGAAAGCGAGGGACGGAAGCCGCGAGGCGACCGGACGGAAAGTGCAGCAGAAAGCATACCGCCGATGGCCCGCAAGGGCACAGGCAAGGGTGAAATGGTGGAGTAAGAGCCCACCGCGAATCCGGGCAACCGGACGGCACGGCAAACCCCGCGTGGTGCAAGACAGAACAGGAGAAGGGCTGCCCGCCCGCTACAACCTCCGGGTATTAGTCGCACTCCCGCGCGAGCGGGGGCCTTCGCTCCGGCGAAGTGAGAGAAATGGTCGCACAGTCCCCTTCCCGGGGATGGACAAAATCCGGCTTACAGGGGAGCGGCACTTCTTTGGTCATGGGTTCATGAGTCACGGGTCATGGGTTATCTTCTTCACCCATCAACTCATGGCCCCTGCCCCATGACCTCCTTACAGCCTCGGCAATTGCACGAGCTTGGTGTACTGATAGGAATTTTTCGTGAGGAAGTCCGCCTTGGCGTCTCCGCTCAATTTGCGGCGGCGCATTTGTTCGAGGCCGTTGTCGGACAACACCGAGAGCGAGATTTCCACGGAAATCACCTTTCCTGCCTGAAACTGATCCGCCGTCACATTGCGGCTGCCGCCGAAATTGGGAGCCAGCAACCCGATGCCATTGATGCGGAATTCCCGGATTTCCAGGCTGCCGGGAGAATTGGAAATGGTCACGGGCACGACCTGTGTGCGGGTGATGTTTTCGGTGGTGACCTCCACCGCCACATTGAAGGTGAGGCTGAACTGGTAAATGTTTTCGCAAACGAAGTTCCGGGCCTCGACAATGGTCCGTTCATACGTTTTCCAGGTCTGCTCCAAGTCCTCGCGGCCCAGCAGGCGGCGATAGGTGTCGTCCGGATCCACCAGTTTTCGATAGAGCACGAAGGTCGCGAGAGAATCATTGTCCTGATTCGCACCGATCGGATTCCGGTAAGCGAGGCGGTAAGCGACGCTGGAAACATCCCCTCCCTTGTCGGCCCGCTGGTCGCCAAGCATGCCTTCATAGCGGTCCTGCGCGGCGGTGAAGAAATACAGTTCGGCGGCGTTGGTGTTCTGGGCGTCCGCCGGGCCGATCGCGTCGGCGGCCTTGGCGAAAAGCCAGTCAAAATTGTTACCCCGACGGGCGACGAGGGATTCAAGGTCGTGCGCCATCGTATCCACCATGGTCTTCGCCTGACGTGCGGCACGGGTTTCCGTCCGGCTGCGGTTCCAGGTATCCATCGAGAGCGAGGTGATGGTGACGAGAATGGTGATGATGATCGTGGTGATCGCCATCGCGACCATCAGCTCCATCAGGGTGAAGCCCCGGAAACCGTGTGGATTTTTATGGGTTTTCATATTCTTGCGGCGCGGGAAATTAGCGGGTGATGGCGAAGTTCCGGACCATTACCGGGCTGTTGAGATTCGGGAAACTCCTCTTGAATGCCTCGCTCTTGAGGTATCCGGGAGTGCGGGAAGGCAGAGGGTAGAAGCTGGCTTCGAAGCACATTACACCTTCCTTGAAGCTTTCGGGGTTCGTCGCCACCGTGCCGTCGGAGTTTTCGAATTCCTGACGGGTCGCGGGTTTCATGGTAAGATCGAAGGTGCCACGGCCACTTCCTCCGTCACCACTCACGGGACGCGCAGTTCTGAGATCGGAATTGATGCCGAGCCCACCTCCCGTGCTCAGCCCACCGCCGGCACGCAAGCCGCTGCCGGGTTGGTCTCCCCGGATGCCGGAGCCGGATTGGCGGTTGTTCTCGAACACGAGCGGGCGGCATTTCACTACGAAAACATTGCCCTCGACCGCTGCGATGTCCTCCGAGGTTTCCTTGTCGCCGATGCGACGCACCATCGGCTGGAGGATGTAATCCTTTCCGGCCTGTCCTTTCAGACCGGTGTAGGGCTCACCGGTGCCGTCGATGCGTTTTTTGGAAATATGCGCGCGGTATTGGTAGGCGAGCAGCGCCTTGTCAGGCTTGGGGGAATCAATCACCCATTCGAACGCTTTTTCGAAGGCGGTGGTGATGGTGGTCGAACTGGTGGTCGTGGACGTCTCGTATGCGTTATTGAGCGACATCTGCTGTTCGAGCGCGGACGCGAGACGATCCGCTTCCTGGCTGCTGATGGAACGCTTGATCCCACCCGTGGCCGGGGCGAAAACGGCCACGAAACCGGTGAGAAGCACTGCGAGCACGCCGATGGCGATCACGGTTTCCATCAGGGTGAAGCCCTGTCTGTGTGGGTTTGAAACGGGTTTCATGACTTAGAAATTCTTCACGTTGTCCGGCAGGTTCATTTGCTGGGGAGAGCGGATGAGCGAGGTCCGACCATTGCGCCAGATCACGAAACCGCCGAAGTCCCTCTTGGCCGCGGCGGTGACCATCGGCCGCTCCGCCGTCCCGGGACGCACGCCGGTACCGATGATGAAACTGGCGCCGGGTGTGGAGCAGAGACCTTCGGGATTGAATTCGTAATAGAGGTATTTTCCCGCGTAAGCCGGCCGGATGTCCGCACTTTCTTCAAGTTCCAGCTCGGGAAGCTCGGCACTCTCGGCATTTTCCTCGATACTGGTTTTGCTGAAATTCCGGCTGAAAAACACCTGATCCGGCAGCACCAGACCGCGATTGAGCAGCAGCCACTGATCCGGAAGCGCTTTCCCGTCTTCATCCGTTTTCTGGTAAACGGTAATCATCCGCCGGAGATAATTTTCCCTGTCGGCCGGGTCACTGACGTCCACCAGCACACGGGTGGGGACGTGGGAGGAAATCGCGTGCGTCCGGGCTTCCTCGAAAAACGCTTCGGTGGATGCCAGGGCGGTCGTCACGCTTTTCCCTCCCGTCATGCCGCCGATCCCGATCGCGGCCACGCTCATCAGGATCGAAATAATCGCGATCACGACCAGCAGCTCCACGAGGGAGAAGCCTCGTCCGTGGCGGGAACCCCCGGACCGACTCAAATGGGTTTTCATCGTTTTTAGCAAAATTGGGTTTACAAATCCATGCGTCGAAAACGGCAGGCCCGCAAGGAAAATGTCAATACATCGACATTACGCGGTCTTCTGATTTGGCGGAAAATGTCCACCATGCGAAGCGCTGGTCCACAGCCAGGCGGGGCGGACCATTTCGCGGACATCCTTGCGTTTTGCTTCCCAGCCGAGCACTTCCCGCGCATAGGATGGGTCCGCCACGAGTTGATCGGGATCGCCTTCGCGGCGAGGGCCGTATTTCACCGGCACTTTTTTCCCGCTGACCTCTTCCGCGGCGGCGATGATTTCCTTCACCGACACACCGACGCCGGTGCCGAGATTGCAGCAAACAGACTCTCCTCCGGCGGCGAGATAGTCGAGCGCCTTGCCGTGGGCTTCGGCCAGATCCTCCACATGGATATAGTCACGGATGCAGGTGCCGTCCGGCGTGTTGTAGTCGGTGCCGAAAACCTCGATGTGATCGATTTCCCCGGTCAGCGCCATCAGCACGCGGGGAATGAGGTGGGTTTCCGGATTGTGATCCTCACCGATCAGGCCGTCTTCGGAGCCACCGCTGGCATTGAAATAGCGAAGACAGGCACTCCGCAGACCCCAGGCGTGGCCGCAATCCCGGAGAATCCATTCCACCATCAGCTTGCTGCGGCCGTACGGGTTGATCGGGTCCTGAGTGTTGGTTTCCGTGATCGGAAGCTTGTTCGGAACACCGTAAGTCGCACAGGTGGAGGAGAAAACGAAGACTTTGCAGCCGAATTCCTGCATCACCTGAAGCAGTGCGATGGGCTCGGCGGTGTTGTTCTGGTAATACTTCAGCGGATCGGTCACCGACTCGCCCACGTAGGCATAGGCGGCGAAGTGAATGACGGAACCGAAGCCATGTTTTTCGAAAAGAGAACGCACCAACGCCTTGTCCCCGATCTCACCGACCACCAGTTCCACACCCGGATCAACGATCGCGTTTTCGTGACCGTACACCAAATTGTCGAGCACCACGATTTTACGCCCTTGCCCCGCCAGCAGCCGAACGGTGTGAGAACCAATATATCCAGCGCCGCCAGTGATGAGAATCGGGGTATTCATGATGATTGTGCTGAAGCGAGCAAACCGGAGAACCGTGGAAGCTGTCAACCGTCACCGCCATTTCCGGAAAAACTTCTTCCCTTTGTATCTTTCCCTTTGAATAGAACGCATCCATTCTACGTTTCACGATCATGATAAAACTCCTCACCAGCGCGGCCGCAGCCGCCTTTGCTCTGGCACTTTCATCCTGCTATTACGATCCTTACTATTCCGGAGGCAGTGCTTCGGTGGGCTACTCCTCCTACGGCGGAGGCGGCAGCTCCACTTCCGTTTTCATCAGCACGGGAGATCCGCGGTGGGGTTACAGCCCTTACTACCGCGCCTACTACGATTACCATCGCCGCGCCTATTATGACCCCTACCTGTACGGGTATTACCCGGTCGGCTACCTGCCACCGGTCGTTTATGGCGTACCCCATCCCCACGGCTGGCGTCAGGGCATGCGCCATTGCCCGCCACCTTCCCGCATCCGGACCACCACCTTGCACAACTACCGTCACCGTTCCGACGCCTATCGCCGGAGCAACTTCGGTTGGTCCCGCAATGTTCGCCAAACGGCCCAAGGTCGCCAAGGCTCGCCACCAGCCCGCACCTCCCCGGGTAACTTCAACCGGAGAAACGACTTCCGCGATTCCCGTGGGACGCCCCAACGTTTCCAGGACAACGACCGCGGCCGCAATTTCAACAGGGATTCCCGTAACTTCGACAGAGGTTCCTCTGCCGCGCCACAACGACGCTCCGGATTCACGCCTTCCCAACCCGTCCGCCACGTCACTCCGGACCGATCGACCCGCGCGGGACGGACGGTGGATGCCCAGCAACGCTTTGGCAACCAACCGCGTCGTGATGCCGTAACTCCTCCGGCGGGACGCTCGTTCGATCGTTCCCAATCCGGTCGTCAGTTCCAACGTCCGTCCGGTGCGACCCGTGAATCGGTCCGCCCGCAGGCACGCCCGTCCGTGAGGGAATCGTCAGGCCGCGCAACGCGCAGTGAGGGAGGCGAAAGAAGTGAAAGAAGCGAAAGAGCACGGCAATTCCGCTGAAACGCTCGTTTCGAATCTTCTCGTTTTTCCTTCAGCCGAAACCCGCTCCGGGTTTCGGCTTTTTCACGTATCATCCTCAGTCGAGGAGATCGCCGTAATGCTTCCGCGCCAATGCTAGGGACGCATCCAAAATTCCACTGCTGCGGGTCATTTTCAGCACTTCATCAGCCATGGCGGCGCACTCGGCGTAGCTCAGGGAACGAATGGCCTGGCCGACACGCGGTACCTGCTGCGGCCCCACGGAAAGCTCCTCGACGCCCAAGCCGATCAAAAGCGGCGTCAAACGAATATCGCCCGCCACTTCGCCGCAAATCCCCGTCCAGATGCCGCAGTCGTTCGCCGCGTCGATCGTGCGCTTGATGAGACGGATCACCGCCGGGTGGGTCGGGCGGTAAAGGTCCGCGACATGCGGATTCACCCGGTCCACCGCCACCGTATATTGAATCAGGTCGTTGGTACCGATGGAGAAAAAGTCGACTTCCGGGGCGAGCTGGTCCGCACAGACAGCGGCGGACGGAACCTCGATCATGATCCCCACCGGCAGCTCCCGATTGAACGCCACCCCTTCGTTTTCCAGCTCATCCATGCAGCGCCGGATCATTTCCTTGCCGCGTTGCACCTCGGAAAGCCCGGATACCAGCGGAAACATGATCGAAACATTGCCGAACGCGCTGGCCCTCAGGATCGCGCGGACCTGTTCACGGAACATCGCCGGGCGGGAAAGAGAAACCCGGATACCGCGCCATCCCAGGAAAGGATTCGGCTCAGGATCGGTCAATGGCTCGATTGGTAACTTGTCTCCGCCCGCATCGAGCGTCCGGATGATGACGGCATGGGGAGACAGCTCTCTGGCCACCCGTGAATAAACCGCCGCCTGCTCCTTTTCTTCCGGCATTTCATCCTCGCTGAGCAGCATGAATTCCGTCCGGTAAAGCCCCACCCCCTTGGCTCCGCTATGCTTCACCTGCGCCAGTTCATCGACGATTTCAATATTGGCCGTAACCGTCACCGGACGGCCGTCGATCGTATCCGTCGCCTCGCCGCGTTTGGCCTCCAGCCGGCGCCGAACATTTTCCTTTTCCACCACCAGCGCCCGGTAACGCGCCAGCGTTTCCTCCGTTGGATGAAGAATCAGTTTTCCCGTGTAGCCATCGAGAATCGCGGGAGCCAGCTCCAGCACATCGATCACCGCTCCTTCGAGCCCCACCACCGCCGGAATGCCGAATGCCCGGGCCAGAATCGCAGTGTGGGAGTTCACACTCCCCTGCTCGGTGGCGAACCCGCGCACATGCCGCCGATTCATGGATGCCGTGTCGGACGGAGTCAGATCGAAAGCCACCAGAATGTGCCGGTCTTCCGGCAACGGCTGGCGCATATCCTCATCCGGGCGGAAATTCCGCAACACCCGCTGGCAAACATCCTCGATGTCCGCCGTGCGCTCGCGCAGGTACGGATCGGGAATCCGCCGCATCGCCTCCAGGAAATTCTGCATCACGGCGTAAAACGCGAATTCGGCATTCTGCAACCGGGACTCGATGGCCACACCCACCTTCCCGATCACCGCCTTGTCCTCCAGCACCATCACGTGGGCCTCGAAAATCTCCGCCTCTTTCCCTCCGGACAAATCATCCAACCGCTCCTGAAGTTCAACGAGTTGCCGCTTCGTCAGCTCCACCGCCTCCATGAAACGAGCCTGTTCGCTCGCCACGTCCGATTCCGAAATCTCATAGACTTCCGGCGCGGAAAACCCGCGCGCGATCACATGGATCGGCGCAATCGCAATTCCCGGCGAAGCGGGTATTCCCACGTATATTTCTTCTTGCGGCGCTTGATCCTTTGGCATCTTCCGCAAACAGACTGCCTGCCCGGCGGGGTCGCGTTCAAGACGCAATTTTTCCGATGGCATCGAAGTTTGCGGAGAAACACCCCACCGCGAACACCCTAACAAAGCTCTTCGCTGGCACGAAGAAACCCCGGTCAATCCTCTTCGAACTTGCGCTGGATCAGGTCTCCGATCGCCGCAAGCGCCTGCTCCGCATCCGCTCCCTCGACATTCACGGAAATCACCGAGCCATGGCCCGCCGCGAGCATCATGAGCCCCATAATGCTTTTTCCATCCACTTCCTCACCGTCCTTCTCAACGGAAATGTCGGATTGGAAACGGTTCGCTGTTTTGACGAATTGCGCAGCGGGGCGTGCGTGAATCCCCAGCTTGTTGAGAATCGTGAAGTCTTTTTTTGGCATGGATATGGGCTTACGCCGGGCGGAATGTAGAAAACCCCTTCCGCCGCTCCAAGGCAAAAATTTCCTCCCTTTCAGGCACATCGGAAAACGAGGTTCCACCTACCGGCCAACTCCTACCGAAGATTCCCTTGAAAGAATCCCGCATTCCCCGGCGTTCCCCATCCAGTAAAACCTAGACACCCTTCGCCCCGCTTCCTAAGAAGTCACTCACCAACCCATCATGACACGCCCCTATTTCTACACCTCCCTGGCCCTCTTGGCCTGCGCCATGCCCTCCCATGCGGAGCAAGCGGAATTTTCGCGAACCAAATACAATTTCAACTCCGATTGGCTTCTCAACGTCGGAGACATCAGCGGCGCGGAAGCCCCAGCGTTTGCGGATTCCGGCTGGAAAAAAATCACCCTTCCCCACGCGTGGAACGAAGACAGCGCCTTCAAAGTCAGCATCGACCACCTGCCGACGGATATCGCCTGGTATCGGAAGCGCTTCAAACTTCCCGCGAATGCGGCGGGGAAAAAAGTCTTCCTTGAATTCGAAGGCATCCGCCATGGCGGCGAATTCTATCTGAACGGCGAATGGATCGGGCGCAGCGAGAACGGCATCATGGCCTTCGGCTTCGACATCACCTCCAAGGTCAAGCCCGCCCCGCAGGAAAACATCATCTCGGCCAAGATTTCCAACGACTGGAGATACCGCGAAACGGAAACCAACTCCACCTTCCAGTGGAACGACAAAAATTTCTACGCGAACTATGGCGGCATTAACAAAAACGTATTCCTCCACGTCACCGACAAGCTCCACCAAACGCTGCCGCTCTACTCGAATCTCGGCACCACCGGCGTTTACATCTACGCACAGGACTTCGACATCAATGGCAAATCCGCCAAAATCACCGCCGAGTCCGAAGTCAAAAACGACCACGCCGAACCCAGAACCTTCAGCTACGAGGTCAGCATCACCGACGCGGAAGGAAAACCCGTCCAGACCTTCAAAGGCGGAGAAACCACCATCAATCCCGGTGAAACCAAAACCGTCAGCGCCAACGCCCGCCTTTCCAACCTGAACTTCTGGAGCTGGGGCTACGGCTACCTTTACGACGTCAAAACCACCCTGCTCGTCGATGACAAACCGGTGGATACCGTCAACACCCGCACCGGTTTCCGCAAAACGGACTTCGGCCACGGCATGGTCCGTTTGAACGACCGCATCATCCAGATGAAAGGCTACGCCCAGCGCAGCACCAACGAATGGCCCGCTCTCGGCAGCAGCGTGCCGCCGTGGATGAGCGACTTCAGCAACGGCCTCGCCGTGGAAGGAAACGCCAATCTCTTCCGCTGGATGCACGTCACCCCCTGGAAACAGGACGTCGAATCCTGCGACCGCGTGGGACTGCTGCAAGCCCTGCCCGCGGGAGATTCCGAAAAGGATGTCGGCGGCCGCAGATGGGAACATCGCGTCGAAGTCATGCGGGACGCCATCATTTACAACCGGAACAACCCCAGCGTCATTTTCTACGAATCCGGTAACAGCGAGATCAGCGAAGAACACATGGCCGAAATGAACGCCGTCCGGGATAAATACGATCCCCATGGTGGCCGCGCCTCGGGTTCCCGCGAAATGCTCGACAGCAAAGTCGCCGAATGGGGCGGCGAAATGCTCTACATCAACAAGAGCGCCCGCATCCCCTTCTGGGCCACCGAATACTCCCGTGACGAAGGTCTCCGCAAATACTGGGACGATTGGACTCCGCCCTATCACAAAAACGGCGACGGCCCCGAACATCAGGGCAAACCCGCCCCGAGCTACAACCACAACCAGGATTCCCACGCCATCGAGAACATCGTCCGCTGGTATGACTACTGGCGCGAACGCCCCGGCACCGGCAAGCGTGTCAGCTCAGGCGGCGTGAACATCATTTTTTCCGATTCCAACACCCATCATCGCGGTGCGGAAAACTACCGCCGCAGTGGTGAAGTCGATGCCATGCGCATCCCCAAAGACGGCTTCTTCGCCCACAAAGTCATGTGGGACGGTTGGGTAAACACCGATAAACCAAGCGCCCACATCATGGGCCACTGGAACTACGAAGCGAACGTCACAAAACCTATCTACGTCGTCTCTTCCGCCGAGAAGGTCGAACTCTTCATCAACAACGAATCGAAAGGATTCGGCCACCAAAGCCACCGCTTCCTTTTCGGCTGGCCGGAACTCCCCTTCAAACCCGGCGTCATCAAGGCCGTCGGTTATGACGCGGCCGGTAAAGTCATTTGCGAAGCCAGCATCAAGACCGTGGGAGCTCCCGCCGCCATCAAGCTCACTCCGCGCACCAGCCCGAAAGGACTTCGTGCCGATGGAGCGGACATCGCTCTGGTTGACATCGAAGTCGTCGACGCGGAAGGCAATCGCTGCCCCACCGCCCTCAACCTCATCAAATTCGATCTGCAAGGCCCCGCCGAATGGCGCGGAGGCATCGCCCAAGGCACCGATAACCACATCCTTTCCAAGGAACTTCCTGTCGAATGCGGCATCAACCGGGTGTCCATCCGCTCTCTTCCAGAAGCGGGGAAAATCACCCTCACCGCCGCTGCCGCCGGCCTGAAGCCCGATCGCATCGAACTGACCTCCACTCCTTTCGTATCGGTGGATGGCCTTTCCACCACCCTGCCGGATGAAGGGATGACCGGCTCCCTCCATCTCGGCCCTACACCCGAAGGCCATGGTCTGGTCACGACCCGCATCCCGGTGGCGATCACTGGGGCCAAGGCCAGCTCCAATCAAGACGGAGCAGCGGCCAGCTTCGACGACAATGAGGAAACAAGCTGGAAAAGCGACGGCAAACGGAGTTCCAGCTGGATCGAATATAAACTCGAGCGAATCGCGACGATCAGCGAGGTCACCCTGAAACTCGGCGGCTGGCGCAACAAATCCTACCCGCTCAAAGTCACCGTCAACGGCAAGGAAGCCTTCTCCGGCATCACCCCGAAAAGCCTGGGTTACGTCACACTGCCCTTGAAACCGACCCAAGGCGACACCGTGAAAATCGAACTCACCGGAAACATCGATCAAAAAGACGGCTTCGGCATCGTGGAAATCACCGGCAAAAAATTGAAAGACGCCGTTGATAGAGGAAAAGTCGAGAAAGGCTCTCTCGAAATCCTCGAAGCCGAAATCTACGAACCGGTTTCCGCCCACTGATCCATCCTCCCAAGACCGCCTCTTTTTCCAAGGGGCGGTCTTTTCCGTTCAACCCACGTTATTACATTCCATGAAAACTCTCATCGTCCGCGCCTGTTCCGCCGCCCTGTTGTGGACCTCCCTCGTTTCTGTTTCCGCCGCCCAAAACCAGCCCGCCCCGGAACCGGAAATTCTCCCCCTCACCGTCTTCGAAAACCTCAAGGCCGGCAAAAAACAAACCGTCGTCACCTACGGCACCAGCCTCACCCACAAAGGAACCTGGCCCAAAGCGCTGGCGGACTATCTCGAAGAACACTACCCGGAACAAGTGACGTTCGTGAACAGCGCCCGATCCGGCATGACCTCCCAATGGGGTGTGGAAAATTTCAAGGAACGCGTGCTCGCCCACAAGCCGGACCTCGTTTTCATCGAATTTTCGATCAACGACGCGGACGTCAACAAAGACGTCCCGCTCGACAAATCCAAAGCGAATCTGGACCAGATGGTCAAAAGCCTCAAGTCCCGGAATCCCAACGTGAACATCGTTCTCCAGACGATGAACCTCGCCTGGGACTCTCCGAGAAACGAAAAACGTTTCGGATCGAACCGTCCGGAAATCCTCGCCTACTACGATATCTATCGTAACTACGCCCGCGAGAACAAACTCACCCTCATCGACAACCTCCTCACCTGGCAAAAAATCCTGAACGAAGAACCCGAGCGCTATCACAAAATGGTTCCGGACGGCATTCATCCCAGCAGCGTCAACAGCCTGGCGATCACCTGGACCGCCGTGAAAGCGCTTCTGGACAAAACCCGGTCCGCTGTCGAAAGCCGGTAATTCCGCTTCAGGCCCCTCTTCCTTCTTCTTTCCAATCATGCACTCCCTCCCCATTCGCTCCGGCCGTTCGGAAAAACGTCCATCGCGCGTTCTTCGCTTCTTCGCCCTGCTTTCGCTCGGGCTCGCGAGCGCACCTCTGGCGGCTTTTGCAGATACACTTCCCGCCGCGCGCATCGCCGAATTTTCCGGCGACCGCGCCGGAGCGATCAGCTACACCTTCGACGACAACATCCGCGACCAATACACCCTCGCCGTCCCCATGATGAACGAGTTCGGCCTCAAGGGCACTTTCTTTGTCATCGCCGGCAGAACCGCGGAAACACCGGAAGAAGGCGAGCAAAAGGCAAACGATCCGAACATCCGCAAGCAATGGGGAGGAATCAGTTGGCCCGAACTGAAAATCATGTTCGATCAGGGACACGAAATCGCCAGCCACACCTGGTCCCATCGCAACATGGCCAAGATTTCCCCGGAGGATGCCGAGGCCGAACTTTCAAAAGCCTACGAAGCGATTAAAACCCGCATCGGCCAGGCCCCGCTCACACTCGCTTTTCCGTTCAACGCATCGAGCCCCGAAGTCAAAGACATGGCGTTGAAATACCACGTCAACTTCCGCTCTTATCAGGTCGGAGCCAGCGGCAAAACCACCGTCGATTCCCTCAAAAAATGGGCGGATAACGCGGCCTCCGAAAAAAAATGGGCCGTGCTCATGCTGCACGGCATCGCCCGTGGCTATGCCTCCCTCAGCGATCCCGAAATTTTGCGCGAGCATTTCAAATACGTGAAAAGCCGCGAAAAAGACCTCTGGGTGGATACCTTCGCCAATATCTCCCGCTACCGCAAGGAGCATGAAAACGCCGAAATCAAACTCGAAGGCAGCAACGGGAATATCACCTGCACGCTCACCAGTTCTCTCGATCCTCAGATTTACAACTTCCCCCTGACCCTCGTCATCGAAACCAAAGGAGCCAGGGCCGTCAGCGCCAAACGCGATGGAAAGCCCCTCCCGGCGGAAATTCGTAACGGTGCATTGTTCATCGAAGCCTCACCCGATCCCAAACCCATTACGGTCCTCTGGAAATAACTCCAGCCGTCATCAGGTTTTTGAAAGAAAGGAAGCGCCCTTTCCGTAGCGTTCTCCAACGTCCCGCTCCCATCATGCGCCTATCAATATCCCAAGCCTGCGTCGCTGCCGCTTCACTCACTCTTTCAACAGCAGCCCTCGTCCAGGCAGCCGCACCGGAAGCGCCGACCGGATTGAAGGTCAATGATATCAACGCCCCCGTCGGCACTGCGGATTCCGTTTATTTCGGATGGTTGGTAAACGATCCCGATCCCGACGAAATCCAGACCCGGAAACAGATCCTCATCGCCTCTTCCGAAGCGAACCTTTCCCAGGACAAAGGAGACGTATGGGACAGCGGCGAAGTCGAAACCTCCCGACAAAATCACGTTCCCTTCGGCGGCACCTCTCTGAAGAGCGACCAGCGCTACTACTGGAAAGTCCGTACCTGGGACAAAGACGGCAATGCCAGCCCATGGTCCGCGGCCTCCACCTTCACCGTCGGCCTGCGCGAAAACGCCGACTGGCAAGGAGCCTCATGGATCCGCCGGGACAACAAGGACAAGGACGACTACACCTGCTACCGGAAAAAAGCCGCCCTGCCTGACAAACCCATCGAACGCGCCACCGTCTACATCTCCGGAACGCACAAATACGAATTTCACCTCAATGGCCAACGGATCGGCAAAGGCCCCGCCTTCCACCATCCGGAATACCAATACTACAACGCTTTCGACATCACATCCTCCGTCAAGGCCGGGCAGGACAACCAGTTCGCGGTCTTCAACCATTGGTTCGGCGGCGGTCAGGGACGCCCGGCAAGTGCCCGGGGCATCATTCTCAAAGCCATCATCCGCCACACCGACGGCACCGAAACCGTCGTCAACAGCGATGGCACCTGGCTCCAAAGCCGTGCGGAAGCGTGGGTTCTCAACCAACCCGACCGCAATCGAGGCGAAGGCGTCGGCTACGTCGAATGCATCGACGCCCGGAAACTGCTCCCCGACTGGACTTCCATCACCTTCAACGACTCCTCCTGGAAACCCGTCTCCGTCGTCGGTCCCCACCCCACCAAGCCATGGACCGGCACGCTCTCTCCCGACCTAACCCGCATTCAGGAATACCCCATCGCTCCCGTTTCCATCACCTCCAAGGGCAACGGAAAATACGTCATCGATCTCGGCAAGGTCTACGCAGGCATACCCCGTATCGTCTTTTCCGGCGGTAACTCGGGCACTACCGTCACCATGCGCGGCAGCTACACGCTGAACTCGTCCGGTGAAATTCCGCCCGGAACGCAGTCCCAATCCACCCTGATGGAATACAAAGCCATCCTTGATGGCCAAACCTTCACCTACGAACCCGTCGAATACCTCGGTTTCCGTTATTTCCAGATCGATAACGCGCCGATGCCTGTCACGGAGGACAACTTCTCTTTCATCGTCCGGCATACCGAACTGAACCCGGCCGCCTCTTCCTTCAGCTCCTCCAACACCACGCTCAACGAAGTTTGGGAATTCATGAAACACTCCGTCATCACCTGCGCGATGGAGGAATTCGTGGACACCCCCACCCGTGAAAAAGGCGGTTTCCTCGGGGACTCCTTCCTCCAGAGCACCGCCGCCATGCTCACCTTCGCCGAGCGCCCGCTCACCCAGCGCACCCTCAACGAATTCCTCCAGTCCATGGATCAACACTGGTCCAGCCCGGAAAACCGCGGCCGCATGAACGCCGTCTATCCGAACAACGACAGAGGCCGTGACATCCCCGACTTCACCCTCTCCTACCTCGCCTGGACCTGGAACTACTACATGGAAACCGGTGACCGGGATTTCCTCATCCGGAATTACGACAAGCTCAAGTCCATCGGCGAATACATCAACCGCCACATCGATCCCGACACAGGCCTCGTCACCCGCCTGACCGGCGGCAGCAACGCCTATCTTCACGGCATCATCGATTGGCCGGCCACCATGCGCTACGACTACGACATGAAAACGGACCCGCGGACCGTTCTCAACGGCTGGGCCTACGCCGGTCTCCAGACCTTGGCGAAAATCTCCGCCGAGACCGGCAACAATGCCGATCAGGAACTCTACCTCAAGCGCGCGGACGCCCTGCGGACCGCCTTCAACGACAAACTCCTCAGCCCCGCCGGAGTCTACGTCGACGGTCTTCTCGGCGGCGGAAAACCCAGCGCCAAAACCTCCCAACACGCCAATATGTTCCCGCTAGCCCTCGGCATCGTGCCGGAGGACAAGCGCGACTCCGTGATCGAACTGGTCAAGCAACAGCGCATGCGCGTCGGCATGATCACCGTCCGCTGGCTGGTCCTCGCCCTCGGCGAAGCACGGCAGGGGCCGCATCTGATCGATCTCTTCACCAACAAGGAATGGGACGGCTGGGCGAACAACCTCTCCAAAGGAGCCACCTCCACCTGGGAATCCTGGGATGCCGACACCACCGGCCAGAGCATGTCCCACGCCTGGGGCGCCATCGGAGTCGAAGGCTACATCCGTTACATCCTCGGCATCCGCCCGACCAAACCGCAATACGAGGAAGTCCTGATCCAGCCTCTCGATTTCGCCAATAAACTCGACTGGGCCAAGGGAACCATCACCACCGAGCGCGGCCCCATTTCAGTCCACTGGAAGCGGAACGGCGATTCGCTCGCCATGCAGGTCGAGATTCCGGTCAACGTCACCGCCAAAATCGCCCTGCCCAAAGGTAAAACCTCTTCCACTGCCCTGACGCTCAACGGCAAGCCGGCAATCGCCACCGAGGAAGGAGACTACCTCATCCTCACCGGCATCGGCTCCGGCAAGCACACCATCATCCGATAATTCCGAAAACAGACCGGGCCAAGCAATTGGCCTGGTTTTCGATTTGAGAAAAATCATGGACAGGAATGTCCATACTCCTCACTGCCACCGGTTCGTTCCGGGGCGAGGGAATCGAGAATAGGACATTCCGGCCGTTCGTCACCGGCACAGCAATCGACCAGTTTCCGCAGGGTATCTGTCACTTGTCTCAGGTCCCGAATGCGTTGTTCCAAATCATCGATATGCGCCTGTGCCAGACGTTTCACGTCCGCACTGTGCCGGAAACGATCATCCCATAAACCGAGAAGGTTCTGGATTTCCGCTACCGAAAATCCCAAGTCGCGCGCCCGCCGGATGAATGACAGGCGGTGAACATCGGATTCCGAAAAAGTCCGGTATCCCGCTCCGGTCCTTTCCGCCGGAGGAATCAGGCCGGTTTCCTCGTAATAACGGATCATTTTCGAGGAAACGCCGGATGCCTTGGATGCTTCGCCGATATTCATAAAATCTTTTTTAGGAAGAAACCATCACCGGAGACCGAAACCGGCGCAATCTCAAGGCATTCATCACCACGAACACACTCGACAGCGCCATCGCCGCCGCCGCGAAAACCGGGGATAACAAGGCACCCCATACCGGATACAACGCACCCGCCGCCACCGGGATCAGCACCGTGTTATAAGCGAATGCCCAAAACAAATTCTGCCGGATATTCCGAAGCGTGGCCTGGGACAAGGCAATGGCCAAAGGAACTCCCTGAAGGTTCCCCGACATCAGCACCACATCCGCGGATTCCATGGCGATATCCGTGCCGGTGCCGATCGCCACGCCGACATCCGCTTCGGCAAGCGCCGGAGCATCGTTGATCCCGTCACCCACGAAGGCGACCGGGCCGTGCTCTTTTCTCAACTCGCACACCGCATCGAGTTTCCCCGCGGGCAGGACCTCCGCCCTCACTTCGTCGATGCCCAATGAGCGGGCGATGGCACGCGCGCCGGGCGCGTGGTCGCCGGTAATCATCGCGACTTTCAAGCCCAGACGATGCAATGCTTCGATCGCGGCAGGCGTATCGGACTTGATCGGATCCGCCACGGCGGCAAGCGCGGCCAACCGTCCGCCGATCACCGCGTACAACAAAGATTTTCCTTCACTTCCGAAACGCTCCGCCGTCCCGGAAAAAGCTCCCGGTTCCAACCCCTGCTCACGCAAATAGCGGGCGGATCCGACCTCCACCCGAATCCCTCCCACCGTAGCACGCGCACCCATTCCCGTCATGGATTCGAAATCCTCACAGGCCGGAATGGAAATCCCCTCGTTTTCCGCAGCCTGCACCACGGCCCGGGCGATGGGATGCTCGGAACGGGATTCCACCGCCGCGATCCATCCCAGCACCTCGCGACGCTCGAAACCTTCCGCCGTTTCCAGATCGGTCAACGCCGGTTTTCCCTCCGTCAGCGTGCCGGTTTTATCGACGGCCACCACCTTGACATTTTTCAAAAGCTGCAAAGCCTCCCCCTTCCGGAACAAGACACCCATTTCCGCGCCTCGACCGGTCCCGACCATGATAGACGTCGGCGTCGCCAGTCCCATCGCGCACGGACAGGCGATGATCAACACCGCCACCGCGTTGGTCAGGGCAAGCGTCAATGCCGGGGAAGGACCGAAAAACCACCAACCCAAAAACGTCAGCACGGCGACTAACATGATCGTCGGCACGAACCACAACGTCACCCGATCGACCAACGCCTGAATCGGCAACTTGGAACCCTGTGCCTGTTCGACCAGCCGGATGATCTGCGCGAGCATGGTTTTCTCCCCCACCGCCGTCGCACGCATCGTGAAGCTCCCCTTCTGGTTGACCGAGCCTCCGATGACCCGACCGGCCACTGTTTTTTCAACGGGAATCGGCTCACCTGTCACCATCGATTCATCGACGAAACTGCGGCCCTCCACCACCTCGCCATCCACCGGCACCCGCTCGCCCGGCCTGACTTCCACGACATCCCCCGCCACTACCTCACTGATAGACAGATCGGTCACCTGCCCCCCGCGCCGGACATGCGCGACTTTCACCTGCAACCCGGCCAAACGACGGATCGCCTCGGAAGTCCGCCCCTTGGCACGCGCTTCCAGAAAACGGCCCCATAAAATCAGCGTCACGATCACCGCCGCCGCCTCGAAATACACATGCACCGATCCCTCCGGCAGCACTCCCGGAGCGAACGTCGCCACCACTGAATACACATAGGCGGAAAAAGTTCCCACCGCGACCAGCGAGTTCATATCCGGTGCCAGCCTCCACAAAGCCGGGAATCCCTTCCGGAAAAAACGCCATCCGGGAACAGCCAGCACCAGAGTCGTCAACGCAAACTGCAGATACCAGCTTTCCTGCCTGCCGATCGTGTGCATGACAAAATCGTGAACCGCGGGAATGAAGTGCGACCCCATTTCCAGAACGAACACCGGCACCGTTAACGCCGTGGCCACGATCAAATCTTTTTTCAGGCCCACAAATTCCACCTCTTTTTGGGCGGAGGAGTCGTCATTGGCCGGAGCACTCGCCTCGATAAGACGCGCGGCATAACCGGCGCGTTCAATGGTGCTCAACAATTCACTGGCGGAGACGTTGCTCCGCACCGTGGCTCGTTCCGTAGCCAGATTTACGAAAGCCTCCGACACTCCGGGCACGGCTTTCAACGCCCGTTCGATCCGACCCGCGCAGGAAGCGCAGGACATCCCCTTCACTCCGAATTCAAGCGTCTCCGGGCGACCGTGATTCTCCGCATTCATCCTTCTCTCATGCACCTTCCCATCGTGGGAAGGTCAAGGGGAAAAATGGAGCGCCGACGTTCACGTCGGCCCATCTCGGCCCAATCCGTGGCCGAGCCATCCCAAGCGGAAGATACAAGTGCCGGTGCCCCCACCGGCATTTTTCCAAAAGCCGCTTCTTAGGATGCGTGCGTTCCCTAAAGTGCCGGTGGGAACACCGGCGCTCCATCTACTTCGATTTCTCGATCACCGCGTAGGCGCTGTGATTGTGGATCGACTCGAAATTTTCCGCCTCCACCCGATACCATGCGATGGCCTCGTGGGCATTCGCCTGGGCGGCGACATTGCGGACCAGATCTTCCACGAAAACCGGGTTGTCGAAAGCACGCTCGGTCACCGCTTTCTCATCCGGACGCTTGAGCAGGCTGAACAATTCGCAGCTCGCCGAGCTTTCGGCGATGGCGATCAGATCTTCGACCCACACCGGCTCCAGCGTGCGCACGGAAAAAGTCACCAAGCCCCGCTGATTGTGAGCTCCGCGTTCGCTGATCGCCTTCGAGCACGGACAAAGTGTCGCCACCGGCACAAACACGGTCGTCACGATGTCGGATGAACCGTCGGTACGAACTTCGATCTCGAACCTCACTTCGTAATCCACCAGGCCGGGCTTGCCGGTCACCGGCGCCGCCTTCGAGATGAAATAAGGAAACTGATACGTCACATGCGCCTTTTCCGCGACCAGCTTGTCGAGCAGGGCACGCGGCACCCGTTGCAGGGAAGAAACGTCCAGCACATTGCCGTCCGCCTGAAGCGCTTCCACGAAGCGGCTCATGTGCGTCCCTTTCAGGTGGGCCGCCAGATCCACGGTGAGGGCCACCGTCGCGATCGTCGCCTGACTTTTCATCCCCTTGTCCCGGACTTCGATCGGGAAACGGAGACCCTTGACGCCAACCCGATCGATCGGGATCTGGCGGGTATCTTGTTCGTTCTGAGTGTCGCTGAGTTCCTGCATCATCGCCGGAAAAAACCAAAATGAAGAAAAAAGCAAAAGGAGCCGGCCCGATTTCCGCGGACAGGCTCCTGGGTAAATTCAATCGTAACGGTGACGATTGGAAATGCGGCTGCCGGTTATGGCAGCAGGTTGATCGCGCGGGATTGCTTGATCGCGTTGGTGATCTTGCGATGCAGCTTGGCGGAAACACCCGTCACGCGGCGAGGAAGGATCTTGCCGGTCTCGGTGGTGAACTTGGTAAGAAGCTCGTGATTGGTCGCGATGACCTGATCGGCCGGGATGTCATGCCGACGGCGTGGCATCATACGGTTCGCTTTGCGGAAAGCGATGCGGCGTTCAACTGTTTTTGGTTCGGACATGAGAAATTAGCGGAGTTCGCGGTGAAGGGTGCGGCGCTTGAGGAAAGGATTGAATTTCACTTTCTCAAGACGGCCCGGCGTACGGAGGCTCTTCTTGTTACGCGTGGTGACGTAACGTGAAGTGGGCTTGCCCTCGGCTTTCGCTTCGGTGCATTCAAGAATGATAATATCGCGTGGCATGAGCTGAAACTTGGGGGGCGGTTAATTACTTCAATCTTCGTCCTCGTCAAGAGAAACCGACTCGGAATCTTCGTCGTCGGCATATTTTCCGCCGCTGAAGCCGACTTCGTTGGAAGGACGGAAACGGCGGTTGCCGTATTCCTTTTCCCACTGGGCCTGGCAATCGACCGTCAGGCGGGCGAAAGGAATGGCTTCCAGACGGGCCTGGGGAATCTTCTTGTTGGACATTTCGCAGATCCCGTAAGCACCCACCTTGATGCGGCGGAGGGCCTGCTCGATTTCGTAGAGAGCGTCTTGTTCCTTCGCCAGCACGGAGAGGGCGAAGTCGCGGTCGTAGGCATCGCTGCCCGCGTCACCCTGGTGCATGCCGCTGCCGGAGGCCTCGCTGCCTTCGGGAGCGTTGCGGATGGTATCACGGGTCATGCCGGACATGGCGTCCACCAGTTCGTCGCGCAGGTCGAGCAAGCGCTGGCGCTGGCGCTCGACGAATTCCTGGGAATGGCCGCCTTTCGCGGTTTCCTGGGAGTCTTCCTGAGAAGCGGATATTTTACGGGTCGGCGGGACGAAAGGAGGTTTCGCCGGGGCTGCCGGTGCGGGAAAGTCCACGACGCTGGATTTCTTCACCGCCACTTTTTTCGGCGAAGCCTTGGCCTTGCTCGCGGCAGGTTCCGCCTTGGCGACGACCTTTTCCGTCTTGGCAGCCGGAGCGGCTTTCGGAGTCGCCTTTTTCGCGGGAGTTTTTTTCTCCGTTTTTTCCGGAGCTGCTTTTGCGACAGCTTTCTTCTTCTCAACCGCTTCCGGGGCTGAAGCCTTGGATGCGGATGCCTTTTTGGGGGTAGTTTTCTTTGCTGCCATGACGCAGGAATGTGAATGCGAATGGAATGATCCCGGTGGAATTCCCGGTGGATTCGAGAGTCTCGCTCCCCTTGCCGAGTAAAGAGAGCGCGGTGGGTTAGCCGCTTAATGAGACTCCAGCAAGAGGAAAGTTCAAATTTACCGAAATAACTCGTCCGGAGCAGACTTGAAATGCCGTCCGCATCCCCTACGCTGCCGCCCGGACATGCAACTCACCGCCATCGTGGAGGCCCTACTGATCGCCTCGCAAAATCCTCTGCCCGCCGAGGAAATTGCGAAGCTCGTCCGCGCCCGCGTGGCGGAAGCGGAAGACGTCCGCGCCCGCGAGCTGGAAGAAGGGAAAAATCCGGACCCACTCCCCGACTGGCTCTCGACCCTCTCCGCAACCTCCTCCGCCGAAGTTCAGGACGCGCTGGAGACCCTGAACCAGACCTACGCCGAAACCGGCCGCGCCTTCACCCTGCTGGAGCGCCCGAAGGGCTGGAAACTCTACACCCGCCTCGATTACGGCGATTTCGTCCGCCAGCTTTTCCCCGGTCGCAAACCGGAGCGCATGAGTGGTCCCGCCATGGAAACCCTCGCCATCATCGCCTACCGGCAGCCCATCACCAAGGCCGCCATCGAGGCCGTGCGCGGCGTTTCCTGCGACGGCATGATCCAGAAACTGCTGGACCGCGACCTCATCCGCATCGGTGGTCGCGCCGAACTTCCCGGAAGGCCGCTGCTTTACGAAACCACCGACCTGTTTTTCGAACACTTCGGCATCCGCTCCATCGACGACCTGCCGAACGCCTCCGAGCTCCGCAAGGTCAAGCTCCCGGAAGCACCTGCCGAATCCCCCGCCAATCCCGCCGAACAACAGCTCGCCTTGGGCACTCTCGGCGCACCGGCCGCCGCCGCGGGTTCCGCGGACGAATGATTTTTCCTCTCCAACAGCCTTCCCACGTGAATCTCGACGACATCCGCCTGAAAATCGACCAAATCGACCGCCAACTGCTCGACCTCCTCTCCCAACGGGCCGATCTGGTTCATGAGGTCGGTGTGGTCAAAAAACGCGACGGCTTGCAAATCTACGCACCCGAGCGGGAAGAAGCCCTGCTTCGCAAATTGATCGAAATCAACGGTGGCCGTCTCGCCGATCATTCCATCCGCGCCATTTACCGGGAAATCATGTCCGCCGCCCTCGCGCTGGAGGATGACCTGACCATCGCCTACCTCGGCCCCGAAGGCACCTGGACCCATCAGGCAGCCATCAAAAAATTCGGTCACTCGGTGAACTACTCGCCCCAGCCGAATTTCTCCGACGTTTTCGACCAGGTCACCCGCCGTTCCGCCAGTTACGGCGTGGTTCCCATCGAAAACTCCACCGAGGGCGCCGTTTCCCACACACTCGACCTCTTCGTAGATTCACCCCTCCACATCTGCGCACAGATCCTCCTGCGCATCGAAAACGGCCTGATGGCCTCGATCCCGCGCGAGGAAATCAAAACGCTCTACTCCCACCCCCAGGTCTTCGGCCAATGCCGCGCGTGGATTCTGCGGAATTTCCCCCACGCCGATCTCGTCGAAGTTTCCTCCACCACCAAGGCCGCCCAGATCGCCCGGGACAACGCCACCCAGGGAGCCGCCGCCCTCGGAGGAGCGCTCGCCGCCGAAATGTACGGCCTGACCATGCTGGAATCCGCCATTCAGGATCGCGTCACCAATACCACCCGTTTCCTCGTCATCGGGGAAAAAACCTGCCCGCGCACCGGCAATGACCGCACTTCCATCCTTTTCGCGATCCACGATCGCCCCGGCTCCCTCGTCCACGCCCTGAAGTCCTTCGACCAGTTCCAGATCAATCTCTCGAAAATCGAATCCCGGCCCTCCAAGCGCAAAGACTGGGAATATATCTTCTACGTGGACCTCTCCGGTCACTGCGAAGATCCCCAAGTCGCCGACGCCCTCAAGGAACTCCACAAACATTGTTCCTTGGTGAAACTTCTCGGCTCCTACCCGGACGTGACCGAATAAACGAAAAACGGCGGAATTTACCGCCCTCCCCGGATGTTCCTCCGGATCAAAAACGCAGCGCTTCGGCTAACCGAAAACGCTCGTCATAAAGGCCGGTTTTTAGGCGGTTTCGCGAATTCTTTACACGTTATTCACAAACAGTTCCGCACAGCAAACACCCTCGAAGGAATCAAAACGGAAACACTCGTTTTAAATCGCAGCTTCAGACTCCCGCTTCCCTCGCTGTGAATAACTTGTGGAAAAATTGCCAGCAACCCCTCAAACACCGAATAACAATTTCAATTCCAGCATCTTACAAAATCATCCACTCTGTCATCAAGGCTCCCGACGGTGAATAAAATCGCCCAATAATATTCCTTTCCCCAGATCAAGACAAAATGGGTGAATTCCTTGAAAATTTTACGAAAAATCCATCGTTCCCCAAAACGGAGTTTTCACAGGTTATTCACAATCTGAAATTCCACCCTTGTTCTCTACGGGAAATCCCCGCCTTTCCGCGGAAAGGTCGAAAAATCCGCTCTTGCCACCCCGGCGCTCAATCCTTACTTCCTGCGGCCCGAAACCAATGGCCAGCACCCCGATCATCAACCTCCGCAAAGGACACGCCGTCCGCCACAACAACGAAGTTTGCCTCGTCACCAGCCATGAGCTGAAGACCCCGCCGCGCATGGCATCCTACGTCCAGATGTCCATCCGCTCCGTGGCGACCAAGAAAGTCTTCAACCTGCGGATGACTTCCAACGATTCCATGGAAGGCGTCATTCTCGAGCGCACTCCCCACGAATACTCCTACAAGGACAGCTCCGGCTATCATTTCCTCGATCCCGAGACCTACGAAGACGCCACCGTCACCGAAGACCTCATCGAAGACGTGAAAAACTATCTCATCGAGGGCCAGATCTACACCCTCCTGATCGCCGATGGTGTCGTCGTTTCCATCGAACTTCCGCTGACCATGACGATGACCGTGAAGGAAGCGTCCGAAGGCGTGAAGGGTGATTCCGCCAACAACGTCTACAAACCCGCCGTCATGGAAACCGGCCTGATCGTCCAGGTCCCCCTCTTCATCAACACCGGTGAGCGGATCAACGTGAAAACCGAAGACAACTCCTACCTCGGCCGCAGCAACGAGAAGTAAAAGACGGAGAAAAAATCTTTCCCGAAAGGCGGCCCCACTCACAGGGGCCGCTTTTTTTTCGAGTAAAAGATCCGTCAGATTGGTCGGATCAGGCCGATCTCCGCCGGATCATCTCCGTAAAATTTTATTAAGAAATCTTAATTTACTCTTGATCTTTACAAAAAAATTTTGAAAAACAATCACCCATCATGAAAGCATCCCTGCTGCTCGCCACCCTGACCTTGGCCGCGGTCACCACCTTCACCCAGGCCGCACAGCCCGCCGCCTACACCGTGAAAAAGGGAGATAGCATCGAGCGGATCGCGAACCGGAACGGCGTTTCCGCTTCTTCCCTTGCGAGAGCCAACGGCCTGAAGCCCGGCGCGATCATCCATCCGGGACAACAACTGAAAATTCCCGGTCGTGCCGCGGCACCGGCTGCCACCTCCACGACCGCAAGCACCCCCAAACCGGCGACTCAAGGCAAGCGCTACTCCGTCAACCAGGGAGACACCTTTTACAGCATTTCCCGCAGGCATGGCATGTCCGTCGCCGCCCTCATGGCCGCGAATCCCGGCGTGAAAGCCAACGCGCTCCGTCCCGGAATGACGCTCAATCTCGGCAAAGCCAGCGCCCCGGCACCGGCCACCCGCAAACCCGCTTCCACTCCCGCCGTGGCAGCCGCCAAAGCCCCGGAAAAGAAAACGGTGGTCGAAACGCCGAAGCCCGCCGCCCAAAAACCCGCCGCCGTCGCCTCCGCAACCCCTTCTCCCGCACCCACCCAGGTCACCAAGGCCGGAGACATGCTACCGGACGTTCCGGGAGCACCTCCTTCCGTCCCCCTGACCACCGCGGAAACTTCCCCCGCCCCAGCTCCCCCGGCTGAACCCGAAGCTGCCACCGCTCCCCTGAAAAAAGAAATCGCCCGTCCGATCGTGATCGATGGTGAAATGACCTACGGCCAGTTCGCCCTGAAGCACAACACCAGCCCCGCCCGTCTCAACGAGCTCAACGGCCTGGACCTGACGGATTCCACCCTTTTGGCCAAAGGATCCGAACTCTACATTCCCGCCCAGCCATAAGCGCGAGAGCCGGAAATCCCAGACTCCCCCAGTCAAGCCAACTCAAAAACCCGCCTGGAGCCATTCCATGCGGGTTTTTTGTGATGAGGCTGGGATGTCTCTCCGAGACGTCCGGTTGGGAAGGCGTTTGGTTTCCCTGGAATGAAATTTTAAGGAAGAAATCACCTTCCTCGCCGGACTTTTCGGAGAAAGGCTCCTGCCTGGAATTTCACAAACTATGTGAAAAAACCAATGAATCCCGGCCACTGCTTTCGAATTGCGCCCTGCGCTTCGCCGGAAGATCCGCCGCAGTGGTTTGCGCATACCCCAGCCTGCGGGAAAAGAAATCCGCCGCGCGGTTCGTCAGAGCGAAGACTCGGGGAATCCCCCGTTCCTTCGCGATACTTTCCGCATGGCGCACCAGATCCACGCCATACCCCCGCCCTTCGTGCTGTTGTTTCACGTAAAGGCAGGCGACTTCCGCGCACGCTTCCTCCGCATACTCGTGAAGCGCCACGCAGCCCACCACGTTGTCGTCGATGGTCATGACGTAATAATCGTGGAGCCGGGACTGGATTTCCTCATAAGTCCGCGCCACCAGATTCGTCCGGCGCACCGAGCGCCCGATCATTCCTAACAACTCCGGAATATCCTCCTCCCTCAGAGGCCGGATCATCCGATAGCTGTCGGCGTGGACCATGGTGCCGACGCCTTCGTTGGAAAACAGTTCCTCCACCAGCACCCCTTGCCGACGGCCATTGAGCACATGCACCCGGGGGATGCCGCGCTGACACGCGACCGCCGCCGCACGCAACAAATCCGAACCACTGCCGTCACAGCGATCGCACAACGCTTCCGCATCCGCCGCACGGATCGCATGGGCCGGTGCGCCATTGATAAGAATCGCTTCCTCCAACAGGGCGATCACTTTGGAAACGCCGATACCGAGCGCGAAATCCACCACCGGCGTATCGAGCGGCCCCGTCGCCGAAGCGTCGATCACCGCCGATTGCCCGCGCGCCAAGATTTCCTTCACCTCGCGCACCGCGTCCGGATCGGTGATCGGGCGATTCACCCGAGCGGCCATGATTTCGCACTCCAGCGTCCAGTCGTAGAGATCCTTCAGGTCGCCGCCGAGCACGCCGAGCACCAGCTTCACTCCAAGATCTTCGAGAACGGCCAGATCCAGCAGCGTTTCCGCCACCGCCGGTTCCGGCAAAAGCCCGGCCTCGATCAGCACAAAGAAAATCTTTCCCCGGAACTGGGGAATATACTGAAGAACCTCGCGAACGTCGCTCTGCTGCGCCACGGGCTTTTCCTACGCCCCGCCCCTGCTTTGGGGAAGGTTAAAAAGGAGCGCCGGTGTTCACACCGGCTTTTGGCGGAAGGAGGAGAAATTTTGTGGGAGCGCCGAGCCCCAGCTCGGCTTATTGGAGATGCCGGGTTTGGAGATGCCGAGCTGGGGCTCGGCGC
>JASGEP010000045.1:2500-4617 GCA_047606285.1 Luteolibacter sp. | reverse complement strand
TGGTTGCGGGGGCAGGATTTGAACCTGCGACCTTCAGGTTATGAGCCTGACAAGCTACCTGGCTGCTCTACCCCGCGCCGGTGGGCGGATTTGTGGTCTGCCCGGTGTTTGAGATCGTTCAGAGAGATTGTCTTATCGTTAGGACTGGCGGTGACCTACTCTCCCACGTCTTGAGACGGAGTACCATTGGCGCGACGGCACTTAACGGCCGAGTTCGGGATGGGATCGGGTGTTTTGCTCGTGCTATGACCACCAGTCCGAAGGATAAGACGGCCTCACTCGCGTTTGAGGGAGGCCAAACATCAGTATTATTGTTCCGGAAGTTTAGTCTGCTTCTGATTTGTCCATGCTTTTACTGGATCAAATCAAGCCAATCGAGCAATTAGTACCAGTCAGCTGAAAGCATTACTGCTCTTACACCTCTGGCCTATCGACGTGGTGGTCTTCCACGGCTCTCAAGGGAGACCTTGTTTTGAAGGGGGCTTCACGCTTAGATGCCTTCAGCGTTTATCCTGTCCGAACATAGCTACCCAGCACTGCCGTTGGCACGACAACTGGTCCACCAGTGGTTCGTTCAACCCGGTCCTCTCGTACTAGGGTCAACTCTTCTCAAGTCTCCTACACCCACGGCAGATAGGGACCGAACTGTCTCACGACGTTCTAAACCCAGCTCACGTACCTCTTTAAATGGCGAACAGCCATACCCTTGGGACCTGCTCCAGCCCCAGGATGAGATGAGCCGACATCGAGGTGCCAAACGATGCCGTCGATATGGACTCTTGGGCATCATCAGCCTGTTATCCCCAGAGTACCTTTTATCCGTTGAGCGATGGCCCTCCCACTTGGGACCACCGGATCACTATGGCCGACTTTCGTCTCTGCTCGTCTTGTCAGACTTGCAGTCAGGCTGGCTTCTGCCATTGCACTCAACGACCGATTTCCGACCGGTCTGAGCCAACCTTCGCGCGCCTCCGTTACTGTTTGGGAGGCGACCGCCCCAGTCAAACTCCCCACCATGCAGGGTCCCGGACCCGGATAACGGGCCGCGGTTAGACATCAAGAGTGCGAAGGGTGGTATCTCAAGGGAGGCTCCACAAGGACTGGCGTCCCTGCTTCGATGCCTACCACCTATCCTGCACATCACAATCCTGATGCCAGTGCAAAGCTGGAGTAAAGGTTCATGGGGTCTTTCCGTCTAACCGCGGGTAGTGTGCATCTTGACACACAGTTCAATTTCGCTGAGTCCACGTTAGAGACAGCGGGGAGATCGTTACGCCATTCGTGCAGGTCGGAACTTACCCGACAAGGAATTTCGCTACCTTAGGACCGTTATAGTTACGGCCGCCGTTTACTGGGACTTCAATTCGGAGCTTGCACCCCTCCTCTTAATCTTCCAGCACCGGGCAGGCGTCAGACTGTATACGTCGCCTTACGGCTTCGCACAGCCCTGTGTTTTAAGTAAACAGTCGCCACCCCCTAGTTTGTGCCCCCCGCCCATACTTGCGTACAGACGGGGCTCCCTTCTCGCGAACTTACGGGAGCATTTTGCCGAGTTCCTTTAACGTGGTTCTCTCAAGCGCCTTGGTATACTCTACCAGTCCACCTGTGTCGGTTTAGGGTACGGTCTGATGTGGGGCTATTTCCAGGGACCCCGCAGCTGCCCGGTCAATCCGATAAGACCGAACAACACTAAGGATCCGTCACATCCCACTGGCCCAGGAATATTAACCTGGTTCCCATCGACTACGCCTTTCGGCCTCGCCTTAGGGGCCGGCTTACCCTGCTCAGATTAGCTTTAAGCAGGAACCCTTGGACTTTCGGCGACAGGGTCTCTCACCCTGTTTGTCGCTACTCATGTCAACATTCTCGCTTCCGATCTCTCCACCGGATGCCTTACGGCCCGGCTTCACAGAAAGCCCCGCGTCTCCGTATCGCCGAGGCGATAAAGAGACATGGAGCTATATCACGGAACGCTCCGCTACCACGCACATCGCTGTGCATCCCGAGCTTCGGCTCACGGCTTGAGCCCCGTTACATCTTCGCCGCAGGACAGCTTATCTAGACCAGTGAGCTGTTACGCTATCTTTAAAGGATGGCTGCTTCTAAGCCAACCTCCT
>JASGEP010000044.1:0-85201 GCA_047606285.1 Luteolibacter sp. | reverse complement strand
CTCAACGAATACGTCGGCAACGTCTACGAATTCAAGATCGTCAAGGTCAACGACGAGCGCAAAAACATCGTCCTTTCCCGCCGCGAAGTCATCGAAGCCGAGCGCTCCGAACTCCGCCAGCGTTTCCTTCAGACCGTCAAGGTCGGCGACAAGGTTACCGGCGCCATCAAGAACATCACGGACTTCGGCGCATTCGTCGATCTCCAAGGCATGGACGGCCTTCTCCACATCACCGACATGTCGTGGGGCCGCATCAACCATCCTTCCGAACTCCTTCACATCGGCCAATCCGTGGATGTTGTCATCCTCGACGTGGACCGCGAGAAAGAGCGCGTTTCCCTCGGTCTCAAGCAAATGTCCGACAACCCATGGGAAGACATCGAGCGCAAGTACCCGATCGGCCAAAACGTCAAAGGCCGCGTCACCAAGCTTCTTCCATACGGCGCGTTCGTCGAAATCGAGCGCGGTGTCGAAGGCCTCGTGCACGTTTCCGAGCTCAGCTGGGTCAAGCGCATCACCCGTCCTTCCGACGTCCTCGAAATCGGTCAGGAAATCTCGGCCGTCGTGCTCGGTATTTCCATCGAAGAACAAAAAATCTCGCTCGGCGTGCGCCAGCTCGACTCGAACCCATGGGACGAGATCGAACTCCGCTACCCGGTCGGCGCCACCATCAAGGGCCCGGTCCGCAACCTCACCGCTTACGGTGCGTTCGTCGAACTGGAAGAAGGCATCGATGGTATGATCCACGTGTCCGACATGTCCTGGACCCGCAAGATCAACCACCCGTCCGAAGTCCTCAAGAAGAGCGACGAAGTGGAAGCCATCGTGCTCGCCATCGACAAGGCGAACCAACGCGTCTCCCTCGGCATCAAGCAGACCGAAGAAGATCCATGGAGCCTCATCGACAGCCGCTTCAAGGTCGGTGATCTCGTCAAGGGCACCGTCGCCAAGATCGCCTCCTTCGGCGCATTCGTCTCTCTCGACGGTGACATCGACGGTCTCATCCACATCTCGCAACTCAGCGAAGACCACGTGGAGAAAGTCAAAGACATCATCAAAGTCGGCGACGAAATCGAAGCCCGCGTCATCAAGGTGGACAAAGTCGAGCGCCGCATCGGTCTTTCCATCAAGGCCGTCGGTTACTCCGAAGAGCAGCTCAAGAAGGAAAGCGCCAGCTTCGAGTCCCTCCGCCCATCCAGCGAGATGGTCGGCCTCGAGCAGGCGTTCAACCTCGCAGCCGCCGCTTCCGACGACTGGAGCCCAAGCCAAGACTAAACTCAAAACGGATCTCGCTTCGGCGATTTCCTTCCCAAAGCCGGACAGGTCACCCCTGTCCGGCTTTTTTTATCTTCCGTCTATCTTTTACTTATCATTGTGCTAAAGGGATACCGCAGCTTGGCGGAAATGCCGGTTCATGCATTTCATCCACCTTAACCGCCGGGGACACCGGGAATGCATCGTCACCTGAAAATCCGATACCTGATTCCCGCGCTCTTCGCCCTCGGGCTGATGTTTTATGCCGCGATCGTTTCCACCCGGAACACCCGGGCCAACCTCAGCGATTTCCAATGGGTGGTTCACACCCGCGGACTTCTGATGGATATCAAAAATCTCCGTGAGATCACCCACGGCATGGTCATCAGCCAGCGAGGTTACATCCTCACCGGTCATAAGCATTACCTCACGACTCTGGAGAAACAGAAAAGCTCCCTCCAGGAATCGCTCCAGAGATTGATCGAACATTCGGGAGACAACATCCAGCAGCAGCAACGGCTGCACCAGATTCGCGACCTGCTGGAAAACCTGAGCCAGCAACTCGAAGACGGCATTCAGGAACGCAAAAGCCAAGGCATGGAAGCGTCCGTCCAGCTCATCGCCGCCGGAAAAAGCCGCGATCTGCTCGCCCGTCTTTCCACCCGCTTCAACGAGATCGAATCCGCCGAGCTCGACCTGATGCAGCAGCGGGAAATCAAAATGCGGCAGAGCCTCCGGGACACCAACGTCACCATCCTGGCCGCAAACGCCATTGCCGTTCTCACCGGAACCATCGGCACCATTCTGCTCGGACTGTTCCTGATGGCCCAGGACCGCGAGGAAAAACTCCAGTATGAAAAAGACAAAGCGGTGCAGGCGGATCGGGCCAAGAGCGAGTTCCTCGCCATGATGAGCCACGAAATCCGCACTCCCATGAACGCCATTCTCGGCTTCGGAGAATTGCTCCACGCCTCCGCCACCCGTCCCGAAGACCGGCACTACGCCCAGGCCATTCTCACCAGCGGACACTCGCTGCTCACCCTCATCAACGACATTCTCGACCTCTCGAAGATCGAAGCCGCCAAACTAGCCATCATGCCCGAGGAAATCGAAGTCAGACGTTTCATCGAACAGATCCAGACACTTTTCTCATACCGGGCCGAAGAAAAAGGCCTCAAATTCCGGATCGAAACGGATCCCTCCGTTCCCGAGTTCCTGCGGTTCGACGCCTTGCGCGTCCGGCAGGTGCTTATCAACCTGATCGGAAACGCCATCAAATTCACCGAAGACGGCAGCGTGCGCGTCAAACTCTGGTGTTCTTCGGACCATCCCGAAAACCACACCTGTCTGCATTTCCAGGTGATCGACACCGGCATCGGAATTTGCAAAGAACAACAATCGCAGATTTTCCGCCCGTTCTATCAGGTGGAACAAATTTGCGACCGGACCTATCAGGGAACAGGTCTGGGACTCAGCATCAGTGAACGCCTCACCCGGCTCATGGGCGGAACCATCGACGTCAGCAGCCGTCTGGGCCTCGGTTCCTCCTTTCATGTCCAGTTCCCTGTCCAGCCCGGTTGCGAAACGGTTTCCCCGCAAGCCGAAGCGGAAACTTCTTCTCCGGACTCGACGATTTCCCTCGCCATCGCTTCCCAGGCATCGATCCGGGACCAGCCGGAACTGATCGAAAAACTCCGCCATCTCCACCACTCCGTCTGGCCGAATCTCGTTTCCCTCGTGCCCGCACAAGGAACGATCAATTTCTCGCGCCAACTCGCTTCTCTCGCCACCATCCACAACAGCCAGGTGCTCGGCGCTTACGCCCGCCACCTCGGAGAAGCCGCCAACACCATGGACTTCCAAGAAGCCGGGCACATCCTCGGCCAATTCCCCGCCCTCATCGATCAACTCTCCACCAGCCATGTTTGACCCGCTGCCCAACCCATCGAACGCGCCCCTCATTCTGGTCATCGATGACGAGCCGAAAAACATCCAGGTCGTCGGCCCGCTGCTGCTCAAACACGGCTATGAAGTCGTCGGCGCCAACAACGCGGCCACCGCGCTCGCCAAGCTGGAAACCATCACGCCCGATCTCATCCTGCTCGATGTCATGATGCCGGGAATGACCGGCTTCGAGCTCAGCCGCCATTTGAAAATGAACGATCTCTGGAAAAACATCCCGATCGTCTTTCTCTCTGCCGCCAGCGACAAGGATTTCATCGTCAACGCGCTGGAAGCCGGAGGCGTGGATTATCTCACCAAGCCGTTCCACAGCATGGAACTCATCACCCGCCTGCAGGTCCATCTCAACCTGCAAACCACCCGCAAGCGGCTCTCCGCCACCCTGCGCGAACGGAACAATCTGTTGGAAGTCGTCGCCCACGACCTCAAAAACCCGCTCGGCGGCATCCGCTTCGCCGCCGCGATGATGGCGGAAAACGATACCCTCGACGATCGCACGAAAGTGCTCGTCGACAGCATTTCCGATTCCACCGACCGTGCGTTCGAAATCGTCAACAACCTGCTCCAGACCCGACGCCTCGAAGAAGCCAAACAACGGCTGGAACGCCATCCGCTCGATCTTCCGACGCACGTCGAACGCGCCGTTAGGATGTTCGACCAACACGGAAAATCCAAAAACATCCGGATCGAAACCGCCGTTCCTCCCCGCTCCATCACCATTCAGGCCGATCCATCCGCCCTGATGTGTTCGCTGGAAAACCTCATCTCCAACGCCATCAAATTCTCGCCGAAAGGTTCGGTCGTCCGCGTATGTGTCGATCACAATGACGCGCACGGAATTTTCACCGTCGAAGACGAAGGCCCGGGCATCAGCAAGGAAGAGGAACAACTCCTGTTCCAGAAATTCACCCGATTGAGCGCGCGCCCGACCCACGACGAAGCCTCCACCGGCCTTGGCCTCTACATCGTAAACGAATTGATGCAGGCGATGGGAGGTATCGTAAAACATCGCCCCAGCCACTACGGCGGTGCCTGCTTCGAAATCCACCTTCCCCTCAGCGAAGAAAACCGGTGAAAGAGACGCACACCAAATTCCGGAAGCGTCGGAGGAAATTGGAGCACGGACTTCAGTCCGACCCGGAGCATCCAGCCATCGAAGCCAATCGGACTGAAGTCCGTGCTCCAATTCCGAAATAAAAAACCGCCGTGACATCTTCCGACATCACGGCGGCGGGGGCCAGCCAATCATTCCAGGAAAATCAGCGGTGTCCGCGATGGCCCCGGTATCCATGGCCGCGATGATAGTGAGTGTGGCGGCGGTCATAGCCACGATCTCTATAGTAGTGACGGTGCGGCGGCGGGCAATAGGAGCGCACCACCGGCAGCGGGCGATAACCCCATACCACATGGCCAGTCGGGCCGTAGCGGAGGAAGTAGCGCTCGGCACGGATCGGCGCACCCCACGAGGTATAGCCGGTGACCACGATGGTGGTCGCGTGATGGTGATGATGCCCGCGATAGGGGCGGGCTTCGGCGGACGGCGCGGCGGCGACGAGTGTGATGGCCGCCAGGATCGAGGAAAGGAATAGCGTCTTCATGGCTTTGCTTCGGGTTGTGCAAACTTCGACGCCTCCTTTGGCGGATTATTCGAAGGAATCCGGATTTTTCACGGAAACAAGCCGCGAGCCGCTTTCGCCGCCGCCACCGTGTTAATCGCAATCGCTTGAGCGGCCAAACGTTGCGAAACCTGATTGCGTTTTGCAAATCCCGTCACCTGCGCGAACGCCGTCTGCATTTTTGTTTCCAGTTTCGTGAGAACCTCGCGTTCGGTCCACTGGAAGCGTTGCAAATTCTGCACCCACTCGAAGTAGGAAACGGTCACGCCACCCGCGTTGCAGAGAATGTCGGGAATCACGAAAATATCGCCGCGCGCCTCGATGATACGGTCCGCCTCGGGTGTCGTCGGACCATTGGCACCTTCCGCCAGAATCCTGCATTTCAGATGCGGAGCGTTTTCCCCGGTAATCACCCGATCCAGCGCGCACGGGGCGAGAATATCGCAAGGCTGGCACAGAAGCTCCTGCGGATCGATCTCTTCACCGCCTTCGAAACCGATCACCGTGCGATGCGTTTCGACATGTTTCCGCAGCTGATGGACATCCAGCCCATGGCGATTCCAGATCGCTCCGTTCGCGTCCGAAATGCCGATGATCTTCACTCCATAGGAAGCCAGCGTGTAAACCGCGTGAGAACCGACATTACCGAATCCCTGCACGATCGCCGTGGCTCCGTCGACCGGAATGCCAAGTAGATCCAGAGCTCGCGATGCAAGGAACGCCACTCCATGGCCAGTCGCCTGCGCGCGTCCGGCGGAGCCTTGCAGCGTCAGCGGTTTTCCCGTCACGATCGCGGGCACCAGATGGCCTGCGTGCGTCGAATAGGTATCCGTCATCCACGCCATGGTCTGCTCGTTCGAGCCCATGTCCGGAGCCATCACGTCGATGTCCGGGCCGATGAACGGAATCATTTCCATGGTAAAACGCCGCGTCAGGCGTTCCAGTTCGCCCTGGGACATGGAGCGCGGATCGCAGGAAATCCCGCCTTTTCCGCCACCGTATGGCAAGTCCATCAACGCGCATTTCCAGTTCATCCACATCGCCAGCGCCGCGACTTCGCCGAGGTCCACCGCCGGGTGATAGCGCAAACCACCCTTGACCGGTCCTCGCGTCAGATGATGCTGCACCCGATGGCCAAAAAACACCTCCGTGGTTCCATCGTCGCGCTTGATAGGAACGGTGACGGTAATCAGGCGTTTCGGCCATTTGCAGCGTTCGCGGATATCGTCCGGCAGGTTCAGGAAATCGGCGACCCGGTCGAACTGCTCCGCAGCCATGGCGAATACCGGATTGTTCAGGAGATCTTGGCGCATGATGGAGCCATTGAAGCGCAGGATCGCTCATTCCGCACGTTCGGATTCTCAAATCCGTGACGATTTCGGTTTCAGATCGGGGAAGGGTGTCTTTAGGCTTCCGGCGTGAAACACACGGAGGCTGCGCAACGATGGCGGACGGACGGAAAATTTTTCCGGTTCGACGGTCGGCGCGTGGCCTTGCAGGGTGTGACGTACGGCCCCCTCCCCGGCGGCTGGCCTGCGGATTTCCACGAAGATTTTTCGCGAATGGCGGCGGCGGGATTCAACAGCGTGCGTCTGTTCTCGATGCCTACCCCCGACCTGCTGGATGCGGCCGCCTCGCACGGACTGGCGGTGTTCGGCGGATTGTCGTGGGGACAAAACGCGGATTTTCTCGGAAACCCCGGACTTTTTTCCGCCGCCAAGATTTCGTTGCAGGAAACGCTCCGGGAAATCGGGAATCACCCGGCACTCGCAGGAATCTACGTCGGCAATGAAATCCCGTCCGATCTGGTGCGCTGGATGGGACCGCTGGCGGTGCGCCGGGCCATCGAAGAACTCATCGCCCTCGGCAAGGAGCTCGCACCGGATCTGTTATTCGCCTACGCGAACTACCCGAGCACCGAATACCTCGAACCGGAAAACGCGGATTTCACCGCGATGAACATCTATCTGGAAAATCCGGACGAATTCCGTCGCTACCTGAAACGGCTGCACCACCTAGCGGGCGACCGGCCGGTAGTGATTTCCGAATTCGGGCTGGATTCCCAACGAAACGGCGAAGCCCGACAGGCCGAAGTGCTCTCATGGGCGCGACAAATCGCCGACGAAGAAGAAGCCGCCGGTTTCACGATCTTTTCGTGGACGGACCGCTGGTTCAACGGTGGGGCGGAAGTGCTCGACTGGGACTTTGGGCTCATCAACCGCGAGGGCCGGGAAAAGCCCGCGCTTCAAAGAGGCAGGGACCTTTCTCCGAAAGGTCCGGCGCAAAAGAACCTCATTTCACCAACCCCGCCGAATTCTGAAAGCCCTGTCGCAGAAGCCGGACCTTTCGGAGAAAGGTCCCTGCCTTTCTCCATCATCGTCTGCACGAGAAACGGCCGTTGGCGCATCGGAGCCTGTCTTCAGGCAATTCATCAGTCCTATACGACTTATACGTCCTATGAAACACTCGTCATCGACGACGGCTCCACCGACGGCACGGCCGACTACGTTTCGCAAAATTTCCCATGGGTGAAACTCATCCGGCTGGAACCGTGCGGTCTCAGCGCCGCCCGCAATGCAGGCGCAGCCGCCGCCACCGGCGACATCCTCGCCTTCACCGATGACGACTGCGAACCGGACATCGAATGGCTCCTGCGTCTCCAGCGGATTTTCGAAAAGGGCTACGCCGCCGTCGGAGGTCCGAACCTGCCACCCTCTCCCACCACCTGGGAAGGAGCCGTCGTTTGTGCCGCTCCCGGAGCTCCCAGCCATGTGATGCTGGACGACGAGGAAGCCGAACACCTGCCCGGCTGCAACCTCACCGTCACCCGCGAAGCTTTCGAAAAAATCGGCGGCTTCGATCCGCGATTCCACACCGCGGGCGACGATGTCGATTTCTGTTGGCGCTTGCGGGCCGCGGGCTATCGCCTCGGTTTCGCCCCCGGTGCGTTCGTGTGGCACTGGCGGCGTCCTTCCGTGTGGACATTTTTGCGCCAGCAAATCGGTTATGGCCACGCCGAGCGCCTGCTCATGAGAAAGCATCCGGAAAATTTTTCCAAACGCGGCGGCGCGAAATGGCACGGCTTCATCTACGGCGGCGGAGCCGTGCGCGTCCTGGAAGGCAGCGTGATTTACTTCGGGCCGATGGGGCAGGCGGGCTATCAATCGGTGACGGATCGCATGCTGCCCCTGCGTGGCTTGCAGGGTGTTTTCGATACGTGGAAATCCCGGCTGGTCCTCAAAATCGTGAATTTCCTCCAGCCGCGACTCCGCGCCTGGGCACGCAATGGCCGCCTGATCCTGCTCGGCGGCGATCCTCAGACATCCTCCGATCCGGAAACCTGCGAGGAGTTTTCCATCGAAAGCTTCACCCGTCCCGTGCGGGAAGATTTTCTCTCCGTCCTTCTCGCCAACGGCTGGAAACCCGGCACCGGCACCGAACCGTGGGATGTGGAAAAAAACGGCACCCGCGTGCTGCTCGCCACCGAACACGACGGCCACAGCCCGCGCAAACGCACACTCGTGCGGGTCTGGGGAGATCGAAAAACAGTGGAAGTGCTTTTAAGATCCAGGAGTTATTAACCACAAAAATCACAAAGAGCACAAAATGCAGATAAGGGAGGGCTCAACTTCTGTGTCTTTTGTGATTTTTGTGGTTAATAAAATCTCCGGCTGCGCTTTCACTTCCGCCCATGTCCCTGAAGACAAAAGATTTCGACTACCACTTGCCCGAACGGCTGATCGCCGCGCGCCCTCTTCCCGAGCGCGCCGCCTCGCGCATGATGGTGGTCCACAAATCGACCGGAAAAATCGAGCACCGGATGTTCCGTGATTTTCCCGAATACATCCGACCTGACGATCTGCTCGTGCTCAACGACACCAAAGTCATTCCCGCCCGCGTGTTCTCCGATGACGGACGCATCGAACTGTTATGCCTCGATCGGCCATCACCCACGCTCTGGCGCTGTCTGGTGCGCCCCGGCAAGCGCATGAAACCCGGCCGCACCGTCACGGTAGGCGGCATTACCGGCACCGTCGTGGAAGTTTACGAAAACGGCGACCGCCTGGTGCAATGGGATAATGAAATCGATCTCGACGCCGTCGGCCACCTCGCGCTGCCGCACTACATGAACCGCGAGGACGAAGCTGCGGACCGCGACCGCTATCAGACCGTCTTCGCCCGCGAGGAAGGCGCCATCGCCGCCCCCACCGCCGGACTGCATTTCACACCGGAAATGCTCGCGAAGCTTCATCACACCTTTCTCACCCTCCACGTCGGCGTCGGCACTTTCCGGCCGGTGAGCGCGGATGTGATTTCCGATCACGTCATGCACTCGGAGCGTTACGTCGTGAACGAGGTAACTTCTCGGAAGGTGAATGAAGCGGCACGCGTCGTCGCCGTCGGCACCACCGTCACCCGCGTGCTGGAATCATTGCGTTCCGAAACACCGCGCATCGCCCCCGGAGAGCATCGCGGCGAGACCGATATTTTCATTCATCCGCCGTATCGGTTCGGCGTGGTGGACGCCCTGCTCACGAATTTCCACCTGCCACAGAGCACGCTCATCATGCTGGTCAGCGCCTTCGCCGGGAAGGAACTCGTATCCGAAGCCTATCGGCAGGCGGTGGAACGGGAATACCGCTTTTTCAGCTATGGCGATTGCATGCTGCTGATCTGACGTGAATCATCCGGAGCGATGAAACTGATTTCCTGGAACGTAAACGGCATCCGCGCCGTGCTGGGCAAGGGCTTCGGCGAGTTCGTGCTCGCGGAACAACCGGACATTCTCTGCCTGCAGGAAACCAAGGCCCGCCCGGAACAGGTGCAGCTCCCGCTGGAACTCGCGGGCTACCACGCCTACTGGAATTCCGCCGAGAAACCCGGCTACTCCGGTGTCGCGGTGTTTTCCCGGCAACCCGCGCTCGACGTGACGCTCGGCATGGGCCACGACGACCACGATCGCGAAGGCCGCGTCCTCACCCTCGAATACCCGGATTTCTATCTCGTCAACGTTTACACTCCGAATTCCCAGGACGAACTCCGCCGCCTGCCCTACCGCCTCATCTGGGACGAAGTGTTTCGCGATCACCTCGCCGAACACGCGAAGAAAAAGCCGGTGATTTTCTGCGGTGATCTCAACGTCGCCCACAACGAAATCGACATCGCACGCCCGAAAGCGAACCGCCGCAGCGCGGGCTTCAGCGACGAGGAACGCGCGAGCTTCGGCCAATTGCTGGGCGCGGGATTTACCGATACCTTCCGGCACTTTTACCCGGATAAAACCGAGGCCTATTCGTGGTGGTCCTACCGCGCCGGTGCCCGAGGCAAAAACATCGGCTGGCGCATCGATTACTTCGGCGTCTCCACTCCCTTCATCGGGCGCGTCGCCGACGCCACGCTCCTGCCCCACATCATGGGCTCGGACCACTGCCCGGTCGGCATGATCCTGAAATAGAAAAACGCGCGCGATTTGTAGCGGAAACTTCTCCCGCCCGGGGTAAAGTCATCGCCATGAAAATCTTCAGGCATGCCTTCGTCGCGCTCACGGGCATTCTCTCGGCCGTTTACCTGCTGAATCCGACCATGGGCATCTTCGAGCTGATCCCGGACAACATTCCCGGCATCGGCAATCTCGATGAAGCCGCCGCCGCCTTCCTGCTGCTGAACAGCCTCGCTTACTTCGGGCTGGATGTGCGGCACCTGTTCGGAAACCGCGCGAAAAAGCCGGAACGGAAATGACCCGAAAAGGAGCGCCGACGTCCACGTCGGCTAGCGAAAAGGAGATTGAGCCGACGTGAACGTCGGCGCTCCCTCCCTAAATCTCATTCCCCCACGATCGGCTTCTTCGTGATGCCCGTCACGACCTTCGCGACGAAGACGAAGAACACCGGCACGAGGAAGATCGCAAGCACCGTGCCGGAAATCATACCACCGGCCACACCGGTGCCGATCGCGTTCTGGCTCGCCGATCCCGCGCCGGAGCTGATGACCAGCGGAACGACGCCGAGCACGAAGGCCAGCGAAGTCATGAGGATCGGCCGCAAACGCAGACGCACCGCTTCAAGCGTGGCTTCGATCACACCCTTGCCCTCGCGCATCAGGTCGATGGCGAACTCGATGATGAGAATCGCGTTCTTCGTCGAGAGACCCACGGTGGTGAGCAGGCCCACCTTGAAGTACACGTCGTTCTCCAGTCCACGCGCCATCACCGAAGCGAGCGCACCGATAATTCCTAACGGAACAACCATAATCACCGCCGTCGGGATCGACCAGCTTTCATAGAGAGCCGCGAGGCAGAGGAACACGATCAACACGGAAATCGCGTAAAGCATCGGCGCCTGATTGCCGGAAATCCGCTCTTCCAACGACTGGCCGGACCAGGAAAATCCGAGTCCTTCGGGGAGTTTTCCATACATTTCCTCCATCTCCCTCATCGCGTCACCCGAGCTTTTTCCGGGTGCCGCCTGACCCACGATGTTCACCGCCGGGAAACCGTTGTAACGCTGGAGCTGCGGCGAGCCGTAAGACCACTCGATCTTCGTCACGGCGGAAAGAGGGACCATGCCGCCCTCCTTGTTCCGGACGAACAACTTGCCCACGTCTTCCGGCTTCATGCGGAAAGGCGCGTCGAGCTGCACGATCACGCGCTGCACGCGAGGACCGTTCACGAAGTTGTTCACGTAAGAGGAGCCGAAGGCCGTCTGCATCGCGGAATTGATATCCGCCGGGGTCACGCCGAGCGCGCTCGCCTTGTCCTGATCCAGCTCGATCTTCATCTGCGCGGTGTCCATGAGACCCTGCGGACGCACCGCGATGAGCGTCTGATTTTGCGCCGCCATGCCGAGGAGCTGGCCTTGCGCGGCCATCAATTTGTCATGTCCCACACCGCCCAGGTCCTGCAACCAGAAGTCGAATCCGGTCGAGTTGCCCAGTTCGGGAATCGCGGGCGGGTTCACCGGGAAAACGATCGCATCCTTGATGTCCCCGAGGCCCACCATCGCACGCTGGATGATCGCATTGACGTGGTGTTCCTTGCCCTTGCGCTCTTCCCATGGCTTGAGCCGCACGAAGGCGAGACCCGAGTTCTGCGCACGACCGGAGAAACTGAAGCCGTTCACCGTGAAGTAGTGCTCGATCTCCGGCTGCTTCGCGAAATATTCCTCCGCCTTTTTCAAAGCCTCGCCGGTGCGTTCGGAAGTCGCTCCTTCCGGCAGCGAGAAAAGAGTGATGAAATAGCCCTGGTCTTCTTCCGGCAGGAAGGAGGAAGGCATCCGCTTGTAAAGCACCGCCACCGCGGCACAGACCACGATCAACGCGAGCATGCCGATGGAGACTCGTTTCAGGATCACGCGCACCGTTCCCTGATAGCTGCGCGTCACCCGATCGAAGGTCCTGTTGAACCAACCGAAGAAACCGCGTTTCTCATGATGATGTCCGGCATCCACCTGCTTCAGCAAGGTGGCGCACAGCGCGGGCGTGAGGCTCAGCGCCATGATGATCGAGAACAACATGCACGAAACCATCGACATGGTGAACTGACGGTAAATCGTACCCACCGAACCACCGAAGAATGCCATCGGCAGGAACACCGCGCTGAGCACGAGCGTGATGCCGATGAGCGCGCCGGTGATCTGGCCCATGGCTTTCCGCGTCGCTTCCTTCGCTGGAAGCCCCTCTTCGCTCATGATCCGCTCGACGTTTTCCACCACCACGATCGCGTCGTCCACGAGGATACCGATCGCCAGCACCATACCGAACATGGTCAGCACGTTGATAGAAAATCCGAAGGCCATCATCAGGCCGCAGGTTCCGAGCAACGCCACCGGCACCACCAGCGTCGGGATCAGCGTCGCCCGGAAGTTCTGTAGGAAAAGATACATCACCAGGAACACCAGGATGATCGCCTCGATCAGTGTCTTGATCACCTCCTTGACGGAGATTTTCACGAAGGTGGAAGTATCCAGCGGATAAACCACCTTCACCCCTTCCGGGAAGAACCGGGAAAGCTTCTGCACCTCCTCGCGTATCGCGTCCGCGGTATCCATCGCGTTCGCGGTCGGGGACAGCTTGACCGCCGCCGCCGCCGTGGGCTGGCCATCGAGATTCGCGAGAATGGAATAGTTTTCCCCGCCCATCTCCACCCGGGCGACATCCCGCAGGTAAACCCGCGATCCGTCCGTATTGACGCGGAGCACGATGTCCTCGAACTGCTTGACGGTGCGGAGGGTGGCGCGGCCCTGCAACACGATGTTCAACTGCTGGCCTTCCACGGCGGGAAGCGAGCCGATCTGGCCGACCGGCACCTGCGTGTTCTGCGCGGAAATCGCCGTCGTCACGTCACCCGGCGTCATGTTGAAGCTGAGCATCTTGTTCGGATCCAGCCATACGCGCATCGCGTATTGCGTACCGAACTGCGTCACTTCACCCACTCCCTGCACGCGGCGCAGGGGATCGAGAATACTGGAAGCCAGGTAGTTTCCGAGCTCGATGGCGTCCATGCTACCGTCCTCCGTCGTCAGACCGACGAACATGAAGAAATTCCGCGTCGCCTTCGCCACCACGATCCCCTGCTGCTGCACGGTCTGCGGCAGGCTCGGCGTGGCAAGCTGCACCTTGTTCTGCACCTGCACCTGAGCCACGTCCGGATCGGTGCCGGGCTGGAAATACAGGGTGATGATCGAGGTGCCGTTCGCGTCGCTGGTGGACGACATGTAGAGCAGGTTATCGATCCCGTTGAGCTGCTGTTCGATGACGGACGTCACCGTATCGCTCAGCGTTTCCGCGGAAGCGCCCGCATAGTTCGCGGTGATGGAAATGGAGGGCGGCGCCACGCTGGGATACTGCGCCACTGGCAGCTTGGTGATCGCGAGGCCACCCATCAAGCAGATGAGAATGGCCACCACCCATGCGAAGACCGGACGGTCGATGAAAAATCGTGCCATAGGAAAAAATTCGAAAAATCGTTAGAAAAACCTCCGTCGTCTCAGTGATTCGCCGGAGTGTCCGCGGCGGGAGCGGCCCCGATAGGCTGCGGGTGGACTTTCTCACCCGGTCTCGCCTTCAGGAGACCTTCCACGATCACCCGTTCTCCGGCCTGCAATCCCGAAGCGATCACCCACTTGTCGCCGAGCACCTCGGAAGTCCGGACGGAACGCTGCTCGACCACATCGTTTTCACCGATCACGAGCACATGACCCATGCCTCCCTGTGCCCGGGTGACAGCCCGTTGCGGGATCGTCAGCGCGTTTTCACGCACCGCCTGCACCACCTTCGCGCGGGTGAACATGCCGGGCAGCAGGTCGCGATCCGGATTGGGAAATTCCGCGCGCAACGCCACCATACCGGTGCTTTGGTCCACGGAAACCTCGGTCGCGAGCAGTTTTCCGGCATGCGGATACTCCGTGCCATCCTCCAGCATCAGGGTGATTTTCACATCCTTGCCGCTCATCGCCTTTTTCATCGCGAGGAAATCGCCGCTGGATTGCGTAAAATCGAAATACACCGGATCGAGCTGCTGGATCGTCGCCAGCAAAGTCGCGGCGCCCTGACCCACCAGCGCTCCTTCCGTCACGCTCGCCCGACCGATACGGCCACTGATCGGCGCGGTGACGGACGCGTAGCCGAGATTCAGCGCCGCCGTTTTCTTCGCGGACTCCGCCGCCAGCACTTCCGCTTCGGAAACCTTCAACGTGGCCTCGGCATTATCGAGGTCCTGCTTGCTGACTGCGTCGGAGCTGGCGAGCTTGCGCACGCGCTCGGCTTGGGAAGCCGCCTGATCGCGGGTCGCCTCGGTACGGGCCAAGGCAGCGACCGCATTGTCATAAGCCGCCTGGAACGGTGCGGGATCGATCTCGAAAAGCAGGTCTCCGGCGTTCACTTCCGTCCCTTCGGTGAAATTCCGCTTCAGGAGAATACCCGCCACCCGGGCGCGCACTTCCGAAGTCCTCACCGCGTCGATCCGGCCCGGCAGCTCGCTGACCACCTCCACCGTTTCCGCAGCCACCGGCACGAACGTGACCTGCGCGGGCGGTGGCGCTCCATGGCTCACCTCTTGTTTTTTTCCGCAGCTCGGCAAAAGAAGCAGCGTTAACGACAGTGGAATCAAAAGTGACGATTGCATGGGAAGAGACAAAAATGAATGTGAGCACTTGCTAACGTTCTTGCGGGACACTCTGTAACACCCGCGCCCGCTCCAAGGAATGACTTTGAAGTTTCCAAAGTGGTAACTTTCATTTAACACCATGCCGTCATGGAACTGAGGCATTTGAGATATTTCGTCGCCGTGGCCGATGGCCTGAGCTTTCGCAAGGCGGCGGAAAAACTCGGCCTCAGCCGCCCCGCCCTGAGCAAGCAGATCAAGGACCTGGAGCGGGAAATCGGAGTGCGCCTGCTGGAGCGCGATACCGTCAGCGTCTCCCTGACCAAGGCGGGGGAACTGTTTCTCCGGGATTCCCACGCCCTGCTGGACCAAGCCGAACGCGCGGTCCAACGCGCCCGTGAAGCCCAGAACGGCCATCGTGGAACACTGCGCATGGGCAGCGTGGGCATTCTCGCCACGGAATTCCTGCCAGGCACGCTGAAGAAATTCCACGCCCGGTTTCCCCGCTGCGAAATCGATTTCCGGGAAATGCTGCCTCCGGACCAGCTCGATGCACTCACCACCGGCGCGCTCGACATCGCCTTCACCTATGGCCTCGACGCCGGTGCTCATCCGGGTCAGGGCAGCGTCTGCATCGTCCGCTCGAAATTCGGTGTCGCCGTTTCCAAAAACCACCCGTGGGCCGCGCGCACGTCGGTAAAGCTCAGTGAAATCGGCGACCAACCGCTACTCTGCGTCAGCGATGGCACACGCTCCCCGCATCGCGAGGAAATCGAACGCATTTTCCACGATGAAGGCGTGACTCCCCGGAACTTCCGCCACATCGGGGGGATCGATTCCTGCTTCACGCTCATCACCGTCGATCAGGGGATTTCCCTGCTTCCCCGGGTGCTCGATGTCGCCAGCCGGGAAATCGTGATCGTCCCCATCGCCGCCGAAACCACGAACTGCGATTTCAAAATGTGGGCCGTCTGGCAAAAAGCGAGCTCTTCCCCCCTCGTCCAATACTTCACGGAATTGCTCCAGGAACGGAGCGCCGGTGTCCCCACCAGCCTGGCTGGATAAGAAAACACCGGCGCCCCCTTACGCCGCTTTCCTCGGCTTCCCCGCGAGGAACAGCCATACATCCGTCTTCGTAACCACTCCGAGGAACACGCCTTTTTCATCCGTCACCGGCAGCCGCTCGGACTGGGAAGCACCGAAAAAATCCAACGCTTCCGCCATCGACATATCCGGACGCAGGCACGGATGATCGTCCCTCATCACGTCCTGCGCGATCACCAGCGACTCCAGCTCCGGCTCATCGAGATACGACTTGATGTCGTGCAGACAGATCGCGCCGAGATAGCGGCTTTCATCGACCACATGCAGGTAATCGTGACGACTCCGGAGAAAGGATTTCGCGATTTCACCGAATGAAGCCGTGGGAGCGAGCGTCCCCGCATCTTCCTGCATCAGGTCGCCGATCCGCAGCGTGGAAAGATGCTGGGCCACCGCCGCCGCGCCCTTCCGCGCCAGCGCTTCCTTATAAAGCGACCTCTGGGTGAAGGAACGGCACACATAGTAGCCGACCACGCTCGCCAGCATCAACGGCGGAAGAATCTGATAGTTCAGCGTCAGCTCGAAGAGCATGATGATCGCCATTACCGGAGCCGCCGTCGTCGCCGCGAGAAACGCCCCCATTCCCACCAGACCGAACGCTCCCGGCTGCAGGTTCCAGCCCGGAAACAACCCCTCCGCACCCACACCGAAGAGATAACCCACCGCTGCACCCGCGAATAACGTCGGCGTGAACACCCCGCCCACCGCACCCGAACCGAACGTTGCGCCGGTGGCGAGCACCTTGAATAACAGAATCACCGCGAGCGTTTGCCACGTTCCCGGATGATGCAAAATGCCGAAAACCAGCCCGCGACCATTTCCCGTCACCTCCGGATGCACGATCGCCAAAGCGCCGACGATCAACCCGCCAAGCGCCAGCCGCGCCCAAGGCGGCAGTTTCAGCTTGGAAAACGCCACTTCACTCCCTTTCAAAAAGCCCAGATACCACGGCGAGACCACACCACAGGCCAGACCTAACATAAGGTAAGGCAGCAGCTCGTGATTTCCCTGAAACGTGAACACCGGCGCGGAATACATCGCCTCCGCCCCGTAATGCTGGCGTGTCACCAAGGTCGCCACCACGGAGGAAATCACCAGCGGGCCGAACGATTCCATCGCCAGCGAACCCAGCACGATTTCCGCCACGAAAAACGCCCCCGCGATCGGTGCGTTGTAGGCGCTCGCGATCCCCGCCGCCGCCCCGCACGCCACGATCAGGCGTTTTCTCGCGAGCGGAAATTTCAATACCCGTCCGAAAATCGACGCCCCGAGAGCGGCCAGAAGCACCAGCGGGCCCTCGCGTCCGATGGAAGCCCCACTCGATGCCGAAAGCCACGCGGAAGTGCTTTTCACCAGGCTGCTCTTCACCCCGAGATTCCCATCCCCCACCACCACCGCTTCCATGTAATCGGTCGAATTCGCCTGTCGGCTGAAGCGCTTGCTCAGATGCAAGGTCAATCCCGCCAACAAACCACCCAAAGCCGGCACCAACAGCCGCTGCCACCAAGCCAGCGCCATGAAACTCTCGATGTAACCCGCATGCGACCCGGCGTAGAGAGCATGCGCCCAATCCGTCGCTTCCTTGAAACCGATCGAAATCCACGCTCCGAAAAAACCCACCACCGCCGCCCAGATCAGGGGATTCCGCAGGTCGCTGCCGAACATGCGTTCCCCGAGCCAGATTCGGGCCCGCATGAGACGCCGTGCCGTCGCTCCGAGTTCCTGCCGCATTACCGTGGATCGTTCATGGGGTTCCCATCAGAATGCGGCGGACCGCTTGCTCATTTTCCGCTCCATCGAGCGCCTCTCTCACTCCCGCCTGCCTCACCAGGCGAGTGAGTTTCGAAACCACGGCCAGATACTCGCTGATCGCATTTCCCGGCATACCGAATAAGAAGACCCACTCCACCGGCACCTCCTCCGGCCCGAAAACCACCGCTTTTCGACATCGCCCGATCGCCATCACCATTCCGCTCACTGCGTTCGTCCGCGCGTGCGGCAAGGCAATGCCATGACCCAATAAAGGCGGCTGGACTTTTTGCCGCTCCAGAACCGCATGTTCCAGAGCAACCGCGTCCGTCACTTCCGCCCGCCCGGCCACCGCCCGCACCAACTCACGGATCACCTCCTCCTCCACACCCGCCTTCAGATCCAAGAGCACCACGCTTTCGGCTAAAACGTCCGTTTCACTCATCTCCCTTAATCAATCCCGGGGGGTTCCGAAAGGCGATGGAAAAATGGCTGCGGATTTCATCGAAAGCCCGATCCGTCATTCCTACCCTTCCCAAATCCGGCACCGCATGCCCTCGCAAACGACGATTTCCCTGCCCGCCTCCTCCACCATCACCGCGCGCGGCAGGTAGTGACGCCTCACCCGCTCCCAACGATCCGGCGGCACCTGGAATTTCATCACCCCGCGCTCGTGAAGATCGAGAACCGCCAGCAACAACGGCACCGCGAACGGCTGCGTTTCCAGCACCCGCGATCCCGCCCGAAGGATCGCTTCCGCCCGCGTCTGGTAATCGGGCCGATCCGCCAGTGCCGCGAGCTTGAGCAGATTTTCCGCCGCCACATGATTCGATGCCGGCTCCGCCCCATCGTAATCCTCACGAATCACTAACAACGTCTTATCTCCCAACACGGGTTGCATCACGTAACCCGATTGCTCCGCATCCCAGAAATCCGCATCGAGTTTCCGCTGCAATGCCAGCGCCCAATCCAGCCAACCACCGGCAGGATCGATCCCGTGCACCTCGATCAGTCCCGAAATCAGAAACGTATAATCCGCCGGGAAACCTTCCGCCGCTCCCCGCTTCCCTCGATAGCTCCGGTAAAGCCGACCCTCTCTCCACAAATGCTCTCTCAGAAATCCCGCCGCCCGCTTCGCCGCCAGCGCCAGATCCTCGCGATCCAGAATCCTCGCCCCGCGTGCCAATGCCCCGATCGCCAGGCCATTCCACGCCGTCACGATCTTGTCGTCGCGATGCGGCAACGGTCGTCCCATCCTCGAAACTAACAAAACACCCCGCGCTTCTTTCAAAAGCGCCTCCACATCCTGAATCTCGAAAAGCTCCCGCAACTGCTCATCATTCATCGCCCGGAACAAGGTATTCTGCCCTTCCAACTCATGGTGCGGATCGCTCTCCGGTTGCGCATTTCCTTCCGCCCGCACACCGTAAGCGGCGGCGAAAATCGCGGCGACTTTCGGCTCCAGCAGCTCATAAATTTCCTTCGCCTCCCACGTCCAGTAAGCCCCCTCGCGTTTTTCCTCCGCATCCGGAGACGGCAGGCTATCCGCATCCTCGGCCGCGTGAAAAGCGCCACCCTCATCGCACATGTCGCGCAACAGATAGGTGAAAATCCCTTCCGCCGTTTCCCTGAAAACCGTTTCCCCGCTCAGTTGCCACCCATCCAGATAGGCGTCCGCGAGCTGCGCCTGATCGTAGAGCATCTTCTCGTAATGCGGCACATGCCAGTAGCGATCCACCGAATACCGGTGAAACCCTCCTCCCAGATGATCCTGCAATCCACCCGCCGCCATCGCCTTCAAGGTCCGCTCACACATCTCCCACGCCATTTTCCCTTCCCCGCTTTCACTTCCGAACCTCTCCACAAACCGCATCAACGCACGCACCACCACCGGACGCGGAAATTTCGGCGCGCCGCCGAATCCACCCAACGCCGGATCGAACATCGCATCGCATCGATCCAGAAAATCGCCGAACACCCGCTCCCCCGGCACACCCCGCACCGTCACCACCTCCGCCGCCTGCCGTTGCAGATGGGCCATCGCCTTTTCCCCGCTGTCCGCCATTTTTTCCCGGTCGTCCCGCCACAATCTCCCCAGCTCATGGCAGATTTTCATGAACCCGGGCCGCCCCTGGCGATCCTCCGGCGGAAAATACGTCCCGCCGAACACCGGCTTGCCCTCCGGCGTCAGCCACACGCTCATCGGCCATCCGCCCTGCCCCGTCGCCGCCTGCACGAACGCCATGTAAACCGCATCCAGATCCGGACGTTCCTCGCGATCCACCTTCACGTTGATGAAATGATGATTCATCACCTCCGCCACCCGTTCGTTCTCGAAGCTCTCCCGCTCCATCACATGACACCAGTGGCAGGTCGAATAACCGATCGAAAGAAACACCAGCTTCCCTTCCTCACGCGCCCGCTCGAACGCCGCCTCGCTCCACGGCTGCCAGTTCACCGGATTTTCCGCATGCTGGAGCAGATAGGGCGAAGTTTCGGAAATAAGCGCGTTCGGCATGGTCGCAACCTAGCCCCTGCCCTGCGGAACTCCAGCAAGACCTGAAAACCCGATGTTCGCTCTGCCCCGCGTTCCAACTTGGCACGCCATGTGCATTTCCTTCCACGGGTAAGCGATCCGTGCGTTTCCAAATCCACGGTTCCGGTTTCCCGGCCATAACAGGGATGCGTAGCATGGCTTGTCCGGTTGGATCATGGATCGTCTGCCGTGATCCGACCGGACACCATTTTTTGGACACTTTTGCCGTGGAAAACCCCATCGCTTTGCCTCAGGCTGCGGACCATGATGCAACGCACGCGCCGATGGATGGCCGGAATCCTCCTGAGCACCCTCGCCTTGGGACTCAGCACCTTTTCCAGCGCCCAAAGCTATGCCCCGGTAAATGAAAAACCGCCGCAGCTCGCGCGCGAATTCCGCGCCGCCTGGATCGCTTCCATTTACAACCTCGACTGGCCCAGCTCCCCCGGCCTCAGCGCCGCCGCCCAGCAAGCCCAGCTCCGCGCCATCCTCGACAAGCTCGTCGCCCTGAAAATGAACGCCGTCGTCTTTCAGGTCCGCGCCCAATGCGACGCCATGTATTCCTCCCCCTACGAACCCTGGAGCTCCTCCCTCACCGGTCGCATGGGCGGCTCCCCCGGCTACGATCCGCTCGCCTTCTGCATCCGCGAAGCCCACGCCCGCGGCATCGAAGTCCACGCCTGGTTCAACCCCTTCCGCGCCCTTTCCAGCAGCTCCCAAAGCGTTTCCGGAAGCCACGTCAGCCGCAGCGCGCCCCATATCACCAAACGCTACGGCAGCATGATCTGGTGCGATCCCGCCCACCCCGAAACCCGCTCCCGAGCGCTCAAAGCCATCCTCGACGTCGTCAAACGCTACGACATCGACGGCGTCCACCTCGACGACTACTTCTACCCCTATCCCTCGGGCGGCCTCCGTTTCGCCGACGGCAAAAGCCCCGCCGAACGCCGCGCCTACATCGACGGCTTCGTCAACAACCTCTACTCCGCCGTAAAACGCCAGAAACCCTGGGTCCGCGTCGGCATCAGCCCCTTCGGCATCTGGAAACCCGGCGTCCCCTCCGGCATCGAAGCCGGCCTGAATGCCTACGAAGACCTCGCCGGTGACGCCCGCAAATGGCTGAACAACGGCTGGGTGGACTACCTCGCACCCCAGCTCTACTGGCGCGACTCTCCCCGCAAGCAAAGCTTCTCCCACCTCCTCGGCTGGTGGCGCCAGCAAGGCAGCCGCCCCGTCTGGCCCGGCATCGCCACCGCCCGCATCAACTCCTCCGAAGACCCCGGCCGCCCCGCTTCCGAAATCATCCGTCAAATCCAGCTATCCCGCCAGATCGGCCGCAACTGGAACGGCCACCTCCACTGGAGCGCCAAAAGCCTCATGACCAACAAAGGCGGCATCGCCAACCAGCTCGCCTCCGTCTACACCCAGCCCGCCGCCGTTCCCCCCATGCCCTGGATCAACCGCAACACCCCGGCCTCCCCCGGCGTCGGCGCCACCATCAAAGGCAACAACACCGTCATCCAGATCCAAGCATCCGGCGCTTCCAAAATCGCCGTCCAGGCCCGCTACGGCGGCACCTGGCGCACCGTCCGCATCCTCCCCGGCTACTCCAAGGGCACCACCATTCCCCGCGCCGATTCCATCGCCATCACCACCCTCGACCGCTACGGCAACGCCAGCCCGCCCAAAGTCCTCGGCACTCGCTGAAGAGGTTGATGGTCTTGAGTCGATGGTTGATGGAAAGAGCAGGCAATTCCCCTTCTCTTCACTTCAATGTTCGATGTTGAGCGTTCGATGTTCTATGTTCGAATCCCATAAACCCCTACGCCCCGCCCGCCGGGACTGCATCCGAGATCCATTCCCAAGCCGCCCTTGGTGAACTCGTCCGCGCATGGGAAAAACTCCGCGTCTTCTACAACCTCGCGCTTTTCTTCCCCGGCCTCGGCGTCCTGATGCTCTGGAACGCACGCTCGCAACTCCCACTCACTGCCGGGATTCCCCTTTCCCTCCTCTTCGCCCTCGCTGCGAACTGCGCCTTCCTCCTCGGCCCCGCCGCCGAACTCTACATCCGGGCCCTCTTCAAACAAGGCAGTCCCATCGGCCGCGGCCGCCTCCTCATTTTCACCGCAGGCCTCCTCGTTTCCCTTGGCGTCATCCTCCTCGCCTCTCTCCCCCCACTGATCACCGATCACTGATCACCCGGCACTCTTCCCCCAATCTCCGTTCTTGCCACAACCGCCGTGACCTCCTTCACTGCGCGTCCGCATCTTACCGATTTCCCGCTGTGAACGCTCACGACCTCTTTACCCAAGTCGATCCCGCCATCGTCAACCAGATCTTCGATTGGTTCCGCGCCAACGATCGCAACGTCTACAAATCCGCCGTCTCCACCCTCGCAGCCAACCGCAAGCTGCGCCCGGTATTCGTCGAGAAAAAATCCATCGCCGAGCAATACGCGTGGCTTCATAAGACACTGAAAATCAAATCCACCGACGCCATCGGCGAGCAAATCCTGCAAGCCTACCTCATGGCCGGCCAGCAATCCCTCCTCGCCATGTTCTGCGACGGCCTCGGTATCCCCCATGACGGCAAGGGCGCCGTCGTCGGCGACCTCCCGAAAAAGCTCGATGCCGACCGCCTCACCGCCACCATCGACAAGCTCGTTGACCTCTTCGACCCGAGGCTCGTCACCCTCTACCTCCACTGCTTCAACATGCAAACCGCCGGAGGCTGGCCCGAACTCACCGAAAAACTCGCCTCCGACGAGCGGCTCAAGCTGGCCTGATAAATCGTTGATGGTCTATGGTTGAGGGTTGATGGACAGACTCTGTCCTCGGCCCTCTTCTCTTTCCATCAACCATCCACTCCAAACCATCAACCTCCACCACTCATGCCCAAAGTTTACGTCAAAACCTACGGCTGCCAGATGAACGAGCGCGACTCCGAACAAGTCGTGCGCATGTTCGTGGAAGGCGGCTACACGCCGACCACCAAGGAAGCGGAGGCGGATGCCATCTTGATCAATACCTGCTCCGTCCGCGATCAGGCAGAGCAAAAGGCCATCGGCAAGATGGGCAACATGATGTTCAACGGGCGGGACCGCCGCCACGTCGTTTACGGCTTCATGGGTTGCATGGCCCAATCGCGCGGCAACGAACTCTTCAAATCCGTGCCGAACCTCGACGTCGTCGTCGGCACCCAGAAATACCACAAGGTTTTCGAATACGTTGATACCATCCTGAAACAACGGCTCGAAGCCCGGATGGACGATCCCTCCTACTCCCTGCGCGGCACCTCCGTCTGCGACACCGCCGAGGAAGAAGGTTCCCAAAACGCCATCCGCGACCACCTTCCAAAGCCGAAGGAAGCCAGCGCCTTCGTCTCCATCATGCAGGGCTGCAACATGCGCTGCTCCTTCTGCATCGTCCCGGATACGCGCGGCAAGGAGCGCGGCCGCCCCATCGCCGACATCGTCGCCGAAGTCCGTCACCTCGCCGCCCACGGCGTGAAGGAAATCACCCTCCTCGGCCAAATCGTCAATCTCTACGGCCGCACCGAATTTCCCAAAATCGACGGAAAATCCCCGTTCGTCCAGCTCCTCGAAGCCGTCCACGACGTCGAAGGCATCGAGCGCATCCGCTTCACCTCTCCCCACCCCATCGGCTACCGCGACGACCTCATCGCCGCCTTCACCTACCTTCCCAAACTCTGCTCGCACATCCATTTCCCGATGCAAAGCGGCTCGGACCGCATCCTCAAAGTGATGCGCCGCCCTTATAAAAACGAGAAATTCATCGAGATCTGCGAGAAAATGAAAGCCGCACGCCCCGGCATCGCCATCACCACCGACATCATCGTCGGCTTCCCCGGCGAGACCGAAGAAGACTTCCAGGCCACCGTCGATACCGTCGAGCGCCTGAAATTCGACAACGCCTTCGTCTTCCGCTACTCGAAGCGCCGGAACACGCCCGCCGCCGAAATGGACGGCCAGCTTGAGGAACCGGAGAAAGAAAGCCGCAACCAGCGCCTGCTCGCCGTCGTCGATCGCCTCGCCATCGCCAGCAATGCCGCCCTCGTTGGCACCCGCCAGCGCGTCCTCTGCGAAGGTCCGTCAAAAAACAACGCCGCCCGTCTCTCCGGCCGCACCTCGCAAAACAAGATCGTGATTTTCGAAGGCGACGCCGACCGCCTCACCGGCCAGTTCCTCGACATCCAGATCGAGGAATCCACCGGCTTCACCCTCTACGGCACCGCCTGCCTCGAAGGATAAAAACGTGAAAGTGGCTGGGCCATCCTGGCCTAGATGATTCAGTTAGAAACATTTGAACCACGGATGAACGCGGATAAACACGGATTTTGAAAAGTAAGAGCCGCTTTCCCGAGCATCCGGGATTCAACAAGCGGAGAAGAGGAATCCCCGATTTTCCCGTCTATCTGCGTCCATCCGCGTTCATCCGTGGTTCAAACATTGAATTCCCCCGATTCCCCAGCCCGCTTCCCTCATGCCAGATCCCTACTCGAATCCGGACGCCCAACCCGAATCCTCCATTCAGGCGATGGCCACCCGCCTGGAAGAACGCGGACGCCACGCCGCGTTCCTGAAAATGATCCGGGACTACGCCTCGTCCCTTCCAGACGACCGGCCCCTGACCGTTCTCGATCTCGGCTGCGGCACCGGCGTCGTCATCCGCCAGCTCGCCGGACATCTCCATCCATCGTCCGTTCTGCACGGCGCGGACATCAGCGCGGAATTGCTCAAGGAAGCCGCACGCCTCGCACCCTCCGGCATCCATTGGGACCACCTCGCCAGCGGCCCGCTTCCCTATCGTGACGCGACCTTCGATGCCGTCACCATGCACACCCTGCTCAGCCACGTGCCCGATCCGGCATTCCTTCTGGCCGAAGCCCGCCGCATCCTGAAACCCGACGGACGCCTCATCGTCTTCGATGCCGATCACTCGGGCACCACCTACAACCAACCCACTTACGAAATCACCCGGCGCATCGATCACCTCCTGACCTCCACGATCGCCACCCATCCCGACATCTGCCGCCAACTCCCCCGGTTCCTCAAATCCACCGGCTTCGAGTTGATCCATCATCAATCGGAAATCATCTCCGAGTGCGGCAAAGGCGACTACTGGCTCTCCAGTGTCCACAGTTTTTCCCGTCTGCTGCCCACCCTCGGCGTGCTCACACCACAGGAAGCCGACTCCTGGGTCGAACACATGCTGCGATCCCACCAGGACGGCACCTTCTTCGCCGCCGGAGCATTCTATACCTTCCACGCCCGGCCCGAAAACTGAGAGACGAAAAGCTGCCGCCGCCTCCCGCGACGACATCTCTCCAATCTCCGCCGATTCCGGTTTGCCTTCGTTTGGGCTTGCCGATCAATCCTCCGAAAGTCATTCCGGGGCTGTCCGCAATTCATTTTCACCCGCATGAACAAGGAGGTCACATCCCGGATCCTGGCAGAGCTTCTCGAAGCTCGCAATTTCATGGGGATCAAAGCCGCCTTGGCCGGCCTCACCTCGGCGGACACCGCTGACGCCATCGCGGAATTCGAACCCGCCGAGCAGGCCGCGCTGTTCCGCCTGCTGCCGATGCAGAGCGCCACCGCCGTTTTCGAATACCTGCCCGTCGAAGCGCAGGAACGGCTGATCCACGCGATGGGCAACGAGCAGGCCGCCGCGATCATCGACGCGATGTCGCCGGACGACCGCACCGCCCTCCTCGAAGAGCTTCCCACCGCGCTCTGTGCGAAGCTCATTAACCAGCTCTCTCCCACCGAACGCGCCATCGCCATCCGGCTGCTGGATTACCCCGAGCACAGCGTCGGGCGTCTGATGACGTCCGAGTACCTCACCCTGCGCGAAGATTGGACGGCCAGGGAAGCGCTCGATCACATCCGCACCCACGGCCAGGGCAGTGAAACGCTCAACGTGCTCTACGTGGTGGACGAAGTCGGCCGCCTGCTCGATGAAATCCGCATCCGCGAACTGCTGCTTTGCCCTCTCGAAACCTACGTCCGCGATCTCCGCGACAACGTGCTCATTTCCCTGAACGCGACCGACGATCAGGAAATCGCCGTGGCGATTTTCCGCAAATACCACCGCACCGTCATCCCCGTCGTCGATGGATACGGCGGCATGGTCGGTATCGTCACCGTCGATGACATTCTCGACGTCGCCGAGGAAGAAGCCACCGAGGACATCCACAAACTCGGCGGTATGGAGCAGCTCGACGAGCCTTACATGGACATCTCTATCCATCGCCTCATACGTAAGCGCGTTACCTGGCTGGTCGTCCTCTTCATCGGACAAATGCTGACCACCACCGCGATGAGCCATTATGAAGATGCGATTCAAAAAGCGTGGATTCTCTCCATCTTCATGCCGCTCATCATTTCCAGCGGAGGCAACAGCGGTTCGCAGTCCGCCTCGCTCATCATCCGCGCGATGGCCATCGGCGAAGTGACCCTGCGCGACTGGTGGAAAGTCATGCGCCGTGAAGTCTATTCCGGTCTCATCCTCGGCATTATCCTGGCAATCATCGGCCTGCTCCGCATCACTGTCTGGTCCAGGTTCACGGATACCTACGGTCCTCACTGGCTGCTGCTCGCTTTCACGGTCAGCCTATCACTGTTAGGCGTGGTAATGCTGGGAACCTTGGCCGGGTCAATGCTTCCGTTTCTTTTGAAGCGTCTGGGACTGGATCCGGCGACGTCCTCCAGTCCGTTCGTCGCCACCCTTGTCGACGTGACGGGATTGATTATTTATTTCACAGTCGCGGGCTACTTACTGCGGGGAACGTTGTTATAAAACAGGACAGGAATGTCCCGCCTCCTCAGGGTTTGGAAAGAAACAGTGCCCGGCTCCGGGAAAATTTCCCGCGGATTCGTTTTTGCAGCGCACGACGTTTCCGGAAGACCAGCAACCTGCCGATCCAGCCCTGCGGATGACAAAGCACCGCCAATCTCCGGCGGAGCCTTTCGTTTTCTTCACGCGATCTGCCAGAAATCCGAACCGCCTTCACGAATGCCTCGAAACCCCCTTCATAAAATCCCGATGATGGAAAAGAGTGTGGCATAAGCTTTAGGATCGTGGTTGCGGCGTCTCCCGCAATCAAAATCTCCACCCCCGCACCTCAGGACGAACACCGAATCTGGATTCTCCAACCGCGAATGGACGCCAATAAACGCGAATAACATTTCGAGAGCCATCCGGAGAAATGGAATCCGCATCTTTGGAGAACCGTGATGGATTCGCGTTCATTGGCGTCCATTCGCGGTTTCAAGCGCCCCAAAGGAACACGACGAAGTCCAAAACGAAGAGTTGCCGACGTGAACGTCAGCGCTCCCTCACCTCCGCCACCGCGAGAGCGGCAATGCCTTCCTTCCGTCCGACGAAGCCCATGGTTTCGTTGGTGGTCGCCTTGATGCCGACACGCTTCACCGGCAAGCCGAGAGCCGCGGCGATTTTTTCCCGCATGGCCTCGCGGTGCGGCAGGATTTTGGGTGCCTCGGCGATGAGCGTGGAATCCACATTCACCAGCTCGAAGCCGTGCTCCTTCGCCAGCTCACGGCATTTTTCGAGAATCTTCAGGGAATCGATATCCTTGCACGCCGGATCGCCGGGCGGAAAAAAGAAGCCGATGTCCGGTTGCCCCATCGCGCCTAACACCGCATCGGCCACGGCATGGGAAAGCACATCCGCATCCGAATGCCCGGCCAGGCCGTGGGTATGCGGGATCGTCACACCGCCGAGAACGAGCGGACGGTTTTCCGCGAATTGATGAACGTCGTAGCCGATGCCGGTCATGAGATGTGAGTTGAGAGTTCTTGGTTGAGGGTTGAGAGTTGGAAGAAGAGAAGAAATTTGACTCTCAACCCTCCACTCTCAACTCTCAACTTCTTCAAAGAATTTCCTCGATCGGGATCAAGCCGTTGGTGGCGACGATGGCCCAGGCATCGGGAATATCGGCGGGGTTGAGGCTCGTCTTGCCACCGGCGGCTTCCAGCAGCAGGTGCCCGGCCGCGATGTCCCAGAGGGAAATACGGGATTCGACGTAGGCATCGAGGCGACCGCTGGCGATGTAGGCCATGCCGAGCGCGGCGGAACCCATCATGCGCATCTTGCGGGCGCGGAGAGAGGCACGCTGGAAGCGTTCCATGCCGATGCGGAGCGCTTCGCCATCCTTGCCACAACCGATGAAAAGAATGGATTCCTCCAGCTTGGTGCGCTTGCTGGCATGAATCGGCTGGCCATTGAGAAGCGCGGGACCGCCTTTTTCCACGGTCCAGGTCTCGCCGACCATCGGATCGTGAATCACGCCGACGGTGATTTCCCCGGCGACGCGGAGGGCGATGGAAACGCAGAAGTGAGGAATGTTGTAGAAAAAGTTCACCGTGCCATCGATGGGATCGACGATCCATTGACGGTCCGACGCCTGGTTTCCGGCGATGCCTTCCTCGCCATACAGCGCGTCGTCGGGACGTGCACCCAGCAGGATATCGGTGATGAGATTCTGGGATTCCTTGTCCAGCGCCAGCTTGATGTCGTGGTGCATGGCTTCGTCGACGACGGAATCCTGCCCGAAATGGGAGCGGAGCAATTTGCCGGCTTCCAGCGCGGCGTAGGTGGCGAGTTCGAGATCGGTCATAAGCGGAGAGTATGAAGTTCGAGAATGGCGTCCACCAAATGATGCGCGAGGTGGTGCTTGGTGTCGGTGGGTAAGGCGACGGTGCGGTCCGGATAGACGAGGAGAATCCGGTTGTTTTCGGAATCGAAACCGATACCCGCTTGGGAAACATCGTTGGCGACGATCAGGTCGCAGCCCTTATAGGTGAGTTTTTCACGGGCGTTCGCTTCGAGATTTTCCGTCTCGGCGGCGAAGCCTACAAGCGTTCCCCGGAAGGAAAAGGCATCGCGGGCGGAGCCGAGGATATCCGGAGTGCGGACGAGTTCGAGCGTCAGGGTATCGCCGGATTTCTTGATCTTGTGGGGTTCCACCCGGGCCGGGGTGTAATCGGCGACGGCGGCGACGAAAATGGCGATGTCCATGCGCCCGATGTGGGCTTTCACCGCATCGTGCATCTCGGCGGCGCTCTCGACCGGCAGGAAATCGGCACGTTCCGGCACGTCGAGACTCGTCGGACCGGAAATCAGCAGCACCGAATGCCCGGCCTTCACGAAAGCTTCGGCGATGGCGTAGCCCATTTTCCCGGAGGAGCGATTGGTCAGAAACCGGACCGGATCGATCGCTTCCCGGGTGGGGCCAGCCGTGATGAGGACTTTCACGCGCGGAGTGTGTGAAGTGAATGGCAAGGGGTCAAGTGATGGAGCGCCGGTGTCCCCACCGGCCTGGCTGGCATTTCCACGATGTCCCGGCTCCTTATTTTCCGGCCGCCACCTACGCCAGTTCTTCGAGGAGTTTCTGGTGAATCCCACCGAAGCCGCCGTTGGAAAGCACGGCGATCACATCGCCGGATTGCGCGTGGCCTTTCACGTAAGAAACGATGGTTTCCACATCCGGCAGATAGGCACCCTTGCCGCCGGATTTTTCGATGTCGGCGGAAAGTTTTTCGGGGTCCAACCGATCATCTTCCGGGATCTTGTGCAGATCGGTCAAAGCGGCGACGACGGAGAAATCCGCCGTGGCGAGCGCTTCGGCGAGTTCGGTCTGGAACACGGCGCGGCGCGTGGTGTTCGAGCGCGGTTCGAACAGGACCCAAAGCCGCTTGCCCGGATGCTTCTGGCGCAGGCTCTGCACCGCGAGGCGGATCGCCGTCGGATGATGCGCGAAATCGTCGATCACCTTGATGCCATTCACCTCGCCGCGCAGTTCCTGACGGCGGGCGACGCCTTCGAAGGCTTCCAAGCCGTCGCGGATTTCCTCCGGCGTGAGCCCGGCGAAATCGGCCGAGGCTGCCGCCATCGCCGCGTTGCGGACGTTGAATTCACCGGTCATGTTCACGCGGTAGGGCACTCCGCCGAGCGTGAACGCACTGTATTCGGGTTCGTAACTGACGTTTTCGATCCGCAGGGTGCAGTTCTCGCCGAAACCGACGGTGGTCACCGGACAGGGAGCTTTCACCGCGACGTCCAGGCAGTTCGCATCGTCGCCATTGATGAACGCCATGCCGCTGCGCGGGACGATGTTGAGGAGCCGCTTGAAGGTCAGCTTGATCTCGTCGAGCGAGTTATAAATGTCCGCGTGGTCGAACTCGATATTGTTCACCACCACGCACTCGGGCAGGTAGTGGAGGAATTTCGAGCGCTTGTCGAAAAACGCGGTGTCGTATTCATCGCCTTCGAGCACGTTGAATTCGGAATCGGTGAAACACCCGCCGCAACCGAGGTTTTTCGGCAGGCCGCCGATCATGAAGCCCGGATCGCGCCCGGCATGCCGGAAGAGCCACGCGAGCATCGAGGAAGTGGTGGTTTTGCCATGCGTCCCGGAGACCACGAAGTTGCGTTTCCCGCGCAGGAAAAATTCCTTCATCACCTCGGGCAGGGAATGATAGAGCAGCTTGCGGTCCAGCGCCGCCTCGGCCTCCGGATTGCCACGGGAAATCGCGTTGCCGATGATGACCACGTCGGTATCCGCCGGGATGTTTTCCTCACGGTATCCTTCCGCGATGGTGATACCCTGGTTCCTGAGGAAATCGGACATCGGCGGATACACACTCGCATCGGAGCCGGTGACGGTGTAGCCGCGCTGTTTCATCGCGGAGGCGACCGCACCCATGGCGGTGCCGCAGATGCCGGTGAAGTGAAAACGGGTCTTTTCTGACATGGAGAAATGGTGGATCGGAGGCGTGAAAACCGGATGAGTGAAGAGGGTGAATAGTCGAATCTTAGACCGCTTTGCCCAGCGGAAAGTCATATTTTTACCCAGGCGGTGTTAAAAAACCGCCCAGACCGCTTTGGACACGTTAAATATTTCCCCAGAGCAGGCGAAGTCCTCCTTCGCGGGACGCGAAACGATCGAGGTGGTCCTCGATCACGCCCCAATAGACATCGAGCTGTACCTGGGTGTGTGCGGTGAGATGGGCTTCGATCCGGGACTCCGTCGCGCGCAAGATCGCAATCGCATCCTGTGAATAGTCAGGGTCGTCGTCTTCTTTAGGAAAGACAATCCGGGCCCCTTCGTCAGTGAGCTGGATGTCGAACTTGCGCGCCCAATGCTTGCAAAGCGTATTGATATAGCGTTGCCCGTTTTGGACTTCGGCCGTCCCGTTGCGAGTGAGAGTCGTCATGCCAGCGTCTCTTAAAATGTGGGTGCCGCGACGGTCGCGTTCTGCCTTTCCTCGATCCCGCGTTGCAGGATGCGATCGGCGATTTCCGCAACCATCTCGCGCAGCAGCAGCCACAGGTGCGATCCCTCGCGGTAATCCGCCGGGGCGATGTGTTTCACGCGCCCGGCGTGCGTCGAAAGCTGGAAGCACTTGCGGAAGGATTTCCCGCTCGGATCCTCCGGATTGTAAACCGCGATGCCCTGCCCTCCGTTGTGTTTCATCACCGTGAAGCACGGCACGTCCGTCGGTCCGTCACCGACATAGACCATGTTGTGGAACGGAATCGGGCGCTGCTCCGGCGGCATGTGATCGTTCACATCCTGATCGTAGTTCAGCATGCCCTTGTTGATGCGGAAGAGGAATTGCGTCTTTGTCGTATGGGAAATCACCCGTTTCGGGAAACTGATGCGCCCTTCGGCATCCTGGCCGAATTCGCAACCGAACATCGCCCGCACGTACGGCTTCAGGCGCGAACCGTCCAGCAGCGCCTTGAGGCCGGAGGAAATGATGTAGTGTTCCACCTTGATGCCCGCCGCCTCGTGTTCCGGGCGCAGCGCCGCTTTCGGCAAGGCCTCGAACAGCTCGGGCAGTCCGGGGAAAAATTTCAGCCCGCCGCCGAGTTCCGCGAGCCGTGCGTTGGTCACGTTGTCCATCCCGAGGTAGTCGAGCAGGCACTTCATGTAGGCCAGCTCGCCATCCCACCCCTGCTCGCTGACGAGCGCGTTACAACGTTTCCAGAACTGCGCCGGATCGATCCCGAAATGCGGGAACAACACGTCATCCTGCATGTAGCAAGGACTCAGCGTTTGATCGTAATCGTAAACCAGCGCGATGATGTTTTGCGGGGCAGCCATGAAGTTCTTCCAGCAAACCACCCCTCGCCCGGCGGACAAGGCGGAAATGGGGAGAGTGCCGGGTGATCAGTGATCCGTGATCAGTGGAAGAGTCGTATTTTGTAGCGCCTTTGGCGAAAAATCCCGGGAGGTTCTTTGAAAGGGAGAGCGATGAACCAGTGCCACGATCCATTTTCAGCGGTCTTTCCACTGATCACCGATCACTGATCACCCGGCACTTTTCGGCACTCCCCTCACTCCTTCGCCGATCTCGGATCCAGCGCGTCCCGCAGCCCGTCTCCCAGAAAGTTCAGCGCGAACAGGGTGGTGGCGAAAAACAGCGACGGGAAAAACAGCAGATACGGGCTGATTTCCATCCGGTCCGCGCCTTCCTTGATCAGGATGCCCCACGAACTGTTCGGCGGTCTCACACCCAGACCGAGGAACGAAAGCACGCTTTCCAACAGCATGATCCCCGGCACCGCCAGAGTGGTGTAAATGATGATCGGCCCCACCACGTTCGGCAGGATGTGGCGGAAAAGAATCCGTGTGCGGCTCAGCCCGAGCGACCTCGCCGCCTCGATGAATTCCTGGCGCTTCACGCTCATCACCTGCGCCCGCACGATCCGGGCGATCGTCAGCCAGCCGATCGCGCCGATCGCGATGAACAGAGGGATCAGCGTGGTGATCGGTGCCACACGATCCCTCGCCAGCCCGGTCACGCGGATGATCCAGTCGGTGAAATCCGCCGCCGGCTCATCCACCACCATCGCGAACAGGATCACCAGCACCAGAAACGGCAGCGCGAAAAGAATGTCCACGAACCGCATCAGCAGGTCGTCGAATTTCCCGCCCGCGTAACCCGAGATCGCTCCGTAAATGACACCGATAAACACCGCCACCGCCGTCGCCACCAGCCCGACGAGCAGGGAGACCTGCCCGCCGTAAAGCACCCGCGAGAACAGATCGCGCCCGAGCTGGTCCGTGCCGAACCAGTGCGACGCCGTGGGAGATTCACACGCCCGCGTCAGGTCGATCGCCGTCGGGCTTTTCACCCACGGCAGCCACGGACCCACGAAACACAGCAGGATCATCACGATCAGAAACACCAGACTGGCCACCGCCGCGCGATTTCGCGACAGCCGGTACCAGGCATCGAGCCACAGGGAAGTTCCTTTTCGCATCATCCGTTCGATTCGTTTCTCAACCGTGGGTTCAACGCGATCTGCGCGAGATCCGAGAGGAAATTCGCCGCTACGATCAACGTTCCGTAAACCAGCACCAATCCCTGGAGGAGCAGGTATTCGCGATCCGTCGCCGCGTTCACGAAATACTGCCCCATACCGGGAATCTGGAAAATCGTCTCCACCACGAACGACCCGGAAATGATCGCCGCGAACGCCGGGCCGATGAACGCCACCGCCGGGATCAGACCGCCGCGCAGGGCGTGACGAATCACCAGTTTCACCTCAGGCACACCCTTCGCCCGCGCGGTGCGGATGAAGTCCTGATTCAGCACATCGAGCATCCCGCCGCGCGTCAGCCTCGCGAGATAGGCGGCGTGGACCAATCCCAACGTCAGCGATGGCAAAATCACATCCACCGGACCCGACCAGCCCGCGACATTCAGGGATTTGAAACCCAGCCCGAACCCCACCGCCAGCAACGGCGCGATGACGAAGGCCGGCAGGCAAATCCCCGTCATCGATCCGGCTAACAGCACCTTGTCCCAACCGCTGTTTTTCCTCACCGCCGCCACCACCCCCGCCGGAATGCCGATCAACAGGGAAATCCCCATCGAGACCATCCCGAGCGCGAACGAAACGGGAAACGATTCACGGATCACCTCGGAAACCTTCACACCGTCCCGCTTCAGCAGATCGCCCATATCGCGGTGCACGATCAGGTTTTTCAGATAGCGCCCGTACTGCACGTGCATCGGCTGATCGAGACCCGTGTAGGCCTTCAGCCGCCCCAGGGCGTGCTCGGGGATCGCCTTTTCCTCCGTGTAAGGGCTGCCCGGCATCGCCCTCACCAGGAAAAACGTGATCGTGACCAACACCAGCAGCGTGATCGCACCCTGAAACAATCGGCTGAAAAGAAGTCGTATCATGGATTCACTGGGAGCGCGGACTTCAGTCCGCTTGATTTTTCCGGCTCGTAGTTTCGGAACCCTTCCCCGGCGACAGGCGCAGGAACTGATAGGGATGATCGTCGAGCAACAGCGCGTGCCAGCCCTCGACCTCGGGACGGATCAGGAAATTTTTCGAATACCACGCGATCGGTAGGACCGCGCCCCCCTCCAGCACGATCCGCTCCGCTTCCCGCAGCAGATCCATCCGACGAGACACATCGGTTTCACGCATCGATTCCTGGAGCTTCGAGACGAACTCCGCGCTCTCCCAACCCGTGTTGTTGTTGCCGTTCCCCGGAGTCCACATTTCCAGAAACGTCAGCGGATCGAGGTAATCGCCGATCCATCCGCCCGAGGCGATGTCGTAATCGAGCTGCTGCTGGGCGATCAGATAGGCGGTCCACTCCTTGTTTTCGATTTCCACATCGATGCCCAATTCGCGCCGCCACTGCGCCTGAATCGCCTGCGCCATCGTCGCCGCCGTTTCGCGACTGGCGATGAGGATTTTCAATCGCGGAAACCCTTTCCCGCCGGGAAATCCCGCCTCGGCGAGCAAGCGGCGCGCCGTTTCCGGGTCCGCGTCCATCCCGTGCGGCGGCTCATAGCCTTCCATCGGCGGCGTCACCGCGTAGGCCGGGGAAAATCCGCGCAGCACATGCTTGCAAAGCTCGTCGCGATCGATCGCCAATCCGAGCGCCCGCCGCACCCGGGCATCGTCCAGCGGTTTCCGCGTCACGTTGCAGCGATACATCATCGTTCCGACGTAAGGGTCCTGCCGCACCGCTTCCGGCCATTTCACCTTCATCTGATCCACCACCTCCGGCGGAGCGGTGTAGGTGACGTGCAGCTGGCCATCGCGAAACATCCGCGCCTCGGTGTAGGGATTGCCCACCGGCAGGAACCGCACGCCATTGAGCGTGACGTTCGCCGCATTCCAGTAGTGCGGATTCCGCTCCACTTCCAGCCGGTCGTTGCGCCGGTAGGACTTGAGCTTGAAAGGACCGTTGCCGACGAAATTTTCCTGGCGAATCCATGGATTCCCCCGTTCGTCCATCTTCCATCCGTTTTTCAACACCACGTGCCTCGGCACCGGATACCAGGTGTAGTGCTTGAGAATCTGGCGGAAAAACGGCGTCGGTCCGCGCAACGTCAGCCGGAACGTCAGGTCATCCACCACCTCCACACCCACCGTGGAAAAATCCTCCGTCACCCCCTTGTTGAAATCCTCCGCTCCTTTCAGGAAATACAGCATCTCCGCATACCTCGCGCCCAACCCCGGCGAAAGAATCCGCTCATACGCGAACGCGAAATCCTGCGACGTCACCGGCACGCCGTCCGACCACTTTCCCTCCGGCCGCAGCCTCACCGTCCACACCGTCGCCGTCTCGTCCGGCGAGACCTCCTCCGCCGCGCCACCCGGCGTCGCCGCGTCCGATGCCGGGTCCACGGTGATCAGTCCCTCCATCAGCGTCGCCAGAATATTGCGCTCCACCACCCCGCTGACGAGCTGCGGATCGAGGCTCTTCGGATCCGCCCCGTTTCCGGCCAGCAGAATCCCCTCGCGGCTCGCCCGCGCCACCTGGCTTTCCTTTTGGCACGACGCCAATGCGAAGCACATTCCAAGTAAAATCCAGAAAGTCCCGCGCATCATCACGCCGCCACCCTGCCGGAGGTTCGTCGAAATGGTAGGGAAAATTTCGCAAAATCCCCATCTCGTGCGATCATGCCCCACTTTTATTTTAACCGCGGATGAACACAGATGGACTCATATTTTCAAAGAAGCAGGGATTCAAAATCTTATCCGCGTTCATTCACGTTCATCCGCGATGGAACCGAAAGTCTCTAAAACCCTCAGGACTTGCATGAAACCGGCACGCCGCTAGAACACTAGGAAACACCCGCGTGAAAGCCTATTTCCTCCGAAGACTGCTCCTCATCCCGCCGACCCTGATCGGCATCACGCTGCTTGTCTTCACCGTCACCCGCATCGTCCCCGGCGGAGCCATCGACCGCATGCTGCAAAGCGCCTCCCAAAGCACCAGCGAAGGCGGCGAAAAACGCTCCTCCTCCGGCAGCCGCTCGCAGGGCGGCCTCGACGAAGAACAGCTCGAAAACCTCGAAGAACGCTACCAGCTCGATAAGCCCATCCTCGTCGGCTACGCCCAGTGGCTCGGCGTCATCCCCCGGGAAACGCAGATTTCCAAAGGTGAATTCGGCGGGCAGGGGCAGGAAACCATCGGCGGGGAAATCGACCCCGAAACCACCACCGCCATCGTCCTCCGCGAGGACGGTCGGCTCGTCCACGCCAAACGCGAAAACGGCCGCGTCGTTTCCGCCACCTTCTCCGAAACCGGCCAGCCCGTGGAATCCGAAGGCTGGAAAATCCGCTACGAGACCGAGCAGGACCGGCAGGCCCGCTACCTCCGGCGGAATCCCGGCGCCACGGAACCACCCTCCTACAATCCCCGCGCCGTCATTTACAAAACCCACTTCGTCGGCGTGCTTCAGGGCGATCTCGGCGTCTCGGACATCTACAACGAACGGGTGGACCGCATGATCCTCGATCGCGTGCCCGTCGCCGCCTACTTCGGCCTCCTCTCCGCCTTCATCACCTACGCCGTCTGTCTGCCCCTCGGCGTGCTCAAGGCCCTGAAACACCGGACGTTCATCGACAGCTTCAGCTCCGTCCTCATCTTCATCGGCTACTCCATCCCCGGCTTCGCCCTCGGAGCCATCCTCCTCGTCCACCTCGGTGCCCGCGCCGCGTGGTTCCCCCTCTTCGGCCTCACCAGCCCGGACTTCGACCAGATGACCCGCGTCGATCAAATCAAGGACCTCGCCCACCACACCGCCCTGCCCCTCCTCTGCTACGTCATCGGCGGATTCGCGATGCTCACCATGCTCACCAAAAACAGCCTCATGGATCAGCTCGCCGCCGATTACGTCCGCACCGCCGTCGCCAAGGGTGCCAGTTTCCGCAAAGCCGTCTTCGGCCACGCCTTCCGGAACTCCATGATCCCCGTCGCCACCAGCCTCGGCGGTCTCGTGGAAATCTTCATCGGCGGCTCCATGCTCATCGAGACCGTCTTCGACATCCAGGGATTCGGCCTGCTGCAATACCAATCCGTCCTCGCCCGGGACATCCCCGTCATCATGGGCACCCTCACCATCGCCGCCCTGCTCATGCTCATCGGCAACGTGATTTCCGACCTCCTCGTCGCCATGGTGGACCCCCGCATCAAATTCGAATAAATCATGCGCGCGCTCGGCCTCCTGCTCACCCTGCTCGGCTCCCTCTCCATCTTCGGGGAACTCAAGGGCATCGCCTTTCCCACCGCCCGCTGGTTTTTCGCCACCAGCCGTCAGGTCCCGTGGCTGAATCTCGTCCACGATGGCCAAAAAATCCCGTGGTTCGGCTGGGCCGCCGCCGGACTCCTCATACTCGCCGGGCTGGCCATGATCCTCCGCAGCCTCACCCGCGGCCCCCTCAATCCCATCACCGCCCGCCGCATCCGCCGTTTCTGCGAAATCAAGCGCGGCCTCTACTCCCTGCTCCTCCTGCTCTTCCTCGTCGCCCTCGCCATGCTCGACCAGACGCTCGTCGGCAAGCGCGCCCTCGCCGTCCGCTATCAGGGCGAGTGGAAATTCCCCGCCTTCCTCCCCGCAGACCTCAAGAACAAGGACTTCGGCGTCACCGGCCCCACCGCCGAAGCCCCTGCGGACTACCGGAAGCTCAAGCGCCTTTTCACCAAGGACTCCGGAAACCTCGTCATCCTGCCACCCGTCCCCTTCGACCCCACCGGCGACACCCTCCCTCCCCGCTCCCGCGCCCTCGAGGAACGCGACGGACTCTTCTATCAGGGCGGCGGCTCCAAACCCTACTCCGGCCTCGTCGCCAGATATTACGACGTCGATGCCTCACGCATGCACCTCCGCTATTCCATGCGCAAGGGCCAGCTCTCCGGCCCCGCCGACGGCTGGGATGAAAACGGCCAGCCCGTTTACAGCGCCGAATTTTCCGAAAACAAACCCCTCACCGAAAAATTCAACGGCACCGGCAGCAAGACCACCTTCCTCGGGCAGGAAACCAGCCCCCTCCGCGCCGTCAAATACCACCCCGCCCCACCCATCCCGGACTCCCGGAACTGGCTCGGCACCACCTCCCAAGGCTACGACACCCTCGCCTACCTCTACGGCGGCCTTCAGGTGAACCTCAAAGCCGCCCTCCTCTTCCTCCCCGCCGTCTATCTCATCGGCATCACCCTCGGCATGTCCATGGGCTACTTCGGCAGCTGGTTCGACATCGTAAGCCAACGCCTGATGGAAATTTTTTCCAACATCCCCTTCCTCTTCGTCATCATCATCTTCTCCAGCATGGTCCCGGATCAGTTCAAGGGCCTCCCCATCATCCTCACCATCCTCATCTGCTTCGGCTGGATGGGCATCACCTCCCTCATGCGCACCGCCGCCTACCGCGATCGCGAGCGGGACTACATCGCCGCCTCGCGCGTGCTCGGCGCAGGCACCCCGCGCATCATCTTCCGCCACCTCCTGCCGAACACCGTCGCCATCCTCATCACCCTCGTCCCCTTCTCCCTCTCCGGCCTCGTCTTCGCCCTCACCTCCCTCGACTACCTCGGCTTCGGCCTCCCGCCCGAATACGCCACCTGGGGCCGTCTCCTCAACGACGGCCTCTCGAACCTCTCCGCCCCTTGGCTCGTCAGCTCCGCCTTCGTCGCCCTCGTCAGCCTCCTCACCCTCATCACCTTCGTCGGCGAAGCCATCCGCGAAGCCCTCGACCCGAAAAAATTCACCTACTACCGCTGATGCCACGCTGGATCACCCTCCTCGCCTGCTGCTCCATCGCGCTCACCGCCGCGATGCACACCGGTTGCCGCCGTGAAACCCGCGAGCTCAATCGCACCCTCGACTTCGACTCCTTCCGCCCCACCTACAACCGCTACATCCACCAGTGGCTGACCGAGCAAAAAGCCGCCAGCCTCAGGGAGCAAACCACCCTCGAAGAAGAAATCGCCAAAACCGAAGGCGACCGCAAACCCCTCCTCGAAAGCCAGCTCGCCGCCGTCCGCACCGACCTTGAAAAATGGGACTACCGCCTCCGCCTCGGAGACTACCTCAAGCTCGGCGACCCCTCCGAAATCCCCGCCGATCTCACCTGGGAAAACGGCATGGACCAGCCCGAGATCGGCGATCCCCGCGCCACCAAGGGCGGCGTCTTCCGCCGCTACATCGCCAGCTTCCCACCCACCCTCCGCCCCATCGGCGACAACTCGAACCACGGCTTCCGCGGCGACATCTACGACGACATCGACCTCGGCCTCGTCAGCCTCCACCCCGAAACCATGCAAGCCATCCCCGGCGTCGCCCGCGAATGGGCGATCTCCCCCGATGGCCGCACCGTCTATTTCCGCCTCGACCCCGAAGCACGCTACTCCGACGGCTCCGCCGTCCGCGCCCGCGACTTCCACATCGCCGCCTACATCAGCGTTTCCGACTACATCTCCAATCCCTATCAGAAACAATACTTCCGCGAGGAAATCGCCCAGATCGCCGTCTACGACGACCTCACCCTCTCCATCAGCCTGCCCGAGCCTCGCGTTTACGCCCCGCTCCTCGCCGGCAGTTTCACACCCGTTCCTCCCGGCTTCTACGAAGAATACGGCCCCGATTTCAACGAGCGCTACCAATGGCGCTATCGCCCCACCACCGGTGCCTACGAAGTGCGGCCCGAGGACATCGTGAAAGGCGCCTCCATCACCCAGACCCGCGTCAAGGACTGGTGGGCGAAGGACCGCAAGTACTACCGCTATCGTTTCAACCCCGATAAAATCGTCAGCACCGTCGTCCGCGACGAGTCCAAGGCATTCGAGCTCTTCCGCGCCGGAGAACTCGACACCGCCTTCCTCACCCGTCCTCAGAACTGGTACGAAAAATCCGAAATTCCCCCCGTTTACGACGGCTACATCGAGCGCGTCACCTTCTACACCCGCTACCCCAAACTCCCCCTCGGCTTCTATCTGAACGTCGGCAAACCACCGCTCGACCAGCGCGACGTCCGCGTCGGCATCGCCTACTCCGTGAACTGGCAAAAAGTCATCGACGTCATCTACCGCGGCGACTACCAGCGGCTCAACGCCTTCAACGAAGGCTTCGTCGGCTTCAGCGATCCCAACCTCCGCGCCCGCCCCTACTCCGTCAGCGACGCACGCGCCGCCTTCGTCGCCGCAGGCTACACCGAGGAAGGAAACGACGGCATTCTCCGGAAACCCAACGGACCGCGCCTCGAAGTCGCCGTCACCTACCCCGCCGTCCCCGCTCTCGAACGCGTCCTCGCCATCCTCCGCGAAGACGCCAGAGCCTGCGGCCTCGACCTCCGGCTCGACGGTCTGGAACCCACCGTCGCCTACAAAAAGTCGATGCAGAAACAGCATCAGATCGGCTTCGCGAACTACAACTCCTCCCCGCCCCTCCCCGACTTCTATCAATTTCTCCACTCCTCGAACGCTTACGACGAAAAAGGCAACATCAAGCCCTACACCAACAACCTCTTCAGTTGGGCCCGCCCGGACACCGACAAGCTCAGCATGCAGGTCCGCTCCGCCAACACCCCCGAAGAACTCCGCGACGCCTGCCGCGCCCTCCAGCACATCATCCACGACGAAGCCATCTTCATCCCCGGCTATAGCGTCGATTTCGTCCGCATCGGCTCCTGGCGCTGGGTCAAATGGCCGGACTCCGAAAACACCCGCTTCAGCCCCCCCGTCGTGTACGATCCCCACGAAACCTTCGTCTACTGGATCGATGAAAACGTCCGGAAGGAAACCATGGACGCCCGGCGCTCCGGCAGGACCTTCCCCGAATCCACCCGCGTCATCGACGCCTACCGCACCCAGCCGAACTCCGAGACCACCACCCATGAGTGACCCCGCCGACAACATTCTGGAAGTGGACAAGCTCATCACCTCCTTCGAGACCGAGCGCGGCCTCCTGCGTGCCGTCGATCAGGTATCCTTCAACGTCCCTCGCGGGAAAACCGTCGGCATCGTCGGCGAATCCGGCTGCGGAAAAAGCGTCACCGCCATGTCCCTCATCCGTCTCCTCCCGCAGCCCGCCGGAAAAATCCTCGGCGGCCGCGTGAACTTCAACGGCAGAGACCTCGCCCATCTATCCGATCGTGAAATCAAGCGCATCCGCGGCAACGAGATCGGCGTCATCTTTCAGGAACCCATGGCCGCCCTCAACCCCGTCCATCGCATCGGGCGGCAGGTTTCCGAAGTCTTCCACCTCCACCGCCGGATGTCGAAAAAAGCCGCATGGGAAGCCGCCACCGAGCTCCTCCGGCAGGTCCGCATCCCCGCCCCCGAAAAGCGCATGATGGACTACCCCCATCAGCTCTCCGGCGGCATGCGCCAGCGCGTCGTCATCGCCCTCGCCATCGCCCTCAAGCCCTCCCTCCTCATCGCCGACGAACCCACCACCGCCCTCGACGTCACCGTGCAGGCCCAGATCCTCGACCTGCTCCAGCGGCTGCAAAAAGAAATGGGCATGGCCATCATCCTCATCACCCACGACCTCGGCGTCATCGCCGAGACCTGCGATGAAGTCGTCGTCATGTACGCCGGCCGCGTCGTCGAACGCGCCCCCGTCGTCGAACTCTTCGAAAATCCCCGCCACGCCTACACGCGCGGACTGTTAGCCTCCATCCCCACCCTCGACACCCCCGGAAAATCCATCCTCAAAACCATCCCCGGCATGGTCGCCTCCCTCGCCGACCACCACCACGGCTGCCGCTTCTGCCAGCGCATGGGCCGCGACACCCTCAACGAACGCCCGCAGCTTGTTGAAATCGCTCCGAACCACTGGGTCGAAAACTGCCCGCAATGTACGAACATCGAACATTGAACGTCCAACATCGAACGTCGAAGGGAAGAGAATGAAGAAATGAAAGAAGAGGAGAAAACACGATACGACCTTGAAGAACGCCTGCTCGCGTATGGAGCGGACATCATCGCTTTGACCCGATCGCTCAATTCCGATTACGCCGAACGCCATATCGGCCACCAGTTGCTGCGCTCCGGCACCGCTCTCCTTTCCCATCACGGCGAAGCCCAGGCGGCGGAATCCCCCGCCGATTTCATTCACAAACTCCGCATCGCCCTCAAAGAACTTCGCGAATCCGAGCGCTGGCTCAAGCTCATCCAGCGAGCGAATCTCATCCCCGCGAATTCAAACTTCCCCATCCTTCTCAACGAAACCGACCAACTGATCCGCATCTTCGTCACCAGCATCCAAACCGCCGGAAAACGCCGCAAATAACTTCTCTTCACTTCGACGTTCGATGTTGGACGTTCAATGTTCGATGTTCCTCCCATGTCACTCCTAACGATCAACGACCTCACCGTTCACTTCCCCGTCCGTGGCGGCGTCCTGATGCGCCAGACCGGAGCCGTGCGCGCGGTCGATGGCGTTTCACTCACCATCGATCCCGGCGAAACCCTCGGCCTCGTCGGCGAATCCGGCTGCGGAAAATCCACGCTCGGCAAAGCCATCGTGAGACTGCTCAAACCCACCGCCGGGCAAATCGTCTTCGAGGGCCACGACATTTCCCACGCCCGGCAGGCCACACTCCGGCCCCTGCGCCGCGATATTCAGATGATCTTTCAGGACCCCGCCGAATCGCTCGACCCCCGCATGAGCGTGCGCGCCCTGATCGAAGAACCTTTCCGCATCCACGGCCTCGGCACCCGCGCCGAACGCACCCAATGGGTGAACGAACTGCTCGAACGCGTCGGCCTGCCCACCTCCGCCGCGGACCGCTATTCCTTCGAATTTTCCGGCGGCCAGCGCCAGCGCATCGGCATCGCCCGCGCCCTCGCCCTCAAGCCCAAACTCATCGTCTGCGACGAACCCGTTTCCGCCCTCGATGTCTCCGTGCAATCGCAGATCCTCAACCTGCTCGTCGAACTTCAAAAGGAATTCAACCTCTCCTATCTCTTCATCGCCCACAACCTCTCGGTCGTGAAACACATCAGCGACCGCGTGGCCGTGATGTATCTCGGGAAAATCGTGGAACTCGCCCCGGCCGAGACCATCTATCAGGACCCGCGCCACGCCTACACCAAGGCGTTGCTCTCCGCCATCCCGGAGCCGGATCCCCGGCGGAAATCGAAAAAAATCCTGCTCGAAGGCGACGTTCCCTCACCCATCGATCCACCGGAGGGAAGCGCCTTCGGCCACCGCATCGGCCATCCACGCTACGCCGAAACCGTCGGCACGGACCTTTCATTGAAGGAAATCGCCCCCAACCACTGGGTCGCGAACGATCCCTGCTGCCTCAGCGAAGCCGACTGGAAATCACTCCAATGAAATGGAGCGCCGACGTTCACGTGGCCCGTCCCGCACCTCAAAGCTCACTCCCCGCCAAGACCTCACCACCCTCATGAACCGCCGCGAGATTGAAAGCCGTCACGCGCGCGATTTCCGCTAACGCCTCCCGCGTGAGAAACGCCTGATGCGACGTGATAAGCACATTCGGAAACGTCAGCAAACGCGAGAGATCGTCATCCTGAAGCACGACGGACGAGTGATCCTCGAAGAAAATCCCCTCCTCCACTTCATAGACATCCAGCGCCACACCACCGAGGTGATTGCGCTTGAGAGCATCGATCAGCGCCTTGCTGTCGATCAATTTTCCCCGGCTCGTATTCACCAGATACGCACCCTTTTTCATCCGCCGGAACGCGGCTTCATCGAGCAGATGATAGGTTTCGGGAAACAACGGGCAATGCAGCGAAACCACATCGCACGTTTCCAGAATCTCGTCCATCGGCGCATAGCGCACCTGATTTTCCCGCGCCCATTCGCTTTGCTCGCACACATCGTACGCCAGTACTTCGCAGCCGAAGCCACGGAACAACCCCGCCGTGATGCGCCCGATTTTCCCCGTTCCCACGATGCCCACCGTTTTTTGATAGAGATCGAATCCCACCAATCCATCGAGAGAGAAATTCTGCTCCCGCACCCGGTTGAACGCCCGGTGGATCTTGCGGTTCAGCGTAAGAAGAAGCGCCAGCGTGTGCTCCGCCACCGCGTGGGGAGAATACGCCGGGACACGCGTCACATGGATGCCGCTTTCCCTCGCGGCTTCGAGGTCTACCTGATTGAACCCGGCGCAACGCAGCGCGATATGGCGGATGCCACTTTCCGCCAGTTTCCCGATCACCTCGCGATCGATCACATCGTTGACGAACGCGCACACCGCGTCCGCCCCCTCCGCCGCCCGCACGGTGTCCGCCCCGAGCCTGAAATCCAGAAACCGCCACTCGATCTCCGCTGAAGCGGCACTCAGAAATTCCCGGTCGTAAGGCTTCGCATCGAAAACGGCGCAGATCATGAAAACATCATCCCGATTTCCGAAGATTTCTCAAGCGGACAGCGGGAAAGTTTACGGCTAGAAGTGGCTGTGGCGTCCCGCCGCAGAAAGCCTTATTGCGGCGAGACGCCGCAACCACGATCGACCTTTCATCACTTCCCGACCGTATAAGCCGCATCGGCCTTGCCGTCTTCGTCCAGATGACCGGTTGCCCACAAGATGCCTCTCGCCAGCAGATCCACGTAATTCTTTTCCTGCATGGTGCCGTCATTGTGAGCGAGGGTGGTGCCGAAAACCCGTGCTTTGCCGTATTGATTGGTCCACACCACCGGATGGGAGGTTTTCCCTTCGTCGATGGTGCCATTGGCGAGAACCGTGGCGGTATCCCACAGTTTTTTGACTTCGTACAATTCCTCCTTCGGAGTCACCCACTCTTCCGGCAACGTCTTCATGATCGGATGCAGGGGCTGCACCGATTTCAAGGTGATGGGTGCCTGCTTGCCGTGGCGCATGGAGGTGATACCCAAAAAGCGGGTCCAAGCGTCATCCTTGGTCTTCCAGTGATAGCTGTGCATCGTGCAGTGGATGAGCACGGCGGGAGTGCCGTCGGCATGCGTTTCGGCCACCTGTCGCACAAAAGCCGCATCGGTTTCGTTCGCGAAACAGATATTGTAAACCACGACGTCGAATCCACCCGTCCAGCCCTTGGTGCCCAAGACTTCCTTCATTCCCTCGGCATCCTTGTGGATCACGGTCCATTCCACCCGGATTCTCTCGTTGATCCCTTCCGAAAGGAGAGTCGTCTGTTTGTTATAATCATGGTAACCGCCTCCGGTGAGAAGCAAGGCCCGGAGGGTTTTAGCTTCCTCCGCTTTCGCGAAAGGAGTCAGGAAGAAAAGGGCGGTAAACGCCGCGGCGAAAGATTTCAGGAACATCATAAGGGGACCCATACCCCACTCGCCGGTCCTGCCTCAAGAGAATCATGCCCCAATCCCACAAGGAGCGGGGCCACTCCGGGATTTTCCCGTTCCCGGCGGAGAGCGTCGCAAAATAGTCCCGACAGGAATCGAACCTGTACCTACGGCTTCGGAGACCATCGTCCTATCCATTGGACTACGGGACCTTTTCGTTGCGGCTGGGCATTCCTAGTCGGGGGATTTTCGCTTGGCAAGGAGAAGCTTTAAGGAGGGAAACTGAAAGTGATGGGCAATCCGAGGTGGATGAATCTGACGGGGAGCGCACGCGCCCTCGCGTGCTGTTTTCGGTGCCCCCGCCGAAAACTGGCTCGTAGAGCTCCGACATTTGCCAATGAAATTCATTCCGTGTGGCTTCTCGAAGCCACCGGAGAGCGAGGGCGCACTCCGGAACACGCGGGGGCGCGTGTGCTCCCCATCCCGATGCCACTTTTCAGGAAATCGCCTCCGCACCGAAGTACGGCACCAGCGCCTGCGGGATGCGGATCGAGCCGTCCGGCTGCTGGCATTGTTCGAGCAGTGCGACGAAAAGACGCGGCAGCGCGGTGCCGGAGCCGTTCAGGGTGTAGGGGAAACGGTTTTTCCCTTCACCGTCCTTGAAGCGAAGTTTCATCCGGCGCGCCTGGTAATCCGTGAAGCACGAGCAACTCGAAACTTCGAGGTACTTGCCGTGGCCCGGTGCCCAGACCTCGATGTCGTAGGTTTTCGCCGAGGAAAATCCGATGTCACCGGTGCAAAGCTCGATCACCCGGTAGTGAAGACCGAGTTTCTGCAAAATCGATTCCGCGTGGCCGGTGAGCTGTTCCAGCACCTCGAATCCCTGATCGGGGTGGACGATCTGCACGAGCTCCACCTTGTCGAACTGGTGCATGCGGATGATGCCCTTGTTGTCGCGACCGGCCGATCCGGCCTCACGGCGGAAACACGGCGTGTAGGCGACCATTTTCACCGGCAGGTCCGCCTCGGCGAGCAGGGTGTCGCGGTAAAGATTCGTCACCGGCACCTCGGCGGTCGGCGCGAGGAAAAGATTGTTCACGCCATCCTCACCGGCATCCGTGCCATACATATCGTCCTCGAACTTCGGAAGCTGGCCGGTGCCTTCCATGCACTCGCGCTTCACCAGATGGGGGACATTCACTTCCTCGTAGCCGTGGGCCGTCTGGGTATCGAGCAGGAAATGGATCAACGCGCGCTCCAGACGGGCGCCCTTGCCGCGATAGACGACAAAACCGGAACCGGCGACGCGGATACCGCCGTCCCAATCGATCAAGCCGTGCCGGTCCGCCAACTCCACGTGATCCTTCGGCTCGACGATTTCAGGCTTGCTCCCCCATTCGCGGACCACGGGATTCGCCGTTTCATCCTCGCCGACCGGACAGGCATCGTGCGTGAGATTCGGAATATTGAGCAACAGCTCGCTCTGGCGCAGCGAAGCGGCATCCGCCTCGACATCGAGCGCCGCAATTTTCTCGTTGATGCCGCGCACTTCCGCCTCGATGGCCGAGGTGTCCTCGCCCTTGCCCTTGGCGATGCCGATCTGTTTGGAAATCGTTTTCCGCGAGCTTTGAAGCTGTTGTTTGGACGTTTCGGCGGCACGCCGCGTTTCGTCGCAGGCGAGCACCTCATCGATGAGCTTCCAGTGTTCTCCCCCGCGTGCTTTCAGGCGTTCCTGGATGGCGGCGGGATTTTCGCGGATGACGCGGATATCAAGCATGGCGGCGAGACTTTCGGGGCCAGCGGGGTCCGGAATCAACGCGAATTTTCAGGATTGATGATCTGGGATCGAAGGATCAACGAAAAGAAGAAGGATAAGGCACCGCGAATCTTACGAATCCGGCGAATGAAGAGGTTGATGGTTTTTAGTTGATGGTTGATGGAAAGACAAAGAACTCCGCGTTTCTCTCTGCGGCCTCCCCGCCTCTGCGTTTCGCTCAATCTTCCCAATTTTTTCGGGATTGATGATCAGGGATCGAAGATTGAGGATTTTTGCCGATCCAGCCGTCTCCATGAAATTCACCGCCGCCACTCCCGAAGCCATGGAAACCCTGGGGCTGGAATTTTCCGAACGCGCCGCGCCCGGCATGGTGATCGCCCTCGTCGGCGGTCTCGGTGCCGGGAAAACCCACTGGACGAAGGGTTTCACACGCGGTCTCGGCTCCACCGCCGAGGTGACCAGCCCGACCTTCGGCCTGCTGCACGAATACACGGACGGTCGCCTGCCGGTGTTCCATCTCGATTTCTACCGCCTCGATTCCTCTTCCGAACTCATCGGCCTCGGCTGGGACGAATATCTGGAGACCGATGGCGTCATCATCGCGGAATGGGGCGATAAATTCCCGGAAATGCTGCCGGAAAACACCATCTGGCTGCGGTTTTCCATCGGGGAAGACGGTTCGCGGACGATTGAACAAAGTGCCGGGTGATCGGTGATCGGTGGCAGGAAAACTCAGCGTATCTCTCAGCGACCTCCCCGGCTTCCCGTTTCGCTTCCACCCCATTCAGTTTCCCACACTTGAGCTCACCACCAAAACATCCAAGCTTCCTTATTGGAAAAACGAGCCGATGAACGTTTCCGAAATTTTCGCCCAATTCGCGTTCTGGGGCAGCATGGCGTGTTTGCCGGGTTTCATTTACTTCGTAATTCGGGGCTTTTGCGTTCCAACCCACCCGAAAGCTCTTTTGGCGCTCGGAGTCTCCGCCGTCGCTCTTACCCACTTTTTGTGGTATTTCCGCTTTTTGGGTGAAGCCCTTGGCAACAAAGTGGGAAGTCCCACCATCCCCGTTTGGCATACGTATTTTCCTCATGCCCTGCTCGGTGCGGGCGGCTTGTTCATCGTTCGCTGCATTTTCAAAAACCTGTGGAACAAGAGCCGGATGAGCGGTGATCCGTGAAAAACCCTCCGAGCATCCGTTGCGACCTTCTCGGCCTATTTTATCCCGGCCTTGAGATCGCGGGGAAAACCTCCACACTCGCCTTCTCCTGATGGAAAAAGAAATCGAGCGCTTCATCCGCTACCTCGCCACCGAGCGCGGGCTTTCCACCGCCTATCAGCTCTCCGTCCGGCAATCGCTGGACGCCCTGAAGCTCCATTCGGAAAAAGCCGGACGCGCTCTCCGGGATTTTGGCACGGACGAACTCGCTGGCTTCATCAGCCAGCGGAAACAGGAAGGACTCAGCCCTGCCTCGCTGCGCGTCACCACCGTGCACCTGAAGATCTTTTTCCGTTGGCTCGTCCAGCGCGGGACGCTGGAAATGGATCCCGCCGAACCCTTGCTCACACCCCGGTCCGAGCGGGCCTTGCCCGAAACCCTGCACGCGGATGAAGTGAAGCGAATGCTCGAATCCATCTCGCCCGAACAACCGCTGGGCAGGCGCGATCGCGCGATTCTCGAACTGTTTTACTCCTCCGGCCTCCGGCTTTCCGAGCTTTGCAACCTGAAGCTGGAAATGCTGGACGCGGATGAAGGCTTCCTCCGCATCACCGGCAAGGGCGAGAAAACCCGGATCGTCCGCGTCGGGCAGTTCGCCCTGAGCGCCGTCGAAGATTACCTCCGCAACGAACGGCCATCGCTCGTCACCAAGAAAACCCGCTCCCACCTTTTCATCAGCGTGCGCGGCGGCGCGCTCTCACCGGACCGCGTGCGACAGATCGTCAAGGAGCGTGCCGCCGCGGCCGGGATCGAGCAAAACGTTTATCCCCACCTTCTGCGCCACTCCTTCGCCACGCACCTGCTCGAAGGCGAGGCGGATCTCCGGGTGATCCAGGAACTCCTCGGCCACTCCGATATTTCCACCACCCAGGTTTACACCCACGTGGACCGCCAGCGCCTGAAGTCGGTCCACAAGCAATTTCATCCGAGAGGGTGAATACCGCTCCTCATTTCCATGTCGATTCCCCGCACCACCACCCTCGCGGCCATCGCCGCCGCATTCCCCGCCCTCGCATGGGCAGGCACCACTGAATCGTCCCCGTTCGACCGCGCATGGGCGCTCGCCACGCTCTATCGAAACGACCGCAATCCCTACCTTCAGGAGTTCAAGCTGCGCGGGCGCTACCACGGGCAGTATTACAAAGTCGATGCCGATCAGGGAAACACCGATCACTGGGAAGACCGGCGTTCACGTTTCGGCTTCGATGCGAAACTCTTCGAAAAACGCATCGAAGTGCGTGTCGATTTCCAGAGCAACGATGGCTTTTCCGATTTCTACGACGGCCTCGTCGATGCCTACATCCGCTGGAAACCGAGCAAGGATTTCAGCGTCACCGTCGGCAAGGTCCAGACCATGATCGCCCACTTCGATTGGCTGGGGTCCTCCAACAGCCAGCCCACTTTCGAGCGCTCGCAGATTTTCGCCCAGCTCGGCATCAACCGGGCAACGGCGGTGACCGTGGAAGGAACGGCGGACCGCTTCACCTACCGGGCCGGGATTTACTCCAACGACACACCGTCATCCACCGGCGGCAGCGGTTCGTGGGGTGATGGCGAATTCGGGGATTTCAACGGCGGCGTTTCCACCTCGCTCGGGGTGGGCTACGATTTCAAGGCGTGGACCGGCCTCGACAAATCGGACTTCCGGCTGGACTGGCTGCACAGCGACCGGAAAACCGGGGATCTCGTCCTGAACCGCTACGACGACATCCTGACAACCACCTTCTGGCTCCAGCACGAAGCCGCCACCCTCGTCATGGAAGGCTTCTACGTCTCCGGCGGCGATGGAGAAAATTCGGACGCCTTCGGTTTTTATCTCGAACCTCTCTACGATCTCGTTCCGGAAAAACTTCAGCTCGTGGGGCGTTATTCCTATTCCCATAGTAGCGGAGATCGAGGGCTGATCGCCGCCACCCGCTACGAAAGAACGGTCGTCGGCAATAGCGCCAGAGGAGACCAATACCATTCCATTTACCTCGGTGCCCAATACTTCATCCATGGCGACAAGCTCAAACTCATGGCCGGCACGGAATGGTCCCGCCTGCGAGGCCCGGCGACGGAAACCTATCAGGGTTTCACCTACCTCACAGGCCTGAGGTTTTCCTTCTGAATGTCTATAAGGAGCGACGACATTCTTGTCGTCGTTGCCTATTGATTCAAAGATAAGAGTGCCTGTCCCTGCCCTTATTCTCCGAAAAGCCCACAAAAGAGGGCGGCCCGTAGACCGCCCTCTCCAGCTTACTGTGTCCTACAAAACGTTTCTCTTCATTCTTCCGGCAAAGGTGCCAGTCCGAATGCTTCCCGGAGTTCTACCAGCGCGGAGTGAGGCATCGGCACCAGCGGTCCAAGCGGCCTGCTGAGTTGAAGCGCCTCTGCGGTCGCCTCGAGCACCTCCAGACGATCGAAGGCATCCAGCAGATCCTTGCCCACGATGAGGGCTCCTTCGTTCTGGATCAGGATCACCGGGCATTTTTCCAGTGACATGAGATCGGCGAGCTTTTCCGCGTCGTTCACGATGCATGCGAAGGGAACTTTCGGCGATTCATGAAGTACCAGATAGCTCTCCGGGATCGTGCGGGTGCTCAGCTCCGCATGCGTCATGCAGTAGGCGCTGGCGTGCGCGGGCTGGGCGAGAATGATCGCTCCGACATCCGGATTTTTTTCGTAAATGAGGGAATGCAACCGCACGGCACGCGATGGATTCTTGCCTGCCTCGCAGGTATCGCCCTTCGCCCGCACCACTCCCGGAATGTCCAGGTCCAGCCTGTCGCGACGACGCGGGGTGATGAGAAATTCCTCGTCCTTCAACCGTGCGGAAAACGCGCCCGCCGTGCTGATGAGCAGCCGTTGTTGATAGGAACGGTGGACGAAATCGCACAACTGTTTGCGCAGCGCCTTTTCCTCATTGGTCGGCACCTGGGGGGCGTTCTCCGAATGCGGTGCGAATGGCAGATCACGCAATACACCGTCCGGCAAGGAAGTGACCGGCCCGAGACGATGCGCTTTCACCAGCGTCTGGGCGATGAACTCGAGGGTTTCGAACCGCTGGAACGCGTCCTGAAGATCGATGCCACCGATGACGACGCCATGGTTTTCCAGCATGACGCAATCCGCGCCCGTGCCGAAAGCGTCCGCGATGTTGCTGCCCAGTTTTTCACTGCCCGGACAGGCATACGCGGCGTATGCGACCTTGCGACACACCTGATACGCGTGTGTCTGAACCGTGAGGTCCGGTAACTGGCGGCAGATCGAATAAGCGACCAGCGCACCGGGATGCGCGTGCACGATCGCCTTGATGTCCGGTCTGCGGCGGTAAATTTCACGATGGAAGGGGAATTCCGAAGACGGAGGATGATTTCCCTCGATCCGGCCATCCGGATGCACCCGGACGATATCCGAGGAAACCAGATTGCCCTTGTCGACGCGGGACGGGGTGATCCAGATGCTGCCATCTTCGTCCAGAATGGAAAGGTTGCCACCGGAAGTGGTGGTCATGTGGTATTGGTAAATCCGCCGCATGGTGGCGACGAGTTCTTCGCGTGGGTGAATCCATGAGGAATCCATGGCGTTCTTTTCCTCCCGAAACCGACCGAAGTCAAAACCGCATCATTCCATGCTCGGTGAATGACAAGATAAGCCCGGAGCGCCGACGTTCACGTCGGCTCAACTTCCATTCCTCTTGAGCCGGTGAGGACACCGGCGCTCCTTCACAACAAACTCTCAAGCGGCACGGGAATCAGATCATTCTCCTTCAACCACTGCGGGTTATAGAGCTTCGACTGATACTTCTGCCCGGTATCGCAGAGAATGGTGACGATGGTTTTTCCGGGGCCGTGTTCCCGGGCATATCTCAGGGCACCGCCGATGTTGATGCCGCTGGAAAGGCCGAGAAAAATCCCCTCCTCCCGCAGGAGTTGATCGAGAATCGAAATCGCAAGCCTGTCATCGATGCGATAGGCGTGATCGACTTCGAAGCCTTCGATATTTCGGGTCACGCGGCCCTGACCGATGCCCTCGGCGAAGGAATCGCCATCGTCGAGATCGAGATTTTTTTGGGTGAACCAGCCCCACATCGCGGCTCCATAAGGATCCGCGCAGACGGTGTGGATGCCCGGATTTTTGCTTTTCAGGAAAATCGAGGTTCCGGCAAGTGTGCCACCGGTGCCCACCGCGGAAACGAACGCGTCCACGGTGCCGTTCGTCTGCTCCCAGATTTCCGGGCCGGTGGTCTCGATATGCGCCTGACGGTTGGCGACGTTGTCGAACTGGTTTGCCCAGAACCAACCGTTCCGCTCCGCCAGCCGGGCGGCGATGTGATTGTAGTTATCCGGATCGCTGTATGGCTTGGCGGGCACGGGGATCACTTCCGCTCCCAGCGCGCGCAGCAGCGAGATTTTCTCCGGTGCCTGCGTTTCGGGAATGACAATCACGCTTTTGTAACCGCGCGCCTGCCCGATCACGGTAAGGCCGATGCCGGTATTTCCCGCCGTGCCTTCGACGATGGTGGAGCCCGGTTTCAACAGGCCGTCTTTTTCCGCCTGCCGGATGATTCCCAGCGCGGCGCGATCTTTCACGGAGCCTCCGGGATTCATGAATTCCGCCTTGGCGAGAATCTCGCAGCCGGTCAGCTCGGAAAGTTTTTTCAGGCGGACGAGCGGCGTATTGCCGACATAATGATCGATGCCGTGGTGCATGAAGTTGGAAGTTTTCAGTGTTCAGTTTTGAGGAAGCTTGCTCCGTGTTCGTTTCTTTTCCTGCTGAAAACCGAACACTAAAAACCAGCAAACTTTAGATGGACCATGTGAGGTCCGCGTTGGAAGTGGCATCCTGCCGATTCACCTTGCTGCGGATCGAGAGATTTTTCTCTTCGTAAATCACCAGCGAATCCGACGGGATGCTGTGCATGAGAAACACGTTCGCGCCGATGGTGGAATTCGAGCCGATCACGGTCTCTCCGCCGAGAATCGTGGAATTCGGATAAATCGTCACGTTGTCGCCGAGGTTCGGATGGCGCTTGAGGCCCTTGATGACGTGGCCCGCCTCGTCCTTGATGAAGGTGCGTGCACCGAGCGTCACGCCGTGATAGAGCTTGCAGTGATTCCCGATCTTGCAGGTCTCGCCGATGACCACGCCCGTGCCGTGATCGATGAAAAAATGCGCGCCGATGCTGGCTCCGGGATGGATGTCGATGCCGGTGCGGCTGTGCGCCCACTCGGTCATCATCCGGGGGATCATCGGCGCTCCGGCCCGATACAGTCGATGTGCGAGACGCTGGATGGAAATCGCCTCGATGAAAGGATAAGACAGGATGATTTCCTCGTGGCTGCGAGCCGAAGGATCGTTGTTGTAAGCGGCTTCCACATCCGTCACCAGCACTTCGCGGACGAGGTGAAGCGCCTTGCAGAATTTCTGGATGATCGGCGTGGTTTTTCCGGTCGGTCGCCGGGGATCGCCGATGCGCACGCTTTTCCGCACCTGATCCTCAAGGCGGCCGATGACGTCCTGAAGACGGCGGACGGTCAGCTCCGGCAAGTGCCCGACATCGATCACGTCATTGTCGTGAAAACCGGGAAAAAGCAGTTGCAGCAAGCCTTCGCAGATTTCCCCGATGGCGTGCTTCGAGGGAAGGTTTAGCGATTCGCTGTGATTCAAACCTCCGAAATTCTGATAGGACGCGATCATTTTTTTCGCGATCTCGTCATAATGAGGCACGGCTGAAGAAGGGGGAGAGCTCATGTGAATCAACGTCGATTCCATTGTCTTGGATTAGATCAGGAGCGAAGCGTGGCGATCATCCGCTTCGGGTGGCGCAACAGCTCGAGCGCGTCGAGGATATTGGTGGAAAGAATGTCGGCGGAAGGCAGGGCCGCGGCCGCCGTTCCTTCCTTCTGGACAAGGAGAATCCCGATGGCGGCAGCAGAAAGCATCTGCCGGTCGTTGCGACCATTGCCGATCGCGACCACGGAGGACGCGCCGAGGTTTTCGACGAATCGCGCCTTGGCTTCCGCCTGGGAATCCACGGGAAGCACCGTGAGCGTGAGCGGCAGGCTGGCGAGATATTTTCCCGCCAGCCCGAAAGTGTCCGCCGTGACGACATGGATATCCAGCAACGGAGCGAGCGAACCGAGCACCTCGCGCACTCCCGGTAACAGATGGCCGTCGAGAGCCAAGGTGCCGTTGTAGTCGAGGACGAGATGTTTCAGCGAAAACGCTCCGAAGTCTGGAATATCGATGTCGATCATGGCGGGATTTAACGAGTTAGTGACGGACGATCCGGTGCATCGCACGCATGAAGGCATCCACCTCGGCGTGCGTGTTGTAGAAGGCCAGCGACGGGCGAACGGTGCTCTCGACACCGAAGTGACGCAGCGCTGGCATGGCGCAGTGGTGACCGGCACGGACGGCGATGCCTTGTTGATCGAGGTGTTTCGCGATCTTCGAGTTATCGATTCCGGGAATCACGAAACCAAGCACGCTGGCCTTGTTGTGCGCGGTTCCGATCGGACGGATGCCCGGGATGGACGCCATTTCCGCTGTCGCGTATTCCAGCAACGAGTGTTCGTACGCAGCCAGCGCGGGGATACCGACGCTGAACAGGTAATCGATCGCCGCTCCGAGACCGACGACTCCGGCGATATCGGGCGTGCCCGCCTCGAATTTTTCCGGGGCGTTGTTATAGATCGTCTTTCCGAACGTCACATCCCGGATCATGTGCCCGCCGCCCTGCCATGGAGGCATGGCTTCGAGAAGATGCGATTTCCCGTAGAGCGCCCCGATACCCGTCGGCCCGAACACCTTGTGGCCGGAGAACACGTAGAAATCCGCATCCAGCGCTTGCACGTTGATCGGGATGTGGGGTGTCGATTGCGCGCCATCCACCAGCACCGGCACGCCGAAGCCATGGGCGATGGCGATGATTTGCTCGACGAGATTCACCGTTCCAAGCGCGTTGGAAACGTGGGTGACGGAAACGATTTTCGTGCGATCGCTGAAGAGCTTCGGAAGTTCTTCGAGGATCAGTTCGCCGCGATCATTCGCCGGGATCACCCGCAGCTTCGCACCGGTTTGCGCGGCGAGAAGCTGCCACGGCACGATGTTCGCGTGGTGTTCGAGCTGGCTGAGGATGATCTCGTCGCCTTCACCGATGTTTTCTCTCCCGTAGCTTTGCGCCACGAGGTTGATCGCTTCCGTGGTGCCGCGGACAAACACGATTTCGTTCGCGTCTCCCGCACCGAGGAACTGGCGGACTTTTTCCCGGCCGGATTCGAACAAATCCGTCGAACGCCCGGCCAAGGTATGGGCCGCGCGGTGGATGTTCGAGTTATCCCGACCGTAAAAAGAGGACGTCGCATCCAGCACGCTCTGCGGCTTGTGGGTCGTCGCCGCATTGTCCAGCCAGATCAGCGGATGTCCGTTGACGCGCTGATGGAGCGCCGGGAAATCCTTGCGCACGCCTTCCACATCGAAGCCGCCATTCGGAGTGACCGCGACCGGCTCGAGGAACTGGACGTTTTCGAGGAAATAATACGGCGTTTCGACGGGAAGTTCAAAAAGGCTCGCCGCTTCACGCTCGGGCGAACGCGGGCTGAAGCTTTTCGAAAAATCGTGAGGTTCGCCGAATTCATAGGAATCCGGTGCTCCATGACGATGCCCGCCTTGCGGCGTCTCGTTGACCGGTACCACCGGTTCCGGCTCGGCGCCGACGACCTTCGGGTGCACCGGAGGCGGCGCGTCCGGCGAATGCGAAGACGGGAAACCACCCGATAAATCGATCTGGCTCGATGTCCCGGCAGGCGTCGCCGGAGCGGGCGATGCCGGAACGCCCGGAGACGTCGGCAGATACGCGGGAGCGCCTGCGACCGTCGTCGGCAGCGAGAAGGGAATATCGGAAGAGGACGGAAGCTGATCCGGTCGGCTGGAAAACCATTCGTTAGCCAACCGTGAAACCAACCCGCCCAGGGGATCGTCCGTCCCCGGATCAACCTGCGGAAACAGGTTTGGGGCGAGACGTTCGTTAGACATATTCGTGGTAGTGTTTGATCGAAACATCGTCCAGGCGGGCGATCGCGTCCTCACCGAGCTTGGCGACGGAGAAATAGCGTGTCACCAGATGCGCGGCGATGGAGTGCTCGTTCGTGCCCATGTAGCGCACAGAAAGACCGGGCTCGATTTCACCGGTCACTCCCGCTTTTTGCAGGCCGACGATGCCGCGCTGTTTTTCGCCGACGCGGAGCAGCAGGATGCTGGTCTTGTCGTTTTCGTCGATAGCCAGCTTGTTGCTCGGGATGAGCGGAATGCCGCGCCAGGTGATGAACGGTGAACCGAACAAAGTGACGGTGGGAGGCGGCACGCCACGCCGCGTCGCCTCGCGGCCGAAAGCGGCGATGGCATACGGATGGGCGAGGAAAAACGCCGGCTTTTTCCAGACCAGCTTGATGAGTTCGTCGAGATCGTCCGGTGTAGGTGTGCCCTTGCGCGTCTTGATGATTTGGGAATCCGCGACGACGTTGACCAATCCGAATTCGGGATGGTTCACCAGCTCGGCTTCCTCCCGTTCTTTCACCGCTTCCACGGTGAGGCGGACCTGTTCGCGAAGCTGATCCACGGCGTTCGAATAAAGGTCCGTCACGCGGGTGTGCGTGTGGAGCACCGTCTGGATCGAGCTGAGATGATACTCGTGCGGATCGTTTTCGTAATCGACGAAAGTGGTCGGCAGCTTGGGCTCTCCATCGTCCACGGTGAGAAGCTCGACGGCCACACCGTTTTCTTTGCGCTTCACACGGTTGACGCGATACACACCGCCATCCACATCCACCCAGGGCAGGAGGATATGCAGCCAACGTGGCGTGATGTCATCCCATTGCGGAGGAGTGACGGTGGCATTGGCGAGGTTCCGAGCGGTTTCCGCGCTCAGACTGAGTCCCGAAGGATAATGATTGGTTTGGCTCATGAATCAGAATTGTTAGTTCGATTGCGACGGATAAATCGGACCGATTCGTTTGATGAATCCGATTCCGTCGACGTCCAACAAACTCCCGGGTAAGGGTCGGAGCTGGGGGCGAAAAAGTATCGCTGCTTAGGTAAGCTTACGGAATGCCGTAAAAGGCCCGGTCACATTGCCTGAAATGGAAAGCCACGTCAAACGGATTACAAATCCCACAACCTTATGTACACAGAAAAATGAAAAGTAACGAAGCAGGAAACACTCGATAGAGTTCACCCTAACACCGATAACTCCTCCTCTTCGTCCTCCGTTTCCGCGCTGACGATCCCCTGTGCGATCAGATGCTTCTCGACACGGGTCGCGACCGCGGAAGCGTGCAGTTTCAGCTCATGCACCGCCGTGGCCTCGTAATAACGCGCACGCAGCATTGGCCCGACGACAAACAGCCAACCGGACGGACTGCCATCGCGCCCGATCGCGCGGTAGTCCGCGGCGACTTCCGCACCAAGACGATGAGGATCCGATTTCAGGAAACCTCGGCGCAGGAGATTCTGGATCAGCGGATGATCCGCCGCCGCCAAATCCCGTGCCGGGCCCGTGGCGTCGAGAATATGATCCACTTCCAGCCAGCGGGTCGCCTCGTCGCGGCTTCTGGCAGCCAATCCCATGTGCAGCCTGTCGCCCTTTTTCACTACGGAAACGATCGTTCCCCGGTGCAATTCCAGCTTTCCGGCGGCGATCAGCTCGTCGATCCGGTCGCGGGTTTCACTCGGACATTGATGACGATGAATCTCCCAGAACGGGCTGAGCAGGCGCAGAAACCTGGCACGATCCCTTTCGCTGAGTTCCTGCCACAGGGAAGGAGTCGACGAGCGGATCACCGCGAAAATATCCCTCCACGAACCACCCGCCGCCTCACGCTCGGCGATCGCCTTGCGGAAAAGACGCACGCATTTCCGTAAGTCCGAATCCGGCAAATGATCCAGATCGGGCACATCGCGCGTCACCGGCGTCTCGTAAGCTTGCGGCAGCAGACCGTTGCGAGAGATCGCGTGGATTTTTTTCGCCACCCCACGCCGCTCCAGATCCAACACCGCGTCGATCATCGTCAATCCCGTGCCGATGACGAGCAGCTCCTTTCCCTCCTCTCCCCGGATCAGCCTAACAGCATCCCTCGCCGGGACCGTAAACTCGGACCAGACAGAGGAGGAGAACGCGGACCCCTGATTCCCGGTGGCGAGGATCACCACCGAGGCCTGAATGGAAGAGTGATCCTGAAAGACCACCTTGGCCGTGGAATGATCAGGCGAACCGCTGACATCGATCACTCGACGATGGAGAACCTGGAGCAAGGGATTCCGGGAACGCTCCTCCCCCAGACAGCTTTTCAGATACTCGCCATAGACTTTGCGCGGCAGAAAATCCTCCGGCATCACTCCCTCGCCCAGCACCCGCCGCGCGTAACGCAGGAAATGTCCCGGCTCCCGGGCGAAAGCGCTGAGATTTCCCGCCGGAACATTCAGCAGACAGGAAGGATCCACTTCCTGATAGGCCAGCCCGGGTCCGGCCTCTTCTCTTTCCTCCACCAGAAAGACCGGCACCTCCGGCAGACGGCGGGACAAATGAATCGCGGTCACCGTTCCGCTAAAACCACCGCCAACGACAACAACTGGAAGAATTTCACTTTTCATAAAATGGGTCGGATTCGCGCATCTCGGAATTTTCCCTCGCGCTTTTAATTCCTACTCATGCATGTAGATTGACATGTCCAGTTGGAATTCCACTTGGGCGAGAAATTGTCGAAATTTCGTTCCTTTGTTGAATTCACCCCTGTCTCCTTCCTCTTTTAGCTCCGACGGACCCCCTTGTTTTTTGGGGATTTGATTCAAATATTACCAACAAACCCAGAATAGTAATGTTTAACGCGAAAATTTTCCTCCTTCCAAGTCTCGGCAAATAAATCACTTACAAAAAGCGAATTTCCCCTGTCAATTTTTCCACTTGGCAATCCACTCATCAATCCCTACAAATTTATCCAGATAACCGAATGCACCTTTCCAAAAAAGCTGAATACGCGCTTCGCGCCACCATCAACCTCGGCATCGCCGCCGAAGTTGGCCGGGCCACCGTTTCCGGCTCGGAACTGGCCGAAGCCAATCGTCTGCCGCTGAAATTCGTCGAGCGCATCCTGCAGGAATTGCGCGAAGCCGGGCTGGTCGAAACCCAGCGCGGAAAATTCGGCGGCTACACCCTTTCCAAACCCGCGGGCGAAATCCGCATCGGCGATCTCGTCCGCCTGATGGACGGCCGGCTGGCCCCCATCTGCTGCGCGAGCGAGAACGCCTATCAGCCCTGCACCTGTCCGGACGAGGACCACTGCGGGCTGCGCATGGTCATGATCGACGTGCGCAACGCCATCGCCGCCATCCTCGACCGCTACACCGTCGCCCAGGTCGTGGAAGTCACTCTCCGCAAAATGCGCCGCGACGGAATCATCCCTCCCTTTGCCAATCCCGAAACTTTCCAGGCCAAAAGCTCCCAGATGAAACGCAAGGCCGATCCCGCCGACGGGTTCCTCGCAGGGCTTTCCCAACTCGCAACCGCCTCTTCACCCCATGACGACCTCAGCCACTGAAACCATCAAGCAGGACGCTTCTTCTCCGGACTGGATCGAAGTCGTCCGCAGGAACGTCAACGGCCTGCGCTATGGCTCCGTCCAGATCACCGTTCACGATGGACGGGTCACCCAGGTCGAAAGCACGGAAAAAACCCGCTTCGTTACCTCCCGCGACGATTCCCAGGGAAAACGCTGACATTCTCCCGGTAAAAACGTCCGGCTCCGAACCCGGCGTCTCCTGACCGATCTCCGAATCGGCCGGACGTCCGCCGGTCCCGCGTCCTCACTCACGAAGACGCCACCACTCTCTTCTTCACCCGTACGAACGGGAAGATTGCCTCCATACCATCCTGCGAACGCAGACCGGAACACCGGACGCTGACGCGCGCAGAACCATGAACAACAACCGAACAAATCATCGTCGTCTCCCAATCTACGCCGCCGCCCTGGCAGCCACCCTTCCAGCACTGGCCCACGCAGGCCAGAGTCCGGCCTCGCCTTCGGCATCCGTCAGCAATGACAGCGAAAGCTCTGCCTTCGACAAGGCCTGGGCTCTCGCAACGCTCTACAAGGACAACAACAACCCCTACATCCAGGAATTCAAGCTCCGCGGCCGCTACCACGGACAATACTACAAGGTCGACGCCGATCAGGGCAACAACGACCACTGGGAAGACCGCCGCTCGCGCTTCGGCTTCGACGCCAAACTGTTCGAAAAGAAAGTCGAAGTCCGCGTCGACTTCCAGAGCAACGACGGCTTCGAGGACATTTACGATGGCCTCGTGGACGCCTACATCCGCTGGAAGCCCAGCAAGGATCTGAGCATCACCGTCGGCAAGACCAAGCCATTGATCGGTCAATACGACTGGCTCGGTTCCACCAACAGCCAGCCGACCTTCGAACGCTCGCAGATCTTCAACCAGCTCGGCATCAACCGCGCTACGGGAATCACCGTAGAAGGTACCTACAACGACTTCAGCTATCGAGCAGGCGTTTACTCCAATGACACTCCCTCCTCCACCGGCGGCACCGGTGCCTGGGGCGACGGAGAATTCGGCGATCTCGATGGCGGCACCTCCATCACCCTCGGAGTGGGCTACGATTTCAAATCCCTGCTGGGAACGGAAACGGCCGACTTCCGCTTCGACTGGCTCCATAGCAACCGCGAGGCGGATGACCTCGTCCTCGCCCGCTACGACGACATCCTCAGCGCCACCTTCGTGGTGGAACAGGATGCCTTCGCCATCGTGACCGAAGCTTACTACGCCACCGGCGGCGATGGAAACAACTCGGACGTCTACGGCTTCTTCATCCAGCCGACCTACGACATCATCCCGAAAACGCTCCAGCTCGTCGGCCGTTATTCCTACGCCCACAGCGATGGCGCGGCCGGAGTCATCGCCCAATCCCGCTACGAAAGAGGCGTGGCCGTCGCCGGAGGTCGTGGAGACACCTATCACTCCGTCTACCTCGGAGCCCAATACTTCATCTACGGCGACAAGCTCAAGGTTCTCGCCGGAGCCGAGTGGGCCAAGCTCGATGGCCCTTCCACCGAATCCTACGACGGCCTGACCTACCTCACCGGTCTCCGTTTCTCCTTCTAACTTCCATCCATTGATTCATCACATCCTATGAAAGCGAAATTCACCTTCATCGCCGCCGCACTGGCCCTGACCGTCACCGCCCAGGCTCTGGAACTGCTCAACGTTTCCTACGACCCGACGCGCGAGTTCTATGCCGAGTTCAACCCCAAATTCATCGCCCACTGGCAAAAGGAAACCGGTGAAAAACTCACCATTTCCCAATCCCACGGCGGCTCCGGCAAGCAGGCCCGCGCCGTCATCGACGGCCTCGATGCCGACGTCGTGACACTCGCCCTGTCCGGTGACATCGACGTCCTCCACACCCAGCGCCAACTCATCCCCGAAAACTGGCAGAGCAAGCTGCCGAACAACAGCGCGCCCTACACCTCCACCATCGTCTTCGTCGTCCGCAAGGGCAATCCCAAGGGCGTCAAGGACTGGGGCGACCTCGTGAAACCCGGCCTGCAAGTCATCACCCCGAACCCGAAAACCTCGGGCGGTGCACGCTGGAACTACCTCGCCGCCTGGGCCTGGGCCGAAAAGGAATTCGGTGGAGATCAGGCCAAGGTGAAGGACTACGTCACCAAGCTGTTCAAGAACGTCCCCGTTCTGGACACCGGTGCACGCGGTTCCACCACCACCTTCGCCCAACGCGGTATCGGCGACGTGTTCCTTTCCTGGGAAAACGAAGCCCATCTGATCGAGAAGGAATTCCCCGGCAAGACCGAGATCGTTTATCCTTCCATCAGTATCCTCGCCGAACCGCCCGTCGCGGTCGTGGAGAAAAACGCCGAGAAAAAGGGGTCCACCAAGGTGGCCCGCGCTTACCTCGAATACCTCTACACCGACGAAGGCCAGGAACTCGCCGGCAAGCACTTCTACCGCCCGCGCAGTGAGAAGGCCCTTGAGAAATACGCCTCCATCTTCCCGAAGCTGGAACTCGTCACCATCGACGACTCCTTCGGCGGCTGGGCCAAAGCCCAGAAGATCCACTTCGCCGACGGTGGCCTCTTCGACCAGATTTACCGCCCATAAATAGTTGACGGTTGCTGCGCTCCGCGGTTTTCGCATCGCAAAAATCGCGGAGCCTTTCCTTTTCCCGACTCCTTTCCACCATGAAGACACGCCTCCCGCTCCTCCTGCTCGCTCCCCTGCTTTTCGCCGCGACCTCCTGCGGAAAAAAGCAAAACGCATCCGCCCTTCCTCCCGTTTCGCTACTAAACGTATCGTACGATCCCACCCGCGAGCTCTACGTGGAAGTGAACGCCGCATTCGCCAAACAATGGGAAAAGGAACACGGCCAGCCACTCAAGATCGAGCAGTCCCACGGAGGCTCCGGCAAGCAGGCCCGCTCGATCATCGACGGAGTGGACGCTGACGTCGCCACCCTCGCCCTCTCGCTGGATATCGACATGCTCCACGACAAGAGCAACCTCTTGCCCGCCGACTGGCAAACCCGCCTTCCCAGCAACAGCAGTCCCTACACCTCCACCATCGTCTTCATCGTCCGCAAGGGAAATCCCAAAGGCGTCAAGGACTGGGACGACCTCATCAAAGGCGACACCAAAGTCATCACCCCCAACCCGAAAACCGGCGGCGCACCCCGCTGGACCTACCTCGCCGGCTGGGCCTGGGCCCGCCGCGCCTACAATGGCGACGAAAACAAAGCCAAGGAATACATCGGCGAACTCTACCGTCACGTCCCCGTGCTCGATACCGGCGCACGCGGTTCCACCACCACCTTCGCCCAGCGCGGCATCGGCGACGTTCTCCTCTCCTGGGAAAACGAAGCCTATCTGATCGAGAAAGAATTCCCCGGCCAGACCGAGATTGTCTACCCATCCATTAGCATTCTCGCCGAACCCTCCGTCGCCCTGGTCACCCGCAATGCCGAGAAAAAGGGCACCGTGGAGCTCGCCACCAAATACCTGGAATTCCTCTACACCCCGGAAGGCCAGGAACTCGCGGCCAAACACTACTACCGTCCGCGTAATCCCGGAGTGGCCAAAAAATACGCCGACCGCTTCCGTGACATCCAGCTCGTCACCATCGATGAAGAATTCGGCGGCTGGAAAAAAGCGCAGGCCATCCACTTCGATGACGGCGGCGTCTTCGATCAGATCTACTCCCCCCACTAATCCCCAACCTCCGACTTCATGTCAAAACGACGCGTCATACCCGGCTTCGGGCTCTCGCTTGGTTTCACCATCTTTTATCTCAGCATCATCATCCTCATCCCGCTCGCCGGCCTGTTCATCAAGTCGGCGAGCATCGGATGGGCCGAATGGTGGGATATCCTCCGCTCCCCCCGCATCATCGCCGCGGCCAAGCTCACCTTCGGCGCGAGTGCCGCGGCGGCCGCCGTCAGCATGGTCGTCGGCCTGCTCGTCACCTGGGTGCTCGTCCGCTACGACTTCCCCGGGAAACGCATTCTCGACGCCATGGTCGATCTGCCGTTCGCCCTGCCTACGGCCGTCGCGGGCATCACCCTGACGCAGATTTACGCGCCTAACGGATGGATCGGAGAATGGCTGGGGAAATTCGGCATCCAGGCAGCCTACAATCCCATCGGCGTTTTCATCGCCCTCACCTTCATCGGCTTTCCCTTCGTCGTTCGGACACTCCAGCCCGTCCTCGGAGACCTCACCAAAGACATCGAGGAAGCCTCCGCCGTGCTCGGAGCGTCCCGCTGGACCACTTTCCGGCGCGTCATTTTCCCGCTGCTCGTCCCCGCCCTCATCACCGGCTTCACCCTGGCCTTCGCCCGTGCCATCGGAGAATACGGTTCGGTGATTTTCATCTCCGGAAACCTGCCGATGAAAACCGAGATCCTCCCCCTGCTCATCGTCGCCCAGCTCGAGCAGTATCGTTACGGAGCCGCCGCCGCCATCGCCGCCGGCATGCTCATCGTCTCCTTCATCCTGCTCTTCCTCATCAATCTCCTCCAACGCCGACTCGATTGGCAAAAAAACTGAAACACCATGGCTCACCCACGTGTTACCACCGAGTCCCGTCCCGTCCGGGCTCTGCTGATCCTGCTCGCCGTCACCGCGCTCACACTCTTCCTCCTGCTACCGCTCTTCGCGGTGTTCGCGGAAGCCCTGCGGCGCGGCTGGGAAGTCTTCTTCGAGTCCCTTCATGAAGACGTCGCCCTCTCCGCGATCAAGCTCACCCTCATCGCCGCCGGGGTTTCCGTCCCCCTTAATACCCTCTTCGGCGTCGCCGTCGCCTGGCTGGTCACGAAGTTCGACTTCAAGGGCCGCTCCTTCCTGCTCTCGCTGATCGACCTTCCCTTCGCCGTCTCACCCGTCATCGCCGGTCTCGTCTGGGTCCTGATCTTCGGTGCGCACGGCTGGCTCCCGCCGGACACGCTCACCCAATTCCTCAAGCCCCTCGCCATACTCTTCGGCAAGGCGGCGGAACTTCCCACCATCGGCGGACTGTTCGACGGTCTCGCAAGCTGGCTCGCCAATCCGAAAATCATCTTCGCCACCCCCGGCATCATCATCGCCACCGTCTTCATCACCTTCCCCTTCGTCGCCCGCGAACTCATCCCCCTCATGGAATCGCAAGGCTCGGACCAGGAAGAAGCCGCCGTCACCCTCGGCGCGCGCGGCTGGCAGACCTTCTTCCGCGTCACACTTCCCAACATCAAATGGGGCCTCTTCTACGGCGTATTGCTCTGCAACGCCCGCGCCATGGGAGAATTCGGCGCCGTATCCGTCGTCTCCGGCCACATCCGCGGCAAGACCAACACCCTGCCGCTGCACATCGAGGTGCTCTACAACGAATACCAGTTCAGCGCCGCCTTCGCCTGCGCCACCCTGCTCGCCCTGCTGGCTCTCGTCACCCTCGGCCTGAAAAGCGTCGTCGAGCACTTCTCCGGCCACTCCTCGAAAGGCCATTAGCCACGAGACATTCGTGACCCATCCCCTGATTTCGAATTTTCCCATCTTCTAACTGCCCATCACTTCATGTCCATTTCCATCCAGTCCATCAGCAAGACCTTCGGCACCTACGCGGCTTTGCAAGACATTTGCCTGGAAGTCCCGAACGGTTCGCTCACCGCCCTTCTCGGACCCTCCGGCTCCGGAAAAACGACACTCCTGCGCATCGTCGCAGGCCTCGAATTCGCCGACGACGGCCCCGGCCAGATCAAATTCCACGGCGAAGACGTCAGCAAGATCCCCGCCGGAAAACGCGGCGTCGGCTTCGTCTTCCAGCACTACGCGCTCTTCAAGCACATGACCGTGGCCGATAACATCGCCTTCGGCCTCAGCGTCCTGCCCCGCTCCAAACGCCCGAAAAAATCCGAGGTCCGCGACCACGTCGCCGAACTGCTCCGCCTCGTCAAACTCGAAGGCCTCGAAACCCGCCGCCCGCACGAACTCTCCGGCGGCCAGCGCCAACGCGTCGCCCTCGCCCGCGCCCTCGCCATCAAACCCAAGGTTCTCCTCCTCGACGAACCCTTCGGCGCGCTCGACGCCCAGGTCCGCAAGGATCTCCGTCGCTGGCTCCGCCAGTTCCACGACGAAATCGGCCTCACCACCCTCTTCGTCACCCACGATCAGGAGGAAGCGCTCGAACTCGCCGACCAGGTCGTCGTCATGCGCAACGCCCGCATCGAACAGATCGGCAAACCGCAAACCGTCTACGACCACCCGAAAAGCCCGTTCGTTTACGAATTCCTCGGCAACGTGAACAAATACGCCGCCAGCGACGGACCGTTCCAATACGTGCGTCCTCACGAAATCGAAGTGCTCTTCGCCGCCGAGTACAACAGCGAAACCGATCACCTCGCCCGCGTGACCCACGTGTTTTCCGCCGGACCCGTCGCCGCCCTCACCGCCCGCCTCAACAACGGACAATTCCTCGACGTCGAACTGTCCCGGAAACAATTCGACGAACTCGCCCTCGACATTGGAGACGAGATCGCCATCCGCATTCCCGCCTTCGATGAATCTTCCCCGCTGAGTCAACCCTGATGGAGCGCTGACGTTCACGTCGGCCCGCGAAGAGAACCCACGGCGGATCGAAGCCCACCGCTCCTTGCTCCGCATCCCGCATTTATGATCCTCACCCTTCTGGTCGTCCTCTCGCTGACCCTGATCCTGGTAAACTTCATCTGCGCGATCATTGAAGTCACCCTCATCAGCCTGAACCCCCTCGACCTGAAACTCGATCAGTCCCGTGGCTTCCAAAACGCCGGACGCTGGCTGGCGCTGAAATCGAAAATCGAGCGTCCACTCGCCGCCATCCTGATTTTCGACACCCTCGCCAGCACCGGCCTCGCCACACTCACCGGCGCGTTGTTCGTCGATCGCTTCGGCAACCACTGGCTGTGGCTCTATTCCTTCGTCCTGACCCTGTCGCTGCTTTTCCTCGGAGAACTCGCGCCGAAAATCCTCGGCGTCCATTACTCCCAACAACTCGCCGCGCCCCTGTTGAGACCGCTGGAATGGATGCTGAAGATTTCCCATCCTCTCGTCGTCCTGATGGACCGCTTCACCCAATTCCTCCGTCCCCGGGCGACTTCGGATCAGGCGAACAAAAGCCGCAGCCACATCCTCGACATCCTCACCCTCGTCGAAGCCGCCCGCGCCGAACAATCCATCCACAGCCGCGAGGAAATCATCATCATCCATGCCGTCACACTTTCCGCCCGCCGCGTGTGCACCGTCATGGTCCCCGCCGAAGCCGTCGTCGTCTTCGACGAACGGAAATCGCTCGAGGAAAACCTTCTCTCATCCGGATCGAAAATCCATCGCAGCTACCCGGTCAGCCCGGATGGCACTCTCCAGAACGCCCACGGCTACCTCCGCATCCGCGACGCCCTCGTTCCCAGCCTGCTGAACCACCCCGAAACACCAAGACCCTCCTGGCAGGAGCACATCCGCCCGCTGCTCCGCATTTCCGGCCACTCCTCGCTCACCCAGCTTCTCGCCGCGTTTCTGGAGAACCGGGACATCGCCGCGCTCGTCGAAAACCGGACCTCCACCACCATCGGCTGGATCACCATGGACGACGTCACCGAGACCCTCATGGGAGCGCGGGATTGAGGCCCTGAAATTTCTTCGAAAAAATTTCGAACGTTTTTCAGCCCCCGCTGTCGAATCCCCTGAAGACTCGTTCGAAAGTTCGTGTTTTCATGTAAGGGTGAACAGCAGTTGTCAGCCTCAGGGTGTCTTTCCGACGCTTTGAAGTTGTTCAGCTTGGCCATCGGAGTGGGTGCTCCGATGGCCTTTTTTATTGCCGGGGGATGGAGCGCCGGTGTTCACACCGGCTCTTCGGGAGGGGTGGAACGTGGAAATGGAAAAAAGAGGAGAGAACGCCCAACATCGAACATCCAACGTGGAACGTCGAAGCCGGTGAGGACACCGGCGCTCCATACCGGAAACGGGTGGGAGCGCGAGGGCGCGTTTGCTCCCTAAAAAACGTCACGGCAATTCCACCTTGTCCCCCAGATGCCTGGGCCGGGTATCGAGGAAATTCACGTCCAGCCACATTTTGACCCGGGCACCCACCTCACGAAGCCGGGTTTTCATACTGGACTGGATCACCACGTCCTGGGCATTGAAGCCGCGGGCGTCGATGTCGTGGGCCTTGGCCAGATAAATCGCCCGCTGGTTCTGGAAACGCTGGGAAATGAACACCAGATCCGTCGCGCCGAAGATTTCCTTCGCCCGCACCACGGAATCCAGCGTGCGGAGACCGGCGTAATCGCTGACGATCCGATCGTTCGGGACGCCGCGTTCGACGAGCGCCTGACGCATTTTTTCCGGTTCGTTGTAGTAGCGGCTGCGGTTGTCCCCGGAAACGATGAGCGTGTCGATTTTCCCCGCTTTCCACACGCGCACGGCGGCATCGATACGATAGCGGAAATACGGATTTTCCTGACCATTGACCCGATCCGTGGTGCCGAAGACCAGCCCGACTTTCGATTTCGGGAGCCGGTTCACATCCGAAAACAGGCGGCCATGGGAAGCCCACACGGCGGTGAGATTCGCATACAGGATGATTCCCGCTCCGAGTGCGGCGACCAGCAGTGCCACGAGCAGACACCAGCCGAAAAATCCCCGTTTGCGTTTGCCCTTCATGTGCCGGGAGAGGTGAGAAGTTCCACCGGGCGATTCGGCCACTGCAACAGGGATTTCACCGCATCGACGAAATGGCCGGTCGCGGGATTCGCGGGAGCCAGCACCCGCAGACGGTGCGGGGATTCCGCGAATTTCACCTCCCGGAAACGCCCGATCAGCTCACCATCCACTTCCATCGGCACCTCGCGGTCTGCCTTGACCGTGAACGACTCGGCCTGGAGGTAGCTCGTGGATTCCGAAAGATCCATGCCCCCGAGAGCGAGACCGCGCAGCGAATCGAGCACCAACCGGTAACCAGCCTCCTTGAAGACCAGAATGTCGATCTTGGAATCGCAGTTATCCGCCTTTCGGAACAGGCGGAACTGCCCTCCGTAAAGCGATCCGTTCCCGGCGAGCACGGCCACGCCTTCCTCGCGCAGGCCGTTCGAGCAAAGGATTTCCATCTTCGGCGGGCTTTCGCCGAGCACCTTCACCGCCGCCAGCAGATACGCCAGCGGACCGAGGATTTTTTTCGATTCCCACGTCGTTTCCTCGATCACCATCGCGTCGAAGCCCACGCCCGCCATCTGGATGAACGGCGCGCCGTTTCCCTCGAAAAGATCGATTTCCCGCACATTCCCCTGCCGGATCACCTCGAAGGCCTTCTGCAGGGAGCCGAAAGGGATGCCCAGCTCACGGGCGAAAACGTTCATCGTCCCGGCCGGTAACACGCCGAGAGCGGTGCGGGAACCGGCAAGACCGTTGACCACCGCATTCAGCGTGCCGTCACCTCCGGCCGCGATCACCACCTTTTCCCCGGCGGCGGCGAATTTCGCCGCGAGCTCGCGCGCTTCCCCCGCGTGATTGGTCGCGTAGAGGGCGAAGTGATTCGCATTCCGCATCAGGAAACGCAGCGTTTTATCACCCCTCTGGCCCTTCGCCCGGGGATTGAAAATCAGCGGATACCGATGCGGCACTTCCATACCGGATTCATCGCCGATTCCACCCGCTACTGCAAGGCCTCGATCACCCGATCCACGGGCAATCCCATCACATTCTCGAAACTCCCCTCGATCTCCGCCACGATCCGCTCGCCGTATTCCTGGATGCCATACGCCCCCGCCTTGTCCAGCGGATCGACGAGGGAAAAATACGCGTCGATTTCCTCATCCGACAACTCCCGGAAACGCACCGTCGTCAGGGCGTGGAAACGTTTTTTTCCGCCACCCGGAAACAGCACGCAGACCCCGGTGCGGACCTGGTGCTCCCGACCGGAAAGCCGCCTCAACATGACGCGGGCTTCCACAAGATCCTTCGGTTTTCCAAGCGGTTCGTCGTCAATGAATACCAAGGTATCCGCCCCGATCACCGTATCCTCCGGACGAAGCGCGGACACCGCCGCCGCCTTCATCTCCGCATTCACCTCGCACAATTCCGCCGGTGACATGGAAACGTCATGCAATTCCTCCGCCGGAGACGGCACGATTTCAAAAACCAGCCCCACCCGTTCCAGAAGTTCACGGCGGCGGGGAGATGTGGAGGCGAGCACCAAAGGCATGCCCGCAATGCAGCGGAATTTTCCGCGAAATCAAGCCGTGGCGGTTTTCCGGCCACTTTCCCGAATCGATTTTACAGCAAAGCCGCGAAGCAGCGGTGTTGCCCTGCGTTTCGCTTCGATCTATAGCCAAAAAGAATTTCCGGAAACGTTGGAGGAAATTGGAGCACGGACTTCAGTCCGACCCGGAGAATCCGGCCTTTCACTGGGAGCGCGGACTTCAGTCCGCTCCAAAGAATCCCGCCAACAATGCCAAACGGACTGAAGTCCGCGCTCCCAGTAAGCCATCGAAGCCAAACGGACTGAAGTCCGTGCTCCAATTCCGGCAATTTCTTTTGGCAATCGGCATAACTTCAAAACCCTTCATCGTCCCAGCTTCACGTTCCTTAGCGACCTTCGCGGCTTTGCGGTAAAATCGATTCGAAAAGCTCACCTCTCCTCCGGCACCATTTTCACCTTCCATTCCTGCGATCCGCGCTGGAAGCCGATCTTCACCGGCGATCCCGGAATGAGATAAAAAAACGCATTCGCCGCATCCGCGTAATCCGTCAGCGATCGCTCATCGACCGAGAGCAGAAGATCCCCCGCCTTCAGTCCGGCCTTTTCCGCAGGCGAACCTTCCTCCACCCGCGTGACCCTCGGAATGCCGTTTTCCGGATTCAGGGAAAGGCCCAGCCACGCTTTCCTCAGCTTTCCGGTAACGAGCAGATCCTGCTTCACCCGCCATACCGCCGCCGCGGGCAGGGCGTAACCCTGATTCGGCAGGGAACCATCCTGAAAATACAGCCCCATCACCCGGCCATCACCATCCACCAGCGGAGTCCCCGGAGGCGGGCATTTGGTTGAAAATCCCACCTTCATCACCGCGAACGGCAGCACCTTGCCTCCCGTCTGATTGATCCAGCCCAACAAATTCCCCTCACACGTCGCATGACGCAGGGAAGTCCCCACCTCGCAGATTTCCCGCTTCGCCCAATCCCTTCCCCCAGTTTCCGGCGCTGACTTCAGCCGACCGATCCACACCCGCGAAACGGGATCGAAGGCCGACCACTCCGCCTTCTCACTTCGCGCCCCACGAAACAACTCCATCGATTCCACCGATTTTCCCGAGGGAATCACCGTCACCCACAGATTTTCCCCCAAGGGAGAAACCGCCACCGTTTCACCCGTCGCGGAGAATTTCCCGGACCACGCCGGAACGTCCCCTGGAGTCCGCGTCCGGCCCGCCGCTCGGAGATTTTCCCCCGCGCACAACAGCGCCAGAGCCAGCAACAGCCAGCGCCGCAAATGGCATGGCGATCTTTCCATGACTTCCGGATGATGGGCTCAGAACGCCTGCTCGCCGACCTTTCCTTGTGCCTCGGGGCTCAAATCCAGCTCGTCCAATTGCTCCGTCGCCCGAAGCGACGGCATGACCATCGTTTCGTGCCTCACCGGCGCGGCAGGCAACGATTCCAATCTCTGCTCTTTCGGAATCAGGAAAAACGTCACCGTCACCGCCGCATACGCCACTCCGGCTCCGTAAGCCCATTTGGCGGGTCCCAGATCGCTCAGCCACGAAAAGATCGTTTGCAGACGACCGACCATCCCGGTCTTTTCCATGGCTTGCACTCGCTGGCGGTGATGGAATTCACAAAGGAAATCCTGCCAGTAGCCTTCTTCCGGGCGGATGTCGCGCCGAAGACCCAGCAAGCTTCCGATTTGTTCTACCGTTGGTTTCACTGCGGTTAACGTTTAAAAATTACAAAATATCAACGTCCACCGCAAGGAAAATTCTAAAATCGTTCCTTCCAACTATCGGCCAAGGCCGATTGTAGCTGCTGATGGGCGTAATGGAGTCTGGACCGAACCGTGCCCTCCGAGATTCCCGTGATTTTGGCAATGTCCGCATGGGACAGCCCTTGCACGTCAAACAAGGTGACCACCATTCTGTGGGAGTCTGACAACTTCAGCAGCGCGGCGTTCAATTTTTTCTGCAATTCGTTCAGATTCGCCTTCCGCTCGGGGTTCACGTCGGGCGTCTGATCGATCATGAAAGAATCTCCATTCGGGAAAAAATCCGGATCGTCCAGACTCACACCCGCGCGGCGCTTGCGTTTTTTCAAAAAATTCAGCGTGAGATTGACCGCGATCTGATAAATCCATGTGTAGAAGGACGACTTCCCCTTGAATTTCCGGAGCGACTGATAGGCCCGCGTGAAAATCTCCTGCAACAGATCGTGCGTATCCTCCTTGTGGCCGGTCATGTGATAGACCAGCCCGTAAAGCTTGTCGCCATACTTCAGGATCAGGGCATCGAATGCGCGTGTATCGCCCTGCTGGGCACGCGAAACGAGGTCCTGGTCAGGATCGGGGGGACGAGACTGACGAAACATTTGGGGGTGGGAGGTAAAACAGCGCGCACCATTTCAAGCACATCCATTCACCGTTTGTAAAGAAACACAGACTCCCACGATCGCGTGAGGACAACAAACAGTCGCCATCTCCCCGGAAATACGCATGCTGCTTCCCGATTATGGCCACTTTCATTGCGAATTCCGATTACGAAGAAAAAGACAGCGATCCCATCCACCTCTCGCCCGGCGACGAAATCAGCGTCGGCCCCGCCGATCGGGCCTGGCCCGGCTGGGTCTGGGCCACCGACAAGAACGGCAACGACGGCTATGTCCCGGAACAAATCCTCGAACCCCTCGGCGAAGGCCGCTTCGCCGCCCTCGAAACCTTCGATCCCACCGTTCTCACCGTCAAACGCGGCGACAAACTCGAATCCCTCACCCAGATCCACGGCTGGCACTGGTGCCGCAACGAATCCGCCCAGGAAGGCTGGGTCGCCGGCTACCTATTGCGGCCCGCGTAAAATAGAAACGCACGTTATTAAGAGCGGGCAGGACCGCTGACGTTCACGTCGGCTCTTTCCCAAAAACCTCAGCGTCCCTCCCCGCCTCCGCGTTTCGCTTCACTCAAAAACCATTCATCGTTCCGGCTTCACGTCCTTTGCGGCTTCGCGGTAAACTGCCTCCAGCGATGGCGTGAGCTTTCAGAAGGTCCAAATGAGGCCGTCCCGCCCTTTTCTCAACGTTTGGCTTGCCAAGTCCTCCCCCGTTTCCTACTCCGTCCGCCCCTTCCCAGCCGCCCATTCACCAACGAAAACCGCGAAGGGACTCACTCGCGGCAGGTTTTCAACCATCGCACGTCCTGAATCAAGGCGCGCAACCCTATCGATCCCAATGATTAACGAACTCATCTCAGAAATGGTGGATGCCGGCGTCCACTACGGCCACCAGACCAAAAAGTGGAACCCACGCATGAAGCCCTTCCTTCTGAAGGACAAGAGCGGGATCTACCTCATCAACCTTGAGAAAACCGTCCAGCAACTGGACAAAGCCTCCGATTTCCTCGCCGAGCTCGTCGGCAAAGGCAAAAAAGTTCTCTTCGTCGGCTGCAAGCGCCAGGCCCAGGACGCCATCCGCGAAGCGGCTGAAGCCACCGGCCAATTCTACGTCAACCACCGCTGGCTCGGAGGCATGCTCACCAACAGCACCACCGTCCGCAAATCCGTGGAGCGCCTGAAGTATCTCGAAAACATCGAGAAACAGCCGGAGTTCAAATCCATGTCCAAAAAGGAACTCGCCGCCCTCGGCCGCGAGCGCGAAAAACTCCTCCGCAACCTCCGTGGCGTGCGTGACATGGACAAAAAGCCGGACGCCGTCGTCATCGTGGACTCCGCCCGTGAAACCATCGCCGTCGCCGAAGCCCGCCGTCTGAACATCCCGATCGTCGCCCTCGTCGACACCAACGCCGATCCGTCCGCCGTCGACTACCCCATCCCGGGCAACGACGACGCCATCCGCTCCATCCGCATCATCCTCCAGAACCTGGTCGATGGCATGGTGGCAGCCCGCAAGGCATAACCTTCCCCGTTTGCCCGGCGGCCTGTCGCAAGATAGGCCGCCTCTTTTTTCTCAATTCCCAACGTCTATTCCCAGCTCATGATTACTGCTTCTATCGTCAAAGAACTCCGCGACAAAACCAACGCCGGCATGATGGACTGCAAAAAAGTCCTCAACGAAACCAACGGCGACATCGAGGCCGCCATCAAGCTCCTCCGTGAGCGCGGCATCATGAAGGCCGCCACCAAGACCGATCGCGCCGCAAACGAAGGCGTCATCACCGCCCGCGTGGCCGACGACGCCAAATCCGGCATCCTTCTCGAAATCAACTGCGAGACCGACTTCGTCTCCCGCAACGAAAACTTCCAGAACTTCGTCACCGAGATCGCCGACACCGTCGCCGCCTCCAAGGCCGCCGACCTCGACGCCGCCCTCGCCACCCAGAAGGACGACATCAACATCGGCGACTTCGTGAAAGCCAAGGTCGTCGAACTCGGTGAGAACATCCAGTTCCGCAAATATGTCCGCTTCGACGCCGCTCCGGGCGGAGTCGTCGTCTCCTACATCCACATGGGCGGCAAAGTCGGCGTGCTCCTCGAAGTCGGCACCACCAAGGAAGAAACCGCTTCCAAGGACGCCTTCAAGGAACTCATCAAGGACCTCACCCTCCACATCGCCGCCGCCGCTCCGAAAGGACTTTCCCGCGAAGACATCCCGCAGGAAATCGTCGACGCCGAGCTGGAAATCTACCGCGCCCGTCTCGCTGAAAGCGGCAAACCCGCCAACATCATCGAGAACATCCTCAAGGGCCAGATCGGCAAATTCTTCGCCGAAAGCTGCTTCCTCGAACAAGCCTTCGTGAAGGACCCGAACGTGACCATCAATCAGCTCGTCGAAGAAACCGGCAAGACCCTCGGCGACACCGTCACCGTGACCCGCTTCGTCCGCTTCGGCCTCGGCGAATAATCGCCCTTGTGTTTCGCTTCAAAACGCCCGCTTCCAGCCCCGGAAGCGGGCGTTTTTTTGCACCATAAGTCCTATAGAACTTATAGGGCCTATGGTTTTCCTGAAATTTCACTTTTGCAAAATATCGCTTCCTACGTTATTTGGCTCCGCATGAAGTTCACCGTCCTCCTGCTCGCCCTCGCGTCGTTCGTTTCCCTCACCTCCTGTAACACCTCCATCGGTATCTGGCGGGATACCAAGGAAGGCTACCGCTGGACCAAAAACAAAATCCAGGAATCCCGCAGCGACAGCGGCGGAGGAGGAAATTACAATTACGGTGGCGGTGGAGGCGACAGCTCCTACGACGGAGAATACGGCGCCCCCATCTATTAGAATATAACGTCCGTCTGTGACCGTCGCTGGTCGCTGTTGGAAAATGACGACGCTCATCACGCAGCGCTGCAAGGTTCTCTTGGAGATATGAAAATGCTGTGATATATCATCACGAAGTTTGATTGAGGTAGAATTCCAACGAGGCCTTTATCTCCCGGAACTGGACTTGTGGCTGGATCCCTGGGATCCCCGGCCCAAAGCCTTCGTTTCACATGCCCATGCCGACCACTTCTCGCGGCATGGCGAAATCCTCTGTTCGGAAACCACCGCCACCCTCGTCCAACGGCGTTTTCACGTTTCCGCACAATCCCTCCGCCCCCAGCCCTTCAACGTCCCCATTCCCCTCGAAGGATTCCGCATCCGGCTGCTGCCCGCCGGCCACATCGCGGGTTCCGCCATGCTGCATCTCACGCGCACCCGGGACAACGCCACGCTGCTTTACACCGGGGATTTCAAGACCCGCCGCGGCCGCACCTCGGAGCCCGTCAATTTCATGTCGGCGAACACGCTCATCATGGAAACCACCTTCGGGCTGCCGCAGTATCAATTCCCCACCCCTCTCGAAGTGGAAACCGCCGTGTTGCGCTTCGTGCACGACGCCTTCAGCGACGGGGAAATTCCCGTCCTCTTCGGCTATTCGCTCGGCAAGGCTCAGGAAGCCTACGCCCTGCTTTGTGAAAATGGCATTCCTTCCGTGCTCCATCCCGCCGTCGCCGCGATGACCCGCGCCTGCCGTGAAGCCGGGGTCGATTTGCCCGAACCGCCCGAATTCGACGGCCACGTCCCCGCCGGTCACGTCCTGATCGCCCCTCCGAACGCGCTCCGCACCAAACAACTGCGCGGCTTGAAAAACAAACGCACCGCCATGCTCACCGGCTGGGCACTCCAGCCCGGCTCGAAATTCCGCTATCGCGTCGACGAAATGATTCCGCTCTCGGACCACGCCGACCACCCCGGCCTGCTGGAATGCATCCAGCGTGTGCGCCCCCGGAAAATCCTCACCGTCCACGGCTTCGCCAAGGAATTCGCCGCCGAGCTGCGCGCGAAAGGCATGGACGCCTGGTGTGCCATGGGTGGCGACCAGCTCGAATTCCCCCTCAGCCAACCGATTCCACGTCTCTCCCATGGCAGCCTGCCGCGCCAGCAACGCCCCATCTGCCAGCTCGCCGATTTCAGCGACCTTTGCCGCCTCGTCGCGGAAACCAACAGCCGGGTGGCGAAGGTGAATTTCCTCGCCGCCTACCTGAAGAACCTCGAAGCCGACGAAGATCTCCGCCGCGCCGCCTTCTGGCTCACCGGCGAGGCCCTTCCCCGTCAGGCCGGCCGCCGCCCGCTTCAGGTCGGCTCCTCCACTCTCCGCCGGGCGTTACTCACCATCCCCGGTGCCCGGGAAGACCGCTATCAGGAAATTTCCCTCAGCCAGAACGATTCTGCGCGCACCGCCCGGCTGCTCCTTCAGGAATGCCACCTCCAGCCAGAACCTCTCGACCTCGCCGGGCTCGAACACTTTTTCCGGCAGCTGTCCGAAGCCGGAGGCACACTGGCCCGCATCGAAACCCTCGCCAAGCGCCTCGCCACCCTGCACCCGGTGGAAGGCGAAACCGTCGTGAAACTCCTCACCGGCGACCTCCGGATCGGTCTGAAGGAAGGACTCGTCGAAGAAGCCATCGCCACCGCCTTCGAGTCCATCCCCGCACAGGTCCGCCACGCCGCGATGCTCACCGGAGATCCCGGTGAAACCGCCGTCCTCGCCCGCGGAAAATCCCTGCACACCGCCAGCCTCCAGCCCTTCGTCCCGTTGAAATGCATGCTCGCCTCACCCCTTGAGCGGAATGCGGACGACGATCAGCCCGTTTTCACCAATCTCCCCTTCCCCGCGCCCTTCTGGCTGGAGCCGAAACACGACGGAATCCGCGCCCAACTTCACAAATCCGGAGACCACGTCGCCCTCTACTCGCGCGATCTCCGCCCGCTCGACGCCCATTTTCCCGATCTCATCGCCGCCGCCCGCCACCTGCCGGGAGACTTCGTGCTCGATGGCGAGCTCATCGCCTACGCAGAAGGTCGCCGCCTCGGATTCGACGATCTGCAAAAACGCCTCGGCCGCCACCTCTCCGACGGCGACCTGTTTCTCACCGACGCCTCCCAGCCCCAATCCATTCCCCTAAAATACGTCGCCTTCGACCTGCTGTGGGAAAACGGCGAAGACCTGCTGGATCACACCTTGCTGCAACGCCGCCTACGGCTGGAAACCATCCCGTTTTCATCCCCCTTCGAGGTGATCCCCCTGTTCGCCGCACAATCGACCGATGAAATCGAAGCGCTTTTCAAACAATCCCTGCAAGACGGCCACGAAGGACTCATCGCCAAGGACCCTTCCAGCCTCTACGCCCCGGGCAAGCGCGGGAAAGCGTGGATCAAGCTCAAGGGCGTCATGCCCACCCTGGACTGCGTGGTCATCATCGCCGAGCAAGGGCACGGCAAACGCTCCGATGTGCTCAGCGACTACACCTTTTCCGTCCGCGACGAAGACACCGGCGAACTGCGCGTCCTCGGCAAGGCCTACTCCGGCCTCACCGACGAGGAAATCGAAACGCTCACCGAGCACTTCAAACTCCACACCCTGCGCAAGGAACGGCGGAAACATCACGTCGAGCCGAACGTCGTGTTGGAAATCGCCTTCGACTCCATCCGCCCCTCACCGCGCCACGATTCCGGGCTGGCACTGCGTTTCCCCCGCATCAAGGCCATCCGCCACGACAAGACCCTGGCGGACATCGACACCCTGCAAGCCGCGAGAAATCTACTTTCGTGACCTACCCATAAGCCATATAGGCCCTATAAGTCCTATATCTCTTCAATACAGCACCTCTCTCAAATAAAGCCCGTCCGCCGGAGCACACAGGGGAGATTTCCCGAAGGGCAGGCCCTCCGGCTGATCCAGCAAGACCGCGAGATCTTCCAGCCGCATCCTCCCGTTGGCCGCGTGCAGCGCCGCGCCGGTGAGCAGGCGCACCATTTTATAAAGAAAGCCATCACCCTGATAGACGATCCTGTATCCGTCCGCCAGCGTCTCCAGCTCGATGGAATGAATCGTGCGATACCAGTCCATATCCGGTTGCTCGTTGCCCCGGTACGCCGCGAAGCCATGGAAATCGTGACGCCCCACGAAGAGATCCAGCGCCTCCCGCAGGCGATCCCTGTCGAACAACCTCGGCAAGTGCCACGCCAGCCCGGCCTTCAAAGGCGGCAATACCGGATCGGTGCACAATTCATATTGATAGACCTTTCCCACCGCCTGAAACCGCGCGTGAAAATCCGCCGGGACTTCCTCGCAGGCCATGATGCGGATCGTCGCCGGCAATTTCGTATTCAGAGCCGGCACCCAGTTGTAGGGATTCATCGTCGTAGAATCCGGAGCGTCGAAATGCGCCGTCTGCCCGAAGGCATGCACGCCCGTATCCGTCCGACCGGAGCCATGCAGCCGGACCGGTTGCTTCGCCACTTCCTCCAGCGCCCGCTCGATGTGGTCCTGCACCGTATTGCCGCAGGCCTGCATCTGCCATCCTTTGAAAGGACGGCCGTCATAAGCGATGGTGAGTTTGAGGCGCATGGAGAGCTTGTTAGTTTTCAGTGTTCGGTTTTCAGGACGGAAAAAGCGGTGTCCGGTTCTTTCCTGAAAACCGAACACTGAAAACTAGAAAACTTCATCTCCCATCCAAAGATTCAAAATCTCCACCGCCGCCGCCTGATCGATGATGGATTTCTGCTGTTTCGCCTTTTTTCCCGCCTCCCGCAGCTTCGCGGACGCGGTGGTGGTCGTCAGCGTTTCATCGATGAAAACCAGCGGCACGTCCGGCACAAGGGCACGGATTTTTTCGGCGAATTTCCGCACCTTTTCCGCCGACGTTCCTTCCGTGCCATCCATCCTCACCGGTAATCCCACGACGAGCGTGCGGATCCCGCGCAGCTTCACCAGCTCCGCGATACGGCCCACCGGCTCGGTCTTCGCCTGATCGATGGTTTCCACCGGATGCGCGAGAATGCCGAAATCATCCGTCGCGGCGATACCGATCCGGGCGTCACCGTAATCGATGCCGAGAGCGGGATGGCTGGAAGTTGAGAGTTGAGAGTTGATGGTTGAGAGAAAGATTCTGATTACGTGAGGAAGAGGGAGCGGAGATCTTCTTATTCTCAACACTCAACCATCAACTCTCAACTTCTTCAAAGCAGCTCCTCCGGCAAAATTTCACCGAGCTTCTTGATCGCGTCCGCTTGATGACGGTTGGCGATGAGCAACGCGTCCTCGGTTTGCACAACGATCAGGTCGTCCACGCCAAGCAAGGCCACGCGCGATCCCTTGCGGGTGTTGTAGATGATATTGTTTTCCGAATCGATTTCCGAGATTGGCTCGTTGGTGCGGTTGTCTTCGCCGGTGACGTCGAGGTAGTTCGCCACGGATAACCAGGAACCGACGTCGTCCCAATCGAAGGAAGCCTCAATGTTCAGCACGCGGTCGGCTTTTTCCATCAGCGCGTAATCGAAGGAAATCGGCGTGAGTTTCGGAAATTGCTCCTTCACCACCCCCGGAATGTCAGAGGTGTGGCGGAGTTCGGAAATGAAGTTCGCGAGTTCCGGCGAGTGGGAAACGAATTGGTTGATTACCGTCGGCAGGGACCAGACGAATATGCCCGCGTTCCAGGAAAAGCCGCCTTGGGCGAGAAACTGCTCGGCAAGCTCCGGTGCCGGTTTTTCCCGGAACCGCTTCACCCCCACCGGGCTGTGCTCGAAGGGCTCGCCTCCCAAGTGGGCTTTTTCGCCGCGTTCGATGTAGCCGTAGGACGGGCATGGCCAGGTCGGCTTGATCCCGATGGTCACCAGACTGTTCGATTGCCCGGCCGCCCGCAGCGCGTCGCGCATCACGGAATGATAAGCTTCGGAATCCTGGATCAGGTGATCCGCGGGGAGCACCATCATCAGCGCGTCCGGATCGCGGGCGGCGATCAGGCCGACACCGAGAGCCACCGCCGGGGCAGTGTCGCGCTTCGCCGGTTCGGCGAAAATATTTTCAGGCGGCAACATCGAGGCGATCTCGCGCACGGCGGCTTCCTGCTGAGAATTGGTGAGAATCAGGATATTCTCGTAAGGGACGAGACCGTCGAGGCGGCGGATGGTCTGCTCCAGCATCGTGCCGGTCCCGAAAAGATCGAGAAGCTGCTTCGGCCGGGCATTGCGGCTGAGCGGCCAGAAGCGGGTGCCGGAGCCACCGGCGAGAATCAGGGCGTAGGTTTGTTCCGGGGTTGCCATGTCGGGCCGGATGGATAACGGAATCCCCCAACCGGGAAAAGCAGGAAACTGCGACATTTGTTTTTCCGGAGTTGTCGATAGAGCGGGAAAGGCTTACAAGTGCCGCATGTCTGACGAGCATTCTGAAACGACCCCGGCTTGGATTGAAAACAGCGCATCGACCGCTCCGGCACTACTTGGCGCCGCGGCGGGGTTGCTCATCGGAGACCTGATGCACCACGGCGCGCGCCGTGCCCTGGGTATCGGATTGGGTGCCCTGGGAATCGCCGCGCTGGCCCCGTTCGTCGTGGGCGGCGTGACCGGCCTCATCACCGGCCCGCGCAGCAAGGTCGGCGTCCGCCGTCGTATCCAGAGCATCCGCGATGGAGGATTCGGTGCCCCGGATCTTCAGGAAGTGGACGAGGAACTCCGCGAACAAGGCATCATTTGATCTCCGCCCGCCCGGGAAAGACCACTTCCGCCGAAACCGGAAAGTGGTCCGATACCATCCCCGGCCATTGCGACAGGATGGCCGCGCGAACGACCTTCGCCTCCGGCGAAACCAACACGTAATCCACCTTCAACGTCCCGCCGGTCCCGCGTTTCCAGAAATGCAGGGTCCGGCGGTTTTTTTCCGTCGGATGGCGGGCGCTGAACGTATCCCGCAGCGCGTTCTCCCACGTCCGCTGCCGCCCAACCAGTTGCACGGTTTTTCCCGTCAGGTAAGCGATTCCGGGATTCGTCTCCACCGCGTTGAAATCCCCGACCACCACCACCGGCTCGTCCGCTGGTGTGCGCCGGTCGAGTTTTTCCGCCAGAAACAAGGCGGAGCGTTCCCGCGCGTACTGCTTCTGGTGATCCCAATGCGTGTTGTAAAACCGGAACCCCCTCCCGCTGGAGCGATCGATCAGCCGCACCCACGTCACAATGCGCGGATAGTGGTTTCCCCACGTCGCCGTGCCCGGAATCTCCGGCTTGTCGGACAGCCACTCGATCCCGCTGTTCGCCGCATCCAGTTCGAAGCGATCCTTGCGGAAAAAAATCCCGGCGTATTCGCCCGCCCTCCGGCCATCCTCCCTGCCCACTCCGTAAAACGTGTATTCGGGCAGCGAAGCCCACAAATCCGCCGCCTGACCATGCAGCGCCTCCTGCACTCCGAACACATCCGGCGATTGCTGGCGGATGAGGTGCACCATTTCAACGATCCGTCGCGGCCACGCCCGCTCGCCGAGATCCCTTTCCTCCTCGTAACGCACATTGAGCGTCAGCAACTTCAGCTCCAGCGCCCCGTCCGTCCGCACCGGAACCGCCTTCGGCACCACCTCCGCCTGCTTCCGCTGGCAACCCACCAGCAACAAGGCCAGCCATACGATTTTCCACCCGCCGCACATCTCTGGAAAGGTCTCTAATCGCACAGACGGTTTTGGGCAAACGCCCATTTCGGGAAGGTCAGCGGTGTGTTTTCCGGATTTGCGCCAAACATTTTTCTAAGCTAAAGATGAGAAATGGACCCGGCTTTTGAAAAATCCTGCGAAATCATCGATCAAGATCTCGCCTCCGAGTGGATCGAACTCTGCACACGAGTCCGCCAGGCGGCTCTGGAGCTCAGCACCAAGGCGCAAAACACCGCCTTCGCCGACGAAGCGAACGCCCTCGCCCTCGACATCGGCCAACTCACCCAGCACGTCGAACGCCTGCACGCCGACATCCAGGGACTGCTTCACGAAATGGAAGAGCAAATGGAGCTCCCCGAGCATCCCGATCCCACCGTCAATCGCCGACCGGTGGCGGAAGGCCCCGAAATCGACGAGGAAAACATCCAGATCCGCCGCGAACAGCACGAAATGCGCGCGGATTTCCGCGACGTCCTCAAGGCGCTCTTCATGTGGAAGGACGACCCCGTCGAGCGCACCAAAGGCAGAAAAACGGTGGTCTAAAGATCCGTCAGATCAGTCTGACCCGTCCAATCCGTCCGATCTACCACCAAAGAAAAAGCCGCCCCCGTCTCCGGAAGCGGCTTTTTTTGAAAAACTGCGCGGCGAAAAAATCAGTTCGCGGCTGCCTGCTCGAGCACGTTCACGCGGCGGGCTTCCTTGTCGAAAAACACGCGGCCATCGACGAGAGCGAAGAGCGTGTGGTCGCGACCGATGCCGACACCGGCACCCGGATGCACCTTCGTGCCACGCTGGCGGATGATGATGTTACCGGCGACGACGACCTGACCGCCGAATTTTTTCACGCCGAGACGTTTGCTGCGGGAATCGCGACCGTTCTTGACGGAACCTTGTCCTTTCTTATGGGCCATGAGAGTAGGAGAGTTGAAGTTTCTGGATTAGCCCGCGATCGAGACGATCTCAAGCTGGGTGAGGTGGCGGCGGAAGCCGATGGTCTTGTGGAAACCCTTGCGACGCTTGAACTTGAAAGCAACGCCTTTCGGGCCACGGAGCTGGTTGAGCACTTTCGCCTTCACGGAAGCGCCAGCGACGGAAGGAGTGCCGACCTTCACGCTGTCACCTTCGCCAACGAGAAGAACCTCGTCGAAGGTGATTTCGGAATCGACAGCGAGGTCGAGCTTTTCGACTTCGAGCTTGTCGCCTTCTTGCACGCGGTACTGCTTACCGCCGGTTTTGATCACTGCGTAGGCCATGGCCGTATGGGGAAATAAAGTTCGTCCACCCGGATGGGCGGGGCGGGGAGATCACCACGGGTCCCCGGGATGCGCAAGATTTTTTTATGAAATCTCCGCCGAACGCTCCCGGCACACGAAGAATCCCGAAAAACGCCCTTCTTCTTCGAACGCCGGAATCAGGGCTGGGCACCCGACATCCAAACTAAAAATCACTCCCGTCGCCCGATTTGAGCCAAAAAACAGCAAACCCATATAATTAATCCATCTTGACTATTTGCACGGTACCTGCTCCAACGGATCGGTCCGAAACATTTACTTCCGATTCCACGCATGCCGTCCACATCGTCCATTCCCGCGATCGCTCTCGAGCCGGGACTTGAAATTGGTTACGATCAACCGCTCGCGACCTTCGAATCCGCCGTCGCCCTCGGCGGCGGCACCCACTTCCTGCTCGCCCGCAACGGCCGGGGAAAAACCACCCTGCTGCGCACCCTCGCCCGCACCCTGAAGCCCCTGCGCGGCACCTTCCACACCACCGGCTTTTTCCAATACCTCCCGGAAAACCTGAATTTCGATCCCGAAATCACCCCCGCCACCATCTTCCGGACGCTGCTGCCGAAAAACCGGGTCTCCGAAGCGCTCGAACTCGCCCGCGCCATCGAGCTCGACACCGGAAAATCCTACAGCCGCCTCTCCACCGGGAACCGCCGCAAGACCAATCTCATCATGGCCGAGTTCTCCGTAAAGCCCGGCCAGGCGAACATCCTGCTCCTCGACGAACCCTTCAGCGGCCTCGACGCCTTCGCCCGCGAAGCCTTCGAAAAAATCTGGCACCGCTCCTCCGAAAACGTCCTCCGCCTCGTCAGTTGCCACCCGGACTACGACGCCATGCCCATGCCCAGCGCCCTCGTCATCGAAGGCCACCACATCCGCCACCTCCAGTCCCGGAACCAAACCTGGAGCACCCTCAAGACTCTCCTCAACTGAAAAGACAGAAGACTTGAAGACGCAAGACACAAGACAAGACCTCTCTTCGGGGAGCACACGCGCCCTCGCGTGTTCAGGAGCGCGCCCCCGCGCTCCGTTCTTCCTTTCAACGTTCGATGTTGGGCGTTCAATGTTCAACTTTCTCCCCCTCTTCCACATGGAGCGCCGACGTTCACGTCGGCTCTTCGAGAATCGCGGAAAATGCCACTGGATCAATCTCCGCAGTTACGTTAGTGTTCCAACCATGAAGCTGGAAGAAATCGCAACCGAGGCTTCGCAACTGACGGAAGAAGAGCGCGCGTCTCTCGCATCCCGGCTGCTGCATGGTTTGGAAAGTCCTGTTTACGAAGTGTCCGACGAAGAAATCGCCGAGCGGATGCGGGAAGCAAAACAAGATTCCTCCGTATGGCTGACG
>JASGEP010000043.1:0-137968 GCA_047606285.1 Luteolibacter sp. | reverse complement strand
GGTTCCTGTGGTTCCTGTGGTTCCTGTGGTTCCTGTGGTTCCTGTGGTTCCTGTGGTTCCTGTGGTTCCTGTGGTTCCTGTGGTTCCTGATGAACTTCCGCCGCCCGCACCGATACCGAATAGGGCAAATGGGGATTCGGGCGATCGAGCAGTTCTTTCGCCGCTTCGTTGAATTCTTCCACCGTCAAGGGTCGCCCCTTGTAGAGGTATTTTCCGTAGTCCGGATTGAAGATGAATCCCCCGATTTTCGGCGGAGCGTAGCGGGAAGAGGAAACCAGAAAAATGACGAGTTGAGTCATGACGTTGGGAAAAAGTTTCTCAGCGCGGGAGTTTTGATGCTCCCGCGCTGAGTGGTCAGTTAGGCAATCACCGGAAGGTTGAGATGCGGGTAGGTGATCGCATGGCGGAGACGCATCACCGCCGGATGGCGGCCCAGACGGTCCTTGCGAATCACTTGGCCGAACACCGAAGTGATGAAGCGTTGGGTGACGAAGCCACCCTCCTTGGAGTCCTGCGAGCGATGGCCACGGTACTTGCCGTAGCCGCGCATGGCAGCCATCCGGCCCAGCATCAGCGTATCGCCGATTGGCACACCCTTGCTGTTGCAGGGGATGATGAGCGCGTTGGAGGGATGCACGTCGGTGTGCCGTCCTGCCCATGCGCCGGTGTTCCAGGTCACATCCCCCAGAGTCGTCACCCGTGCGCCGGAAGCGGCGGAACCGAGACGTTGGGTGATGGTGATCTTGTTCCCGTTGTTGCCGGTCGTGTAGGCATACATGCCGATCTTGCCCGGATCGGTCGCGGCATTGGATGGGTTCACGATCAGCAGGTAGCGGGTTTCCGAGACCGGGCTGAAAGTTTGCGTGGCGCTGAACTTGTAGGCGTAGCCGGGGAAGTACTTGAAGTACATCTTCTTGGTGATCGCCGCGTTCGTCGCGTTGCCGCCGCCGGTGATGTCGATGTCCGTGGTTCCCGCAGCAATCGCCACGCCCAACTGAGCCTTCGGATTGAGGAAGGAGCCAATTGCGCCCACTCCATCGTGGTCGATGGGATTGTAGGGCACGATGGAATGACCGTCGATGTCGCGGTAGCCGCCACGGAACAAGGTGTTTTGTCCGCCGCGGTTGTCGGCTTCGCGCAGGACTTGCTTGTAGTCCGGATCGAGCTTGAGACTCAGAAGGGCCGCTTCGGTGGGAATCACCGTTTGAGACCAGATTGGCTGCTTGCTACCTGCTGCTGCGATGTTGGCCGGAAGTCCGCCGAGAGGCTTCATCGCCTGCCCCATGTTCACGACCTCATCCCACGCGAGGGTATCGGCGCTGCCCAGAGTGTTCAGGGTCTTGCCGCTTGCGTAGACGATGTTTTCGTTGTTCAGGTTGAGTTGGAATTCGGCGAAGAGTTTTTCCGTCTTCTGCCGTCCGAGCCATTCGCCGAGTTGCGTGTTGAAGCCGCTGGCGATCTCGCCGCGCATGCCCATCACTTCTTCCATGCGTTCGTTGAAGCTGGTGCCGTGACGAATCCAGTCCACGATCATGCTGAAGTCGTCGATGAGGACTTCCTCGAAATCGTCAGGAGTCTCGAAGAGGTCGTCACCGTGATGCGGCTCATCATAGAAGCCGCTCATGTTGGTGAAGGTGATTTCCTGGCCTTTTCCGGCGGCCGTATCCGTTTTCACGCGGACGAGCGCCTTGTTGCTGGTGGATTCCATCTGAGCGAAGAAATCCGCGTTGTTTTCGGCGAAGAGGAATCCCTTATGCCAAATTTTCCGGACGGAATCCGGGGCCATTGCAGCCAATGCTCCGCCAGTGTTGGCGGGTGTATAATCTTGTGCCATTTGAGTTGAAGGTTTGTCGTTTAGGTAACAACGCCTCCTTCACTCTGCGCCTGAATCAGTCGCCGGAAACCCCCAGCGCTTGGACCATTTTTTCGTAATCGTCCATGCTTTGGAGATCATCGATCGCCGAATCCAGCTTCGCAGCCGAGGAGACGGGAGTAGATGAGCGAGCGGAACCGCTCGCGGGTTGCACGGGGCGACTTGGCACGGTCTTTTTCACCGGCTTCGCAGGCGCTTTTGGATTCCGGGGTGCGATGCCCAGATCGTTCGCGGCCATTTGAGCCAGTTTGAAAGCCTTGTCCGGGGAATAAAAAAGAGGATTATCATCATCCTGCATCTGGGCGTCGAGTTCTTCCATCCGTTTTACCAAAGCGCTGTTGGCGTCCGTGGTGGCGGGATAGAGCAGCACCGCTTTTTCCTGGGAGAGCTTCACTGCTTCGGTGAATTCGCTCTCACGGGCACGTTGCTGGTCGGTCTCGCGGACTTTCAGCGCGTCCATATGGTCGCGCAGATCATCGATTTCAGAATCAAGACGAGCGGCTTCGGAAAATTCCAGATCGTCGAATGCCTTTTTCTTCGCGGTGCGAAGTTCCTTCAGCCGATCTTTTGCCTCATCGAGAGATTTCGGCAATGCCGGATCGGAACCGTCCTCAGCGGACGCCTCATCACCATGCACAAGCTTGGCTTTGGAAAGACATTCATCGAGAGACCATTTCGGATTTTGCCGTTTCAGGGCAAACGCTGTTGCTTCGATTTCATCGGAAGGTTTGACCCGAATGCTTTTTGCCTTTTTCGGCTCATCGTCGGGCTCCTCTTCCTCTTCTTCTTCAGCATCAGCCTCCTCTTCGGATTCCGCCTCTTCTTCCTCCCCGTTCCCATCCTCTTCCTGAGATTCTTCGGCAGCTTCCTCCTCTTCTTCGGCTTCCGCCTGAGAAGACATCAGATCGCCGACGAGCTTGTTGTAAGAGTCAAGGTCGGTCGCCCCTTCAGAGGGGTCATGTTCCGCATGGTTATCCACCTCGGAACCCGCTTCGTTCGTTTCAAGGTCGGCTTTCGCCTGATCATCTTGATTCATGCCGGACAGCATGACAAATTTTGTTGTTTAGGCAACAAATAAATCTATCCTGACGTTCATGGCAGGCGAACAAGTCATCCCACGGGTCGGCGGACCTCAAATCGAGCGCATTACTCGCGGCATGAGCCGGACGAAGATTGATGCTGAGATTAACGGGCAGCCTCATAAAATGGAGATTCTCGGGCGGAAGCTCACTCAATTCAATCATGACGACGGTTCTCGCGCATGGACACCCTATCTCTCGGACAACAAAGTAAAAGTCACTCCGGGGGTCATGTATAACGGAGACATTCTCGGAGGCGGGCTAAATCAAGTCTCAAACTGGACAGTCAACAAGGCGAACTACATCATCCTTGAAGGAACCATTTCCGATGGAACCATCACGTTGGCCCTTGTCGCCTCTTCCTCGCCGGGGGATGCAGTCACTTTCACCAGCGAATCATGGGAGCAAACCAAGTTCAGATTGAGCTTGGGAGAGGTTGCCGGAAATAAAATCGTCAACAAGTGGTCGTCAGGACACATGGTGCTCATGATGAGCAATATCGACGGTCGAATGGCAGTTTACCCAAGCGCTGGGTCATCTGTTGGCTAATAAAATCATGTTCATTTTACGCACCAGTACTCCGATAAGGCAGCAAGCAGACTGGGAGATGCCTCTGGATACCGTCAACGCCTCTCCACAGTTCCTTACGGCGGCAGCATTCGGAGTGAAACGGTGGCGAGTTCATGGCACGCAAATCGGTAAAGACTCTTCGATGGGAAACGAATATCCCTCTCCTTTCGATCAAAACATTTCCTCCCTTATCTTTAAGCCTGGAGACGAGCATTACAGTGTTCCATCGAACGAACGCGAACTACATTATTACGCGAGGGAATTTCCCCGAGTGCTATTTTGGAACCCCGGTCCAAACGACTACCAATATTGTCTTCTTCAGATATTTCTTAATTTCAATAATCCAGCAGGCGGGGGTAAATGGCGAACCACCGATCAAGACTCCAACGGAATCTATTTTCAAAAATTCGGAACATCAGGATCTACTGGAATAGGCGAGATCATCAGCAACACACCCAGTTCCTACTACACCATCGATGCCACTGCAAGCCTTAAGGCTTTTGGGAAAACCATTACATTGCAAGCTCGCGCCCATCAGCCACATGGCGCAAGCGGCGTGCCTTCTATTCAGTTCGAAGCTTTGGAATATTGGACTTACGGAGGAAAATATAGCTCCACCACAGGGCAGCGAGTCACCTGACCGTATCCTGCTTCCTCACGCAATCAAGCGAGTCATCCACGATCCTCATGATGGACGAAAGTTCAAGGTAGCGTTGCCGCAGGTGTTCCCTTTCGGTCTCCGGCATCTCGTGATGAAGGATCATGTCTGAAAGCTCTTCCTGTCTTTTTTGTAAAAGCGGGAGAAACCATTCGTTAAATTCCGGAGTCCGCTTCAGCACGGAAGCGCAGCGGAAATTTTCGCCGGCAATGGCATCGAAAGCGTGATTCATAAATTCGGGCCAGCCACACGTGGGCGTTGTTGCGGGATTTGAGGATTCACCGAGCGTCCCGGCGGCATCGGCGGCAGGTCGATCGGTTGGATGAGATGATCGGCGTTCTGGACTTGCAGCGCCCGCAGCATGTCGCGGTAGAGCTGGGCCGTCACTTGCTGCACCAGGAAGGGCAAAGAATAGTATTTTTCCACAATGTCCACCGCCTGCCCCGAGCTTTCAATGACTTGCTCGCCACGATAGCGGGAAAGAAGGATTTCCACATCCAGATCCACATCCATCAGATCCTTGCCACTCACCTTTACCAGCCCACCTTTCTCCGGTTCGCCATTCGGCCCGTCCTCGAAATACGTCATCACCTCGTTTTCGTCGAGATTCGCCCGCACCAGTCGGATCATCCGGCGCAGGACATCCGTCACACCTGGCTCCAGATGGTTCAGATAAAGGGCGAACATCTCCTGCCCGGAGCGCTCGATATTGCGGATGCCGGTGGCCAGCCTGCCAGTATCGAGACCAGCCGCGCGGGAATCGTTCGCATTCGCCACACCGCTTTCGTTGGTGGCGAGTTGCATGAAGAACTCGATCATCTCCCGGAGATTGACGTTCTTCCCACCTTGCTGCACATCCACCACATCGAGACAGTCCTTGCCGGTCATGTTACCACGCGGCGTGTAGGTCTCTCCGTTGTTCAATCTCAGATACGGATTCGCCTGCCCTTCCAGCGTATTGTGGGGCTTCCAGAATTTCACCACACCGGAGCCACTTTCGGAAAAATTCCAACGGTTCATCGTCAGATCAACGATGTTTTGAGTGGTTTCAAACATTTCCATGCCGCCGATGCCGTACCAGCGCCCCGGCATCTCGTTGACTTTCACCACCGAGAACGGCCGTAAGCCGTCCGGCGTCACGTTCGCAACATAATCGTAGAAGATCGGTGTTCGGGAGTTCAGATCGAGCACCAGCATGATTTCTTCCATGATGCCGTCTCCATCCGCATCGTAGCGAAGGTAAAATTCCGCGATTCTCGCCACCGGGTCCCGGTTCACTCCTTGATTCCAGGTATCCTGTTCCGGACGATAGGCAGATTGCGCACTTTTTGCTTCTCCCCCTTCATCCGCCAGATTCTGGATCAGATCGATGGCTTTCTTCTTCGCCTCCATACTCGCCTCAGCTCCATTCGCCACCTGATCCCGCTGCCACCGGTCCGCCAGATCCATCACCGGCAGGTCGAAGACATGGATCACGCAATCCGCATCCTGAATTGTCTTCGCATCCATCGGACAGAGGAAATCCATGAAGTGGACGCATTCCGCTTCCGGCCCGTTGTAATGGGTGATTCTGCGCTGGATCAGCAAACGCTCGAAAACAGGTTCAAGAGGCACCACAGTCACACCGTCTCGTTTCAGTATCCGGAAACCGTTCGGATTCGGAATTTCCTCCCCTGTTTCCGGGTCCATCACCACTTGCGGGATCAGCACGTCCGTATCGAGAATGTAATCACCGTCCGCAGCCATCAGCGGCTCACCGGTGTCTGCCAACATCACGTTGGCGAAGGTTTTGTAAAGCTGCTCCTTCCGCGACCATGTGGTTTTCACCACACATTCCCCAAGTACGAAAGCCCGCTCAATTGCCAAAGACTCCTGCGCCTGAAGATTCGCCTTGGACATTTTCCACTTCATGTATTTGTCCGCTCGCTGCGCCACCTCCCGGTCATTGTCGCCCACCGGATAGGCGGAAAACCACGGATCGGTCGCGAAGAAGTAATTCGTCGCCCTCGCCGTCATCTGCCGCACGATGCGTCGGGCCAAAGGCACCACGAGATTCGATTCGGCGAAAACCCCACCGAGAATATACGGCCTGTGCTCCACATCGTTCCGATACACCAGATCGTAAAGCACCCGCTTGCCCATGAAGGAGCGCTCCGCCCGGTTCACGTTTTGCGGATCGTTCTGATCCACCCCCGGATTCGTCAGCCACCATTGGCCGTCATCCACCTGCTCAAGTCCCACCTCGTCACGGAGATCCACATATCGGCGCATCGCGTGGTCGATCATCTCTTGCTCCTGCTCCAGCGTGAGCTGGTAGGAGGTGCCGAATGGCATCCGCGGCTGAAGATCGCCATCCGGAACCGGCGGCAGTCCATCCGCCTCATCGATCACTCGTTGCAGTTGTTCAGTCGCTGGCATGGCTTACAGAGTCTTCCATTTGGGGTTCTTGAAGAGCATCGCCCGGGAGAAGGTCCTCGCCTCTGTCAGAGCTGCTTCCAAACGCTTCATGTCGTATTCGGTCGGGTTCTTGATATTGAAATGTTGTCGTTTAAGCAACACCTCGGCGCGTTTTCCGGCGATTTCCGAGAATTTCGCATGCTGTCCCGGCGTCATCCGCTGGTTTTTGCCAGTCACCGGGTCCTTGTAGTTGTAATTCGGCTCCTGCGGGGCCTTCGTGTCAGATGGATTCTGGCGGTTCCAGTTGAAGATCACCTGATCCGCTACCGACATCTCTTTGATCCCTGTATCCGTAGGGTCGAAGATTCGCGTCAAAGCGTTCCCCGCCTTGGTCTTTTCATTGCCATATAGGTCACGCGCCGCTTCCTGCTGGCCGTAAGGGAAGAGAGATTGCGCGAGCATCTCGGAGAACGATTGTCCTTTCTCCCGGAACACCGGATCGGTTTCCCGCACCGCCTGCTTCAGCATGTTTGGCACAATGATACCGATCCGATCCGCGGCGTAGCGATCCAAAGGACGATCGCCAGAGGCGAGCGCGATCATATCGGACATGCCGCGAAGCGTTGTTTTGTCATTCGCCTGTGCCACCAATCCGGAAAGCACCTTGCCGCCAGCCTCACCAAAGGTAGCCCGGCCTTTGCTGACCATTTTGAACGAACGCATCATATCAATCGTCGCCCCGAGTTGGGTGGCGAAAGGCTCGATCCGGCCATACCCCGCACTCAACCGCTTGTTGCCTGGCAGTTTGATGGAAATCTGGAAGGCGCTCACCCCGGCGCGGTAGCCGAGCTGACGCTCACCTTTCTTCGTTTCTCCAATCGGACGGCTGCCCGTAATCAAGATGGGTTTTTCGAGATCATCGTCATCCCCTTCCCCGGCCCCTGATGCAGCCAACAACAGCATCAAAGACGCGCCTTGCAGTTGCTTGCCGAGACGTTCGATCAGTTCCTGTTTTCCGCCATTCGCATTCAGCGTCCATTTTCCATCGCGAATCCGTAAATTTCCACCAATGAGGGCGGCGATATCGAGCATGCTCACCGGATTCAACGTCCGCTCCACACCCTGCTTGAGAATGTTGTATGGTACCCTGACAAACGGGAAAAACAAAACTTTAGCCAAGGCCCGGAACGCTTTCACGGCCATCGAATCACCCTCTTTCAGGGTGAAGATTTGCGACAGCCCATGAATGCCAGACCCCACGAGATCGGAAGGAACCCGCGATCTCACCATTTTCCCTGTCACATCTTTTTGGCCCGGTAGCGCGGCATTGAACGTGCCGTCCACCGCTTTCCTCGCAGCCAGTTGCCATGCGATGCTGCCGGGAGTGTTGACCTGAATTTTCATCTCGCGGTCGAACTCCGTTGTGCCCGGCTTCAGTCCTTCCACCCGACACACCCGATAGGCCATGGCTCCCACCTCCGCACAGGCACGGGCGGTGTTCATCGCGTCATCGGTCGCGAGCAGGATTCGGGTTGCCGTCCGCAGAATGCGTCCTTTTTTCCCGGAAATCACTCCGGTTCGGTATCCCGTCACTCCTTCCGCAAGCCGGGACAGGTCCGGCGGACGATTCAGAACGTCTTCCTCGAAAAAGGAAGTCTCGGAACCCCATGCCGCCATCGCATTGCCCCACGCACGGGAGAACAAAGGACCCGTCGCCTTGAGGATATATTTAGCCTCACCGAGAGACGCGGACTCCGGGTCTTTGAAAAATGCGTTCACCGCGGTTTCAAATCCCCGATCCACCGTGGCCTGCCAAATCGTGTTCGTCACCCCCAGACCGTTCACCAGCATCGTTTGCAGTCCGGAAAGCATCGAGGCAAAGGCGTATTCCTGAGCTTTGTCGATCCAGTCCGCATCCAGCCCTTGAATCGTCCTCGCCAGAATCATCAGATGGTTTCGGTCTGAAATGTCAAAACGATAATCTTCCACCGCCTTGCCGGAGGAAATCACCTCGCGGATGCTGGTATTGGACTTTGCCAGAATCTTTTCGATTTCAGAGATCAGTTTGTCCGCCTTCGCCCGTTTATCTCCAGCGAGGGATTCCACCTTGCCCGCCGCTCCGGCAATATCCCGCAAGGCCACCACCCGCCGCATGATCTCGCTGCGATCCTTGGTGTCGAAATCATACGCATTCAGCCCATCCGTGAATTCAGGACGGGTCCATGATGCTTTGACCGGATCGATCTCCACCTTCTTCTTCCGACGCATTGCGCTCTTGTTGGGGCTCAGGAAGTCCTCATTCAGACCAAAACCTGAGCCGAGAATCCGATCCAATTCAGCGTCGATCTCCTCATCCGTCAAAGTCGCCGCGTTCAGCGCCGCTGCCGAAAGTCCTTCATCGCGCAAATCCTCCAACCGCAATCCCGCCTTCACCTTGTCGCGCAGCTTAGAGGCCAGTTCCTGACGCACTGAGTGATAGAGACCCTTGATTTTCTCGTCTGGCAAACCGGTCGCTTTGCGAATGCGAGCGAGCGGATTTCCTTTTTGAATCATGGAAATCGCCATGCGTTCCGCAGGATTACGTTTTTCCAACGCATCTTGAATCAACCTCGTTTTCGACAGGGAGAGGAAAACCTGACCTCCAAGAATTTCATCGAAGGAAACGCCCATTTTCTTCAATTCACGCTCCAGCTTATTCAGCCGCTCCCGCAAAGCCTTGCGCGTTTCCTCCTTCGCCTGCTCCGGCGAAAGCGAACGATTTTCGATCTCATCCATGGTTTTGCGTGGAAGCGTATAAATCGCCGTCGCCAAATACTCTCTATTCCGTTCTTCCGGCTTCTTGAATGCATCGTAGCCAGCCGCCAATGTCCGCGCCTGAATCGCACGAATATGGCGATAACCCTGCACCAACATCGCTGCCTCTTCATGCTTGGCCAGATCGTTGCCCGCTTCGCGCACCTTGCGCTCCATCACGATTTTGGCAGCAATTACATCCTCCGGCTGAAGCTGGCGTCCGTAATTCGTGAAAGCATTTTCGAGAATCGTTTCCTCCACATCGCCCGGATGCTGATCCGCTTTCCGCCGTGCCGCAGCATTCCACTGGGCGTGACTTTCGGTCTCCATCTTCAATTTGCGAATTTCATCCTGAAGATCGACGAACTCGCGCACCGATTCATCTCCGGAAATGTTCGCCAGATCGGGACGGCCGATCACCTTGCCCTGGCCGCGAAACGCATCCTGTTGAGATTTCAGTTCCTTCACCGCTTCGGGACTCACCGCCGTTTTCTTGCGTGCCCGTTCCCGCAGCGCTTGGATGCGCTCCTTTTGCGTCGGTTCCCCGTCGCCGAGCGAGGCAGCGGAAAGTCCGTATTCGGAATCCGGAATATCCTTCAAGTCCTTGCGCTGGGACTCATCCGGGAACTTCCCTTGTTGGTAGGATTCCAGCGTATTCACCAGCGCGGTGCGAGCCGCTTCCACGTTGTCGAAATACGGGCGCACGTCCCGGTGCAGCTTACCGATCCGTCCGCCGATCTTGGCGAGATATTCCAACGCCGCATCCACCAGCTTGCCGAACACTCCCTTGTTCCGGTCATGCAGCGCTCTCCAAAACTCCGGCTCCCCGAATTGGCTACCGATGAAGTCGTTCACAAACTCCACCTCGCGCTTCTCTAGCGTGTCGTATTCTTTGCGTTTCGCCAGATAAGCGTCGTAATCACCCCAATCCTTCGCGAGCGAGAGAATCTCCTTCTTCAGCGCGTCATACAGCTCCGGGCGTTGATGCTGGATCGAATGCCCCAGCTCATGGCCCATGAGGTAGGAAACTCCCTGGTGGGCATCCGCATCAATAATGATGGTGTTCAGATCGCTTGTCGCGACCATCCCGTCGAGCGGGAATGCTTGGGTCTTCCCTTTTACAAAAGCGACACGCTTCCCGAAAACCTGGAACAACCCTTGTACATATCGAATCCCCGACTCGGAGCCTCTTTTCCCCGGATTGTTTTCGGGTTCGAGCCTAACCAAATTGAGGCTTCCGCGTCCTGAGATGGCTTCCGCGTTTCGCAATGCGTCCCGCTGCCAAGAGGTGAGCTCAGACGCTGGCACTGGGGTGTAAGTTGTTCCAAAGACATTGCCCGGAGAATCTACCGCCTCAGCGTTCTCCTGTCCATCCGAAAGCGGAGCGGCATCCAGCCCTTCCGTCCGCGGCGTCGTGAAGTGCTCGCCCATTCCGGTAAGGTGATAGAAGGCTTCGCGGAGGTTTTCCTCCGTCATCTGCGCCCGCATCTCACTGCCGACTTGGATGAAATGCCCGTTTTTGGCCAAAGCGTTGAGCTTCGGATTCTGCCAGTATTTGCCGCCCGCCGCTTTGGAGGCCGGAACCCGCAGAAGACCGGGAGCGGTGAAAGAAATGTCCCCACTCGTCACGGTCTGCCGGGCCGCAATCCGGGAGATCAAATCGTCAGCCGTTTTCACCGCCACGCGTGAAGCGTCCACTTGGGCTTTCGCCGTGAAATTCTTCGGCAGCAGGAGGCCCATCCGGTTTTCTCCCGTGTCCGTCGTGTAGGTGACCACCTTGCCGGAGTTCCCTACCTGTTCCATCGCGGCGATCAGGTTGCCCGTCACGATCTGGCGCACTCCGCCCACATCACGGGATTCATCCCACTCCTTGGCCGACTCATCGGGGGAAACCGTGAAAGCTTCCGCCAGTTTGGTCACCGGCACACGCATCGTCTCCCGGCTGTCGTTCACCCGCAGGATGGCGATTTGCTTGCTTGGAGTGAGCAGAGCGCTCTTGTCGAGCTTGATGGATTCCAGCACCGCCATGCCGGTGGTGCCGTCTTCGCGGGCGACGCTGCCGAACTTGCCGATATTCTGGAAGGCCCCGGCGATGAGGTTGCGGGCCTCCCGCTGCTTCGCGAGGAAATCAGTTTTCTTCTCCTCATCCCACTTCAGCACACGCTTTGCCTTGGAGGCTTCCGCATCACGGATCGCCTCATTCGCCGCAGTGACGTAGGATTGATACGCTTCTCCCGCTTTCGCTTTCGCGGAACGAGCCGTTTCCACCGCCTTTTCACCGGCAAGCGGCTCTTTCCCGGCCTTCGTTTCCACCGTTTCGATGAAAGACGGCTCATCGAATGCAGAATCGCCCTCGCCCTGAGGGGTGAACTCTTCCTTGCCGATGGTTTTTGCCTTCAGGTCCAGAGCCTTTGCCTCAAGGTCGTTTTTCCCAATCTGATCGAGATACGCGATGTAGGCGGAATAATCAGCCACCGCCTTCTCCCAGAAAATCTCCTGCTCTTCCACCGGAAGCACCGCGAGATAACCCGTGATCGAGCGGGACAGATAGCCGTCCGGCTGTTCCGCCAACGTTTTTTCCGCCTCCTGCAAGGAAACCAGCTTGTCTCCATCGAAAAGCTTCTCCATCGCTCCGCCGAGCAAACGCAACTGCGCTTGGAGATCGGGATCGCGCTCCAAAATTCTGAACGCCACCTCGTCTCCATACTTGTTGAAAATGTCCACCGACGCATTGCCCTCGCTCACGTCCGTCTTCGCATTGGAAGTCGTATTCGCATTGAGCATCGCCATTTTCCGCCCGAGGATCGCCGCCGGACGCTTCTCCGCGGGAAGCGCGGTTTGCAAAAGGATGAATTCCGGCGATGACACTTGTCCGGACCTGTGAATCCGACCCAACGTCTGCATGAACTCATTGATGTCCAGATTCGGCTGGGCGACGATCATCACCCGCTTCGCCTGATTTTTCGCCTTCTCCGAAGCATGAAGGCTGATGCCGGTTGACCCGCTCTGGTTGATGACCAGAAAGTCGAGATTTTCGTCATTGAATCCGGTTTTCGCATTCACGGCCGCCTGCTGACCGATCTCGGATTTGTCGCGAACGTAGATCTCACCGTTTTCATCAATACCGCGGGCGCGGCCGGTGATTTCTCCCGTGCGGATTCCGGCGCGCTCCACCGCCTGCCGCATTGCGTCGATGGGGGAAAGCGGCAGATCACCGAAGTCCACCTTCTGGATTTCTTCTCGTGCCTGCTCATACACGTCCCACATCGCACGACGCATGATTTCCGCGGCAATTCGATTATCGACCGCTACCACCTTGTCTCCTTTGTCGTCGGTGGAAAGATTCACCATACGATCCTGAAGCTCACGGTTCGACAGGCGCTCCAAATCAGGCGGACCATTTTCGGTCACCTCGAAAGTTTCCACCTCTCCCTTACCCCAGCTTTTTTTTCCGCTGGTCATGAAGCGCATCTGGTCAAGATACCGCAAGACCAACCCTTGGTAGGTCATCGGAAATCCACCTTCCTCCAGCGCGTCAATTGCACTCTCCATCGTGCTCTGGACACTGACGACGACTTTCTTGCCGGAACGAATCTCCTCAATCGCCCGGTCTGCCGCCGACGCCGTTTTGATCGCAAGCAGGTATTGGGAAACGATATTGTGAAGCTTTGAAGAAAAATTGACCGTTTCCAGTTTCGCTCGGTTCGACGCGGGAACCCCCAAACGCTTCCCGGCGGAGGCGATCACCTTGTTCACCACGTCTGCCGCCTGCCGCATCGTGTCTTGAACCATGACGACTTGGCGCAAGCCGTGTGTGAGATTGTCCGCAAGCTGGCGGTCACGGGTGGAATTTTCCTCCGCAATGGACGTTTCGAATTTCACTCCATCGAAACTCCTTTCCCGCCGCAGATATTGGCCATCCCGCGCCAGCATCGAGGAAACCACCTGCATCGCTGGTACGCCGCCGCGATTCATCAGTTCGGTCACCTTTGTCATATCCCCGCCGGTCATTCGTCCGACATTGGTTTTGAAGTAAATGCCCATGTTTTCCGGGCGTTTCACTGAAGTGGCGGAGGAATAGTAAACCCGTGGCGAACGTGCCAAAATGTCAGCCACCCGCCAACCTCGAGTACTTTGACCGGAGGCAAGGTGGCTTTCATCCAGGATAATCACCGAATTTGGAGCAAGAGCCTTGAGCGCTTCCATCCGCCAGCTATGAGGCGGGGCTTCATGATTATTACGAGCGCGGGCACGCTCCGCTTTCGATAAACCCTTTGCATCGTCGGCCTGAATCTGATCGTAAGTAACGAAAACCGCATTCGATCCTTCCGGCAATTTCCCTGATTCAGTGACCTGTTTGAAAAAGGCTTCACCGAACTCCAGCTTCCGGTTTTTCGCGGAATCAAACTGAAGACGGGTATCCATCACGGCCGGTTTCACTTCATCCGCTTCAATGTCAGCCAGATCATCCACCAACATCGCGTCATGCAGAGATGGCTTCTGGGTCATGAATACCGGTGTAAATCCCTGATGCACGGCATACTTCATCAGCGCCGCCGCAATCCGTCCTTTCCCGATACCGGTCTGGTCACCAATAATCAGTGCTCCACCTCGCTCGAAGTTCCAAATTGCAGCCGCAACCGCGTCGATCTGCTCCCCCGCAAGGAACTTGCCAATGTCGGTTTCTTCCGGATACCCGAGTTTGGACCGGACAAAGCCGGTGAAATCTTCCCCAACGTCGCTTTTGATCCGTTCAAAAGCAGCCGAAACCGGCTCTACCATGTTTTTTGGCAAAAGCGTATCAAGCCCCTTCGCCCCACTGAACGGCGTGTATTGCGCCTGAAACTTGCCAGACGCTACCGCATTTCGCTGGGTTCCAGTGGTATCGCCGCGTCTTCCAGCAATCCCACCAGATCCATCACGTGCTCCAGTTCGCTCACGTCCGGATCGTTCCACCACTCTGGCGGATTCACGTTGAGAACCTGCATCGCTCCGAGAATCCATTCCGCCAGAGGCTCGATTCTCAGCATTTTCCGATCCCTCAGATTGGGGAGAGGAAGATACAGCTTGTCTTCCCGATGCAGCCTCTCCGCGATTTTCTCCAGACTGTTCGCCTGTGGACTCCGTTCTTCCCAATTTTCCAATTCGTCCGAGGTCATCCACCATGTCGCGAACTGCTTCGCGCATTTCTCCCTCAGTGATGCGATTGATTTGGATTCGTTGCTCATCGGTCAATTGTGTGGTTTTGAAAAGATCATCCCACGTGGAAATCATACGCGGAACTTTGGCGGACGGCAAGGCAATCCGTGACGGCTCCTTGCCCTGAATGGTGATGACATCCACCGGCCATCCAGCGCCCTGTTTCTGATAAAGCTCTCCGGAGACGGTGAAATGGTCCACCACGCCGTAGTTCTCATGCAGGTGTTTGAAAAAGTCCTGTTTACGGGTGTAGAACGCCTTGCGCCCCTCTTCGCTCTTCGCCGTTTTCGGCGGTCCGCCAATGAGGAACGTCGCCCGTCCATCCGGAGCCATCTGCTCCAGCGCCCGCAGCATGATCGCGTGGTCGATGGACTTGGTGGGTCCTGCCGCCGTCTCGAAGGTTTGGTTGCTGCCGTCTTCCTGCATCACCGCTCCAAACGGAGGATTGGCAACCACCCGGTCCGGAGTGTCATGCGGCTCATACGCCATCGCATCTCCCTCATGGAGGTTCCACCCTTCCTCACGCATCCGCATCCGCCCGATCCTCGCCGGATCGAACTCATTCGCGTAAATCGTCTGATTCGGACGGGTTTCCAGCAGCAGCATCCCGTGACCAGCCGATGGCTCATAAACCACCTCGCCAGCCACCACTTCGCCCAAACGGCTCGCCACCCATGCCAACGGCGCGGGCGTCGAATAGGCCTGATTGATTTTCGATTCGCTGGTTTTGGCCGTCAGGCTCGGCGCGTCCTCATGCAGCTTCACCAACCGCTGAAACACATGTTCCCCCACTTGGCCGGACTGCGCGATTTTCTTCGCAGCCATCGCAAGCCCCAGCTCCATCGCTTCATCCTGCTCCTTCGCAGAAAGAGCATCGTTTTTGAGGGATTTTTTGTCGATTTTCCCGCCGGAAAGAGCCGCATCCCGCGTCGCCTCCGCAATCGTTTTGGAATGATCGTTTCCTTTAAATTGGGAGCCCCCCTTTTTAAGGAAAGGGGCGTTTTCTTTATTTGTGGATTCGGATGTGCTTACATTTTCCGGTTTTTTAGACACGTTTTCCGGACGTGCATAGGAAACCGTACTTTCCTTTGCATATACCTCTCCCCAATTCACCCCCACAGGCAAAGACGGGTCCACCATCCGAAACGCACTCCACACCGCCTCCGAATACGTCCGGAGTCTTGGAGAAATCTTGTCGAGAGCCGCGCCAAGCGCTTCCGGCGTCTTCACCCCTTCCGCAATGAGCGTCTGCGCGGCGGACACGAATTGCCCAATCTGTGCCGCGGGAACTCCCTGCGTGTAACTCTCACCCAGCGACGCGGCATCCAACCCCTTGTTGACACTGGTCATCAAGCGGTATAGATTGTTTCTGGCGAGAGCACTCATCATAACCGCTTGGTTTGTTACCGAGTCAGTTGGTCCCTTTGAGTCGCTCCCGCCATTTTTAATGCCCCAATAGTAGGCGTCTTCCCACAAAACGTTGTGATCGTGGTAAAGAGCCACCATTTCCACCCCGTTTTGCTCGAAAGTGGAAAGTTGCACGAACAATGGCTGCCCATCCAGCACCGCGCGAACCCCGTAGGTGTGCCAGCCGTTGATGTTCTTGTATTTGTATTGGTCGGTCTCCGGCGACGAATCCAGCAACACCGCGTTTTCCAGCAACTCAGGCAACGACGGGATCAACCTCATGATCCGCGGATCGGCACTGTGAGACTTCGGCTTACCAAATTGCTTAAGGGTAAATTCAAATTTCCTCCCATCGCGTCGGTTCACCGGCTCCCGGTCGAGCAGCTTCGCATACTCCCGCTCTCCGATTTTCCTCAACTGCGAGCGATCGGAAACCCCTTGAAACACGGACGCATCCGCCAATATCGGCTCCATCTCAAGCAAGGTTTGCACCGCATCGCCCAACGGAGCCGCATCCAAGCCATCCACAAACCCTTTGAAAGCATCCTTGAGCTGCTGTTCGCCAGCGCTCAACGATGGCTGTTCCGTCAAAGGCGGCAATTCGCCTCCTTGAAACTTCTCCACTTCCTCCGCTGTCAGGAAATCCCTATATCCTTTCCGAAACAACTCTTCCGGAGAATCGAAATCAATCGACGCTCCATCTCTCCCCGGAACAAAACCCACCGGCTGACTCCGCTTGATTCCTCGCTCCATATAGGAACGGACTCCGCGTTCATCTTTGGAAATGGGATTGCCGTGGGAATTTTTCCCGATATTGCCCGATTTAGCACGAGTTGATTCCTCTTGCTTGTCTTCCGGCGATTTAAGACGAGTTGACTTGTCTTGTTCAGCGGTTTCCACACTAGGCATGTCCTGCAATGCAGTCAGAATCTGACGAATTGGGGCATTGAGCTCAATCACCCGCACTGGCTCGGTCGAGTAATCAAACCACTTGGCCAACCATTGGTGATGGCCATCGACCAAATAGCCGTCATTGGAAACGAGCAATGCCCGATCACCGCCCTGATATTCGCGGGCCGCATCAACCTTCTTCGGAGAAAATTCCGCCTGAGTCGGCTTCAGATGATCCGGAGGAACCTCCTTTTCCTGATAATCGATGCCACGCGCCCGCAGGAACTGCACCATCGCGGAACGATCTTCCGCCTTGATTTGAGGCATTTCAGATCGAGGAATTTCCAACGTGCCGGAGTCCTTCGAGAACGAAACCCAATCTTTGTCGATCCGCTCGCCCGCGATAGCCACCGGTGAAGAAGGAGTGTCCACCGCCGCATCCTGAAACACCTGAACATTCGATTCATGCGTCAAAGCGGTGGTCAGCCCCTTTGCGTCCGGTGTATCAAGTTGCACCCGGAGCGCGCCACCCGGCGCCACGGCATCCACCACACCGGAAAGATTCTCCCCATTCCTCTCCCAACTTACTCGGGAGCCGATTCCGACATCTGATCCGGATGATTGAGATGGTAAAACTTCTGGGCGTCGTGTCTCGGCAGCTTCCCGTTCACCTGTAGCGACACCAAGGCGTTCTTTTTCGGCAGACTGGCCATCTCCAGCAGTTTCGCGAATTTCACGGGGGACTTGATGGCGATTTTGGCCAGATCGGCGGCTTGGTTGTTTGATTTCATATTTGGATAGTTCACGTTCCAGCGCATCCAGCTCCGCTTTGAGCGTCGGATTCGATTTCGCGTCTTTGACGAAATTTTTCAGGCTCTTCAGCACCGCCTTGAGGTGGTCGATCACATCCTGACCGACATTGCGCCAGAGCTTCGCTGCCTCCGTAGGCTTCCCGGAAGCATCCACCTGCGACATCATCCGCAGTCCCTCCATCGCCTTCTGCCATGGAACAAGGCGCTCAAGCCCGGACCCGCGCAAATCAGCCACAATCTGATCCTTCCCCTGCGCTACGAACTCATTTTGCCAAATCGCTCCATAATGGGCATCGCGCCACTGCTCAAAGGTATCGGGTTTGCCCGCCTGCTCCCAAAGCGCTTTCGCCGCATCGAACTGTGCGAGGTGGCGAATTTCCTCATCAATGATCTTCCGCGCCCACTCTTTCGTCTGCTTCGCATCCAGCCCTTGAGCAGACGCTTGAGCAGCGATGGCCTCATGATTCACCAGAATCCTTCCATCCCACTCCGCCCGGGCAAGAACATCAGGATCATTGGAAACGCGGATCGCCTGTTCGAGACGTTTGGTCGCATTTTTGGTCAAAGCCGCGCCGTTTTTCGCAGCCTTCCGAATCTCATCCGGAACCGCTACCTCCGACATTACCGGAGCCTTCCCCCGAGCGGCGGGAGCCGGAGTAGGCATTGGCTCCGCGGCAGGAGCAGCGGCGGACACGGCAGCCCCGAGAGCCTCCACCTGCGTCACCTGTTCGCCCATCGGCAATTCCACTGCTCCTTGCCGCATCGCCTCCGCCTCATTCGCTGCGGAAACTTCCACCACAGTACCATTCCGTCCGGTCACCCGGAATGTCGGAACAGCACCCGCATCCGCCGCCACGGCGGCTTGTTGCGGCATCGTGTTGCCGGCCGTAACCGCGCTTTTCTGGATAGTCTGTTGTGACTGGGCGGCACGCGCCACCGCAGCCTGCCTCGCCTGGGTTTCCGTCATGCCAATGCGTCCGGACGCCGTAGGAGCCACCGTAGAAACCGTTTTCGCTACGGAATCCAAAAGAATCGGAGAACCATCCGCACCGGCTTCCACCAGCGGACGGGAAAGCCCCGCATCTTTCAGTCCTGTTTTCGACAACGAAGAAAATTTATCACCCTTCACCACGATCCCGAGCGACCGTGCTTCATCGCTCGTCAGCGAAGTCAACGGCTCACCCCGCGCGATCTTCAGCGCGCCGGAAGTCTGCCAACCCGCTGATACCCGACCTTCCGCCTTCACCATCCGCGTCTGCGCCGCCTGAACCGCCACCGGGTCACCCGCCTGATTCGCCGCGTCCAGCTCTGCTTCCGCCGCATCCAGTTCATCCAGCGCCTCCACTTGGTTCGCCTCGATTTCCCGAGCGATCCGCACGCCCTCCACCTGCTCCGCGGCATCAGTCGCCACATCCCCGCTGGCCGGAATTCCGACGAGTTCCTGCGCACGGGTCAATTCTTCCTGCGTCGGCGGCGCTTCATCGGGATCTTGGGAGAGCATTTCCGCCGCCACCCGATCCAGAGAGACAGGCTTGGAGCGGTGAATATGCCCCATCCCCCCGCCAACAATCCCGCCCAGCGCGGCCGCATGCAACGTCTCCTCCAGCGCATCACCAAGATTAATGTCCTGATCCAGACCGACGCCGCTGATAAGGACATCCAGCGCTTGGTTGAGCCCTTCTTCAAGAGCCTCGTCACTACCATGCTTCAACGTCGTTTTCAGCACTCCCAGCGTGGCATTTCTGAACCCTTGATCTTTCAGCAGCTTTCCGCCTCCCCGAGACAGGAAATCCCGCAACGTCATCGTGCTCCCAGCTTTCCCCAATGCCGCGGCTTCAGCGCCACCTGGCATCAGCTTCGTCAAAAGCGCCGTCTGCGCCCCGTTCGCCAACGCCGAAAGCTGAGTCTCCGGGCGCTGCAACACCTCCACCAACTCCTCTTCCGTCAAGTCACGCCCCAACTTCTCCTTCTCAAAATCCAACGCATCCGAAAGCTTCGATTCATACCCCTGAGCCGCCGCCCACCCCTGAACCGACAGGCCGGCCACCGCAACCTGCGAAATTCCCTTCAGCCCCTGAGCCGCATACCCTCCCAAAAACATCGGAGTCATCTGCGTAACGGTGTCAAAAATGTCCGTCGTAAGGCCAAATCCTCCCGTCAATCCGCGGCGCTCACCAGCCTGACGATACGAACCTTGCGCATCCCCCATGAACTGCTGCGTGCCAGCCAAGCTTTTCGCCACGTCATCGGCTCCCACCAATGCACTCACTCCGGCAGCCGATCCAACAACCGTTTTGCCGATTCCAATCGAACCGGACGCAATCCCGGTGTGAATCGCATCCTTCCCTTTGAACAACCAGTTCCGATCTTTTTGCTGACGACTCCACTCATCGAGCATCGCCGCCTTGTCCGTGACTCCCTCTTCAACCTTCTTTTTGACAAAATCCTGAAATCCACCATCGGCAAAGTAGGTGTCCATTTCCACCTGCTCCGCCATCGCCTCCCGCATCGCATCCAAACGCCGATACGCATCCAGCTTCTGCGCATCCGAAACAGGCAACGCCGCAATCTCCTTCATCAACTCGGCACGCTGCCCGAACACGCGCCCGGGATTGATCACCACATCGCCATTGGACAACGTACGCACGTTGTCGGCATCCTTCTCCGTCCACGCCGTTTCCTTCGCCGTGTCCTGAATCAGCGCCGCCCGATCCTCCGGCTTCACCCCGGCCGCATCCAAGGCGGTTTTCATCTCCGCCAGCTTTTCCGCCGACTCTCCATACGTCCGGGATTCTTTCCCTCCCCCTTTTGCCGAAAGTGTCGCGGCAGCAGGAGAGCCGCCCAGCGCCCCAACGGATTTAGACGTTTTCTCTGACTGCAACCGGGACCACGCAATCGCCTTGTCAATGTCGCCCCCCGCCGCACGCAACGCTTCCGCCGTCGCTGCCGACACATCCACCCCCGCCTCATTCAAAAATCCTTTCGCCTTTGCCAGTCGTCCCGGGTCCTGTCCCGCCAGTTGCTGGGATTGCACACCGGTGCCGATAAACCCGGCCACAATATCCCGCGGTGTCGGCTCCTTCTTCTTCCCGTCCATCCGGTCAGCCGCTTCGCGCGCCTGCCGCGCAGTCGCATCTTTGCCTTTCAGTCGGGAAGCTTCCAAACCAGCACGCTCCGCTTTGATTTTCTCCCTCTCCGACGCCAACTCCGCCTGTTTCGGCGCAAGCGCCGCCGCCTCACCGGCTCTCACCGGCTTTGCCAACTCCGCCTCACGCTCCATCAAATCCTTCTCACGCGCATCCAGCTCCGCCGCCACACGATCATAATCCTGCCGCGCCGCCTGATGGGACGCCGCCACATCCTTCACCTCCGGGCCCTTCTCCCGCTCCGCAAGCCGACGCGCATTCCACGCCGAAAATCCTTCGCCCGCCAACCGCTTCGCTGCCACACGGGATTCATGTAGAGCCTGCTCATCCGCAGTCCGCGCCTCATCATCCATCAACTGCTTCTTCAACTCCTTGTGGCGGTCGCTCTCTTCCGGCAATTCATCCCCCTCCGCCAAAATCGCCACACGCTGCGCATCCGTCAGCTTCCGCTTATCACTCGGATCTCTCAACTTCAACGCCCGCTCGTCGACATCCCTCTTCGCCTGAGCCAGCGCGCCCTTGTAAAGAGACCGCTGCGCCATCGGCCCAGCTTCAGGATCATCCACCAGTTCATTCGCATCAAACTCCTCCTCATTCCCGAGCTCATCTTTCCGGATCATCACCCCGGCCCCGACTTTCCACGTATTCCGACGCTTCGCTGCCGCCGCGGCGTCCTTTTCCGCCTTCTCCCTCTGACGATCCGCATATCGGCGCATCTCACGATCCTCCTGCGCCGAAATCGCCGCACGCTGATTCTCCGCCGCAATCGCCTCCTTGTTCGCCCTCTGGAAAAACCGATTCCCCACATTCCGCCTCCAAATCGGATTAGCAATCCGCGGCGCGAACACCGGTTCATCCGAATCCCCACGACGCGCCGCGCCACTCGCTGCCTGACGAAACATATCATCCATGACCGTAATCAAAAAAAATTCTCACCGAAGTTTCGCCTGAAACTTCGCCCCATTATCATCCTTCGCCTTCGCCCGCTGCTGCCTCCCAAACTCCTGCTCAATCGCGAAATCCTTCCGATCCTGCCCAGCCGTCGATCCTCCGGACGTCCTGCGCCCTCTCGCTGCATCATACTGATCCACCGAAATCTTCTCACTCCCATCTTTCACCGGCTGCGCCTTCGCAACCCACCCCATCCCGGGCACCTCACTCATCTGCGGTCCCGCATACGCCGGTTTCCTCGCCTCCTCAGCCGCAGCCTTTACCGCCGCCGCTTGATCAGACGCCGCCGTCTGCCGCGCCACACTCGCTCCCGCGCGCTCCTGCATCCCGGCATCCGCCCCGGACGGCAACGCATCCCCCGGCCGATACCCAAACGGCAATCCGGTCAACGGATTCACCCGCTCCCCGGTCCGATCTTTCAACCCTGCCGCCGTCCCATCCGAAATCACCATCCGCCCATCCGGCGCTCCTCCCGAAAGCATCGGAGATGCCTCACGCACCCCGACCGCCTGCTGCGGAATCGCCCTCGTCTCAGCAGGATACCCCGCCGCCTTCCTCTGATCCGCAATCTGCCCATACTCCGCATCACTCCGCACCTTCGCCTCACCACGTGATTGCTGCGCCCCGGCAACCGCACTCCTCACCCCATTCCCAAACAGATTCGCGCTCCCAACCGTTGGCGCAGACGTTTGAATCGGCGCGGGAGAAGTCGATACTTGCTGGGCCGGTTCCTGCGGAGCAGTCGCAGCAGCTTGTTGGCTCTGCTGCTGTCCCGGCGCAAAATTCGCAGCAAAGGACGATCCTTGAGACTGACCAGTCCGAAGACCTCCAATCCGAAGACCGCCCCCGGCCACATCCCCTTGCCCTTTCAACGGCCCACCACCTTGCGATCCCTGCAAGTTCGCCGAAAATTGCCCTTGTTGCTGCCTCTCAAGCTGCGCACGCTCCGATGGAGCCAACATCCCAACCCCTGCCTGACGCGCATACTTCTCACGAACCTCCGGCGACGCACTCGCCCACATCCGCTTCGCTTCCGCCGTCGCCTGCTCAACCGTTTTCCCTTTCAACCGTCCTTCCGTAAATCGCCACCCGGCTTTCGATCCCGGTTTCCCGGAATTTCTCATCCCTCCTCCTTGGGACAGGTAATACTCCAACGCAGCGGAAAAACCAGGGGACTCAGCTTCAGCCATGCCCTCATATTGCCCGCTTGTTGTCATTTAGGCAACAAAATCTCACCGATAAGAGGACTTCACCACCATCCGCCCACCGGGCAACATCGGCCCCCGCAAGTCCGGCGGCAAATACTCCTGCCGCTCTTCCGGAAAATAAGTCGTCGCGAACTCCATCGTTTGCAGCCCGATCGACAACGCCATCACGTCGTCATCATGATGCCCCTGCGCGGCCTCAGCCTTACCGCTTTTCTTCACCACGAAGTTCTCAAACTGCTTCAGCGCCCACGGACAACGAATCTCCAATCCCTCACCCGGCTTCCCTTTCCCCGCCTCCCGGATCGCCCGGGCCATGTTCTCCACAATCGTCGGCCTCGTCTTCGGCGTCGTCATCCACCCATACGCATTCACCAACGTCCCCTCCCGCTGGTTGAAATGCTCCCGTTGGTAGATCGTCGCCACATCCCGAAGCTTCAGCAGCTCCACCAACCCACGGTCCGCATTCATCTCCGGCACAATCGTGCAGTTGCCGTAATACGCCGCCATCCGCCAAATCTCCTCCTCCAACACATCGATATTCCACCAGCACCCGAACCGCTCCCCATCGTAGTAGCACATATTCCTCGCCACCACCGCAGGCTCCACCCACCGCCGCGTCACCGGATCGAGATACCCGGCCCGCAACACAAACACCCCGTGACTGTCTGGATCATCCCCACCCGTCTGATCCGCGCCGGTCATCGTATCCGCACAGATCAAATACCGCCGCCCGGGCAATGGCCTCTCCCACAGAACGGATCTCGCCTCCTCAGCATCCGTAGGACGCCACGCGATCAACCCGTTCCGCCCCTTGTCAAACACCCCGTATTGCGGATTGAGCGCCCGCAACAACTCCCGCTGGTGCTTCAGCCCCATCGCATTGAACACCCCGCGCCCGGACTTCAGAAACGCCGTCTCCGGATCGAACGGGTAATCCTGCTCAAACCGCGAGAACGAACCCTTGCACTCATCCCGAATCGCCCACCGCATCCACGCCACCTGCTCCAGATCGAGCTTCCACTTGGCCGCCAGCTCCGTCTCTCTCGCCGTCAGACTCTCCCACCCAGCAATGTCCTCGCTCGCTGGATCACGCCGGGAGTCTTCGAACACGAACCACGGCGCGAACACCTTGATGTAGCCGTTCTTCCCGGCCTTGAATTCCTCGAACGTCACCGCTCCTTGGAACGTTTCGTAAAAATCCCCGGAAGCGCCCTTCGCCGTAGACTCCTGAATCACAATGGTATCCGGCTCGAACGGAACGCACTTCAAAAGACCGTTTAGAACATTCGTTGCGTTCGCCACCCCTTCTTCTGCCAGGTAGGCCACCTCCGTGATGATCAACACCTGATACGTGCCAGAGCGCCCGGCATTCGCATTCGCCAACGTGATCCGCTCCATCGTCGATCCGTTGCGGAACCGGGCCTCCATGTCCATCACCTGGCACGTTTTCGGGTCCAGCTCGTCATGCGACGCGTAGGTCCCAAGGATCTTGAACAGGTTTTTGCCCTGAAAGTGCGCACCACCGGCGATCAACCCCCTCGCCCGCTTCGCTTGCAAGCGCCGGTATCCGGCTGCTACCGAAAACGTCGAACTCCCCTTCTGCCGAGGCTTCAGCGCCACGATCCGGCACGGCCTATTGTGCTCATGGCACCATTGGATGATGTCCGAAATCTCCCGCTGGTAAACGTTGCAGATCGGCGTCACCAGATCGCCATTTTTCTTCTCGATCTTCCCAAACGTCTCCATCCACGCCGCCGTATCCCACCGACAAGCCTCCCGAATCAGATCCCCGAACATGACCGCACAATGCCCGAAAGTTGTCGTTTAAGCAACAATCGAGACTTTGTGGCGCATATTTTGAGAAATTTGAGCCACAACGGCACTTGCGACCCATCCGTGTCACACAAGACGCATTGCCACCTTAACCCGCTTGACCGTGCTCGCGCCTTTCCCGGTACGGGCTGCCGTATCTCGAATAGATTTTCCCGCCCGCAGAGCACGGGCAATGTCACCATGCTTCGCAACCAGCTCTTTGGCCTCCAGGTGGGAGCCGACCGGCCTCCCAAGGACTTTACCCTTTCGCCTCGCCTCAGCGAGTCCGGAGTTGATGCGCTCGACAAGTTGCTCTTTCTCGGCCCGAGCCATCTCCGCAAGTAACGCAAACATGATCGCCGCCGATGGGTTGCGTTTCCCGTCAGGCAAAAGAGTCTCGATGGCTTGGGAGTGCCAATAGAGCGACACACCCAGCTCCTCCAGCCGCTCGACGAAGTCGTGAGCCACCGAGTTAAGGCGGGCCACCCGCGACACCTCATGGACAAGCACTTTGGAGATCGCCTTGTCCTCAGCCAGCCGCAAAGCACGAGAGAGGCCGGATCGCGTTCGGTCCGATCCAGAGACCGACTCGCGGATCGTTTCGATGATGGTCCAACCCTTGGATTTCGCGACCGCCTCCAGCTCTGAGACCTGCCGGTCAGTGACCTGCTGCATAGTTGAAACGCGAACAAGGATTGCGACCGGGATTGCTTTCATGCGTTGACGCTCGGTCAATCTCCCTTTCTTGTCGAGTCCAAAAAATCATGTGTTTTTATGAACCCGGATTTCCAACCCAACCAAGAACGCAACGATGGGCGTGGAACACGGTTTTCCCGATTAACCATTATTTGGACCCACCGACAACGCTTTTGCATCTGCCTCATCCAGCGCCTTGCGGAATGCCTGTCTCAAAGCTGGCGAAGCCACCAGCCTCTCAAGCAATCTTTGTTCGTCGTCGGCACCCATATTGACCGAAATGATTTCCTGCCGCTCAATCGGACGGCCGACCAAGTAAGCCAACACCAGAGTGACGGCGGCGAGCCGAGTGCGATTGTCCGGAATTTTCCGTCCGCCGTTTGTGATGCACTCTGCGACGCAAAGCTCATCGAGTAGCGCCGCGACTTTTTCTCCGCCAAATCGATCTGCAACCGCCCCCAGAACATCAGCCGACATGACTCGAAGGCGATTTGAGTCGATGGCTCGAATTTGCCTTTGACCTTTTTTGACGACCTCGGACCGGAGACCTGCGGTGGAAAGCTCTTGGGCAACTGGGCCGATGGATGGAGTGCTCATGACAATTTCGCGCGCGCTGTGCTGTCTGCGCAGCGCTCCCAAGTTGCCGCTTCGTTGTCGTTTAAGCAACACTTAAATTTCGCCCCAGAATCGCCGTGAGCGTATCGCAACCCTCAGCGTGCGCGCGCGGGTAAAACGCGCGAGAGTCGCCCGAGAATGTGAGCAGGATGCTGAGAGTTTGTTTGTGAGCGAACGGTAGCCTCGGCACGAGGCGTCGATGAGTGAGCGTTACGCGAAAGCAAAAACGTGAGAAGCTGTATGTGTTGTCTGTATACTCTTTTCTTCTACATCTTCTATTTCTACACGCTTCATCTTTAGATGAAGCTAAAATAGAAGATTCGAAAAGAGATACAACACTAGCGCATCCTACACACTGGGGGACGGGGGAAGAGGAAGAAGGGGCATAGGGGGAAAGTGTTTAGTTAGGTTTTATAGGCGGAGAGGATGGGTTGATAGTGTTATTTTGACAACTTCTTTAATTTCAGCTTTTTATGAAAAGCGCCAGTCGTATAACTGGCCTGTTTTGCAAGGGTTTATGAATGTTGGGCAAGTTACTTTTTGTGATAGAAAAAACGACGGCGATTTGAGACTCTCCGAGGGCTACGGAAAAAAATAGTAAATAAATCTGGAAGCCTACGATTTTTTATCGTAACCATTGCGCATACCCAGCACCAACCAACCCCACACGACAATGACCATCGAAATCAGACAAGAAACAGTAGCCATCCAAGGCGAGGACGGCATGACCTCCTATGAGGCTTACAATATCAGCGGACGCGGCCGGATAGTTGCCACCATCACCGGCGAAATGAAACCAGCCAAGCATTTCGGGGCTGACATGATCGCCCTCGACGACGGCACTTACGCATTGCGCGACATCCTGAGCTTTGCCCAACGCAACATGCGCGGCCTCACCCTTATTTGAGCCATGACCCCGCTCTCCGACATCAACCGCTACTTCGCGGGGCGAGTCCCGCTTCCGGCGGGGGCGGTGCCCCTCGCCGCTGAGACAGGTAAGATAAGCTCTTGCGTGTGCCTCATGCCCACCGGTCGCTGGGTCCGATGGTGGAGCGGAACCCGCTCCATCGAGGCGATGCCGCCTGAGACTCAACGCGCCGTGATGGAGGTCGTTATCGGTCAGCTCGGCGGCACCGCCGCCGCCGCCGCTGCCGAACTCGATGTTTCGCCGCGCACCGTCGAGGCGTGGCGATCCGGGAAATCCCCCTTACCGATCAAGTCCGCCTACTCTATCGCTGAAACGGTCGCCCGCAAGGGCGAGGATTGAATCCTCCAACTGCTGATTGGCAGCCCACCCGCTCCAGATGTGGAGCGGGTCTTTTTTGCTGAAAATTTGCCTGCCGTTGCCATCTTGTTGTCATATCGTCTTTATTTTTCATTGATAACCAAAAGATTGAGAAAGAAAGAAAAATACCGTGGGTTCAAATCCCACCCTCTCCGCCACTTATTGATATTAATCGAGTTACGTATCTTCAGCTCGCAAATCCCCCCGAACGACCTCTCAAACCGGATCAGGGGGATCGGCCTGATCCTGATTTGATTTTTTGCGAGGGCGGCGCGGTGGTGCACTCTCCGCGGGCAAGTCAAAGAGCAAGCCTACGGAATGCCGGTTCTCCAGCTCGCCGGGTTCGAACACACGGATGACGCCGTACTCTCCATCGTAGCCGCCTTTGCGGATGACCTTGCCCTCTCGCATACGGGAAACGGCTTCGGCCAGCAATTCCGAACCCTGACGCCCGATGTGGTCGAGCGGAAGCCGAGAGAGGATATCGAGTTCGGGCCCGAGACGGCGGATCGTCCGCTCGTAGGCGGCCTGCACCGTCTTGCTCTTCGGGCCGACCCCGTGAATTTCACCGAGCACTTCGGGCAATGGAATCAGGCTTTCGAACGGAGGCGCGCCGGGCGGGAGTTGCGGTTCGGTGCGGTCGGACAATTCCTGCACCCGGTAATGCACGCCCAGAGTGAGCGGCGAGCCGCACACCGGGCAGAGATTCCCAAGCCGACGCGATTCCTCCGGTTCGCAACGGAAGCCGCAGGCCCGATGGCCGTCCATGTGGTATTTTCCCTCCTCGGGGAAAAATTCCACCGATCCACCATAGCCCCGACCCGTGACCAGCGCCTCGCGGATGGAAAAATAGTCGAGGTCACAGTCGAAACGGGAGGCTTCGCGTCCGAGATTGCCGGGGGAATGCGCGTCGGAATTGGACACGAGCGTGAAGCGGTCGAGCATCGACACCTTCCGGATCATCGACGGGTCCGACGAGAGACCGGTTTCCAACGCGAAGATATGAGAAGATAGGTCGCCATAACAGTCCTCCAACCGATCGAAGCCGGATTTCGATCCGAACACGCTGAACCAAGGCGTCCAGATATGCGCCGGGATGAGGTAGCAGGCATCGCCGGCGCTCAGGCAGATTTCCAGCAAATCGCGCGAATTCAGCCCCAGGATGGGTCGGCCATCAGCGGCCAGGTTCCCGATGCGTGCCAGCCGACCCACCATGCGATCCGCGCTGGCAAGATCGGGCGCATAGAGCAGGTGGTGGACTTTCCGCACCTTGTCGCCCTGTTTATAGATGGTGGAAATTTCCACCTCCAGCAGGAAGCGGACCGGCTCGGCCGCAGCGGCGCAGGGACCGAGTTGGGCGTTGACCGCCGCCTCCAGATCGTCCCGTAACCGGAAAAGCCCCGGCTCAGCGGGCACCAGTTCGTCTTTGATCGACGCCATCCACGCCGGATGGGTGAAATCTCCCGTGCCCAATACCCGGATACCCTTCTTCTTCGCCCACAGCGCGAGATGGAAAAAATCCAGATTCTTGCTCGTGGCCCTGGAGTACTTCGAGTGGATATGCAGGTCAGCGTAGAAGGTAGGCATCGGCGGTAGATCGATTGAAATCCGGGAAGCGCGGCGGGTGGTTTTGATCATCAGCGGATCGCCGCGTGCTTCCCGGTTACATGACCACCGAAGGCATTACTCTACAAACAGGGATTGCGAGAGAAAATTTAACCCCCACAATACTCGCCATCTACTCTTTTATTTTAAGTAAATTACGAGAAATTTACTCACAAATTTTTCTCGAACGCACTTTTCATCCCATCGTTTACGGATAACTTCCGGTGATGCCTGCCGTGCCCGCCTCCGAAGAAGCAAGTTCTCTCCTTCCCCTGCTCCGTTTGCTGGATGACGAGACACCGGAGGTCCGATCCCAAGTGGCAAGCCGTGTCGCAGGATTCGGGGGAGATCTCAGTGAACTCCTCGCTTCCTTGCCCTACGAACTTTCGCCGAAGGAGAAATCCATCCTTCAGGATATGCTCAGCCATCCACGACGCGAACAACTGCGGAAAGAATGGATCGTCCCCAGCGACGGAGCGGCCGGTTTGCAGGAAGACTGGGAAACGTTCGAAGCCCTGCTGCGGGTGCTCTCCGATTTCCTGCATGACGGAATCACCCTGCGCCAGTCGCTTTCCGACGCGCTCGATTTTCTCGCCGAAGAAGCGGAAGAAGAAGGAGTCCGCGACGAAGACGAGTTGCGTGCGTTTCTTTTCGAATCCGGCAGGCTCTCGGGAAACCGGGAAGACTACTACGATCCCCGTAACTCCGATCTCGCGTGGTGTCTGGCCGAGGGAAAATCCAACCCCATCGGCCTCTGTCTGATCTACATCCTCCTCGCACGACGGCTCGGACTCGACGTCGAAGGCGTCCAGTTTCCCGGACATTTCCTCTGCCGCATCCACATCGATGGCACGCCATGGATCGTCGATTGCTTCGATCAAGGCCAAAAGCACGAGCAAAACGAACTGCTCGAAAATCGCGATCAACTCGACAAAAGCCAGCGGGCGCACCTCAAGCTCACCGCCGGTCCGGGGCTGATCCTGCACCGCATCCTGAACAATCTCGAACAAGCGCTCGGACGCATCGGCCAAACCGAGGACGTCGCCTTGATTCTCCAGCTCCAACAAACGCTGAAAAATTCATGAGCTATCGTCCGGTTTTTCCTCTCTTCACCTAGACCTATTGCCAAAAGGGATTTCCGGAAGCGTTGAAGGTAATTGGAGCACGGACTTCAGTCCGATCCGGAGAATCCAGCCAGCGAAGCCAAACGGACTGAAGTCCGTGCTCCAATTCCGGCAGAATATTTTGGCAATAAATCTAACTGGACAATCGCCCTGTCGCGGCAATCAGCGAGTGCATTCCCGCGTTGAATCCTTCTGCCGCCAGCAGGGTTTCCACATTCAGGGGCATGCGATACCGCCAATAATACGGCATGATCGCCGGCACGTTGATCCGCTCCTCTTCCGGGACGGGATGACGCAGTTCCCCGCTCATCGCGAGCAGATCCTGCAACGGAAAAATCGCCCACATCGCCGGTGATTCCAGATGCTGCCGGACGATCCGTGTCGCAAGTTCCGGCGACAATTTGGAAGGAGGAAAATCCAGCCCCAGCATCTGCCACGCGAACTTCGAAGTCTGGTGCAGATCTTCCCGCCACCAGGCCCGCAGCGTGGACATATCGTGTGTCGAAGGGCTGACCACGCTCAGATAAGGCGCCTGCGCCGGATCGAAAAAATCCGAGCCCGGCATTTTCGGCATCCGCTGAATTTCCAGAGAGAGAATCCCCAGCTCTTTCATCACACCGGGCACGCAGGCGGGCACCATCCCCAGATCCTCGCCGCACAGCAGCATCTCGCTGGCCTGCCTCATCGCCGGCAGTTTCTCGTAACCCTGAGTCTGCCAGAAACTTTCCTGGCGATGATAGAAGTAGTCGTTGTAAAGCGCGTCGATCCGCCACTTGCGGTCGGGATCCAGTTCCTGAAACGAGCGCGTCATCTGCAAAGAGCAGCGCGGATGAAATTGCGTTCCGTCCGAGCCCGGCACCGGGAAAAACAACACGTCGCTCGCACAATCCATCAAAGCGGTTTTCAGGAAATCGTCGCCTCCTTGCCGCTCGAACCAATCCACAATCTTCCGTTGAGTCGAAACGTGGTCCCGCAGTTGCCAATAGCCGTCGCCACGTAGTTCCAGAAACTCCGAGCACGCCTGTTTCGTGAAATCTCCAAACCGATCCCACAGCGATTCCTCACGAATGAAAGGTCTGCAAAACCGGTCGAAATCGAACTCGATCCCCCGTTGGGCAAACTCGCCGATCTCGATGGGTAGCGCCGGATCGAACCATCCCATAATGCCATCCACCTGATCGTAAGGCACCTGCCAGATCCGGAAAAATCCGAGGATATGGTCGATGCGGTACGCGTCGAAATACCGGCTGAGCCGACTGAAACGCGCGCGCCACCACGCGTAATTCTCTTTCCGCATCGCCGTCCAATCGTAGGTCGGAAATCCCCAGTTCTGCCCTTTCACCGCGAAGGCATCCGGCGGAGCTCCCGCCTGCGCGTCCATCTTGAACAAATGCGGAGCCGACCACGCTTCCACCGATTCACGGTCGATGCCGATCGGTAAATCCCCTTTCAAGGCAAGACCCTTGGCATGCAAATACGCCACCGCGTCCTTGAGCTGCGCATCCAGTTCATACTGCAACCAAAGGTGATAGAAAACCTCCTGCCAATCCGGATGGGAAGGTTCCATCAGAGCCTCCACCCGCTCCCGGTCGAATCGCGACCAATCTTCCCAACGGGAAAAATCCGCCGTTCCGAAGTGATCCCGCTTCACGCAAAACACCGCGTAAGGCACCAGCCAATCGCCGTTCTCCGCCAGAAAATCGAGGAACGCCGGATTCGATAAAATCCCCGGCTGATGGCGGTCGAAAATTTCCCGTGTCAGTTCGCGTTTCACCGCCATCACCTGCGGATAGTCCACTTGCTCCAAAACGTTGAGTCGGGAAATTTCAGCCGACAGTTTTTCCGCGAATCCACCGGCCATTTCGTAAGACAGATCGGAAATCCTCAGATAAAGCGGATGCAGCGCGAAAACGCTGATCGCCGAGTACGGATAGGAATCCTTCCATTCGTAAGTCGAAGTCGTGTCATTGATCGGAAGAATCTGGATGAGCTTCAGGCCCGCCCGCTCCGCCCAATCTCCGAAAAGCTTGAGATCCGCGAACTCTCCCGTGCCCAGGCTTCGCTCGCTGCGCAGGGAAAAAACCGGGATCGCCACCCCCGCGCCACGGAACAACGAAGCGGGATCTCGACGAAAACCCTCGTCGCTGACATGCGTCCACTGCCCTTCGGCCAGTGGGTGGCTCTCAAGCACCCGGTTTTCCCACCCTTCCAAAGAAACAGCGCGACGTTGCTCGGGATCGTACAAGCCGTACTTGTATTCGAGATGTCCGGCGGAATCGAGGGAACAGGCCACCCACCAGTGATTCGCCGCAATCTCGGTCATCGGCAGTGCCCGCTGCAAATCCCAGCCGCCCGATTCAGGCGCGCTGCCGATCAGACACGGCACTTTTCCCACCGGCACACCGGCCATCCGCAAGGAAAACGAATGGTTCGCCCCATCCGGGATCGGCGGTTCCCGAAAGTCCGAACATTCGGGCAGGATCGCGCGAAACGCCTTCGTCTCCAGCGCATAATCCACCGTTCCCGCGCTGCACCAGGCATCCTGCACCAGCATCAGCGGGATCTCCGGATGGGCAATGTGAAGCCCTCTCGGCGCGTGCCATTCATCCAGCACCACACCGTTTTCCTGCCGCAGTTGGTAGTGGTATTCCCGCGGCACTCCGTCTTCGGTCCGCCAGCCCGTTTCCCATTGCCGGTCGTTCCTCCAGTTCATCGGAACCTCCACCGGACCACCCGGGAGATGCAATTTCAGCCATAAACTCTGGCCGGGAACCGTGTGATACAGGACGCGGAAAACGATCTTCATAAGGGGGCTTTCAAAGCTCCATCCTAAGCCGCTCCCGGACCACCGCCATGGAAAAATTCATGAGGCACGGGAAGCTGAGGACCGACCCCAGACTTGGCCCGTCCCGTGCTTGTGGAAATACCGTCTCATTCCCGATCTCGACAGAACGGAAACGAAATGAGCGAATTCCCGCTAATGAATCGACCACGTGTGCTCAAACTCGGTTGGGAGTTTCCTCCCCTGTTCAATGGAGGGCTGGGGGTCGCCTGCCTCGGCCTGTCGAGGGCGTTGGCGAAAAAAGTCGATCTCACCGTGATTGTGCCTCGGGTGCCTCCCGGAACCGCTTACGAAACCTTCCAGCTTCGGAGTCTCGATCGGCTCGTCACCGATGACCTGCATACCGTCGAGGCGATCTATCAATACCGGAGCTTCGCCCAGATCCGCGAAGTGCCAATCTCCCTGGACCCTTATGCCGGGGAGGAAAAAATTTCCGATACCATCGGCACCACACCCGGTGGAGCACTGGAATTTTCCCGCACGACCCCGGAGCAACTGGAGTCCTTCCGATTCGGCGATCTCTACGGCACGGACCTCGGTACGAAGGTCGTCGAATTTTCAAAAATCGCCGCGAAACTCGCACTGATGGAAGACTTCGACATCATCCACGCCCACGACTGGATGACCTTCCTCGCCGGAGTCGAAATCCGGAAAGCCACCGGCAAGCCGCTCGTCGTCCACGTCCACGCCTCCCAGTACGACCGCGCCGGGGCCGATGCCCGCGGCTGGATCTACGACATCGAAAAATACGGCATGGAACAAGCCGATGCCGTCATCCCGGTGAGCCATTACACCGGGAAAATCCTCACCGACCACTACGGCATTCCTCCCGAAAAAATCTATCCCGTGCACAATGGTGCCGACCCGGTGGAATCCTTCGTCACCCGCAAGAAATTCCCGGAAAAACTCGTGCTCTTCCTCGGTCGACTCACCGCCCAGAAAGGTCCGGAATTTTTCCTCGAAATCGCCTCCCGGGTCATCGAGCGGTATCCGGACGTCCGCTTCGTCGTCGCCGGAACCGGTGAAAAACTGCGTCCGATGATCGAGACTGGAGCCTTTCGTGGCCTCGGCGATCACTTTCATTTCACCGGTTTCCTCGATCCGGAAAAAGTCCGCGACCTTCTTTCCATGACGGACGTTTACTGCATGCCCTCCGTTTCCGAGCCCTTCGGCCTTTCCGCCCTGGAAGCCGCCCAATTCGGCATTCCCGCGGTGATTTCCAAGCAATCCGGCGTTTCCGAAATGCTGCGCGGCGCGCTCAAGGCGGACTACTGGGATGTCGGGCTCATGGCGCGGCACATCGTCGATCTCCTGAGCGATGAAACCCTCCGCACCGAAGTCGGCCAACAGGCCTGCAAGGACATCGCCGCCGCGACATGGGATGCCGCCGCGGAAAGGGTCATGCTTGTCTATCAAAACATTCTGTCCCGCTAGGAAAATCCGGCAATTTATCCCGATGGCCTCCCGACCCCATACCACCCCTTTCCCATGCCTGACATCTGCCTCTACTTTCAGGTTCACCAACCGAACCGGCTTTCCGCCTACGATTTCTTCAGGATCGGCGATCACGCATCCTACGAGGACGACACCCTGAACGAAGCGATCCTCAACAAGGTTTCGGAAAACTGCTACCTTCCCGCCAACCGGCTTTTCAAGCAACTCATCAAGGAAAACGACGGACGTTTCCGCCTGGCCCTCTCTATCAGCGGCATGCTCATCGAGCAGCTCGAACGCTTCCGCCCCGATGTGCTCGGGTCCTTCCAGGAGCTCGTCGCCACCGGCAGCGTGGAGCTGCTCGCGGAAACCTACTACCACTCGCTCGCCTTCGTGCATTCGAAAAAGGAATTCGAGCGCCAGGTCGAGATGCACCTCGATAAACTCGAAAAAGTCTTCCATGTGCGGCCCCGCGTTTTCCGCAATACCGAGCTGATCTACAACGACGCCATCGCCGCCCAGGCGGAAACCATGGGCTTCGACGGCGTCATCGCCGAAGGCGTGGATCGCGTTCTCGGCGGGCGTTCTCCGAACTTCCTCTACCGTGCTCCCTACACCGCGCGCATCACCACCCTGCTGCGGAATTACAAACTCTCGGACGATCTCGGATTCCGTTTCACCGATCCGACTTGGCCGGACTATCCGCTCACTCCCGAAAAATTCGCCCATCGGCTCGCCGAGGCCGAAGGCGATGTCGTCACCCTCTTCATGGACTACGAATCGATCGGCGAACACCAGAACGCCGACACCGGCATTTTCGAATTCTGGCAAGCCCTGTCCGCCGCGGTGGATGAGGCCGGCTTGCAATGGGTCACGCCCATGGAGGCCGTCAGTTTCTATCGAGCCGACGACGAATACGCCTGCCCCTTCATGACCTCGTGGGCGGATTCCGAACGCGATCTATCCGCCTGGATGGGCAACGTCATGCAACAGGAAGCCATCGCCAAGGTGCATCGGCTGGAAAAAGAAATCCTCGCCGTGAAAGACCCCGCCCTCACCCACACCTGGGCGAAAATGCAGACCTCGGACCACTTCTACTGGATGTCCACCAAGGGTGGCACCGACGGGCTGGTCCACACCTATTTCACCCCGTATCCCTCACCCTATGACGCCTACATCTACTTCATGAACGTCCTCGCCGACCTGCAAATCCGCCTCCGACGCTCCTAAAAAGTCAGATCCTGCCTTTAGCGCATCGATCGATAAAGCCACCAAGCACCGCCACAAATCAATGCTCCTAAACTTAGAAGGAGGCCGATGATTACATATATATTATCTTCTTTTTTTGGTAAAATTGGATCTTCTACAGTTGATTCATCTTGGATAATCTTACGATTATTCCTTTCCCCTATCCCACTTCCTTCTCCGTATTTTTCCCATTCCTCATATTCTTTAGCCAACTGTCCTGTTTCGACTTTCGCAAAAATCGCTGAAACCGCGGGATCATCTTCAGAAAAAACATCGACGATTTTATTGGCGACTTGCTTCATTTTTTCCGTAGGAGGGTTACCGGAAAATACTCTTCGCAAATGTTTTGGACGACTAAACAAACTCCACTTTAATTGTTTTTTATCGATTCTTCCTTTCTTTACCTCATCCGCGACTTTTGATACGAATTCCAAATATTCGGAACTACTCATTGAATGAGCAGCTTTAAAGTAAATGGCTTGTTGATATTCGTTTTCGCCAATACCTCCGGCAGTTTCCAAATCGCTTTCCCAATTTGCCCGAACCATCTTTTCAAGTTTCCTGAACGCTTCGTTTTTCTCCCAGGAAATCAGTTTTTTTTCGACAGCGGCGTCAGGGTAATGCCAACGTGCCAGAGTCGTTTTTTCAACTTCGGCTAAAATGTCCTTCGAAGAGGATTCTTGTGCGAAAGCAAGCCGACAAATCGCGACAAAAATCGTGAATATTTTAAAAAATTTCATATACTTAATATTGTGAATTATATCCACGACGAACTGAAGTTCCATCCCAAAAGAATTCGTAGTTTTTATTTACCGTTCCGGAAATGCCCGAACCAATCCCTTCTCCATCATAATCGACAATCGCACAATGACCTGCATCTCCCGGGGAGGGGTGAGCAATAATCCATCCGGGTTGAATCATTCCTATGGCAAAGGGCCATTTGTTAATGTAGTACGGATACGGGGTATTTGTTCCCGTACTTTCGATACCAGCCCACTGATTGGCTAGTGGAGGATAACCATGAAGTATTCCGTTAATCGCTGGAACAAATGCCCCAGCAGCGACTGCTCTATGGGCAACGAAAATATTACACCGTAGAGCAGTTTCTCCTGCAGGATATTCCGGAAATCCATATTGAGCAGCAACAGTATTCCCCGATTCATACGCAGTGCTTCCATAAAAATTTTGCGCTTCTCGGCAAATGTTGATTTGCATTTGAGTATCACACACACCTATGCAATCCGGCTCACCTTTGTTGCCAGGCCCATAACGAGTGTTAAGCACTTCATCACTTTTCCGTTTATACTCGTAATTTTCCCCATCAATTATAGCTCGAATTTGGTAGATGCCGCCAAACCACATTCGTTCTTGAAATCTCGTCCCTTCACCCTCCATGGCTTTCCAAGCGTCATAAGTTCCGTCATTCTTCCTCTGTCGACACTCCCACCTGATGAGATCCTTTAAGATCGAATCTTGCTGTAGCCACTCTTGTGAGATCGCGACTTCGATAAAAGTATTCGTTTTAACAAGAACATTTTTCGGATTTGTTGTATCTCCTTTCTTTCGGATTGTCACATCCACATTCAAGAGAACCGCCCGCTTGCTTTCGTATTCTTTTTTGAATTCCGCCTGAGTTACCGCAACATTGGATGCATTGGTTTGTATAATGGGTTTTGTAAAGTCTGCTGTCTTAGTATTCGGGTCGTAAGAAGGGATCATCAAGCCGCCGTAGGTACCCTGAGGCTCCACCTTGAAGGTGTAGTCGAAATCCGGACCTTCGGCAGTGACTCCGGGCGAAACCGGACGGCTTGCGTTGTTCGTGCCTTGCCATTGGATCTGGAAAGTGTAGCTCCCGCCTTTCTTGAAGACGTTGGAAATCGTTTCCTCCTTATATTGGCCGAAGCCTCCGGACCGTAAGGTGTAAACCCGCTTCTCCACGCCGGTTTGCCGGTCGATTTCGAAGCAGTTCATTACGTAATCTTCACTCTCGCTGCCGCTCTGGTCTCCGACCGCCAGCTTGATCGAAAGCTTGCTTTCCTCATTCGGGGCCGCTCCAAGATCGGTGGCGTTATTTGGATTCGATCCCTGGGCGATCTCAAAGGCGTCGCTCTTTCCATCGCCATCGCTGTCGGCGTTTCGGGGATTGGTGTTATACTGGTATTCCTGGCGGTTGTTCAGGCCGTCCCCATCGGAGTCCAGAAGGCCATCTGCCGGATCGAGAGGATTGTAGCCGTTGTGAATTTCCCAGCCGTCGGGTAGAAGGTCTCCGTCCGTATCCGCCCTTCCGATGTCGGTACCGGCGGTTTGCTCTTCCAGATCGGTCGCTCCGTCACCGTCGGTGTCATTGTCGGAGGATTGCCATTCGAAGGGAGAAGAAACGTAATTTATCTCATCGGTCTCGGCGATGCCGTTTGAATTCGTATCCCGCCAGAGCGCGGTCCTGGTTTCGGTGATGTCCCACAGGCCGTCCCGGTCGATGTCCTGACGGTAATAACCCTGGATTTCCGCCGCGGTCAGAAGGCGCGATTGAATGCGGACTCTATCGATATAAGCTTCGGGCCAGGATATCGGAACCCAACCTGGATAAGCGCGGTGCCCAAAAACAAAGAAAGTGTCTGAATCATAAGACACAGGGTATTCCATCAGGGGTTTCTCAATAATCAGCTTCCCATCAAGGTAGACTTTCTGGCCATTTGTTGACGTTGAGCGTGTGACGGCAAATTGATGCCATTGCCCATCGTCACTTGCTCCTTCCGGCATCGTGAAATAATACCCGTTCTGATTAACCTTGGGATTCCCATTGCTGTTGGGCCATTCCCCCCAAAAATAAGTTTGTTGTATCCCGCCAATATACCAAAGTTCTCCTCCACCTGGGTTTTTTTGAACCATGAGGCCGGTTCCTTGCCCAAGAAATGAATTCTGCGGGGGAGGACCATTCCCTTGAAGATCATACAGGAAGTAGATGGCTCTAGGATAAGGGGATGCAGACGATTTGATCGAATCCTTTGCCAGTTTGAACCAACCGGTAATGGTATAGGTGGAAACCCCTTGAATAACGGAAGCCGGGATCGTGATTGGATTCGGGCCGATCCGTCCCGCCTTGGAAGGCATGCCGAAAGGCTGCGGGCCGCCTACCCCCGTAGCGTGCCGATTATTCCCGGATTTATCGGGAAATAACGTGGTGGAACCGCTCACAAGGGATTCGAAATCCCAGAATCCCCGGAGATTGGTCGTGCTGCCCGCCGGAGGGTTGGTCGTGTCCGGGTTGGCAACAGTGGCGCTGTTGAGTGGATCGGGATCGAGGTTGTCGGGGATACCATCGCGGTCGCTATCGCTGTGGTAAGGATCGGTGCCGAGCTTGAGTTCTTCCCAAGTGGTGAGTTGGTCGCCATCCGGATCATCATCTTCAATTTCGACCCGCCAGTACATCATGTCGGGCATGGTGCCGTCCTCATACATCGCATCGAGTGCCAGCTCGATGGGTTGCCCCGTTCCCCGCATCAACTCGCCGAAGCCGACCCAGGTGACCAGATCGGTCGACATGGACACCTTGTAAATTTTGCCTTCGATCGTCGGCCACGAGTAAAGGAAAAGGCCTTCAGCAACAGGACTTTTCACGATGTTTGTCTGAATCCAACCGCCAGGTAATAGGTTGTTGAAAGGATCCGTTCCGGCAATGGCCTCATTTTTATTGCTCCAGCCGTCGCCATCCGGATCCGCCGTCGGAGCATGATCGGGATTGGAAGCGGAAAACAGGTTGCCGCCGTTGTAGTGGCGCTCCCAGACGTCACTGATTCCATTGCCGTTGGTGTCCTGAAGCGCGAATCCCGGGCTCGTCGCCAGGAGCAGTCCCGCCAGAGGAAGAAATTTTTTCAAAAGCGGGAAGCGTTTCATCGGACGTTGGCGGGTTTGGGAGTTTCTCCGGCTTGGCCGGCTTCGTCCAACCGCCAGTAGCGCACGACGAGGTTCTTCCTGGCAGGTGGATTTTTCCGCAGCTCCCGTGCCCGTTCGGCTTCGGCTTCCATGCGGCCTTCATAAGCGAGACGCAACCGATCCTTGTCCTTGTTGTAGAGTGTGACCAACGCCCGAATGGGAGCGAGGTCTTCTTCCTGCGGATACCCTTCGGTAACGAAAAACGAGGCCTGACTGTCGTCGAACTCCGGAATCTCCGATCGAGCGGTTTTTGCGACATGATCCGTCGAAATCGACATTAGCAGTGAATAGATGGTATCCCCCGCTTCCACTTCAGCGAAGCCGGTCAGCCACAGGAAATTGGCATTGATCCAGATACCGAGAGGTCTCGCGTTCGGACGATTGGGCCAAATCTGAATGTAACTGCGCGGTTTGGAGGGATTCGAGGCATCGACAGTCGCCCCTAAAAGCACGAATTGCCGTTTTACTGCGGTTTCCTCCACTTGCTCCAGGATTTCCATACCCTCAGCGGTAGGGATATGGGCAGGGGGTCGAGGAAGTGCGGGCAATTCGATCGGCTCGACTTTTTGGAAGGTTACCAGTCGCTCTCCTACTTCTTTCGTACGACTGGACACCACGTCGTCAGGTTGAAACACAAGCCGTGGTTTCGGTTCCGCTGGCAGAGAAGGCGTTCCATCGGAGAGTTCTCCGACAATACGGACTTCATCCGAATGAAGCGGTATCGTGGAATCATCGATCCGGATGTTTTCTTGCGATGAGGTCCCGGAGTTCTCAGCCAAGGATATGAGGCTAAAAATAGATAAGGCAAAAACAGGAAATGCCCACCTGACGAAACGACGAGGGGAGAAAAGGTGGAAAGGCTTCATACGAAGGAAGGTTAACAGATAACGAGAGAGACCAATCTTGGCAAGAGTTCTGTTTTTGACAAATGCCAGGAAGGAACCTCGCCGCAGCCGCTAACCCTCCGCTTTCCTCCCGATCAACAAAAACGGCGCGGGCTTCAGGGTTCCCAGCGCCGCGTACTTCGCGACGCGCCATTTCTCCCCGGCGAGCGCCGTCATCCACACTTCCACCGCTGCGGCTTCCACCGCTCCCGCCTCATGACCGGGGTAACAAACCACCGCCAGCACCCCGCCGCTTTTCAGCACCCGCTTCGCCTGCCCCAGGGCACGCACGGTTTCGTCCGCCTGAGTGGTCCGCGCATGATCTTCGCCCGGCAGGTAACCGAGATTGAAAATCACCGCCGCCACGCTCGCCGGTTCCACATGCGCTGCCAGATTCGCGTGGGATTCGAGGAAAAACCGGACACGTTCCGCAAATCCCGCCGCCGAAACCCTCGCCGAAGCCGACGCGATCGCCGCCTCCTGCACGTCGAACGCCAGCACACTGCCATTCCCTCCCACACATTCCGCGAGAAACACCGTGTCATGACCATTCCCCGCCGTGGCGTCGATAGCGACATCTCCCACGGCGATCACTTCGCGCAACAAAGTATGCAGCAACGTCGTCGGTCTCGGCGGAAACGAAGATTTCTGATTCACGGCCCCCTTGTCGTGTCATCCCGTCCCTTCCACGCCAAGCCACTTCTTCCGGAGGTCACCCGCCATTTTTCAGAAATTCCCGGAAATCCACCTCCGCTTCCGGCTCCACGCCATCGAGCAACCAGCGCGTCAGCCTCGCGGCCATACCGGGAGCGTAAAGCGAACCTTTCGATCCCAGCGCGTTGAACATCCATCCCCCCTCTTCGAGCGGCCCGATCAAGGGTTCACTCCGGCGCAAAATCGGACGGATGCCCGCTTCGTGCGCGGTGATTTCAAAAATCTCTCCGCCCAATTTCCAAGCGATTTCCTCGCCCCGCGTCCTGCCTTTTTCCGTCGGAGTTTCATCCAGTTCATTCCATTCGTAAGTCGCGCCGACCTTGAACAGTCCGCCACCTAACGGAACAAGCCAGCCACCGGCCCCCACCCGGATCTCATCGATCGGCCAGTCCGCCTTCAGGGTGAGGATTTCCCCTTTCGCGCAACGCGCCGGACCGTATTTCCCCGCCATCAATCCTACCGCTCCCTCACACCAGATCGTGTGGGAATCCCCCTCGGCCACCGATCCTTCCTGAAACATCCCCTCCTTCTCGAAAAAAGCGCGTGAAGCCTCCATCAGGCCGCGCGTGTCCAATCTGCCGCCACCCGTCACTTTCACCGCTCCACACCAACCCGGCCGCATTTCCACCGTGCTTTCCACCCACGGCGATACGTGGGCTTCATCGAGTTTCCCGGTGATCTTCCGCCATTCCTTCTCCGTTTCCGCCAAGCGCAAAACGGTCAACGGATACCAGAGTCGTCGATCTAACAAATTATCCAATTTCCCATAAAAATCCAGCGCCTCCGGCAGAAAATCCCCGATCCGCCAGCTCGGCTCGAAGTTTTTCCCCGTCACCGGATTCACCAATCCCGCCGCCACCCGCGAGCTGCCGCCCGCCCCGCGATCGACGATCCGGAAATCCACCCCGCGCTCCCACAGACACCACGCCAGACACGTCCCCGCGAGCCCCTGCCCGACGATGGTCCAGCGTGGCGGTCGGCTCGCATTCATCCCTCTTGCGGCATCAGCGGCTCGTTCGGGTCCTGCCAGTCCGCGTCGTAGCCCTTCGCGTAGCTGAAGAGCTGGCGATGCGGATACTCCGTGAAAAGCTCGCGTTGTTCCTTCGTCAGCCGCAGTTGCCAGATCGCGACGTTCAGCGTGCGCTGCACCTTCTGCATCATGGAGAGCGTGAGCTGGCGGCCCTTGCGCGCCTTCTGCACCTGCTTGTGATTCAATTGCTCGGTCGAAACTTCCACCAATTCATGATTGGTCAAATTCCAGCGGGACATCAGGCCGTCCAGCGGCTGCGTCCCGTGATTGCGTGTCAGTTCATCCATGCGGCCCTCTGTAACGCATCGCCCCACCACGACTAAGGAAAAAATGTCGAAGCCGCGTAATCAGCCCAACGCGGGAGAACGCGGGAAATTTCATCCTCATGAATCCCGCTCCGATCCCCCATGAAAACCCCGCATCGGGATCGAAAACGAAATGGCGCGGAAACGGCTTCCCCGGTAAAGTCCCCATTCATCGCATGAAGTTTCTTTTCCTTTCCCTGCTCCTCACCGCCCGCCTGCTGGCGGAAGACGTCACCGTGTTCGCCGCTGCCAGCCTCACCGATGCGATGAAGGACATCGCAGCCGCTTACGAAAAAATTTCCGGCGACCGTATCGTCCACAATTTCGGGGCTTCCAGCGCGCTCGCCCAGCAAATCCTCGCAGGCTCTCCCGCCGATGTGTTTTTCTCCGCGGACGAAGCGAAAATGGATCTGCTGGAACAAGAGCAACTTCTCGTCCCCGGCAGCCGCGTTTCACTTCTGGGAAACACGCTCGTCGTCGTCACCGCTCCGGACGGCCCCTCGATCACCCGCCTTGAAGATCTGCGGCAGCCCTCCATCAAATACATTTCCCTCGGCAACCCCAAAGCCGTTCCGGTAGGCGTTTACGCGAAAACCTATCTCGAAAAAGCCGGACTCTGGACCGCACTCGCCCCAAAGATCGCTCCCGCCGAAAACGTCCGTGCCTCACTCGCCGTGGTGGAAGCGGGCAACGCCGAAGCCGCCATCGTCTATAAAACCGACGCCGCCATTTCCCGGAAAGTGAAAATCGCCCTGGAAATCCCCGCTGCGGAAGGCCCGCCCATCCGCTACCCCGTCGCCATCGTCAAGGACTCCCGCCACCTCAGTGCGGCGCGGAAGTTTACGGCTTATCTGCGGAGCCCCGAGGCACTCGCCATTTTCGAGAAATACGGGTTCCTGAAACTATAGATCGCATCGGGCTGATACGATCGATAGGGCTTATAAACTCTTTCCATCAACTCTCAACCATCCACCATCAACCTCTTTCTTGTCTCCCGAAGAGCTCCAGATCATCATCTTCTCCCTCGGCATGGCGTTGCTGGGCACCGCGCTCATCCTGCCGCCCGGAATCGCCCTTGCCTGGCTCCTCGCAAGACGGAAATGGCGGGGAAAATCGCTGGTCGAAACCTTCGTCGCACTGCCTCTGGTCCTTCCGCCCGTAGTCACCGGCCTGGTCCTCCTGAAGCTCTTCGGCCGACGCGGACCGCTCGGCTCCTGGCTGGATGCGAATTTCCAGACCGATATCGTCTTCACCTGGAAGGCCGTCGTGCTGGCCCTGTCAGTCATGTCGCTCCCCCTCCTCGTGCGCACCGTCCGCGCCGCCATCGAGGAAGTGCCGGAGGAATTCGAACTCGCCGCGCGCACGCTCGGCGCATCGGAACGGCGTGTCATTTTCGCCATCACCCTGCCTCTCGCGAAGCGCGGCATCCTCGCCGGCACCCTGCTCGCCTTTGCCCGCGCGCTCGGAGAATTCGGCGCCACCGTCATGGTCGCGGGCAATATCCCGGGCCGCACCACCACCCTGCCGGTCGCCATCTATCAAAATGCTCAACTCGGACAGGATGGCACCGTCTGGAAACTCGCCGCCGTTTCGATCACCATCGCGTTTCTCGTCATCTGGAGCAGCGGAAAACTCCTGAAAAAATGAGCTTTTTTAAGTAGGAAAGTTTCCCGGAACCCTTTACACGCCTTGGGCATGCGAGGGCCTTTCCCAAAAAGCCCTGCAAATCCCGACATTCTCACCTCTAGCATAACCCATGAGTTCCTACTCTCACGCCCAAGAAGCCTACGCCGCCCATGGCGTGGATACCGAAGCCGCCCTTCAAAAACTCGCAGCCACCCCGATTTCCCTCCACTGCTGGCAGGGCGACGACGTCGGCGGCTTTGAAAATCCGGACGCGGGCCTCACCGGCGGCGGCATCCAGGCCACCGGCAACTACCCCGGAAAAGCCCGCACCATCTCCGAACTCCGCGCCGACCTCGACAAAGCCCTCTCCCTCATCCCGGGCAAGCATCGCCTGAACCTCCACGCCTGCTACGCAGACATGAGCGGCGGCAAGGTCGAACGCAACGAACTCACCGTCGCCCAGTTCCAAAGCTGGATCGACTGGGCGAAAGCCAACGGCATGGGCATGGACTTCAACCCGTCCTATTTCTCCCACCCGCTCGCCAACGATGGAGCCACCCTCACCCACCGCGACGCCGGCATCCGCCAGTTCTGGATCGATCACGGCATCGCCTGCCGCAAGATCGGTGCCGAAATGGGCCGCCAGCTCGGCTCCACCACCGTCACCAACGTCTGGATTCCCGACGGTTCCAAGGACCTTCCGTTCGATCGCAAAGGCCCGCGTGAAGTCCTCGAAAACTCGCTCGACGCCATTTTCGCCGAGAAAATCGACCCGAAACTCCACCTCGACGCCGTCGAGTGCAAACTCTTCGGCATCGGTTCCGAGTCCTACGTCGTCGGCTCCCACGAGTTCTACATGGGCTACGCCGTGAAAAACCAGAAAGTGCTCTGCCTCGACGCCGGTCACTTCCACCCGACCGAAAACCTCTCGGACAAAATCTCCTCCGCTCTCCAATACGTTCCGGAAATCCTCCTCCACGTCAGCCGCGGCGTTCGTTGGGACAGCGACCACGTCGTCATCCTCGACGATGCCACCAAGGCGATCATGGAAGAGCTCGTGCGCGGTGATTTCCTCGGCCGCACCCACATCGGCCTCGATTTCTTCGACGCCAGCATCAACCGCGTCGCCGCCTGGGTCATCGGCACCCGCAGCTCGCTCAAGGCGCTTCTCATCGCCCTGCTCGAACCCTCCGCCAAGCTGCGCGAAGTCGAAAACAACGGTGACAACACCTCCCGCCTCGCCCTGCTCGAGGAAATCAAGACCCTGCCATTCGGCGCGGTGTGGGACGAACATTGCCGCCGCCAGAATGTCCCCGTCGGCGCGTCCTGGATCGACGAAGTGAAAAACTACGAAAACAGCGTGCTCTCCAACCGCGCCTGATTTCGGAACTTCCATTACCGGTTCCCAAAAACCACAGTCGCCAGCGGCTGTGGTTTTTTGATGGAGCGCCGGTGTCCCCACCGGCTTCCAAAGATTCCCATCGAATCCAGGCGGACTGAAGTTCGCGCTCCGCTTTTCTCCGTCATGACCCGCCCACGCATTTCCGCCAACTTCGCCATCAGCGCCGATGGCAAAATCACCTCGGAAACCCGGCGCGCCAGCGACTGGACTTCCTCCGAAGACCACGCCCGCCTGCTCGAACTCCGGCGCGGCAAGGACGCCCTCATCGTCGGCATGGGCACTCTCCTCGCGGATCGCATGACGATGACCGTCCCCGGTCAGGAAAAACACCCCCTCCGCTGCATCGTATCCCGCAGCGGCCAGATCCCGCCCGATCACCCCATTTTCCAGACATCCGGCGGAGACATCCACCTCTGCCTCACCGAAAGGAGCGCCGGTGTTCACACCGGCCCATCTCAACAAAACAACCTCACCATCCACCACACCTCCCTCGCCGGATTCCTCGAAATCCTCCACCGGGACCACACCGTGGACCACCTCCACTGCGAAGGCGGCGGCACTTTGCTACGAGCGCTCGCCGCACTCGACGCCATCGATACCTTCCACTGCACCCTCGCCGGGCACACGCTTTTCGGCGGAAAAAAAGCTCCCACGGTGACCGGGGAGCTGGGCGATTTTCTGAAACATTCGCTCGATTTCGAGCTGAGCCACTTCGAGCCTCATCCGGACCTCGGCGAGTGTTTTCTCAGCTACACCCGCCGTTCCCGCTGATCGCCCGAGCGATCAATGATGCGCCTTATCGGCTTCCGGCTTGGCCTCGTGATCGTGGTCATGACCATGGCTGTGCCCGTGGTCCCCGTGATCGTCATGGCTTCCGTGATGCTGATGCAGGACTTTCGTATCCTCGAAGGAATGACGTTCGCAGGAAATGAAAGTCAAAGAGACAGCAGCGAGCAGGAACGGGAAGAATTTCATGACGCCGCTTTCAATAGCTTCCCGTCCCGGAAACGCAACCCCGGAAGTTGAGGATGGAACGCACCTTATCACTTCAGCGTTCGGTGCTCAATGTCCGAAGTTCGACGTTCTACAGCCACCTTGCCACCGCCGCCGCCGCTTTTTCATGAGCGCCCTCCCCACCCAGCAGGGCCACCGTTTCCGCCAGCTCCGCCTTCAGGCCATCCCGAGCCTCATCGTCCGTGAGCAGGCGTTCCAGTTCCGCCGAGACCGCCTGTGAAGTGGCCGCATCCTGGATGAATTCCTTCACCACTCCGCGTTCCGCGAGAATATTCACGATCCCGATAAAGCGGATTTTCACCAGCAACCTGCCGAGCACATAAGTCAGCGGAGCGACCCGGTACACCAGGCAATAAGGCAGCCCGTAATACGCCGCCTCCAGCGTCGCCGTGCCGCTGGCGATCACCGCGCATTCGGCCCGCTGCATCAGCGCGTGGCTTCCGCCATCCGTCACCTTTACCAGCGTCTCCGCACCCGCTTCCGCCAGGATTTCCCGGATCTGCACCGCGAGTTTGGGCGTCGCCGCCGGGACCTCGAAGGAAAGATGTGGCAGCCGTTCATGCAGCCGCTTCGCCGTCCCGACCATCATCGGAAACAATCTCGCGACTTCGCGTTCCCGGCTTCCCGGAAGCAATCCGACCAACCCCGCCTCGCGTTCCTGCCCGGGAATCCGCTTCGCCTCCAGCTCGTCCACGATCGGATGCCCCACGAACGTCGTTTTCAACCCCGCGCTCTGGAAAATCGGCTGCTCGAAGGGGAAAAGGCACAGCATTTCATCCAGAATCCTCACCATTTTCGGGATGCGGCCCTTGTTCCACGCCCACACCTGCGGGCTGATATAATATACGATCCGCGTCTCCGGAAGCTCGCGCTTCACCGCTTCCGCGAACCGCAGGTTGAATCCCGGGTAATCGATCAGCAGCAGCACATCCGGGCGAAACGCCAGCAGCTCGTCCAACATGCTCTCGAAGCGGCGCTTGAACCAATCGTAGCGCTTCAGCACCTCCCACACCCCCATCACCGCCGCATCCTCCACCCAGTCCGAAAATCCCGGCCCGGCGATCTCCGCCATTTCCGGACCACCCGCACCCCGAATCGCCACTCCCGGCACCTGCTCTCTCAAGGATCTCAGCAAGCCCGCGCCATGGGCGTCCCCGCTCAATTCCCCGGCTACCACGTAAAGGCGCTTCTCTCTGGCTTCTCCCATGCGGGCGCAGCCTAGCCATCCCCCACTCCCCCCGCCATGGAAAAATCGCACGATCCCGGACTTCCGGGTTGATTTCATAAATTACACCGCTTTGATCCCCCTCCTGGACTTTCGCAGAATCTTTCTCCCATGCCCGACCATCCCACCACCACCGTCACTCCATCCTACCCCGATTCCAATCCGTTGGAACCCACCATGGAGAAAAGCCAGAAGGGCCTGCTCGCCATCGCCCTCATTCTGATTCTCGCCGCCGGCGGCTACGGGATCTACCGCACGGTCGCCGAAGGCAAAGCCAAGGCCGCCGGAGAAGCCCTCACCAGCGCCACCACCCCGGAAGCGCTCGCCGCCGTCACCACCGACCACCCCGGCACCCCCGCCGCAGGCAGCGCCTACGTCCTGCTCGCCGACAGCCAATGGGACGAAAACAAAAAGGACGACGCCATCGCCACCCTGAAAAAATTCCTTTCCACCCAGCCCGAGCACCCGCTCGTCCCCACCGCGCAGGCGAATCTCGCCGGCAAGCTCGCCGAGCTCGGCAAGGCCGATGAAGCGACCGCCCTGTTCGAAAAAGTCGCCGACAACGCCAGCGCCGCCTCCATCGCCCCCTACGCGCTGCTTTCCCTCGGCGATCTCGCGAAATCCGCCAATCAACCGGAAAAAGCGGAAGCCTTCTACCAGCGCATCCTGAAGGACTTCCCCTCCAGCCCTTTCAACAACGACGCCCACAGCCGCTTGCAGCTTCTCCGCGCCAAGCCGCCCGTGGAAATCGACGCCCCGGCAACCCCGGACACCGACGTTCCCGAGGCCAATCTGCTTGCCCCCGGCATCCCTTCTCCGCAAATTCCATTCGAAAATCCTTCCGTCCCCGTCGATGAAGGAAACGTGACGACCCCAGGCAACCCCTGATCCGGTCAAAACACGTATCCGTTTGACAACCCGTTCACTCCAACCCTTCTTACTACCGTGTTCAAAAAAGTCATTGGTCAAGATCTCGGCGAAGGCACCGCCTCCGCACCGCAACCGTCGGCAGACACCCCTGCCGCCAGCTACTCCACCCCCGCCGCGACGGCGAAATCGGCCGCGGCCACTTCCGCTCCCGCGGCGGCAAGCCGTCCCGCATCGGGTAACACCCGCAACGTCCTTTCCTCCGATGTGGAAATCAAGGGCACCGTCAAATTCACCAACGATCTCGTCGTCGATGGCAAAATCGAGGGCGAAATCATTTCCCAAGGCAACCTGACCGTGGGTGAAAACGCCCGCATCAAGGCCGAAATCAAAACCGGCACCGTCGTCGTTTACGGAAAAGTCCACGGCAACCTCACCGCCAGCGAGCGCGTCGAACTCAAGGCCAGCGCCGAAGTGATCGGCGACATCAAAACCAAGGTCATTTCCATCGAAGCGGGTGCCATTTTCGTCGGAAAATCGACCGTCGGGGCTCCCAGCGAAACCGTGGCATCCTCCGCCACCGCCGCAGCGCCACAGAAAAATTCCTGACGTGACAAGGGCCACGGCGATTCCGCCCTGGCCCTTTTCTTTGCCCCGCTTTTTTCTCCGATGATCCCATGGCGGATGCACCCCGTCGCAATCGTATTCAAATCGAATGCCCGTCCTGCGGAAACTCCCAGAGCGAACCGGCCTTGGTCGTTTCGACGCAATGCCGCGCTTGCGGTGAGCATTTCAAGATCGAGGACGGCAAGGCGGTACCACGCCTGAAACCCTCGACCCTGCTGGTCAAGGCCCGCCAGGAAGATCCGGCCCACTCCAGCCATCCCGAGCCGGTAGAGTCCCCGTCCTCCTCTTTTTCGCCGTTTCACAAGACGGCCACCCCTACCCGGCCGAAGCCATCCCTGCTCGCCCGCTTGTTTCATCCGGCAAAGCCACCCCGGGAAATCCTCTGCCTGCGCTGCCAGCACGAATATCACGCCTCGGCGGACGCCCAGTCCTCCCAATGCCCGAAGTGCGGCGGCTACATCAGCCTGCAGGATTACGAAATCCACGAATCATGGCATCGGCGGATCGAAACCCAAGGCAACGTCATCATCCAGAAATCCGGCTCCGTTTCCGGCGTAGCCATCCATTGCCACGATCTCACCGTGCTCGGTGAGCTTTCCGGTTCCGTCGTCTGCTCCGGCAGCTTCATCATCCGCAACCACTGCAAAATTCTCGGAAAAGTCCGCTGCAAACACCTGCGGGTGGAGAAAGGCGCGCGCGTGGAATTTCTCAACCCGGTCCTCGCCACCACCGCCCAGATCGATGGCATCGTCACCGGCCAGATCGAATGCTCCGGTGCCGTCACCCTGGCGAAACGTTCCCATCTCACAGGAACCGTAAAAACCTCCTCTCTCATCGTCAAACCGGGCGCGAAACACACCGGCTCGATCGAAATGATCGCGAAGCGATAAAGGAGCAAGGAGCGCCGACGTTCACGTCGGCTTAACCTCGATAAGATAGAGCCGACGTGAACGTCTGCACTCCCTATTCGGCCTAACATTATTTTGATTGGACGACTTTTTTCTCCGCGGCATCCACTACCGCTTTGGCGATTTCGTAATCGATCCGGCGGAGATGTTCCAAACCGATCTCGGTCGCCAGGCGGATCACCTCCGCGTCGGACTTGCTCATCACTTCCGCGACCTTTTTGATTTCAAGGAGCAGTTCGGAGGGAATCCGGACGGATGAAGGGGTTGGTTTGTTGGTTTTCGTTGGTCTTGGCACGGCGGAAAAATAACGATGTACCCCTCCAGCGACGCTCATAGAGCGTCGCTACAGTTTTTGGGATTCAGTGCGCCTCCAGATCCGCCAGATAGCGCTCGGCTTCCAGCGCGGCGGCGCAGCCCTGACCGGCGGCGGTGATCGCCTGACGGTAATAGTGGTCCGCCACATCGCCCGCGGCGAAAAGGCCCGACGTTTTCGTGGAAGTGCGGCCCGGGGTCTGGAGAATATAGCCGTTTTCGTCCTTGTCCACGAGATCACCGAGGAAAGCGCTGTTCGGCACGTGACCGATGGCCACGAAGACGCAGGCCACTTCCAGCTCGCGGGTCTCGTCGTTCACCAGATTCTGGAGCGTCACGGCGCGGACCTCGCCTTTTTCGTCGGTGAGATATTCGCTCACCGTGCTGTTCCACACCGGCTCGATCTTCGGATTTTTCAACGCGCGATCGGCCATGATTTTCGAAGCGCGCAGCTCGTCGCGGCGATGGATGAGATACACCTTGCTGGCGAAGCGGGTCAGGAATTCGGCTTCCTCGCAGGCGCTGTCGCCACCACCGATCACGCACACCGGTACGTCCCGATAAAACGCGCCGTCGCAGGTCGCGCAGGATGTCAGGCCGTGGCCGATGAGGGATTTTTCGTTCGGCAGGCCGAGGTGACGGGGAGCCGCGCCGGTCGCGACGATCACGGTTTTCGCCTCGAAGGTTTCCTCACCGGCTTTGAGCGCGAAGGTGCCATCGGCACGTTTTTCGACGGATTCCACATTCGCCCAGGCGATACGGGCGCCGAATTTTTCGGCCTGGGCCTGCATTCTCACCATCAGCTCGGGACCCATGATCCCGTCGGGATGGCCCGGGAAATTTTCGACCTCGGTAGTGGTCGTCAGTTGCCCGCCGGGTTGGGTGCCGGAAAGAAGCAAGGGGGAGAGATTCGCGCGAGCGGTGTAGATAGCGGCCGTGTATCCGGCGCAACCGGTTCCGATAATGATGACGTTTTCCATAAAATTTCGCGTTGGCGGCCGGGGAGTATCCCCTTGCAGCCGGTGGAGTCAACCCGGGGTTTGGAAAGAACAGGATCACCTCATTTTGAACTTTCTGAAAACCAGAGCTATCGACCGAAGCCTTTTCATCCGATCTACCGCAAAGCCGCCAAGGTCGCAAAGGGACGCGAAGCTCTGGAAAATGGATTGAGGTTCAAGCGAAACGCCGGGGCGCGGAGAGGAACGCTGAGTTTTACTTTCATCTTTGCGAACCCCTTTGCGACCTCTCCGTCTCCGCGTTTCGCTTCACTTAAAACCCTTCATCGTCCCGGCTTCGCGTTCCTTTGCGACCTTGGCGGCTTTGCGGTAAAAGCCCAATTCGCAGCAAAGACAGGTGGAATCCAAGGAACACGGCGATCTCCAAAACGAGGTGACCCTGTGGAAAGAGACGGAAAACCCGAAGACTGGAAACGGCAGATTTTCACTGGAGTTCAGCCAAACGCTGGCGGCACCAGGCGAGGCCTTCGTCGAATTCCTCGCTCTGAGGACGGGATTTCAGGAGGATTTCCCAGAGTTTGACGGCCTCCGCAAAGACTTCCCGGGCTTCCTCTTTATCGCCGGAAAGTTGCAGGGCCAGCCCAAGATCGCCCAGCAGATACGCCTCGGCTTTCTGGATCTGTTCCAATCGCGGCCGATCCGTGCCATCCATCGTTTCCAGATTGGTAAGGCTCTCCCGAGCTTTACGCTCCAGAACGATTTCCTCCCTCCGGTTCCCCTGCGCTCCCAGCATGCGACCTTTTTGCCACCAGAGCTGGGCCAGACGGAAAGTCGTCATGGCTCCCGGATTACCCGCCGCCCTCGCCTTTTCGAGAATCCGGATGCCGTCGTCGAAAAATCTCAACGCCTCGGCCGCCTGACCGCGATCTCTCAGCAGTCCGGCGCGAAGTCCTAACTGCCAAGCCCGCAGGATTTCCAGCGCATGCAGATCCGGTTGCTCGGCACGGAGAAGATCCAGCATTTTCAACGCCTCCTGATTGAGGGAATCCGCCGCAGCCGTGTCACCGGCCAGGACGGCGGCTTCCGCCATCGCGGCGTAACAACCGGCCAGGTCCATGCGCAACGAGGGGTCGTTGGGCGAGGTTTTCAGCAGTTTCTGGATTTCCGTCGCCGCGAGTTTCCGCACTTCCCGGGCATCTCCGAGATTTCCCATTCCTTCGAGAATCGTGGCGGAAGAGAGATAACAGGACGCCAGTTCGGAACGGAGCACCGCCGCGTCCGGCCGTTGCAGGGCAAGCTGATTGAGCGTCTGGGTGGCGCGCAGCAGTTGATCCAGAGCCTTGGTGTCTTCGCCTTTCGCGGAAAGGTATTGGGCTTCGTGGAAATCCAGAATCGCGGTCAGTTGCGTCAGCCGGTCGAGATCGATGCCTTCCTTCGGCACCCGGGAAAGCGCCTGACGGGCGGCTTTGAACGATTTTCCGGTATCCGGGGAATTCGTGGACTGGTGCAACAAGGCGAGCAGCAGCGAATCGGTGGCCATGCGCAATTTCCACTCGGCCGGGACCGGTTGATCGTTCCAGGTAGTCAGCGCGGTGGAAAGCCGCTCGGTCGCCTGCTTCACGTCTCCCGCGGCCAGGGAAACCTCGGCGAGCTGGAGCAAGACACGTGCTCGTTCATCCTCGAGGGCTGGCACATCGGCGGTGCGGGCCAGAAAGTCCTCGAAGTAGCGCTCCAGACGTTTCAGCCGCAATTCCCTCCCGTCCAAAGGTGGTAGCTGCCGTTGGCCTTTTTCCATCGCCCAGGAAAACAAGCGGTCTCCGATCTGGCGGGACGCTTCGAGCCGGGCCAGCCCGAGTTCTTTCTGATAGGCGAGATCTTCCAGCGCTTTTTTCTCGGATGCTTCCGCCCGGGTTTTCGTCTCGGAAGCTTCCCTGGCCTCGGTTTGCAGATGTTGGATCGTATCCCGGCTGTTATTGCGGTCCCGTCGTTTTTGATAGAGCGCCAGTTGCCAGAGGGCGGCGAAGGCGAAAGCCACGGCCAGGGCCACTCCGGCTGCGAAGAGCGACTTGCGGGCATTCCGTTCCGCTTTCCGATGTCGATCCTGCAAATCCTGTTTTTCCCGCTCGGTTTGATGATGCCGCTCGATCATCTCGAACGCCGTCACCACTTCCGTCATCGTCGCCGGTCGTTGTGCGGGATCGAGCGCGAGACAACGTTCGACCACTTTTCTGAATTCCTCTTCCATCGGGTCCGCCGCCGCGTCCGGCCACTGGATTTCAGGGTATTTCAGCAGGTTTTTCGAAATCTTCGGCGGTTCCGCGTGAATGCCTTCCTTGCCGGTTTCGTGCGGTGCGGGCGCCACCTGAACGAAGGTGTCGTGGCAACGCGGAAAACGACCGGTCAGCAGGCGAAATGCAAGCGATCCGAAGGTATACACATCCCACCGGTAACCGGCATTTTCGAGATAACCTTCGGGGTGCGAGAGCTGCTCCGGAGATTGATACAGCAATGCGTCGGTGAATTCGAAATGACTCGTCCCCGGGAGGTTTCCCAAAGCCCAGTCGGTCAGCCGCACCTGCTCTTCGCTGTCGAAAAACACGTTCCCCGGCTTGAGATTGGCGTGAGCCACCTGACGCTCGTGCATTTTCCCGAGCGCTGCGGCGATCTCCCGGACCAGCGGCCACGTTTGGGCGTCCGGATAGCCATCGATCCTCCATTGCAGGCTTCTCGGAATGAAACGATCCGCCTCCTCGTCTTCGTAGCACGGCGTAACCCACACCGCGGGCCGACCGTCGAAATCCGCCGAAAACACCGGTGCCACGCCTTCCGGCCAGCCTCCCTGTTCCAGCCGGGCCGTCATTCTGGCGAGCAGCGGACGATGGATGGCCATCGCCTCGAACAGCTTCACCGCGACTTTCCGCCCTTTTTCGTCCGTCGCCCGATAAACCCGACCGCATCCACCGTGACCGATCAGACTGTCGATTTTCAAGCCGTCTACCTTGGGAGAATCCATCAGAACGATGGTTTAGTCACAAATCCGGCCATACGCCAGACTTTCCACATCCCGCTTTCAGACGGAAAGCAAAGGCGAAGGGATCGCGATCACCTGCATGCCCGCGCGTTGCGCCGCGAGAATGCCCGCAGGCGCGTCTTCCATCACGAGGCATTTTTCAGGTGCCACATCCAACAGCTCGGCGGCTTTCAGGAAAATATCGGGAGCCGGTTTTCCTTCGACCACATCGTCCGCCGTGACCACTTCGTCGAACCAATCCGAAATCCCCACCACTTGAAGGGTCTTCTCGATCACCATGCGGGTGCCGCCGGTCGCGATCGCCATCGGCACGCGGCCGCGCAGGCTTTCGCCGAAGGCCGCGACCTCATCGATCAAGGTCACCGAGTGGAGTTTTTTCAGAAACGCTTCGCGCTTGGCGAAGGCCACGGCTTCCGGATCGAGACGAAGGCCATACTCGTCATTGAGCTCCACCACGATGTCGAGGGTGGGACGACCGCCCATCGCGTAAAAAACGTCTTCCTTGAAGACTCCTCCCGCGCCGTAAAGGCTCAGGGCCTCGCACCAGGCGTCAAAGTGAGCGGGCATCGAATCAACCAACGTGCCGTCGCAATCGAAAATGACAGCCTCGAAGCCGTCCTGGGGAAAAGTAAAGGGACCGATACTCGCCATTGCGCCGCACGGCTTACTGGCCGACCGGAGGATATGCAAGTGTGGAACCATGAAAAATCATGGGCAATTTCCGCATAAAATCACGGATAAAATCAAACCAACGCTTGATCTCAGGAAGCGAGCGTCGTCAGTTCCTCCTCACGGTAGCGGGAAGGCGATCTGCCGGTCACGCGGGAGAAGCTCCGGTTGAATTGGGAGAGTGATTGATAGCCCACGTGGAAGGCGATTTCAGAGATGCGCCGTTCCGGTTTGAGAAGTTCTTTTTTGGCCCACTCGATCCGGCAGCGGTTGATGTAATCGGTGAGGGTCAGGCCGGTGGCGTCGCGGAACACGCGGCAGAAGTGGGATTCGCTCAATCCGGCCTTCTGCGCCATCAGTGACAGCGGCAAAGGTTCCGAGAGATTTTCCTGAATGAACGCGCGCGCCTTGGCGATGCCCGCGGGCTCGCTGCCTTCCTGCACGACCACCAGTTTTTCGGCCTGCTGCCCGAGCTGGAGGGCGAAGGAGGAAAGGAGCGTAATCATGCCCTGATAACGTTGGGGCTCGACGCTGCGGGTATCCATGTAGAGTTCCTTCAGCAATCCCAGTTGGTCTTTGTCGATGCCTTGGCGGGAGAGCGTTTTCGCGACCCGTGAGAATCCTTCCTGAGTGGGCACCTGATTGAAAACCTGCCCCGTTTTCAGGAATCCCACCAACATCCTGCCGCAGCGCACCGGCACGGCGGTCGCCGCCATTCCGGCGAAGCAGTGACAGGTGGAGGGGCCTTTCACCACGGCCTCCTGCATCAGCAGGCGGTTGGTCTCGATGCACTCGTGGCAGGCGGCGTTGCAGAGATTCAAGACTTCGCAGAAGGAACTGCGGTTTTTGCTCTCCTCATCCATACACCAGGATTCCAGGTTCGGCCCCACCAGCCGGAGGGGCAGGCCGGTCGCGGCCCGGAATGCATCCTGGTAGGTGGCGAAAAGCTCGGAATGCCTCAGCTTTTCATATAGGACTTGGTCGTAATCGCTCGGTACTGGTGGTGGCATGCGGCTGGGAATGGTCTTTTTCCGCCGAAGGATAGGGAAGATCTTCAGCAAGATCAATAGTTCGTCTGCTTCTTTTGCCCGATTTCAGTCCCAAAGCGATGATACCCAGCGAGATCGCGGAGCTCAGGGGCATCAAAATGGCCGCCAGCAAGGGACTCATGTGACCGGCGAGGGAAATGGCCACGACACAGAGATTGTAGAAAAGCGCGAATCCGAAGGCGGTCCTCACCACTTTCTGTCGGCGTTTGGCGAGCGAGAGGAACAGCGGCAGGAAATGCAGGCTTTCTCCCATGAAATAGAAATCCGTTTTGTTTTCCAGCAGGCTGCGGTCCACCACCGGCGTGCCCGTGGCCCAGGCGGCATTGAACGCCAGAGAATCGTTCGCCCCATCGCCCAGATACAAGGTGTCCCGCCGGTCGAGATTCCGGACCAGCGCTTCCTTCTCGTCCGGGAGGAGCGAGGCATGCGTGTCGTAAGCCGAAATCTTGAGAAACTGCGCCGCTGCCATGACTTTCGAGGGTTTATCCCCGGACAGAATCACGCAACGGTAGTGCTTTTCCTTCAACCAATGCACCGAGGCGATGGCGTCCGCGCGCAGCGATTCGTGGAAACTGAAGTGACACACGACTTTTCCGTCTCGGCTCAAAACCGCGTCGTGCGCGCACACCTCGTGGCCGGGCCGCGGCGACATCCACCCCGGCTTGCCGAGCGCCCAGCGGACGCCGTTTTCGTCGAAATATCGGCCCGAACCGGGCACATCCTCCACCGGAAGAGGTTCGAGATCGCGCAGCAGAAGCTGTCCTTCCCTGCCCAGCGCTTCCAGCAACGAACGCGAAACCGGGTGCAGCGAGCCACTCGCCAGCCGGGCCAGCGCGGTCCGTTCGGCGGTTGCCATGTCTCCGATCACCTCGCGGTTCATCAGGACGGGCCGTTCCATGGTCAATGTCCCCGTTTTGTCGAAAATCACCGTTTTCACCCGGCACAGGCGTCCCCACAGCAAGGGCTGGCGGATGAACACCCCCACCCGCTCCATCAGCGTGCCCGCGATTTCGTCCGCCATCGGCAGGGCCACCCCCAAAGCGCACGGGCAGGACACCACGAAAACGGAAATCATCACCTGCAATCCCTGCGTGTAGGCACCGTGCCAACTCCGCCAGATCATCGCCGAGATGCCGATGAGAAGCACCACGGACAGATAGACTTTCAGGAGATTTTCCAGCGCCGGAACCCTCACCACAGACCGATCCCCTTTCACCAGCTTCGCCAGCAGGGATTCCTCCCAGGTTTCGGCCGCCTTCAGGACCACCGGCGATTGCCCCAGATGAATGGCGCCCGAGGGCAAACGCCGACCGGCCCGGAACGTGCGCGGCTCGGCCTCGCCATTGATCCATTCGAGGGAAAATTCCGCCTGCGCGTCTTCCAGCACCGCCGCGACCGGAGCGGCCTGTCCGGGTTCCAGCCGGAAACGCACGCCTTCCGCCAGATCCTGGAGTTCGAGAGGTTCTTCGCGGTCCGGCGAGCCCATGCTTTCCGGGACGGGCCGGTGCCGTTGCAGGCGGTGACGGTTTTTTTCCATCGCCGATTGTTGCAGGTAGCGGCCCAGCAACATCAGGAAGACGAAGGTGGAAACGAAATCGAAATACAGCAACCCGTGCTGCCCGAGCACCCAACCGGCCAGAGATCCCGCGTACGCCGCGACCAGGCCGAGCGCGATCGGCAGGTCGATGTGCAGCATTTTCATCCGCACCGCCCGCCAGGCCCTGCCGATGAAATAGCTGCCGCCCACGCACATCGAGAGCGTCGCCGTCAGCAGGGCGATGAGTTTGAAAATCCCGGAAAACGCGAAAGTGTCCGGCATGCCGAGGTAGCTCGGCAGACTGAAGGCCATCGCATTCATCATGAACGCACCGCACAATCCCAACCGCATGCCCAGCGCTCCGGATTCGGATGCCGACGAGCCTCCACGACGAGGTGCCAGACGATAGCCGAACGATGCCATCTCGCGGGCGAAGGCCACCAGATCCATCTTTCCGGCCATCCATTGCAGATGCACCCGGCCCGTCGCCGGATGCGCGTCCGCCTGCAACGCACCGGGCTGGCGCATGAAGATTTTTTCCATCAGCCACACGCAGCCGATGCAGGAAATCCCTTCCAGCGCGAACTCCGCTTCCACCGCCGTCCCCGGCTCTCGGTCCGTCTCCTTTTCCTCCACCTCTTTTTCCAGCCAACCGAAATCGTGCGCCTCGAAGGGCACGCTGCGCACCGGTTTCACCGGCGTGTCCTGCCGCAAGGTGTAATAGCGGTCCAGCCCCTCCTCCACGATCAGGTCATGCACGAACTCGCAGCCCTTGCAGCAGAAACGTTCGTCCGGAACCGATGCCACGAAGGGCGTTCCGCAGTGAGTGCATTCGTTCATGAAATCGGAGGATGGAATCGTTCAGTGACAGCAGGATGGAAGATCGGTCGCCGGAGAGGAATCGAATCCGGGAAGCGTCGAGTGAAGCCGCCACGCCACCGCCACGGCGGCGACCAGAGAGAGAGAGCGCTGGATTCTCAGCATCGTTTTCGGGGAAACCCGGCGTTTCAGCAGGTGAAGTTGCGCCTGCGCCAGCCACAACAGCGGCACGGTGCCCAGGCCGAATGCCAGTGCGAACTCCGCACCGCGCCAACCCGATCCGGCTAACAACGAAGCGCCGAACAGCAGATAAAGCGGACCGCAGGGCAGCAGCGGCGTCATCAATCCCATCATCGCGCCACGACGCACCGGATTCAGCCGGGCGGCGTGGAATTTCAGGCGGGTCGCCCATTTCAGCAAAGCCACCGGTCGCGGCAATTTCTTTTCCAGCCCGAAACCGAAGATCAGAAACACCACGACAAGCACCCATGGCAGCACCGACAACGGCGAATCGAAAAACCATTTCAGCGGTTGCCTGCCCACCGCTCCGCAAAGCGCGCCGATCAGCGCGTAGGAAGTCAACCTCGCCACATGATAAGTCACCGCGCCGAGCGTCCTTTGCGAATCGCTCGCCGGCATCGCGGACATGCCGCAAACGATGGGGCCGCACATGCCGAGGCAATGCACGCTCGTGACCAGCCCGGCGACCAGAGCGCCCAATGTTGTGTGGACCGCATCCATGACGAACGATCAGCGGGATTTCACGGCTCCCACCTGGACCTGTTCCGGAGCGTGTTTCACAGCCACGTAGATCAGGGAGCTCCAGGCAAGGATAAGCAGGAGGAACAACGAAACGACAAACAACCAGGGACGGAACATGACGGGATTCGGGAGTTAGGGATTCGGGCGTATCGCACGCGGATTGGGACCAAGAAATTCGATTTTTTGAGTGACCGTGACATCGCCCGGCTGGGCGTCGATCCGCATCGTCAGTGGACGCGGACCTCGATAGGCATCGCGCGGCACCACCACCACCACCGGGCAGGCAAGCTCCCCGAGCGCCTTGACTTCGCGGGATTCCGTCAGGCCGGTGATCTGGTAACCGGTAGGCGCGTCCGCCAGTGACACTGAAAAAGTCATCGGTTGATTCCGCTTGTTGATGACACGGATCTGATAGTGGTTCCGGATCAACGCGGCATCCGAGAAAAAGGAAGGCCCTCTCATGCGGGACAGCTCCACCTGCACCGGTCTGGCGCGGAAAAACGCGGTGATGCCCAGGGCGGCAACGCCAAGCAGGCCGAGCAGGAAATACGCGTAGATCCGCGGACGCATGATCCGCCGTTTTTTCCCCGCCAGCCCGCGCATCGAGTCATAGCGGATCAATCCTGTCGGCCGCTTCAGCTTCAGCATGATGTCGTCGCAGGCATCGATACAGGCCGCGCAACCGATGCACTCCATCTGCAATCCGTTCCGGATATCGATCCCGGTCGGGCACACCTTCACGCAGCGGAAGCAATCCACGCACGATCCGGCATTCGGGTCCGTCGCGCGTCCGCGAGGCTCGCCGCGCTTTTCGTCGTAGCCGATGATGATGGTATCGTCGTCGGTCAGGGCGGATTGCAAACGTCCGTAAGGACACATCAGCACGCAGAATTGTTCGCGGAATTTCGCGAAGCAGAAATAAAGCGCCGCGGTCAACGAGCCGACCATGGAAAAGGCGGTCAGGTGCTTGAACGGCCCGTCCATGATGAACGCATACAGGCGCGGGATCGAAACGAAGTAGGAAAGAAACACATGCGCCACCAGGGCCGATAAAATCAGATAGACCCCGTGTTTCAGCACCCGCCGCCAGATTTTATCCCACTTCCAGGGAGCTTTCTCCAGCCTGCGCCGCGCGGGCGCGTCGCCATCGATCCAGCGCTCGACCCTGCGGAACACATGATCGAGGAACACCGTGTAGGGACAGGCCCAGCCGCACCACAAGCGGCCCAGCAACGAAGTGAGGACGAACAGCAGGAAACCCAGCCCGCTCATCCCGAAAAACACCACCCACAGGTCCTGTGGCACCAGAGTCAGACCGAAGAAATGAAAGCGTCGGAATTCGACATCGAAAAACACCGCCGGAGCCCCGTTGACCGGCACCCACGGCAACACCACGTAAACCAGCATCAGGAGCGCCGCGAAAACGCGCCTCGCCACGGTGAAGCGCCCTTTCACATCCGCCGGATGCAAGACCAGTTGCGAGCCGTCATCATTGATCGTCGTGACCGAGATCAGGTTTGGCTTGCGGAATTTACGGGGTGAATCGGACATGGGGAAGACAATGCCGGAAACTGAAATCGCCCGTCCGCCCCCGGTGGCGGGACGGACGGAAAAAGCTCAGAAAAAATCAGGGTGCGGCGGTCTCGGGAAAATCCTTGGGATTTTCGCTGATGAGGAAGGCCACCAGCTCGGTGACTTTCAGCGGCGACATTTTCTGCCCCCACGCTTCCATTCGCGCGCCATTGTGGCCCGGGCTGTCCGCCGGCGTCCCATCGTTGATGATCTTGAAAATATCCATCGGCTTGCCGCCGTATTTCCACTCGCCGTCCTTGAGGGACAGACCGGGAAGCGCCACGGACTGGCCGCCGCCGAGTTCCATTTTCGCGGTGAGGTCCGCTCCGTGGCACGCGGTGCAGTTCGCCATGTAGGTTTCACGACCGTTCGCCACGGCGCTCTCGTCCTTCGCCCATTGTTCGATGAGCGCGGTGTCGTCCAGCTTGGCGAGCATCGCGTTCAGGGCGTCGGCCTTGGTTTGCTCGATCTCGGCCATACGGGCTTCCACCACTTCGCCATCGGTCTTCATCATACCGAACTGATAGTAGAACAACCAGCAGAGCGGAAAAAAGACGAGGGTGGCGAAGAAAATGAACAGCCACCAGTTCGGCAGTTTCTGATCGTATTCCAGAATCCCGTCGTACACGTGGGGGCGCACGACGATTTCGCCTTTTTCCTTGGCGTAATCGGCAACTTTGATCTTGGGATCGGGGGATGACATGGAGGTATTGAAATTTTCGGAATTTGAAGAAGATCACTCTTCGTCTTTGCCGCTCTGGAGCGGCAGGTTGGCCAGCGCCTCACGCCGCTCCTTGGAGAGCTTGAGCGCGCGGATCGAGGTGTAGCAGAACACGGCGGCGGTGAAGAAAAAGGCGACGACCGCCATGATCTCCGACCAGCTTTCCAGAATGAGTCTCTTCAACATGACGATCGGTGGTTAGTTTTCCGCGGTCTCGGGTTTCGCCTTCACCGCCGCCGGGCGACGGCTGTCCGGATTCAGGAATTTTCCGCCTTCGGGTCTGGCTTCCACTTCCTCATACGCGCCGAGTTTCTGAAGGTAGGCGATGACCGCGACCATGCGGCTTTCCGCCAGCAGATTGCGCAGTTCGTCTTCGGTCAGGTCCGGCTGGTCGGCGAGGAAGGCTCCGGCTTTCACGAGGGAATCGGCGATTTCCATTCCCTGATCGCGCGCGCTTTGCTCGATCTCGTCCCGGGTCATGGCAGGCCACGGCACTCCGAGGCGGGATTGCACCGCGATACGGGTCGGCAGCGATTTGAAGTCCGTCCGGGTTTCCGCAAGCCATGGATACGGCGGCATGTTGGAGCCGGGAGAAGTCTGGCGTGGATCGATGAGGTGGTTGAAATGCCAGAGGTTGTCGCGTTTTCCGATGCGCATGCTCTCGGCACCCTGCGCGATCTCGCCACCTTCGCGCGCGAGGTCCGGACCGGTCCGCTTGGAACCCCACTGGTGCGGGTGATCGTAAAGCGATTCTCCCAGACGGCTGTAGCCCTGATTTTCTCCGGGACCATAGCGCAACACGTCAGGCACGAGAGTCCGGATCATCTGCGAGTGGCAGTTGTAACATCCTTCCGAAACATACAGGTCGCGCCCGGCAAGCTCCAGCGGAGTATATGGCACCTGCAGGCGCTCTTCCACGTTGATCGCCCGGTTCACCCACAGGCTGGGAATGATCTGCACCGCACCGCCGATGGCGGCCGCGAGGAAAATCAGCACCGTGAACGGCAGGTAGTTCTCGATCAGGCGATCGAAAAATCTCGCCCACCCTTCCCCGTTGGCCCGGAAAAATTTCACCGCGCGCACGATCAGCAGAATCGCCAGACCGAAGGCCACGAGATCCGCGTGAGGAGGCAGGAAGAACCACAGAATGATCAGGGCCAGACCGATCATCACGTGAGCGACCGGATCGTTGAAAAACGCTTCGCGGATTCCCATGCGGTCTTTTTCCTCCCGGGGCAGGACCACCACTTCCACCGTCTCGTCCTGCGCGCTACCGGCGCGGGCGGTCATGTAAATGTTGAAGGCGCAGAAAATGAAGCCCAGCACATACAGGAATCCGCCGAAGGAACGCAGGATGAAGGGAATCTGGATCGCCTGAAGCGTTTCCACGAATTCGTACTTCAGCGTCGCGCCATCCGGATTCATCTCGCCGAGCATCAGGCCCTGCATGATGCCGCCCACCCACATCGCCGAGACGTAGAGGAGAATGCCGACCAGACCGATCCAGAAGTGCATGTTAGCCAGCGAGGTCGACCACAGCCTGGTTTTCCAAAGCCGGGGTGCGAGCCAGTAGAACATGCCCGCCGCCATGAATCCGTTCCAGCCCAAGGCTCCGGAATGCACGTGGCCGATCGTCCAGTCGGTGTAGTGGGACAGCGCGTTCACCGCGCGGATGGAAAGCAACGGCCCCTCGAAGGTCGCCATGCCGTAAAAGGTCACCGCGGCGGCGAAAAACTTCAGCACCGGCTCCGTGCGCATTTTATCCCAGGCACCGCGCAGCGTGAGCAAGCCGTTGAGCATGCCCGCCCAGGAAGGCGCCCACAGCATGAGCGAAAACAACATGCCGAGATATTGCAGCCACTTCGGAAGCGAGGTGTGCAGCAAATGGTGCGGACCCGCCCAGATGTAAATGAAGACCAGCGCCCAGAAGTGAATGATCGAAAGTCGGTAGGAATACACCGGACGATCCGCCGCCTTCGGGATGAAATAATACATGATCCCGAGAATCGGCGTCGTCAGGAAGAACGCCACGGCGTTATGGCCATACCACCATTGCACCAGACCGTCCTGCACACCGCCGAAAATTGGATAGGAATGAATCCACGAAGTCGGGATCGAGAGGTGGTTCACCACGTAAAGCATCGCGATCGTCACGATCGTCGCGATGTAGAACCAGAGGGAAACGTACAACGCCCGCTCGTTCCGCTTCAGCAGCGTCCAGAAAAAGTTAAGGGCGAACACCAGCCAAATCACCACCACCGCGACGTTCAGCGGCCAGATCAACTCGGCGTATTCCTTGCCCCGGGTCAGCCCCGCCGGCAGCGTGATCGCCGCTCCCAGAATGATCGCCTGCCAACCCCAGAAATGCAGCTTGGAGAGGAAATCCGACGCGAGCCGTGTCCGGCAAAGACGCTGCGTCGAATAATAAATCCCCGCGAACGCCATGTTTCCGACGAACGCGAAAATCACCGCGTTCGTGTGCAGCGGGCGGATCCGTCCGAAGGTGATATAGGAAAGCCCTTCCGCCTTGATGAGACCGAACGAAATCGTTTCCAGGAATTTGCCGTTCATCTGCCACCAGGACAGTTGGGTGGCGGCTAACACACCGACGATCATGCCGATGATACCCCAGAACAGGGACGCGGACATGAAACGGCGGACAATCTTGTCGTCGTAAGTGATGGAGGATGTATTGGACATGCGGAATTCGCGCGGCGATTTTCAATGACGTCCCTCTTTCGTCCCGGAGGAGGAAGTGAGGTCGTTGAGGGGTAGAAGTGAATCCCGCTCCAGACTCTTGTTACGACATCGCCGGTATTCCGCGGCGAAGCAGCAAACAAAGATCCCCGCCAGACAGGTGCTGATGAAGATCGTGAGGGAGAGAACGTTCACGCGGCGCATTCAATCTCCTTTTTCCGAAACACGCCCCGCATTCCTTGCTCTAGGCTGCGCATAAATTGCGCACAAAAAAAATCCGCCGGAGCCGCCGATGGGACGGTCCGACGGATCTTGAATAAAAGACGTTCAGAGCTCCACGCTCTGATCCTTGTAAGTCCCCGCCGGGACGATCTTGCGATCCGAAGAGGCGTTTGAAACCGTCACATCACCCTCGATCACCACTCCCTTTTCGAAACGCACCGGCCCGGTAACCTTCAAGGTCCGGCACTTCAGCAAGCTCGGCACACCCAGAGGTTCGAGCTGGTCCACCAGCTTGTAATCGTCGGAAAGCGAAATGATCGGCGGCGCGCCTTTCCGGTCCGCATGCAGGCGGACCTGACCGTTCGGCAAGACTTCATAAGCATCCGAACGCAGAGCGAGCAGATCCCCCGTCGTTTTCACCGGCACGAAGCGGCTGCGCGGGACCTCGATCGCGGTGGAACCTTCGAAGCACTCGATAGCCGCGCCCATCGCCACTTCCAGTTGAACCACCGGCGTGGATTTCTTGTCGCGCGGGTCCACCGTCTTGTTATTGCAGATCATCGGCAGCGGCAGCACGCCGGAATCCTCCGCGAGCTGGGCTTTCAGCAGATCAAGGCGCAGCCACAGACTGTTGGTGTTGAAATAACGGTGGCGGTCGATGTCCTGGAACGCCTCCAGATCCTCATCCGGACACTGCGCCACTTCGCGCAGCAGCAAGCGGCCATCGGCTTTCCGCACCGCGAGGTGACCGCCCTTGCGATCCGCCGCCGTACGACGGGTGACTTCCATCAAAAACGGAGCGCCGGAATCCGCGAAGTGTTTCAAAAGAGCCGGATCGAGAATCGCGCCGAGGTTGTCCGAATTCGAAACGAACGCGTATTTCACCCCTTCATCCAACAGCTTGTCCAGCCATCCGCTGCCGACCAGCGCCGGGAAAAGATCGCCGTGCCCCGGTGGACACCACTCCAGATCCGGATCGTTCGCCCATTCGACCGGAGACATGGTGGCCGCGTTGATTTTCGGAATCTGATTCTGCATCAGCTCCACCTCCGCGGCGGTCGCAAGCCCCTGCTCCGAGTATTTTCCCAAATGCTTCAACGTATCCTCGCTGGTGCTGAAGCTGTTCATCAGCAGGAGGCGGACATTCGCACCCGTCTGCTGCCGCAGATCGAGAATCTGCCGCACCATCAGATCGAGGAAATTCGTCCCCTCGCGCACCGGCAGCAGACTCTTCGGCCCGACAAGTCCCATGCTGGTGCCCAGACCGCCGTTCAGCTTGATGACCACCGCCCGTGCCAGCAATGCCGGATCGGCCGCCGCATCCCGCGCGATTCCATCGAACGATGCCAGCCCTTCCGCCGGAGCGATCGAGTTTTCGGAAATCAGCCCCGTTTCCTGCCGCAGCAGAGCTTCGAAATTGCGGCGGAAAGCGCGGATCGCGGCATCTCCCATGCCCGCGGCGGTCATTTTTTGCTCGAATGGAGTGAAAGTTAACATGGTTTGCGAAAAAACGTGATGCGGGAAAATGGGCCATTCCCACCCGCCGGTCACGCCCGGATTGGAGGTTTTTCACCTTTTTCCCGAGCGCGAACATGATCCGGCTTGCCCTTTCTCCCCGCCCGATCCATGGAGGGGCGTGAGCCGCGATCTAGCAGCCAATCCAGCCTGGCAGGAAGAAGACCTGGGACACCCCCTTCCGGACTCTCTTCACGCCTGCTCGGTGTGCCTTCCCACCTGGGATGCCGTCGTCGGCTACGAAGAACGGCGGGAAAAGGTGCTCAAGCGCCTCCGCACCGGCTATCCACGGTTTTTCAAACACCCCACCGTCGAGCGTCTCATCGAAGCCGCCCGCGCCGAAGTGGCCGGGGAAAATGAAGACGTCCTCGTCCTACCCACCCGCGCCTCGGTGCAACGCGCCCACCGCTGGGTCGAACGCCGCGCCGAATCCGCCGTCCGCATCGCCAGCTTCCACGGCCTGCAAGCGCTCGTCGTCCCGTCCAAGGCCAAAGCCGCCGCCAATCTCTACTGGCGTTTCACCGGTGAAGTCGTCAGCAGTCGCCAGGCGCAGGATTACTTCGACGGCAATCTGCGTGAAGGCTCGAAATCCCATCTCCTCTCCCGCGCCCTCTCGAAGCACGTCAATGCCGCGCCGGAAGACATTTTCATTTTCACCAGCGGCATGGCCGCCGTCACCGCCTCACTGCGCGCTTTACCCGGCCTCGGCGAAGGCAAGAAAACCCTGCAACTGGAATTCCCCTACGTCGATTCCCTCAAGGTGCAGGAACTCTTCGGTCATGGTGTGGTCTATCTCAACGACGCCACCGGCGAATCCTTCGACGAAGCCCTGCAACGCATCCGCCAGGGAGAATTCGCCGGGGTTTTCACCGAAATCCCCAGCAATCCCCTCCTCCACACCGTGGACATCCGGCGTGTCGCCGAAGCCTGCCAGCAAGGGCACACTCCGCTCATCATCGACGACTCCACCGTCGGTCCCTTCAACGTCGACGCCCTGCGCTATGCCGACATGGTTTCCGGCAGCCTGACCAAATGGGTCTCCGGTGCCGGTGACGTCATGGCCGGCATGATTAGCGTCCGCGCCGATTCCCCCTTCGCGAATGCTTTCCGGGAATCCCTAACCTTCGACGCCACCGAGTGCGCCCCGCTCTACATCGGCGACGCGGAAGTCCTGCTTTCCAATATCAAGGACTACGCCAAGCGCATGAAACAGGTGAACGCCAACGGCGAAGCCCTCGCCTCCTGGCTCGCCGCGCACCCCGCCGTCGCCGAAGTCTGGCACCCCTCACTCACCCAACGGGAAAACTACGAAGCCATCATGCGCAAGGATGGCGGCTACGGAGGACTGCTTTCCTTCGTCCTCAAAGCGCCGAAGAAAACCCCCAAGGTCTACGACGCCCTCCGCCTCAACAAAGGCCCGAGCTTCGGTACGCCCTTCACGCTCGTCTGTCCCTACACCCTGCTCGCCCACTACGACGAACTCGAATGGGTCGAGGCCTGCGGAGTTTCCGCCAATCTCCTCCGCGTCTCCTGCGGTCTGGAAGAAACCGACGCGCTCATCGCGACCTTCGAGGAAGCCTTGACGCACGGGTAAAGTGAACCGTGGTTGACGCGTCCCGCGGCGACATCAAATCGCAATCAAAATGATTCGGCCCGCCTGCCCCGCATCAGGGAAGCCCCACAAAAAAACAGCGCACCGATCAGCATCAACACGTTCAGACACATCGCGCCAGCATCCGGGTTTTCCTCCACAGGATGCCCCATGACTTCATACAGCCGCCCGTATGGCAAAAACGCTCCCAATACCAACACCGGCTGGACGATCAGAAAAATCGCCGAAAGAAAGAGACGAGCACCCGACAATGCGACTGGCATCCTCAAAGCAATCCCTAACGAAACCAGCAAGGGGATAAAATAGCTCCACCAGGCGATTGGTCCCAATCGCCAAAGAACCAGCGAAAGCTGTGGAAAATCCGTATGGTTTTTCCCAAATACTTCGACGAACTGGAAGTTCCGAATATCATCGCTCAGTTTGGCGAGAAGGAACATGGGAACCGTCAAAAAGACCAGACACCCCATGAAAATCACGATTCTTGTCCACACAAGTTTCATCAGAACTCATACGGTGATTCTCTTTCCGAAAGCTTGGAATCAAAAACTTCCCCCTGAAATTCACTCCAGCCCCTGCCCCATTTCCACCTGACCGATCACCGGTTTCGGCAAATCCACATCCTTCGAGAATTTCTCCCAATCCTCAACCGCGCCCAACACCTGATCGATCACTTCGTTCACCCGTCTCACCCCTTGATCTTCGCCAAGACGTTTCAAATCTTTTCGCGTGATATTCGCCGCCTTGCCGTTCACCCGCGCGGCGCGGAAGCCGGTCGCAAGCGGATACGTGGCGAGCGTGAGATCATAAGCCGGAGCCAGCGACCACACGCCTTCCGCATCCATCAGAAATGCGTGATTCCGCCCGTGATCGTCGTCGTTTCCCGCCACGATGTTGAAAACCGCGCGACGAAACACCTCTTCGACAGCGCGTTGATCTTCCGTCAGCACACGCGCGAGGTTCATCAGATCGCTATATTCCAGACCATCCCGCAGCGGCGTTTGCGTGATTCCGGAATACGAATGCAAATGTAGCCGCTCTCCTGAATCCGTGCGATCGAAGCGGCGTGATAGAAAATGGCATCCGCCCGCCGCCTCCAGCAGCCGGGTTTCCGGCACGGTGATTCCCGCCGCTTTCGCCATCGCCGCATAGGCCGCCTCGATCCGGCCTTCGTGCAACACCGGCTCGACATCGAATTTTATCAGCCAATTCCCGAATCCCTCCGGGGCCGGATCGTCCACACGGATTTCCCGGAAATCGTCGGAAATCGCCAACAAGGCCTTCGGTTGCGCACCGCCCGGACTCATCCCGGATTGCAGCAATTCCGCCAGTACCTCCCCGCTTTCGCCCCGCAAGGTTTCCCGCGCCGCCTCGACCAACGCTCCCAGCTCCGCCACCAAGCCATCGTTGAAATCCGCTCCATCGAGATCCGGCCGGAACGCCAGCGCACCCATTTTCCGATCTCCCTGACAGGCGAGCTTGCGCAACACCGTCACCTTCTTCCACGGAATGCCACGCTCTTCAAAATGCCTCCGCATCAGCCGCTCGCCCCACCAATCCGGCAACGCATCCTGAAACAAACCGTGCAGTTCCCCGAAAGCGGGTGACGCCACACTCACCGCGCCATTCGTCGAGTTCGGCAAATACAAGGGAGACAACTCCCGCGCCCCCGCTCTCCACGCCGCGTCGTATTCGAAAAATACGATGCCACGAGTGTCCTGATAAAGTTGACCGACCCTCTGCTCTCCTCTCCCCGTCCAGTAAACCTCAAGCTCCATCCGTTCCTCCTTCCCGCTTACGACGTGGCGCACGCTGGCGCTCGGCCGATTTCACCGCATCGATCGATTCCATGGCCGTCGGCTGCGCGAACAATTCCCGCAATTCCCCATCGACGCCAAGGGCTACCGCCACACGAATCAACCGCTGGAACGATCCCTGCCCCTTGGCCTCCAACAGTTTCAACGTTGAAACCGCTACCCCGGATCGCTCCGCAAGCTCCTCTTGCGTCCACCCTTTCGCCAGACGCAGCGCCTTCAACCGCCCACCCACATCCCGGGCCAGAGCAATCGGATTTCTCTGATTAAGAGATGTTATTTTGTCCACAATTCCTTAATTAGACCATTATAAACAAAATTTCAACTTTTATTTAAAAATCCACCCTCCAATGGCATACACAGCGATGAGGAACACCGTTGCGACGATCCCACAGCCTTTCCAAAACTTCCGAGCCTCCCCATCCATCGGCGACGTACCAATCCGGGAATTTTCTCCGGATCGTTTCCACAAATCATGAGGTATGATTCGAATCAAAAGTGCGAGGTATCCCATATAACTAATCAGCAGGGACTATAAAACCTGTGCTTCTATTGAATTCCACAAAAAAGCGGAACAACCAAACGGAGCGCCGACGTCCACGTCGGCTCTTCCCGCGAAAGACATAAAAAAATCCGCCGCACTTGCGTGCGGCGGATTTCGAAAATCTGGTTTGTCGGATCAGGCGCGACGGCGGCGAGCCATGAAAGCCATTCCGGACAGGCCTATCAACAGAACGGAACCCGGCTCGGGAATCACCTGCCACGTCACGATGTCCTGCCCCGTCGCACTGGTGAGGTAAGTCAAAGCGACAGGAGAATATTCCCCATAGGTCGCCAGATATTGGTTGGCCAATGCTGCCACATCCGCATCGGTGGCGGCAATCAGGACATTTCCTGAATTCAGGGAGTAGCTTCCCGATTCCTCATTGGTGATTTCCCAGATCGCCCACTGAACGGCGGCGGCATTGAGATCGTCCTGATCGGAACTCAAATAAGCGCTAATCAAACTCGCGATAATATTGGAATTATTCAGTCCCCCGATAGGGGCGACGGAGTAGGTAGCGATCGTGCCGTAATCCATCAGAATATGCGGCTGCACACAAAACGCCTGGAAATTCGGGGTTACCGCGCCACCCGGTGCATCCGTGAAATTCATCACACCGGAAGGATAATTGAAATCGTCCGGGATCACCCCGTTAATCGTCCCTGATACCTCGAACCCCGGATCCACGCCGAAGTCAGAGTATTTGAAATCGAAAGTCTGAGCCTGAAGCTGGGCCGCCATCAAAGGCACAGCCAAACACAGGATCCGCAATCCAAATTGCGATAGTTTCATGGTATGGGGGGTGTTGGGGTGAAACGAGCCTTCCGAAAATCAGGATACTTCCAATGGCTCGGAGAGAATAGAATCAGTTTTTCCCGTCCCTTGCAACATTTTTATCTTGCGTCAATTAAAACGATTGTTTAACCCGCCGAGCAAGGACCGGGACCAACACCCCGATCAACCGCCCGCGCAAAATTTCCGCCTCCCCGGCCAAAGCGCGCTGTTCCTTTTCATACTGCTTTCTTCCCTCCGCCGTCTCGATTTTGATCGGCTCCCTGCCCCATTCCCGGAGGTCGTAAGGGCTCGCACGCATATCGAGATCCCGCAATTTTCTGGAAAGCACAAACGTCTCCCACAACAGCTCGCTTCCCACCCACGGCATCGATTTCGCCGTCCATTTGTAGAGATCCATATTGGTATGGACACAGCCGGGTTGCTCCAGTTCCACCCGCTGCTCCAGCGAGGGCTGGAACCGGTTCAGGGGCCTCGCTTCCCGGGCGAAAAAGCGAAAGGCGTCGTGATGCGTGCAGAGGATCGGTCGGGATTCCACCACCGCGTCGATTTCCTCCTGCGAAAGCCGCAAGGGGGTCGTCTTCTCGTGCCTCACTTCCTTCCCCCGATACACCATCGCCCACTCGTGCAAACCGTGGCATGAAAAATTCCCCGTCCGCCCCGCCGTCGCCGTGAGCAGTTCCAGAATCCAGCCGAACCGCTGCCGCTCCTTTTCCGAAAGTTTTCCCGGATTCGCGAAAATCGCTCCCTGTTCCATCTCGTAATACTTCAGGGAAAACTTCACTTCCTGCGTCATTTCTTCCCGCCACTCCAAAGCCACCCCGATCCCCGGCTGCCACGTCTCCAGCAAAGACAACGGAAAAGGATAATACTGAAACAAAAAATCCTCGATCGGATGAGGCTTTCCCCGATCCTTCCTCTCCCGTGTTTCCCGCGTATAAGCTTCCACCCGACGACGATGAGCGGCGGATTTTTCCCGCCATTGCTCCACCGAAAGCCACTCCATCTGCCGGTCAACGATCATTGCGGCGCGAAAAAATCAGAAAATCCAAAGAAATGCAAAATATGCCTTGCGCCCCGCGCCGGGAGCACCTTAGTTTCCCGGCCCCGCGCCGAAGGGTGCGAATGGTTCCAATCGCGGGATGGAGCAGCCAGGTAGCTCGTCAGGCTCATAACCTGAAGGTCGTAGGTTCAAATCCTACTCCCGCAACCAATGAAAGCCGTTGAATTCGAAAGAGTTCAACGGCTTTCGCCTTTTTGGAGGGAACGGCGGGGGGGGCAAAAAATTGTCGGAATTTTGTAAGTTTTCTGGGCCTTCCTCAGTAAAGAGAGCAGTTCCCAATGCAATCCTTCGCCACAAAAACAAACCTGAGCCTTTTTCTGAACCGCTGGTTGATATTGACCCTCTTGCTTTTCATGAGCGCAGGGGCTTCCGCTCAAGAACTCCGCGTTCATCACCAGGATTCCGAAGGCCTTTTCCCTTTGGTGAAAGGCAAGGCCGCTGACATCCAATACGATTCCCGGGATGCCAAGGTGGTCGGAATCGCGGTGGACTGCCTGAGCCGCGACATCGCCGAAGTCTCAGGCCAATCCGCCACGATCCTCAAAACGGAAGAGCCGCTTTCCGGCGAAATCGTGGTCGTGGGCACCTTGGGCAAAAACCGTCTGATCGACCAATGGGTTCAAGATGGGAAACTGGATGTCAAAGATCTGCGGGGAAAATGGGAACATTATCGGATCACGACCCTCTCCGATCCATCGCCGGGAGTGAAGAAGGCCCTCGTCATCGTGGGCAGCGATCCTCGTGGTACGGCATACGGCGTATTTGAGCTATCGAAAGCCATCGGGGTGTCTCCCTGGGTCTGGTGGGCCGACGTTCCCGTCCGCCGCAGCGAAGTTCTCATGATTTCGGCGCAAAATGTCACGGATCGTCCCGCCGTGAAATATCGCGGCATTTTCATCAATGACGAAGGCTGGGGCCTGGTGCCTTGGGCGGCGAAGACCTTCGAACCGGAAGTCGGCAATCTCGGGCCGAAAACTTATTCGCGCATTTTCGAACTCCTTCTTCGCCTCAAGGCGAACACGCTGTGGCCCGCGATGCATCCGGGAACGACTCCATTCCATCAGGTTCCCGGAAATGCCGCCGTCGCGGACGATTACTCCATCGTACTCGGCTCCAGCCATGCCGAACCGATGCTGCGCAATAACGTGGGCGAATGGAAACAGGACAAAAACCTCTACAATTATATCAAAAACCCCGAAGGCGTGTTTTCCTATTGGGAAGAGCGCGTGAAGGAGCGGACTTCCGGAGAAAGCCTCTTCACGCTCGGCATGCGCGGCATCCACGACAGCGCAATCGTCGGTCCCAAAACCCAGCCGGAACGAATCGCCACCGTCCAAAAAATCATCGCCGATCAACGGGGACTTCTCGCGAAATACCTCGGCAATGGCGACGCCACACGCATCGGCCAGATTTTCTGCCCCTACAAGGAAGTGTTGGAAGACTACAACGCCGGTTTGCAGGTTCCCGACGATGTCACGTTGGTTTGGCCGGACGATAATTTCGGCTACATCCGCCGTTTTGCGACTCCCGGGGAACGCAAGCGTGCCGGAGGACTCGGGGTGTACTATCACGCGTCCTATCTCGGCGCTCCGCTTTCCTGGCTCTGGATCGATACCATGCCTCCCGCCCTGATCTGGTCCGAGATGACGCGAGCCTATGAACAAGGTGCCCGCACCTTCTGGATACTCAATGTCGGCGATCTCAAAAACACGGAACGCTCGACCGAGTTTTTCCTGGATCTCGCATGGAACGCGGACCGCACCGCGCCGGATGCCCCCGCCCGGTTCATCCGCAAATCCGCGGAACGCGACTTCGGCAGCGGGTTTTCTTCCGAAATTGCGAACATCCTCTCGCGTTTATACGCCCTGAATTTTTCCCGTAAAACCGAGCACCTGCAATGGCATCTCAACGGCAAGCCCTATCAGCCTCCCACGCTCAACGAAACCGAAATCCTCCAACGACTGGAAGCATGCGCCCGGCTTGAAAAAGACAGTCAGGCGATCCGTGAAAAACTCCCGCCGGAAGCCCGGGATGCCTATTTCCAGCTTGTCGGATATCCCGTCGGAATCACGGTCGCAGCCAATCGGAAATATTTCCACGGAGAACTCGCCCGCGCCGACATCGCCCGGGGCCGCCCAGCCGATCAGAATGAGGACCAATCCCGCAAAGGAGCCCAAGCCCTTGCAAGCCTAACCGATCATTACAACAAAAACATCTCGGGTGGAAAATGGCGGCACATCGCCATGGTCAATGGCGTCACCAAAAACAACTGGCGCCGCTATCAACCGGATACCACTCCGCCTCCGGCCCCCACACTGGAAAACGTTTGCCCTCCCGCTCCTGAGGCTGCCGGTCCGCTTTCCCGACCCGCGAATTCCCGTCCCGGAGAATTCGTCGAAAACGGCCGCCTCGTTTCGATCCATGCCGGTCATTTCACGGGCCGGACCGATCTTCCCTCCGGTGCCGGATGGCGCGGCATCGAAGGACTGGGACGCAGCGGAAATGCGGTGACCGTTCTCCCCTCCACCGCCGAATGGAATGCTGAAAATGCCCCGTCTCTTGAATATCGGTTCCACACCACCACGGCAGCGGCTCCCGAAATTCACGTCCGCCTTCTTCCCACCCACCCTCTGGTCAGCGGGCAGGGATTGCGTTTCGCGATTTCCATCGATGGTGGCAAAGCCGTTCCCCTGACAGTAAGCAAAGGATTCAGCCCCAAAAGCACCGAATGGAGCCATCGGGTTCTTTCTAACGCGACGGAGATCTCGGCCAAGCTTCCCGAAACACTGGCCCCGGGAACCCATACCCTCCGCCTCATCGCGATCGATGCCGGTGTCGTCGTCGATAAAATCGTGATCGATCTGGGCGGCTCGACTCCTTCCTACGAAGGCCCCGCTGAAACCCGCATCCGCTGAATTTCCGAATCTTCTCCCAAACATCCTATGAAAGTGACCAAAGCCACACTTCTCGCAGCCCTGTTAGCAGGCATGCCCGCATTCGCCCGGGATATCATTCCCTTCGACTCATCGTGGAGCTTCTTCCAAGGTGAAGTCAAAGGTGCCGAAGCTCTGGAATTCGATACCAGCGGCTGGCAAAAAATCGATATCCCCCATGACTGGAGCATCGCCGGGGATTTTGACCAGCAAGCACCCACCACCAAATCCGGCGGCTGGCTTCCATCCGGCGTCGCATGGTATCGGAAGGAATTTCCTCTGAAGGCCGATGGGAAAAAAGTCTGGATCGAATTCGACGGCGTCATGGCCAATTCCGAAGTCTGGATCAACGGCTATCATCTCGGCAAACGCCCGAACGGTTATGTGAGTTTCCGCTACGATCTCACCCCGCACCTGAAAGAGAAAAACGTGCTGGTCGTGAAAGCGGACACCTCCGCCCAACCGGCTTCGCGCTGGTATTCCGGTGCCGGGATTTACCGCCACGTCCGCCTCGTCGTCGCCGATCCCATCCACGTCGCCCCATGGGGAGTTTTCGTCAGCACCCCCACCGTCGGAAAAGATCAGGCGACGGTCAAAATCCAAACGGAAATCGCGAACTCCGGCACCTCGAACCGGAAGCTCTCGCTCCGCTCCGCGATCGTCGATAGCAAGGGCAACGAAGTCGCCTCTGACTCCACCGACCTTTCCGCGAATGCCGGCGCGTCGGAAAACTCGACGCAGGAAATCGTCCTCCAATCCCCCGGCCTGTGGGACATCGAACATCCCAATCTTTACACCCTGGTTTCTTCCATTTCGATAGATGGAAAAGTGGTCGACGAAGTGCTCACCTCATTCGGCATCCGGAGCGCGGAATTCACCACCGACCAAGGGTTCAAGCTCAACGGTCGTTCCGTGAAACTGAAAGGCGTGTGCATTCACCACGACGGAGGAGCCGTCGGCGCCGCCGTTCCTCTTTCCGTGTGGGAACGTCGCCTGAAAAAACTGCGTGAACTCGGCGTCAACGCCATCCGCACCGCGCACAACCCAGCCGCCCCCGAATTCCTCCATCTCTGCGACCGCATGGGATTCCTCGTCATGGACGAGTTTTTCGACTGCTGGACAAAAGGAAAAAACCCTCACGACTATCACCTTTATTTCAAGGAATGGGCCCACACCGACCTGCGCGAAGGCATCCTGCGTGATCGCAATCATCCCAGCGTCGTATTCTATTCCGTCGGCAATGAAATCCACGACACCCCGAAACCGGAAATCGCCATCCCGATCCTGAAGGGGCTCGTCGAAGTCAGCCATGCCACCGATCCGACCCGCCCGGTCACCCAGGCGCTGTTCCGGCCGAACGTTTCCGGTGATTTCAACAACGGCCTGGCCGATCTGCTGGACGTCATCGGCGTGAACTATCGCGACGCCGAACTGCTTCAGGCATGGAAAGACAAACCCGGCCGCAAGATTGTCGGATCCGAACAGAAACACGACCGCGGCACCTGGCTTCACTGCCGGGACAATCCCCAGCACTCCGGACAATTCCTCTGGACCGGCATCGATTACCTCGGCGAATCCTGGGGATGGCCCGTGACCACTTATAACTCCGGCTTGATCGACCGCGCCGGATTCCTGCTGCCTCGCGGCATGGAGCGCCAAAGCTGGTGGGCGGAAAAACCGATGGTCCGCGTCCTGCGCCGCGTCGCACCGGACGAAAAAGCTCCGACGGACCCAGGATATGAAACCATCGCCTGGCAACGCCGTCAGGTGCTTTTCCCTGACTGGACACCCGCGAACCTTGAAGCCCATGAAGAAAACGTCGAAGTTTACACCAACGCGGAAGAAGCCGAACTTTTCCTGAACGGCAAATCCCTCGGGAAAAAAACCGTCAAAAAAGACTATGCGCTGAACTGGAAAGTTCCCTTCGAACCAGGCACCCTCAAAGTCGTCGCCTATCAGTCAGGCAAGGAAGTGGCCAGCGATACCCTGAACACCGCCGGCGAACCGGCGAAAATCGTTCTTGAGGCCGACCGTGAAACGCTCACCGGTTCCTGGCATGAATCCGCCAACATCGAAGTCCGCGTCGTCGATGCGAACGGCATCATCGTTCCCACCGCTTCGAACCAAATCGAATTCACCATCGAAGGCCCCGCCAAAATCCTCGGGGTCGATAACGGCGACATCGTGAGCCACGAACGTTTCCAGGCGAATTCCCGCAAGGCCTATCAGGGTCATGCGTTCGTTGTCCTGCAAGGTAAGGAAGAAAAATCCGCAGTGACCTTCAAGGCCTCCTCCGAAGGCCTCGAAACCGCCACCCTCACCTTCAAATAAGCGGTTTTCCCGAAAACCTCCACCGGCTGCCGGAGTTGCGAAATTCCGGCAGCCTTTTCGTTTTTGTCCCGAGATGCGCTGCAAAGTCGCCTTGCCGCCGAACACAGCCTCTGCCCGGCTTATTCGTAAAATCCATGGAGTGTGGCAGCCCTGCTGCCTCAATCCGCGGAATTCTTTTCCCCCTTGCCGAACGGTTTCTTAAAACTTACGACTGTCCTGGCCTTTGCGCTTCCACATCGATCTCCCGACTCTGAAAAAACTTTTCCGACTCCTGTTCATCGCTCTGGGCTGCCTGCACCTTGTGGGCGGTCCCTATTGCCTCATGCAGACGGTGGCCTGGGCGACGATGCTGGTGGATTACTCCAGACAGGACGGCCTTCTCGAAGGGGCGAAAAACACCTTCAGCGGTGAAAAACCCTGCGAACTCTGCGAAAAAATCCAGGTCGCCAAACAAAACGACACCAAGGGAAAATCTCCCGTCGCCCCCCTCTCCTCTCTTTCCTTCAAATCCCTGCACGAACTGCTTCCCGGCGAAATTCTCGCGCTGAAGCCTCCCTTCTCCGCGAATGCCACTCCGGTGACGTTCACCAGATTTCTGTTATACCCGGGCATCGGGCCTTCGTCGCCTCCCGTTCCTCCGCCCGATCATAGCGTCGCCTGATTTTCCGGCGTTTGAGCGCCGTTGGCAATGCAAGGCGTCATCCGGTCCGAACCCACCGTTCCTTACGCGTTGCCGTAATTCATGGTTGTAATCTTGTTAGATCACAACCTTTGCACGACCCCTTCTCCGGGTTGTCTCCTGTGCTCCGGAGAACGGCCCACCTTTTTCCTTCTTTGATTCTCTATCATTCTTTCCATGAAACTTTCCAGATCCCTGTTGTTTTTCTGCGCCCTCACCGGCGTCACCTCCGCCCAAACCACGCAACTCGAAACCCTCGTGGTGGGAGCCACGCATTCCACCACCGCGCCAACCATCGAGCAAAGCCGTGAAGAATTGAAAAAAGTCGCCGGTGGTGCCGAAGTCGTCGAGGCGGAACGTTTCCTCACCGGCCGTGCCAGTACGATGGCCGACACCTTTTCCTTTTCCCCCGGCGTGATCACCCAACCTCGTTTCGGCTCCGATGAATCCCGCCTTTCCATCCGCGGCTCCGGCACGCAGCGGACCTTTCACGGTCGCGGCATCCGCGTGACGCAGGACGGAGTCCCGATCAACCTCGCCGATGGCGGCTTCGATATGCAGTCCATCGATCCCGCGTCCGCCGATCACATCCGCATCCTGCGCGGCGGCAACGCCCTCGGTTCCAGCACGCTCGGAGGAGCCATCGATTACCTGTCCGCCACCGGCCTCACCGCTCCCGGTGGCAGCTTCCGCATCGAAGGAGGATCATTCGACTACCTTCGCACCCGGCTCGCCGTCGGCGAAAGCCAGGGGAATTTCGACGGATATTTCAGCCTCTCCCAGCACTATCTCGATGGCTTCCGCGACCACTCGCAACAAAACAACCAACGGCTTTTCTCGAACATGGGATGGAAAATTTCCGACGAAGTGGAAACCCGCTTTTATTTCACGGCGGTGAAATCCCGATCCGAGCTGCCGGGTAATCTGACCAAGGACGAAATGGAAAACGACGCACGGCAACAGGACCCGACCAACCTCGCACGCGACCAGCGCCGGGACTACGAACTGCTCCACATCGCCAACAAAACCGCTTTTACCCTCGGCTCCGGCACTCTTGAAGTGATCGCCGCATTCACCCACAAGGATCTCGATCACCCGATCTATCAGGTCATCGACCAGCTTTCCAAAGACACGATTCTGGGAGCGACCTATTCGCGTCAAAGTGAGTCCTTCGGAAAGGAAAACCTCCTCAGGGGTGGCGTCCTCTACACCTACGGCACCATCCATGCGGCGAACTTCGCCAATTCCAACGGCAGTCGTGGCGCGCGAATCGCCGATGCCGATCAGACGGCCTCCAATCTGGAAGCTTTCCTCGAAGGCCAGCAGGCGCTCGGCTACGATTTCACCGGCATCCTCGGGGTCACCGCCTCCAGCAATACCCGGAAAAACAACGTCCGCTTCGGAACCGCCCAAAGCTACGATCGGGAATTCCACGACATTTCCCCGAAAATCGGCCTCCGCTGGGATGCCGGTCCCACCCAGATCTACGGAAACTTCAGCAGCAGCTACGAACCGCCGTCCTTTTCCGAGGCAAACAGCAGCACCACCGCGAACAAAGCCCAAACCGCCGACACCTTCGAAATCGGAACCCGTGGCGAATACGCCGCCATCCGCTGGGATGCCACGATCTACGCTTCGAAGCTGGAAAACGAGCTTCTCGCCCTCAACGACGGCAGCGGAGTCGCCCTCGGTACCACCAACGCCGACAAAACCCTCCATCACGGCATCGAACTCTTCGCCGAAGGCGACCTCCTCGGCAGCCATTGGAACGAAACCCCGGAGCATCGACTCTTCCTTCGCGGAGCCTGGACCTATGGCCGTTTCAAATTCGATGGCGATCCGGCTTACCGCGACAACACCATCGCTGGCCTGCCGCCCCACCTCATCCGTGGCGAACTGATCTGGCAAAACCGTGCGGGCTACTACGCCGGCCCCACCGTGGAATGGGTGCCCGTCAAGAGCTACGTCGACCACGCCAACACGCTCAGCGCCGATCCCTACGCGCTGCTCGGCTTCAAATTCGGCCGTCGCGTGGAAAAAGGCCTCTCCTGGTTTATCGAAGCGAAAAACCTCACCGATGAAACCTACGCCGCCACCACTGGCGTGATCGCCGACTCCTCCGAACTCGATTCCCGCAATTTCCTCCCCGGCGATGGACGCAGCTTCTTCGCCGGCCTCGAATGGAAATGGTGACTTGGAGCGCCGGTGTCCCCACCGGCTCTTCCGACTCCTCCCTCTCCGGCTCTTCCCAAAAACAACACCCTCAAAACACAGCGGGCGCGGACCCTTTGAGAAGTCCACGCCCGATGTTGCACATAGTTCCCCCCTGTTTTTTGAGAGCTTTTACCGGCACCGGTGTGGCATTCCCCCCGGATCACCGCACCTAGCCAATGAGTAAAAACTGAGCCTCAAAAAATGAGAATATGTCGGAAAGATTTTCAGTTTGCCGAAGCACGCTGTCGTCTTTCGTTGGAAGTAAGATGCACCGGAAAGTTCAGTTCTGGAAGTTATTTAGGTACCCCAAATCGGACACATGGTCACATATCCGGCCATAACGTGACTTTCTTTGAACGTTTTTGAACGACGAGTGAAAATTTGTTCAGGAAATCTCGCGATTTCGCCATTTCCACGGTGGAGGCTTCGGTTTGAAGGTCGATGCCGGCAACTCATCGTCGAATTCCGAACGCCGGGTCCCCTGCAACAATGCGCGGATTTCCTTGGCCTCCTGCAGCAGCTCGATCATCCGTTCGTGGGAAAGTCCCGGTTGTTTCAGAGCCGCTTTCACCGCCGCATCCCGTCGTTGCAGGACCGTGCCCGAAAGCAGGGAAAGCGCGTGTTCCGCCGCCTGCACCCCATCTTCGGGCGATCCTGCCAAGGTGGTCGCCTCCGCCATCAATGCCAACCGGTCCGCCTCCTTCAGCCCGCTCAAAAAAGCGTTCACCGCCGCCGGATTCGTGGGATCCGGCGCCGCTCCAAGAATGGTTTCCAGCAAGTTGATCCCGTCCAGCCATGGAGCGGCTTCATGGATCGTTTCGAATTGTTCCCCGAGAAAGTGCTGAGCTGGAGCCGAGGTCAGCGCGAGATGACAAAGGAACGAGGAAATGCGATGCAGCGGCGTGGGCTCGGTTTTTTCCCGGGATTCCCCGGCAGCAGGATCGGCATCCGGCTTTTTATTTCTCCGGGAAATCCGGGCGATCGCCTCACGCAGTGAACTGGCCGAAGTTTGCAGGTGATTCGCCACCACGTTGATCTGCTGGTCACGCGCCACATGATCGCCCATCAGAGCCAGCAATCCGGCGCAATCGTTCGTCAGAGCCGTCCGGTCCGCGGCGGCCATCGTTCCTCCACTCGCCTTGGCCCGTTCCAGCTTGAAATCGAAAAACTCCTTGGCCTCCGCCATCAGGCTCCGGAACGCCTCCGCTCCAAATTCCCTCGTATAGGTGTCCGGATCGTGTCCTTCGGGCATTTCCACCACCCTCACATCGAGCCCTTCCGCCGCCAACTCGCGGAACGCGCGCTCAGCCGCCGCAAGCCCGGCCCGGTCCGCGTCGTAGCTCAAAATCACGTTTCCCGCATAGCGCTTCAGCAATCGCGCGTGCTGCGCGGTCAACGCCGTGCCCAAGGGCGCGATCGCGTTTTCGATGCCGAGTTCATGACACGCGATCGCATCGATCTGCCCTTCGCAAATCAGCACCGCTTTTTCCTTCAGGATCGCTTTTTTCGACCGATCCAATGCAAACATGACATTCGATTTCTTGAAAATCGCGGTCTCGGGAGAATTGATATATTTCCCTGTGTTCGGATCGTGCTTGAGCTGCCGCCCGCTGAAGGCGATCACATCTCCGATTTCATTGCGAATCGGGAACATCAGGCGATCCCGGAAACGTACGTAAAGTCCGCGCGCTGGCTGAGCCTCGTCCCGCAGCGATGCCATTCCGGACGCGACCAGTTCCCGCCCGAGATATTTCCGGGACTTCGCCCAATCCAAAAACTGCCTCGGATTTTCCGGCATCCACCCCACCGTCCAGCGCCCGGCCATTTCCCGGCCGAATCCGCGCGATTTCAGATACTCCCGCGCATGCCGGGCCGCCGGGTCTTTCAGCAAAAGATCGTGGAAAAACGCCGCCGCCTCGCGATGCAAGTCGAGCAGCCTCCCGCGAATGTGCCGCGCCTTTTCCATCTCCGGCGTCAATTGTTCCTCCACCAGAGGAATTCCCGCCCGGCTCGCCAGTTTCCTCACCGCTTCCGTAAACGGCAAATTCTCGTAATCCCGCACGAACGAAATCGCGTCCCCGCCCTTGCCACAGCCAAAACAATGGAACGTCTGCCGCGAAGGCGTGACGTAAAACGACGGCGTTTTCTCGTGGTGAAACGGACAGTTCGCCTTGAACTGGGAACCGGCCCGTTTCACCGGGATGTACGAACCGATCAGCTCCACGATATCCGTCGCTTCCAGAACCTTTTCGATACTTTCCTTTGAAATCTGAGCCACGATGAAAACCTGCGTGCCCGCGACCCTGCACCAACCCGCCTTTTTCCGGAAGTCTCAAAAAACCGAAACCCGCCATTTTTCTTCATCATTCTTCATCGATTTGCTTGCCAAGCCTCCCGCCCCCTCCTAAACCTCCCGCCCGGTGCACCAGCACCTCTTAACTTTCCAATTCGCGCGCTTAGCTCAGTGGTAGAGCACATCCTTCACACGGATGGGGTCGCAGGTTCGAACCCTGCAGCGCGCACCATTTGGCAACTTGCGACAGACTCCGTCAAAACGCGACTAAAGCTCTTATTTCCAGCAAGTTGCACACCTTTCATTTCTTTCGCCGTTTCGCCGGATTGCGACACATTTTGCCCCGTTTCGCCAGAAATTTGTGCGCGTATATGTGACACCTTCTCCAATTGAGGCAGATCATTGGATGCCTTACGCAACTCCAACCCCAGCGTGTCGGTGTATCGATTCGCAGTCAGCTCAAGTGAACCGTGGCGCATGAGCTCTTGAATAACGCGGGCATTTGCGCCCGTTTTCCAGAGCCAAGTCGCCAAAGTATGCCTCAGAGAGTGGAAGACAGCAACGTAGCCGCGTTCGTCGATTTTTGGAATGCCGGCAAGAGCCAGATCTTTATAAAATCGAGGCATTCGAGGGATTGCTCGAAAAATCTTTGCGGACAGACGGGCGTCGGCAGGTCGATAGGCAAAAAGCTCGGAGGCCAACCAAGAAGGAATAGGTTGAAAGGCTGGCTTTCCGTTTTTCGTCGTGCTCGCACGTAATTCTAACACCGTTTGGCCATCTTCCTTAGTCACGACATCCCCCCAGACCAGCGCAGCAACTTCGCCCCTTCTGAGACCCGCATAAAGAGTGATTGCGTAAATCAAACTGCGAGGCCCGCTCACCTCCCAAAGTCGCGAAAACTCATCATAGGTAAAGGCACGGCGTTTCTCTTCCTGTTTTTCGTCACGGGAAATCTTTTCGATTTTGGAAAGTGGATTGCGCTCCAGACGTTCCATCTCGACCAACCAACCGAAAAAACCCGAAACATCCGTTAGGTAATCATTGAGTGTTTTAACCTTCATTTTCTGGCCTCGACGCCAATTCATGAAGGCTTCCGCCGAGACATCGCGCAGCTTTGACCAGCGAGAAGCAGCTAACACCCGTTGAATCCTTCCAGCGGTGAGTTTGACATATTTAACGGCGTTCCCGCGGCTCGCTAGCTCTAGTTCGTATTCCTTGCAAAGATCCGAAAGAGATCGATTAGCCGAGACCACAAGTTGCTCCGCCGGAATCAGACCAGCAGCTCGTTGCTGCTCTCGCTCGAAGAATTTCTTCGCTTCAACATGCGCCACCGCTTTGTCCGACGTTTTCAGCGAAACCCACTTGTCACATGGCATATCCCCGAACCGATAACGCAGATAATAAGAACGCGTTTCAACAACTTTGCCGTTCGCGCGTTTACGTCGTTTTTGAACTGTAAAAGTCATGGCGTCACCAATCTACCCAAGCGCAAAACGTCTTCTTTGATGAAGCGAACACAGCCTCGGATTTTGTATTTTTTCAATCTTCCCGCGCTCACTTCCCGCTCAACCGTGCGAGTCGAAGTGCCCCAAATCGCCGCGACCTCTTTCTTGTCGATCAATCGCCGCAAATCATCATTTTCCTGTTTCATTGTTAATTTCCCTTTTCCGTTTGTTTTCATTCCATTCCCAAAAATCGTTAGACCAATCCGCCTTTTCACCTTCGAGTTCTTCCCGAGAGATTTTTCCAAGCCTCAGCATCCGCTCTTTCAATTCCTCCGCCCACGCTTTGCATTCCGACACGGGAATATAAACAACAGGCGACTCCCTAACCGCCTTTTTGCGCCCGAAAAACCCAGTCTTCACCTGAATCGCATGAAAACAGAACGCAGTCATGCGGCCCTCTTTAAGCCGTTTATGCACGGCTGCACGTGTCACGGGGGCAAACATGCTCACCCCTCCCGGAGAAACCAAGGGGCCGGTGAATTGGTCCAATGCCTGAAACCACTCCCCACATTCCGCTTCCGGAGCCTCACGCCGGTAAACACGTGTTCCGATATCCGGCTCACCCACCAAGCCGGACAGCTCATCCGGCACACGGATTAAATTCGATGAGTTGCTCATTGCACCCAGCGAATCAAAAGTTTACTTAATGTAAACCTAAATCTGATTTTTTTGCGTTCTCGTGAGGAAAATCCCACCTCGCGGGAATCGCATCAATCGGCACGATCAAACCTTCCGGAGTTTTCACTACATTCGCGGGTCGCAAATCGAACACGGCAATGTCTTCCGCTATGAATGCTAGAGAATCCGCGTAACCGACCGAAAACCGTTCGGGAAGCTGTTGAAAACCAAGCTCCCCCGTCATCAAATGAACGATTTCAGCCCGGGAGGCTTCTTCCCCCATCACATGCGGCTGTCTCGTGATAATCCTTGGCCTATGTCTTTCGCCTCCCACTCCCACAAATGAAACGGAATCGGCAAAAATCCGGTTCTGCAGCAGGAGACGGTCCAAATACTCCAGAGGAAGAGCCGGTTCCAGCGAGGGAATACCGGAATCGAAAGACACCACATAACCTGCGGCGGCAGGTTTCGTAAATTTAAGCCAAGTCCGGCTTTCGGCCTCGAAAGTCAGATCATGCTCCCTTCCTCCCTCCTTTAACGGCTGGAAGTTTTCGAAGAAGCATCCTGTGTCTTCCGCCCATTGAACGAGACGCCGGAGACTTTCGTCGTAAACCGACCACTCGTCGATTTCGCCATACGATCCACCTGGGCATAAGCGTCCTGCGAGGTCGTTGCGGGCCTCGATGAGCGAGCAATCGCGATCCGGTCCAAGTAAGAAATCTCCTTCATTCAACTGCTGCATAAGAAATCACATTTGAGCCTTTTCACCAAAAGAAAAATCTTCCCCCTTTTTCACGCTGCCGCGCATCCGGAAGCCCCCGAGCAACGGCAGCGATAGCCCGAGGCTTCACCGCTACGCCCATGAAAGGGGCTTCGCTTGCCTCTCTTCGCGCGGACGTTCCGGCCCGTCTTGGGCAAGGCGAGCCGGTCACCGCTTCGCGCCTAGCAACAGCCATAGGCGGCAATGATCGATCCGTTGCGGAGAACCTGAATTTCGTTCTCAGCGTCCCGAATCTCCCACCCACCGGGGAAGCGCGCTCCTGACACTTGCGCCAGCAATTCGGCGCGTCGATCGGGAGGAATACTCATCAGGCGGATGGCGATCTTTTCGATGGCCGGGGGAACTTGGGAAGACGCCGAGAAAGTCGGACTGGCAAAGCTCATTATGTCCCGGGGATCGATACGGGACATTACGAAAGTCCCGGCTGGAATGGATGCGCGGCGGTGTTTGTCTGGGTTGGTTCGTCTTTTCATGGAGTGGGAAATTCAAGCCGAGCTCACCGGACACCCACGCCAAGGCACGGGAGGCGATAGCGGGGGCGGTGGAGCCGCAAAGAACGACGCGGCCTTTTCGGGGCATCCGGGCCTTGCCCCAGCGCTTGCCGTGTTTCTTGGCCACCTCGATACAAATCGCGGCTTCAAAAGCGATCCACGGGACTTCCGGGGCCGTAGTCGCACGGCCCTTGAAACGCCCAAACGCAGAGCGAGCGGCGACAAATCCGAATTGAGAGACTAACGGATTCCCCTTGAAATCCACCAAATTGCACGCCTTGGCAATGGCCCGGTGTTTGGCCTCATTGGCGCGTTTTTGCCGGACCTTGCGGGCGATCCGGTTCATCATGGCAGCGGCTTTCCGGTCCAGCTCGGCCTCAGACTGCGGGGAAACGGGCAGGGCTTCCGCGTTGAGCATTCCCCACCAGCGCCCCTTCAGCGCTCCGGCTTCTTCAGGAACCCCCACGTATTTCACGAAATAAGCCATGCCCCGCACCTCCTCCATATTCTCAGGCCTGGCATGCCACCAGCGGTGCTCCTCCCGTTTTTCTTCGGAGAGATAAGGAGAAAGCAGACCGTTCCATTGCCGGACCAGCCATCCGTGGAAATCTGTCCGGAGTGCGTCATTTTCCACGCCGAAAATGATCAGATGATAATGGATTACGCCGCTTTTGTGACACTCCCGCTTCCAGAACATGGAGACTTTCGAGAATCTGGAGACGTTGCAGAAACGCCGCTTCAGCCTGGCAAACGCAGCCATGATCCATTCGTTGAGCAATTCCACATCGTCCCCTTCCGAGCGAACCATTGTCAGAGCCGACGTGTAAGCCGTGGAGGACACCTTCATTTTGTGAAGTTCACGCATCAGACGACGGCGGGACTTGTCGGAAAAACTGGTGATCTCGCCTCGCTTGGAAACCTCCGCCTTCCCCCATGAAGTGAAGGAACCGGATGGCCCTAAATCAAGCATTGCGGGGAAATCCGCCCTTGAGCCTTCCAGCCAGACATTGAGCAGGCGCGAGGGGCTGGAGATATGGCCCATAGACAAGAGGGCCGCCGCATGTGCGGCACGGTGCGCGCTTCGCGCGCATCCATCGCCCGCCCATTCGGCAGGGGCCAAGTGTGGCTCAAGGGGCACAAACCGCGTTTCGCGGTCCAAGCTGTAAGTCCTCACGGCTTACCCCCTTCCCCGTTGGCGGCATCGACGATGGAAAGAATCGCGAGCTTAAGACCGCCATTCAGCCGGGGCCATGTTTCGACCACCTTTGACAGTAACCGCCTGTCCGCGTCCGAAATTTGTGCGCGTATTTGTGTATACCCCGCTAAAACACAATCCGCTTCATACTGATTATCAAATACTTCCGATGAAATTCCCGCAGGTTCGAACCCTGCAGCGCGCACCATCTTAACGCCCCGGCAACGGGGCTTTTTTTATAGGTCCCATAAGCCCTATAGAACTTATGGGACCGAGTGGTTGCGGCGTCCCGCAGCAATGAAATTCGATGCGGCGAGGCGCCGCACCCACGATCCGGTCAGGAAATTTTCGCCGCTTCCACGAGCGAGCCGAGGATTTCGGGTTCTTTGCCGAATTTCGCTTTGTAGTCTTCGTAGGTAGGCAGCAAACGCACCTTGAATTTCGCTTCGTGATTGAGAGCGATAGACGAAAGCTTGTGCTCGAGGAATGGATTGCGGAACCGATCGAGCGTGGCATTGGCGAAACCAGCCGGATCTTCGACGCGACCTTCCAGCACGGGGACGATTTCCTCGAAGAGAAGCTTATTCAACCAAGGTCCGACTTCCGGATGCTCGACGGCTTCCCGCACGGTCTCGATGCCTTTCGGCAACGCGTAGCTGGCCAGCGCGGTGTGCAGACCGTTGAGAATGCGGACTTTGCGGAGATAATACGGACCGATATCCGAAGTGGGGACGATGGCTGGGTGTTTCAACGGGAATTCCCCTTCCGTCTCGATCGCCCAAAAGGCGAACGGCTCGGCGGAAAGCAACAGCGGATCTTTACCGAGAAGGGCGTGCTCTTTCGGAGCCCCCGGCACGATGCGATCGACGAGGTTGTTCACCCAGGTGCATTCGTTGCGGATCCAGTCCTGAGCCGCAGTCGGCACATTCCAACGGGCCGCTTGCTCAAGCACCAGTTCGCGCAGACGCTGGCCGTTGTTTTCGATCAGCTCACACGGAATGACGGTCACGCCTCCCAGCCCCGCGTCGTGACGGTGGAGCAGCACGCAAAGCAGCTTCGCAGGGAAGGAGGCGGGAGGCGCGGAGGCAAAGGTATTGGCGGAGCCATCGGCCTCATCCAACGCGAATCCTGCTTCCGTAGTGTTGGAAATGATCCATTTCAGTTCGGGATCGCTCCCCACCGCGAGCACCTGCTCCCATTGCGTTCCGGCATGAAGGGCGTGTGAGATGGATGTCACTTCTTCCGTTTCGTCGATCACCTTGCCGTTCATGAATCCCTGGATCGCGACATGATAGCGACCACCAGCGCGGTTGATCGCTTCCGCCCGCTCGATGCCGGTCGATTGCACGACTACGATTTTGTCAAAACCCGTCTGGGAAACGAACAGGTCCACGAAAGCTCTGAGGAAATTACCGGCGCCGAATTGAAGAAGCATGGATGGAAAAAGTTGATGGTTGAGTGTTGATGGTTGATAGTGAAGAGGAAGATTCTGATGGAGTATCTCTTTCCATCAACCATCGACCACCCACCATCAACCTTTTAAAGCGTCACGCCCTGTTTCCAGATCGTGATTTCACGGAAGCCGTTGCGCTCGTTGCGGGATTGTTTGGTGCCGCTGGCCACATCGATGATGAGTCGCATCAGATCGTCGGTCACCTCGTCCTGGGAAACACCCGGTTCGAGAAGACGACCGGCGTTGAAATCGATCCAGCCGGGTTTGCGTTCCGCCAAGGAAGCGTTCGAAGCGATTTTGAGGGTCGGGACCGGCACGCCGAGCGGAGTGCCGCGGCCGGTAGTGAAAAGCACGCAGTGGGCACCCGCGGCGGTCAACGCGGTGGCGGAAACGCCGTCGTTGCCAGGTGCCTGCACCAGGCAGAGGCCACCGAGTTTCTGCGGAGCGCTGTCACCATAAGCGCCGATCGATTTCACCGGCGCACGGCCACCTTTCTGAATGCAGCCGAGGGATTTTTCCTCAAGCGTGGTGATGCCGCCGTCTTTGTTGCCGGGAGAGGGGTTCTCGTAAATCGGCTCGTTGTGCTTGCGGAAGTATTCCTTGAAATCGTTCACCATCTCGATCGCCTCATCGAAGGTATCCGTCGAATCGCAGCGGTTGAACAGCGGAGCCTCGGCACCGAACATTTCCGGAACCTCCGTCAGCACCACCGTTCCACCCCAGCCGGTGAGACGATCGGCGATGCGGCCGACGAGTGGATTGGCGGTAATACCGCTGAAGCCATCGCTGCCACCGCATTTCATACCAAGCACCAACTCGGAAACCGGGATCGGCTCGCGCTTGAACTGGCTGGCGTAAGCGACGAGTTCTTTCATCGTTTCAAGACCGCTTTCGATCTCGTCGGTCACTTCCTGGGCATTGAAAAATTTCACCCGGCGCGGATCGAGTTCCCCGACTTCCTCGAGGAACGATTTCATCGTGTTGTTTTCACAGCCGAGGCCGAGAATGAGAACGGCGGTGGCATTCGGATGACGCACCAGGGCGGAAAGAATCTTGCGGGTGTGCCCGAGGTCGTCTCCCAGTTGGGAACAGCCGTAAGGGTGGGTGAAGGCGTGGATGCCATCGATCCCGGAATCGGGAGTGAGAAGTTCCTTCGCCGCGAGTTCCGCGATCCGCTGGCTCGGCACGTTGACGCAGGCGACGGTGTTGATGATCCAGATTTCGTTGCGGGTCGCCGCGCGACCGTCGGCCCGGCGATAGCCCATGAACGTGGGAATCTCGGCCGGAGCCACGGCGGGATTGGAGGCTACCGGGTGATATTCCAGTTGCGTATCGTCGCGCAAACCGGTCTTCATGTTGTGCGAATGCACATGCTGGCCCGGCTGGATGTCGGAGGTGGCCACGCCAATCGGAAATCCGTATTTGATGACCTGTGCACCGGCCCGGATCACGGTCAAGGCGCCTTTGTGACCGGCGGGGATCGCCTCGAAAGTGATGCCGTCTTCGACGGTTCCCGCTTCGACAGCTTTGGGGGCGACGGCGACGTTATCGTCGGGGTGGATTTTGACGAAAAAATTCATGAATTTCTGGGCAATGATAGCACAACCGCACAGCTCCGACAAATCAGGCGGTTCGCCCTGATGAAACCGGAATTGGACGGGGATAACCGTCGCGGAGAGGCCTTTGCCAGTCCAGTAAAATCCTCGCCTTTGGAATGCGGCACTCCCCAGGATTTCATCACTTCGCCAGCTCCTTGAGGAGGGCCTGGTTCATCCGGATGCCGGCTTCGAAGTTTTCCACCGGGAAATTCTCGTTCGGCGCGTGGATCTGCGCGTCGGGCAGGGCGAGACCGAGCAACAAGGTATCCGCCCCGAGAATATCGCGGAAGGTCTGGACGATCGGGATACTACCACCCTCGCGGATCAGCACCGGCTCGGCCTGAAAAGCGGAACGAAGCGCTTCCTGCGCGGCGAGACCGTATTTCGAATGAGGATCGGTGACGTAGGGTTTTCCATCGTGGCCGACGGTGATTTCCATTTCCACGCCGGGAGGCATGACCCATTCGAGGTAGGACTTCACCTTATCGAGGATTTCCTTGGGTTTCTGATCCGGGACGAGGCGGAAGGACAGCTTCACGAACGCTTCCGCCGGGAGCACGGTTTTCGATCCTTCTCCCTGATAGCCGCCGCCGATGCCGTTGACTTCCGCCGTCGGACGCGCCCAGGTGCGCTCGGCCGAGGTGTAGCCCGGTTCGCCGAACAAGCCGTGGGAACCGGTCACTTCGAGGAAATCCGCATCGCTAACCCCGGGCACTGTCGCCCACATTTTCCGCTCCCAATCCTCCAGCGGCCGGACGTTGTCGTAAAATCCCGGAATCGCCACCCGGCCGTCATCGGTGTGCATGCTGCTGACGAGGCGGGCGATCGCGGCTGCAGGATTCGCCACGGCTCCGCCGAACAATCCGGAATGGAGATCGCCTTTCGGGCCGCGCAGTTTCACTTCGCAGCAGGCGATGCCGCGCAGGCCGTAACCGAGCGTCGGCACGCCGGGGGCAACCATGCCGGTGTCGGAAATGGCGATGACGTCGCAGCGGAGTTCGTCGCAATGATGCAGGAGAAACTGCGCCAGATTCGGGCTGCCGATTTCCTCTTCTCCCTCGAAAAGGAAAATCAGGTTCACCGGAAGTTCACCTTCTTCCTTCAGCGTTTTTTCCACGCCGAGCACGTGGGCGAGCATCTGGCCTTTGTTATCGGTCGCGCCGCGCGCCCAGATTTTGCCGTCGCGGATCTGCGGATCGAATGGCGATGAAGTCCAGAGTTCGAGCGGATCGACCGGCTGGACGTCGTAATGCCCGTAAATCAGCACCGTTTTCCGCCCCGGAACATGAGCGTTCCTCGCGACCACGATGGGATGCCGGGAAGTTTCATGGAGCTGGACCGTCAACCCCATACCGCCGAGTTTCCCGACCAACCAGTCGGCGCAGGCGCGCACATCGTCCGCATACCGCGAATCGGTGGAAACACTGGGAAAACGGAGAAAGGCGAACAAATCCTCTAGCTCGGCGGTCATGGAGTATTGTTTTGGCTTTCCTGACTATTCTCCGCAAGCTGTTTCAGGCACCAAATGCGGACATTCGATGGAGCGCCGACGTTCACGTCGGCTTGCGCAGATTGAGCCGACGTGAACGTCAGCGCTCCACCCCTTACAAAAACGGATTTTCCCGCATTTCGGCGTCGATGGTGGTGGAAGAACCGTGGCCGGGGAACACCTGGGTCATTCCCGGCAGGACAAGGAGTTTTTCGGCGATACCGTCGAGCAGTTGTTTGGTGCTGCCGCCGGGCAGATCGGAACGGCCGATGCTTCCGGCAAAAATCGTGTCGCCGGAGAATAAAACGGCCTGATTCGGGAAATAAAACGTCACGCTGTCGGTGGAGTGTCCGGGCACGTGGGCGAGTTGGATGGATTCCCCCACCAGCTCCAGCGGACGGGAAAGATCGAAGAGATGATCGATGGCGTAAGGCTTCACCGAAAGCGGCAGGCCGAGGTTTTCCAGTGTCAGCGTCGGAGAATACGGGGCGAAGGCATGGACCTGCGCGCCAGCGTCCTGAAGCGCGGCGACGGATTCGACGTGATCGTAGTGCTGGTGGGTCAGCAGCAGGTGATCGACACGCACGCCGCGCTCGTTCAGCCATTGTTGGATTCCGGCGGGTGCGTCGATGAGGAGGTTACCGTCCGGGGTTTCGACGAGATAGCCGTTGGTTTCGACGAAGCCGCCAGTGTAGGAGCTGATTTTCATGGCGGGACGGTGGTTTCCCCCACCCGCTTGGGCAACACGAAAAAAGCCCCGCTCCGTGAAGAGCGGGGCTTTTCGGAATGAAGTGACGAATCAGGATTTTTTACCCCGTTTCGCGAGAATGTACATGATGAGGCCGAAAACGAGGATCAGGATGCCCCAGATGATATTCACGTTCACATCGAGGGATTTCTGATAAATGTCCGAGTTTCGGGTGATGATACCGTAGCTGGTGAGAATGATGCCGTAGAGGGTGAAGATGACACCGATAGGAAGTCGAAGGTCCATGGTTCCTGTGAGGGTTGGAAGTTTACCAGAAGATGAAATTCAGGATGATGGCGGCGAGCAGCACCAGCGAGCCGCAGACGGCGGGACGCCCGAACCAGGAACCGCCTTCCTCGTGGTACTTTGGAGTGAGCGAGTAAACGAGGCCGCGGAGTTCGTCCTCGGATTTCTCACGCCGGGTGGCGAGGGAAAGCACGGCGTTCACGATGAACGTGACACTGAAGGCGACGAGGGCAATCCAGAAAGCCTGCGACATTTCCTTGGGAAACTCGAGGACCGGGGAAATCCAGCCGCCCTTGGCGAAACCGGCGATATTCCCTTTGGCGAGGGAGATGCCCTGAAAGACGAGGGCGGCGAGGGTGCCGGTGACGAGTCCCCAGAACGCTCCGTTGCTGTTCGAGCGTTTGGTGAACATGCCGAGCAGGAAGGTGGCGAAGAGAGGAGCGTTCACGAAGCCGAAGACCGTCTGGAGGATGGTCATGATGTTGTTGCTGCTCTTCGCGAAGTAGGCGAAGCCGATGGAAAGCAGGATGCCGCCGATGGTGGCGAACTTGCCCATGCGGAGCAGTTGTTTGTCGGTTTTCTTCTGTTTGCTGAGACCCTGATAGATGTCATAGGTCCAGACGGTGTTGAAGGCGGTGACGTTCGCGGCCATGCCGGACATGAAGGAGGCCATGAGGGCGGTCATCGCCAGACCGAGCATGCCGTTCGGGAAGTAATGGTTGATCATGGAGGGCAGCACGAGGTTGAAGACGTGCCTGCCGTCATCGCCGACGGGGATGGAGTAGCCACCTTCCGTCGGGTTCTGGGTAAGGGCGAGACCGACCATGCCGGGGAGGATGACGATGGCCGGAAAAAGCATTTTCGGCACAGCGCCGATGATCGGGGTGCGACGGGCGGCACCCATCGAGTTCGCGGCCAGCGCGCGCTGCACTTCGGCGAAGTTGGTGCACCAGTAGCCGAAGGAAAGCACGAAGCCGAGGCCGAAGAGGATGCCGTACCATGGCACGCCCATCGGGTTGTCCAGCGTGCCGGTTTCCGCCCACGAGTGCATGTGGCTCTGGCCGAGCTTGGCCGTCAGGCCTTCCCAGCCGCCGACGTTTTTCAATCCGAGATACGCCAGCGGGGCGATACCGAGGACGATCATGAAGAACTGGAGCACCTCCGTGTAGATCGCGGAGCTGAGGCCGCCTTTCAACACGTAGGCGAGCACGACGAACGAGGTGCAAAGCAGGCAGAGGTTGTAGTCCCAGCCGAGGAGGAAATGAAGAAGCTGCGCCAGCGCGTGCATGGAAATGCCCGAGGAGGCGATGGTCATGAAGGCGAAGGAAAACGAGTTGAAGACGCGCGTTTTTTCGTCATAGCGCATCTTGAGGTATTCCGGCACCGATTTCGCCTTGGAACCGTAATACATCGGCATCATGAAAATCCCGAGGAAGACCATCGCGGGGATCGCGCCCACCCAGTAATAGTGCGACGTCATGATCCCGTATTCCGCGCCGGACGCGGCCATACCGATGAGTTCCTGAGCACCGAGGTTCGCCGAGATGAAGGCCAGACCGGTGATCCATCCGGGGATCGAACGCCCGGAAAGTAGGAAGTCCTCGGCACTTGTCGCGTATTTTTTCAACGCGAAGCCGATGCCGATGACGAAGGCGAGGTAGATCCCGAGAATCGAGAAATCGACGAAGTTTAGGTTGATTTTAATGGCGCTTCCTTCGGAGAGGGCGCCACCGCCCCCGGCAACGGAAGCGAGCAGGGTCTGCATGCAGGTATCGATCATGGTGGTGTGGATTTCAGAAACAGGAGGGAAGGATCATTCGGCGGAGAACCGGTGGATGAGGAGATGCTCATAGGTCTCTCCCGGACTCAGGATGCTGTTTGGAAAATGGGCCTGGTTCGGGGCATCGGGGAAATTCTGCGTCTCAAGGCACAAGCCGGTGCGCCTACCCAGAGGGACCTGTTTTTTCCCGGGTGAATCATCCAGAAAATTCGCGGAATAGAACTGCACGCCGGGCTGGTTGGTCAGCACTTCCATCACCCGGCCGGTTTTCGGATCTTTCACCCGGGCGGCGAGACGGGGATTCGTGCCATTTTCCGAAAGCACCCAGCAGTGATCGTAACCGGCACCGAGCCTGAGGGCTTCGAAGTCCGCGTCGATCCGCTCGCCGATGGGGTGTTCGGTGGTGAAATCCATCGGAGTGCCCACCACGGGGGCGAATTCACCGATCGGGATCATGCCGGGATCGGTCGGCAGATAGCGATCCGCGTGTAAAGTGAGCAGATGATCCAGAATCGGCGTCGCGGCGTCTCCAGAAAGATTCCAGTAGCTGTGATGAATCAGGTTGATCGGAGTGGCGGCGTCCGTGGTGGCACGCGCCTGCCAGATCAGCTCGTTCCGGTCGTTGAGCGTGTAAGTCACTTTCACCGAAAGGTTTCCGGGATAGCCTTCCTCGCCATCCGGAGAGAGGTAGGAAAACTCGATCGACTGATTGTCGATGATGCTCGCGTCCCACAACACACGATCGAATCCCGTTTCTCCCCCGTGCAGGTGACACGGCTGCCCCGCCGGCTCGTTGTTGGTGGCGAGGACGTAGGATTTCCCGTTGAGCGTGAATTTCCCACCGCGAATCCGGTTTCCGTAACGCCCGACGGACGCGCCAAGGTAGGAGGAATTGTTCAGCCACTCCGCCAGAGTGTCCCGCCCCAGCGTCAGATCCGCCGGTTTTCCGGTGCGATCCGGAGCTTCCATGGAAACGAGAATGGCCCCGAAATTCGTCACTTTCGCCCGCAGGCCCGACGCATTGGTCAAGGTAAACAGCCGGACGTCACGGCCATCCGGCAGTTGTCCGTAGGATTCGTCTAAAATGGGATTGGGTTTCACACAAAAATCAGAGGCATCAGAGCATTCCGATTCTGGCGAGCCTGCCAAGCGCTAATTTTTGCCGGGGAATGCGACAGCCCTGCTGCCCTCGGATCCTGATTTTTTATCACAATCTGTGGATAATCCTTCGGCGCGCGATTGACCCAAAGCCAGATCTCGTTAGCCTGTCTGCATGAACGCGGTCGATTCAGCCCGGAAAATCCTCGATACCATGCTCGGCCATCTCGGAATTCCGGCCACCATCGAAGTGCAGCAGACCCACGATGGTCCGTGCCTCCAGATCAGCTCGACGGAAAGCAAAGCCCTCATCGGACGCGATGGCGACCGCCTGGACGACCTCCAGTATCTCGTCAACCGCATCCTCCGCCGTCACCTGCCGGACGCGGAACGGGTAAAGGTGGATTGCGAACATTACCGCGCGATCCAGGAAGACCACCTTCAGGAAGAAGTGCGCGGCATCGCGAACCGCGTGGTGGAAACCGGCAAGACCTTCCGCATGCGTCCGCTCAACGCCTATTATCGCCGGCTGGTTCACAATGTGCTCGTCGGCGACGAACGGGTCGTTTCTCATTCTCCCGAGGGCAACGAACGCCTGAAGCGGATCACCATCGCCGCGAAACCTTCTTCTTCCCCATGAAAAAACTGTTCTTCGACTGCGGCACCCGTGATCCCCTCGCCTCCCTCGGCCTGTTCGTCCTGCGCGCCGGCACGGGTCTGATGATGCTTTACGGCCACGGCATTCCCAAAATCGGGAAATTCGAAACCATCAAGGACGGCTGGCTCGTTCCCGATTTCTTCCCGCTGCGCTACATGTCCCCGCCCGTGAGCCTCGTGGCCACCATCGGCGCGGAAGTCGTGGCGGCGGCATTTCTCATACTCGGTTTCTCCACCCGGATCTCCGCCTTCGTTTTCAGCTTCGCGATGGTCGTCGCCGCCTTTCTCGCTCACGGCGCAGATCCGTTCGCAAAAAAGGAACTCGCACTCCTCTACCTGCTCGCCGGAGTGGTCATCATCATCACCGGAGCCGGGAAATACTCGCTGGATTCCGTAATTTATCAGGAAAAACGCCGTCGTTAACTTCGCATGGAAACCCATCGCCTCGTCCTGCCGAGTGATCTGAACCACTACGGTTTCCTCTTCGGCGGACGTCTGCTCGCGTGGATCGACGAGGCATCGTGGATCGCCGCCAGTCTGGACTATCCCGGCTGCCAGCTCGTCACCGTGGGCATGGACAAGGTGGAATTCCACCACAGCGTCCGCGAAGGCACCATCCTCCGCATCCAGTGCACGAAGGGCCGCGAAGGCACCACCAGCGTGACCTACGGCGTCACCGTCCACGACGAACGGATCGGCGGAGCACCGATTTTCTCCACGCACGTCACCTTCGTGAATGTGGACGACGCCGGAAAAAAACGCGCGCTCCGGGGTTGATCGCGGAGCGACTTTCCTTTCTAGCTCTCCGCAGTGAATCCACCGATCGAAACCGTCGATATCGTTTTACCTCTGGAAAAATCCGAGGACGAAAACGCCCGCCGTCAGGCCGCCGCCCGCAAGCTGGGCATCGACGTGAAAACCATCGGCGGCACCAAGCTGCGCAAGCACTCGATCGACGCCCGCCAGCGCGACATCAAAATCCAACTTCGGCTCGACGTCTCCATCGGCGAGCCCATGCCACCCGACATCACCCCGCACTGGCAGGCCCCGCCATTGCCCGCCAATGCCAAAACCGTCATCATCGTCGGCTGCGGTCCCGCCGGGCTGTTCGCCGCCCTGCGCTGTCTGGAAAACGGCGTGAAACCCATCGTGCTGGAGCGCGGCAAGGACGCCAGCGCCCGCCGCTTCGACCTCGCGCCGATCCTGCGCGAAGGCCGCGTCATCGAGGAATCCAACTACTGCTTCGGCGAAGGCGGCGCGGGCACGTTTTCCGACGGCAAACTCTACACCCGCGCCACCAAGCGCGGCCCCGTCGCCCGCGTTTACGAAATCCTCGTCGCCCACGGAGCACCGGAAAAAATCCTCACCGACGCGCACCCGCACATCGGCTCGAACCTCCTGCCGAACGTGGTCAAGGCGATCCGCGCCTCGATCATCGCCGCCGGAGGCGAGGTCCGTTTTCAAACCAAGGTCATCGATTTTCTCCTGTCCGGGAACAAACTTCACGGCGTGCTGACCGGCACGGGTGAGGAAATCACCGGCGACGGCGTCATTCTCGCCACCGGCCACTCGGCCCGCGATATCTATCGACTGCTCGCTTACAAACACATCCTGCTCGAAGCGAAGCCCTTCGCCGTCGGCTTCCGCATCGAGCACCCCCAGCCGTTCATCGACCGCACCCAATATCACCTCGCGAAAGACCAACCGCGCCCCGATCTCCTGCCCGCCGCGCGCTATCGCCTCGCCACGAAAATCCGCAACCGCGGCGTGCATTCCTTCTGCATGTGCCCCGGCGGCTGGATCGTCCCCGCTTCCACGGAAAATGATGAAGTTGTCGTCAACGGCATGAGCCTTTCCCGCCGGGATTCCCCGTTCGCGAATTCCGGTATGGTCGCCACCGTCGAACCGGAAGACGTGAAATATCTTGAAAAATCCCACGGTATTCTCGCCGGGCTCGCGTTCCAGAAAGACCTCGAACGCGCCGCCAAGAAAGCCGGTGGCGGCGGGCAAGTCGCCCCCGGCCAGCGCGTCACCGATTTCATCAACGGAAAAATCTCCGCCGATCTCCCGGAAACCAGTTATTTTCCCGGCGCTCGCTGCGCTCCCCTCCATGACATCCTGCCCCAATGGATCACCAGCCGCATGCGCGAAGGGCTCCGCCTGTTCGGCAAGCAAATGCGCGGCTACGTCTCCGAGGAAACTCTTCTGCTAGGCTTCGAGACACGCACCAGCTCGCCCGTCCGCATTCCGCGCCGTGACGATACATTGGAGCACCCGGAAATCACTCGGCTCTTCCCCTGCGGCGAGGGCGCGGGCTACGCCGGAGGCATCGTCAGCGCCGCCATGGACGGCCTCCGCGTCGCCGACGCCGCATGTGCTTAATCGGAGCGCCGACGTTCACGTCGGCTTTTCTAGAGAGCACGACCTCCTTCCCCATAAGAGCCGACGTGAACGTCGGCGCTCCATTCCCCAAGCCTGTTCCATCTATCAAACACGCAGCCGTTTCAACGCGTCCTCCAGTAAAATCAGCATCCGGTCGTAGGATTCGTAGCGATTTTCCGGCTCGTACGCCATCGCCCGATTGACGATGCGACAGGTGTGGATGGAAAGGTCGTCGCACACGCGTTGCAGCAGTTTGACGTGTTTTTTCGCCTCCCGCAGTTTTTCGGGGTCCATGCTTTCTTCCGCACAGGGAGGCACGCCCGCCAGCGCGTGATAGAGCGTCGCCCCGAACGCGTACATATCGGAACGGAATGTCTCGGGATTCCCGTCCACCGCTTCGGGAGGAACGTAAAAGGAAGTCGCCCACAGTTCCTTCGCCCTCACCGATCCGTCTTGTGTGGCGAGGGCGAGGCCGAAGTCGATGATCTTCGCATTCCCCTTTTCATCCAGCAGGATATTGCCCGGTTTCATATCGCGATGAATCAGGCCCGCCATTTGCACGGCGCGAAGCCCCTCCACCACCTGAAGGGCCATCGTCAGCGCTTCCTCCTCGGGAATCCGGCCACGTTCCAGAATCCAATGTTCCAGATGAGCACCCGGCACCAGTTCCATCGCGATGTAAAACCGTCCGAACGCCCAACCGGTGCGATACACCCGCACCACGTTCGGGTGGGAAATGGAGGCCGTCAGCCGGGCTTCCTCGACAAAGGCCGCGATGCGTTTTTCATCGGCCGACCATTGTTCGTTGAGAATCTTGATGGCGACTTCCCGGTTCAGCGTCCGGTCCAGCGCGACGAAAATCGTGCTCATCCCGCCGATCGAATGCCGACGCTCGAGCCCATACGGACCGAATTCGCACTTCGCCCGGTGATGCTCGCCACAGGTCGGACAGGAAACGTTCGCGAACGGTCCGACATCGGACACGTCCATATCATGTCCGCACGTTCGGCACGCTTCGATCACGACTTCGGGTTTTCGCATCGTTCCTACGCTAGCTTGCTTTCGCAGACACCTGCCAGCATTTCCTGAACCTCTCCCCTCCTTTCATATCAAAAAAGATATGCAATCATTCCCGCTTTATTGACATTCAGGAAAAAATTCCGTGAGGTATGTCGCTACTTCCCATGAAAGCGAAATGCGGTCTCTTTCGATCCTTGTGTGCCTTGCTGGTTTTCGGGGCATTGTCCCATACCTCCCACGCCGTGATCGTGGTGGGAGGAATCCACAACGATGACCCGGCATCGCTGACTACCTATCTGTCCACCACATCTTACGACGACTTTCCCTACTGGCAGAATCTCGTAACCGTCTCGAATGCGTCCGGCGTCTATCTGGGCTACAACCCCACAACCCAATCCGGCTGGGTGCTGAGCGCGAAACACATCAATCCTCTCGCGGCTACCGTCACCGTTGCCGGAACGGCTTACACGGTCATCGATACAAGAGACATCGGCTCGACCGATCTGCGACTCTATCAAATCGATCTCACCGGGCCCATCGCCGGGGTACAGGACATCGTTTTCGCCTCGCAGGCCGCCACCGTAGGCGAATTTGTCCTGATGACGGGTCGGGGATATTCCAGTGCGACAAGCTCGCCCTACACCTGGGGCTCGCCCGGGGCGATGAGCTGGGGAACCAACGTGATCGAAGGTTTCCAAACCTCGGGAGGAAATCCCTACATCCTCACCGATTTCGACGCTTCCGGAGCCACCGATTACGAGGGACAGGGAGCGACGGGTGATTCCGGTGGCGGATTGTTCATCTACCGCAATGGCATCTGGGAACTCGTCGGGATCGGTTATGGTGTCAGTCGGAATGGAGAAGCCCGGTATGGCGATGTCACGGCCTATTCCGACGTCTACGCATCGCTCGGTCTGATCCAGCAAGCCATCCCGGAAACCTCCACCACCGCCCTGCTCGCTCTGGCCGGACTCGGCCTCGGACTTCGACGCCGCCGCTGAAAATTAGGTTTATCATTTCTCCCACTCCGGGAAACACTGCCGCGTGGAAATCCGAGTCGAGGAAAACAACGGAGAACGATTGGACGCATATCTGGCGGCACGCCTGCCGGATCTTTCGCGCTCCCGGATTCAGACGCTGATCCGCGAGCAATACATCCTCGTTTCCGGGAAACCGGCGAAACCGCGCGATCCGATCCGGACCGGCGATCTCGTCACCATCGCCCTGCCCGAAGCCGTGCCGCTCGATGCCGCGCCGCAGGACATCCCACTCGATATTCTTTTCGAAGACGACGACCTGCTCGTGCTGAACAAAGCGCCCGGCATCGTCGTCCATCCGGCTCCGGGGAATCCCGACGGCACGCTGGTCAACGCCCTGTTGTACCATTGCAAGGGCAAGCTTTCCGGCATCGGCGGCGTGGAGCGGCCGGGCATCGTCCACCGTCTGGACAAGGATACCTCCGGATGCCTGGTGGTCGCGAAATCCGATCCCGCCCACCAATCGCTCGTCACCCAGTTTTCCGAACGCTCCAGCATGGAAAAACTCTACCTCGCCGTCACCCAGGGCATCCCGAAACCGGAAAAGGACACGATTTTCACCCACATCGGCCGCCATCCGGTCAATCGCCAGAAAATGGCGGTGGTCAATCCGCCCGGAGGAAAACCCGCCATCACCGATTACGAAATTCTCGCCACCGATCCCGCATCTCTCACCGCCCTCGTACTCTGCCATCTCCACACCGGCCGCACCCATCAGATCCGCGTCCACCTGCATCACAAAGGCGCACCGCTCGTCGGCGATCCGATTTACGGCAAGCCATCCAAAACCGCCAACGACGTCGGACGCCTGATGCTCCATGCCTGGCGGCTCAGCTTCGAGCACCCGATCAGCGGCCGGAAAATGAAATTCGAATCCCCCATCCCGCCCGAATATCAACCGTGGCTCGATCTCGCCGAAGAACTTCCGCCCGTGAGTGCTTAGAACCTCTTTCTCTCAACTCTCAACCACCCACTCTCGACTTCTTCCATGAACGACGACCTTCTTCACGACCTCCTCGCCGCCATTGAGCAGCAACTCGTTTCCCCACAAACGAAATACGTCGCCAAAACCTACGACCGGCTCGTCAAGCTCGGCCTTTCCCCCGACGAGGCGAAAAAACAACTCGCTCTCTGCCTCGGCGAGAAAATGGATGAAGTGATGCGGAAAAAACGTGGCTTCGACGAAGCCGCCTATCGCGAAGCGCTGGATACCCTGCCTTACGCGGAAGGGGATGCGGAAGACTGAAACCTCGTCCGCCGCTTGCGCGACCGCTTGGGATTCTGGCCCGAGGTTTTCGCTCCGTTTTTCGGCCCGTTCACCCGGCGCTTTTTCTCCATCTCATGCCGGGCGGCCACCGCTTCCGAATGCCAGTCGTGGTCCGACCATTGCGGGATGGATTGCTTGATCGTTTTCTCGATTTCCCGCAGATATTCCAGCTCGTCTTCCGAGCAGAAGGAAACCGCGCGGCCTTCCGCCCCGGCGCGCGCCGTGCGGCCGATTCGGTGGACGTAGGATTCCGGTTCGTTCGGCAGGTCGAAATTGATCACCAGCCCCACCTCTTTCACGTCCACCCCGCGAGCGGCGACATCGGTGGCGACGAGAACGGGAGTTTCCCCGCGCTTGAAGCGTTCCAGCGCCTTTTCACGCGCCGCCTGCGATTTGTTCCCGTGAATCGCGTCCGCCGGGAATCCCGCCGCGCAAAGAGCCTTCGCCAGTTTGTTCGCACCGTGTTTGGTGCGGCTGAAAACGATGGTGAGTTTCCCCTCCTTCGCCTTCGACTGCCGCCGCAACAGCGACTCCAGCAGCGGCTTCTTCCCTTCGCGTCCGAGGAAACAAACCGCCTGCTCGATTTTTTCCGCCGTGGTGGCTTCCGGCGTGATCGTGACACTCGCCGGATCGTTCAAAATCGTGTGCGCCAGCTCCACGATATTCGGCGCGAGCGTGGCGGAGAAAAACAGGGATTGGCGGCGCTTCGGCAACAGGGAAACGATGCGTTTCACATCGCGTAAAAATCCCATGTCCAGCATGCGGTCCACCTCATCGAGGACGAAGAACTCGACTCCGGATAACTCCAGATGCCCCTGATCGATGAGATCGAGAAGACGTCCCGGAGTGGCCACCAGCACATCCACGCCTTTGCGCATGGCGTTGATCTGTGGCACCTGCCCCACGCCACCGTAGATCAGCGTTTGGGAGAAACGCACGTGTCTGCCATAGGTGGTGAAGCTTTTCCCGACCTGCCCGGCAAGCTCCCGCGTCGGCGTCAGCACCAGCGTGCGGCAGGATTTCGGGCGTAGCGGTCGGCGGGAGCGATGCAGCGCGTTGAGGATCGGCAAGGCAAAGCTCGCCGTTTTTCCCGTTCCCGTCTGGGCGCAGCCGAGCACATCGCGGCCATCGAGCAACAGCGGGATCGCCTGGGCCTGGATCGGCGACGGCACGTCGTATTTCAGTTCCTTAAGAACTTGTTGAAGAGGCTCCGCCAATGGCAAAGCCGCGAAAGTGATAGCGGTCATATAATTTTCTGATACCGGCCCGGCTTCGAAACGAAGCGGCCGATGTGTCGATGAGCGGTGCAAGGGTGAATCCCAAAAACAATCTCTCATCGATGAAGACCGGAAAAGGGGCGGAGAAAACCATTCTCCAGCTCGCGATTCCCACCGCAAGCCGCCGTCGCTATAAGCCGGTTCCCCGGAGAAGCAAGCTTTAATCCAGACCTTGGACTGCGGCAGCCCTGCTGCCGCTTTGGGAATCCGCAGCCTGCTGCGGGGGTAAAATAGCTCCGGAAAAGCGGCAGCAGGGCTTCCGCAGTCCAAGGAATTCCATTCATTAAGGGAAACTCGTAAAATATCCCCTTCATCAGCTTTCGGAAGAAAAGGCTTCCGCTGATGTCTTCGGGAGCTACGGTTTGGCCTAGAATTTTCCTCGCGTGATTAGCATTGCCGTTTCCAGCCAAAAAGGAGGGGTGGGTAAAACCACTTTATCGATCAATCTCGCCCATGCGTTTGCCCGGGCGGGCGTCAAAACCCTTCTGGTCGATTGCGACCCTCAGGGGTCCGTCGGCCTCTCCCTCACCCGTCAATCCCGTCTGCTGGCGGGATTTTACGATTATCTCGCCGATCCAGGCATCTCGCTGGACCGCCTGATCGTCCCCACCCGTCTGGAAACCTTCGCCCTCGTCGCCTGCGGTCAGGCCAGCGATTACGAAGCCGGAGGCGGAGGCCTCGGTGCCCACCTCGCCCGTGTGCGCGGCTTCCTGCGCAGCGTGCAGGCCCGTGGCTACGACCTCTGCATTCTCGATACCGCCGCGGGCCTGTTCGGAGTGACCGGCGATGTCATCGCTTCCAGTGACGCGGTGATGATTCCCCAACAGGCGGAACCGCTCGGGATTCGCTCCGTGCCGAAATTGCTGGAGGGCCTCAACCGCCTGCGGGTGATGAACCCACGGCTCAATGTTCTCGGCGTATGCCTCACCATGGTGCAAAACGACCTCGCGGAAAGCACCGAGGCCGCCGCCGCGCTCCGCCAGCTTTTACCGCAGGAAATGGTATTCCGGACGCAAATCCCGCGCGACGGACTGTTCGTCCGCGCCAGTGCCCGCGGTCTGCCGGTCGGGGTCATGGAAGAAGGCGCGGGCGCTCAGGTGGTGTTCGACGCGCTCCGTGCGGAAATCGAGTCGAAGCTGGATCCCCACAATTCCCACCCCGCCTCCCTCGCCTGATGGACCCGCTCAATCCCTGGCTCGATCCCGTCGAAACACGTCGTCTGGCGGAACGCCTGATGATGCCGCTGCGCGAGCCGACGGTTTCCGTGCAGGATCCCGGATTCGATTCCGTATTCGTCGGCTTCGAAGCCATGCGCGCGGCACCGGATTCCCCTCCTCCCGCCACGGCGGAAAATCCGTCGTCTCCCCTTCCTTCCACCGTGGTTCCCGCAGCGGTGGTGGCCTCTCCTTCTCCGACCGAAAACGACGAGCCGCCTCCTTTGCCCGCCCACATGGCAGCCGCTCCACCGGCTCCCTCCGCCACTTCCGCCCGTGGCCCGTTCCTGGATCGCATCCACCGCTTGTGCGAATGGCTGCGCGAGCACTTCTCGGCTTCCGACATTTTCATTCTCGATCGCGACGGCGCGGTGATCTTCGACGAAAGCCATCATGGCCGCCTGCATTTCATCGCCCGCAATCTCGCCCTCGCCTCCCGTCGTCCGGGTGCCTCGGCGGATAACGTGCACGTGAAAATCGGTGCCGACGCGACGCTCGAAGTGATCCCCGTGGACACGCCCTTCGGCTGGCTGGTGCTCGGCACGATCGTCCCGAACGCCCTGACGACGCGCTCGGTGACGGCCATCAAAAACGCCATGCTTCAGGTCGCCTCTCCGCGTTCCGGTGACCGTCAGTGAGTCTGGCGGTTTTGCCGTGAAATAATCAACGTGGTGGCCACACCGCAGCCGATCACCAGTCCCATCAGCAGGAATCCACAGTATTTCTGCGTTTCCACCAGCCCTGCGTCGTTCACCGGCTCGCCGGGTTGGGTATTTTCCTGCTTCGCCAGAAACGGCAGCGGTTTTTTCAGGGCGAGAAAGACATTCCGGGCCGTGCGATTCCGATAGTCGTTTCGGAAAGTCTCCGCCTCCCGCACGAGCAGGTCGATGCGCTCGTTGACGAAAAACTCGGACGCCGGATGCGCCTTTTTCTCGTCATCCGGCCACAGTTTCATCGTTTCCAGATCCACCATGCTGCCTTTCGTCGCGATTTCCCGGATGCGTTTGACCAAAGCGGCCGCTTCCCCACGATCGGTCGCACCGGCGGCCAGCAACCGGCGCAAGCCTTCCTTCGCCAGTTCGAATCGGTCCCTGGCCCCCTGCGATTGGGGCGTCTTCCGTTCGCGCCCGCGATCCACCCGGCGTTGCAGACGGATGCGCTCGACCTCGAAGGGATTCCGCGTCGCCTGAGCCACCACCATCCCCTCGTAGGCATAGCGCAGGGGCATGATCGCTGAAGGCACCGGCGAACCTCCGCGCTCCCGCACTTCCCCCGCTTTGGAAAACAGGGCGCGGTTCATTTCCTTATACGGCACCAGTGCACCGGCCAGCAACATCTGCGGAACCAACAGCAAGGGCACCGCCGTGAGCGCCGCACGCTCGGTTTTTACCAGAGAAGAAACGACCAGCGCCATCGCCGTACCGGTCCACGCGGTGAGCGTCATCCACAGCCAGTGATAGAAAAACATCCCCTCGATTTCCAGAAAGTGGTTCCCCACGATCAGATAGACGAAGCACTGGATCGCACCGACGATCCCCAGCGCGGCGAATTTCGCCATCACATAGGAAGCCGCGCCCGGCTGGCAGTTCCGCTCGCGGCGCAACATCGGCCGGTCGCGAAGCACCTCCGTCGCGGAATTCGTCAGACCGAGGAACATCGCCACCGTCACGCTCAGGAAAATGTAGGCGGGTATGTGCAGCGCGGAGACGAATTCATACGATCCCTTCGGTGACGAGCGCAGCGTGATCGACACCAGCGCCGCGAGTAACGGCGCTTCCAGACAGGTGCTGTAAATCGTGCCGCGATTGCGGAGCTTCGAAAACAGCGAGCGGTAAAAATGCGTGCCCAGCACCGCCAGAATCGCCCGGAAACGACGGGTGGACCTCGGCGGTAGCGGCAACTGATCTCCCTGTCGCAGAGACTCCATTTCCGACATCGGATGCGCCTCCGGCTGGAGCGAACGCAGCAGGTTCACGCTCTCGAACCGCTCCTGCCAGAAAGAAGGCGGAAACCGGCGCGCGGCTCCCGTGTGCACGCCGCCACCGATCGTGCTAAAGGGAGTTTCCAGCACATCGAATACGAAATCCGCGCCCAGCGGCGTCTTCGCCTGCACCGCCGGATGGGAAATCCCCAGCTCCTCGCACGCATCGCGGAAGTAACCGACCATGCCCGCGGGCGTTCCGAAATATGCGAGCCTCCCGCCGGTATCCAGCAGCAGCACCTTGTCGAACAGGCGCAACACCGGCGCCCCCGGCCGGTGCAGAGAAGCGATCACGATTTTTTCCCGTGCCAGCGAACGCAGCGTTTCCGCGACGTGTTCCGAATCCTTCGAGGACAAGCCGGAAATCGGTTCGTCAAAGAGAAACACCTCCGCCCGGCTGCCGAGATCCAGCGCCAGATTCAGGCGGCTGCGTTCCCCTCCGGAAATCGTTTTTTCCCCCGGAGAGCCGACCATGCGGCGGGCGATCGATTGCAGCCCGAGTTCGGCCAGAATGCTGTCCACCCGCCGTTCGTGCTCCGCCAGCGACAATGCCGGACGACGGATCGTGATCGCGTGGCGCAGGTGCTCGCGCACGGTCAGTTGCGGGTTGAGCGCCTCCTCCTGCGGCATGCTGGCGATGAATGGCACCAGCGCCTCGCGATGCTCGTAGAGGGAAATCCCGTTGAGTTTCACCCGCCCGCGGCTCGGTTCCCGGTGGCCGGAAAGCACCGAGAGCAAGGTGCTCTTGCCGCTGCCGCTCGGGCCGATGATGCAGAGCATTTCCCCGCGTTTCACCTCGAAGTTGATATGATCCAGCGCACGCGCACCCGGTCCGAAATCATGGATCAGGTCCGCGACCTGCAAGGACTCGATCTGGGTGCGCTCCTCGTCGAGAAATCCCTCGCTGAACCGGCAACGCACCGCCTGGCTGCCGGAAAGCCGGATCAACGAGCCATCGAGCAACATCGCCGTGCCACGCACCGCCACGCCGTCCACCAGGATCGGGCCGTTGCTTTCGCGGACTTCCAGAAATCCTTCGGCGAGCTGCGGATCGTAGCGAATGAACAACACCGTCTTCGGCGACAAACGCGGACCGAGCAGCAGATCGCCGCTTTCCAGGACTGATGCGTCGTTCGAGACCCGATATTCCTGACGATCCCCTTCGAGGCGGAATCTCCGCCCCGATTGCAGTGCCTTCCGCCGCAGATCGTTCATCGAAAGGCTGAAGCCCGCCGCATCGCCGAGGCGTTCATGATTCCGGCAAATCACCACATCGCCCTTCTTCAACGGTCCGCGACTGCCCGCGTGCAGTTGGGTATCCCGCAGAGCCTCCACCTCCGCCTCCACGCCGAATTTCACCCGCAGCGCGCTCTGGCGCGTCATCGTCCGCTCGGCCTTCAGGCGGTTGTCCTCCACCTCCAGATAGATCGCCGGGGTGTTTCCCGTGCGTTTGACATCGAGGAAAAACAACAGGTCTTCGTAGCTCAGGCTCCAGCCCGGCACCATCAGCGGCTGGCGCTCCCTCACCCGCAGAAACGCGCCGGTATCCAGCGAACGTCCACGGATCCACAACGGCGCGGTGCCCGTGTTTCTCACCAGAATCATGTCGTTGGCCCGATAAACACGGAACTCCTGATCCACCGCCGCCGGAGGCAGGATCACGTCCGCGCCGGTACTTCCGAAAATCAATCGCTGGAACGGCAACTCCTCGTTTCCCGGTTCACCCCGCATCTCCCGCGTGATCGCCGTGCCGTAATCCGGACGCCCGAGCCGACGCATGAACACTTCGAAGCTCGCCCGGTTCCGGTCCGAGCGTCCCGCCGCGTCCACCAGCGTGAACAGTTGCAAACCGACCGCCAGTTTCCCGCCGTCGTCCAGAGACTCCTTCAACTGCGCCGCCAAAGCCTGCACCGGCCTCGGATGACGCACCGCCCGCTGCAAACGACGGGCCAGCCAACTGTGATCGGCCTCCGGAAACGCGCTGCGCAGCAGATCGAGAATCAAATCCGCCTCCTGCGCGCTCAGCTCATTGTCCAGCATCGCGAACGCCGCGAATGCATCCACCAGTACCCCCACATGCGCGTCCAGCCCCGGGCGCAAGGCCCGCAAACGGCCCACCCCCGGGATCAGCCTCAGCCATCCCGGATATTTCAATCGCCCCAAAGGCCGTCGCTGTCGCGCCCTTCCGGGCAAAGGTGATTCCACGCCCCCATCCTTGGCAGACGCCTCCGCCCGCCGCAAGCAAGGAGCGGCACCAATGGCCCACCTCCGCGTTTCCGGCTCCTTCCCCCGTCAAAAAAGAGGTTTTCTTTTCACGGTCCTGTTCTACTGTCCATCAATCCTCCACGGCACGGCACACCTGTTGCTTACCGCCAACTCGTTTACCTGCCGGAGCTTTTATTCCTGAATCATGTCAGAACTTCCAAATTCCACCCCGCCTCCCAACAATAACAACAGGGGTCCAGGGGATCAAAACGGCTTCAACTGGCGGCTGATCGGTCTCATGAGCGTCGCCGCCCTCATTCTCGGTGTCGCCCTCCTCAATCCTGACATCAGCCGCACCGTTAAAAACATCAGTTATGCGGACTTCAACACCGCGTGGCAGCAAGGCAGGATCATCACGGAAGATTCCAAATACCCCTTCAAAATCCAGGCCAGCGAAACGTCCAACGACGTTACCATTCTTGGCTCGATCCGGCCCGCACCCGTCGTTCCCCAGAATCCGGAATACAAACGCACGAACTTCCGGGTCAATGTCGTCATGGGTCTCGACGGCCAGGCCCTCCGGGAAATCCTCGGCGAAAATATCCGCAAGGAAGAAAGCACCCAACCTCTCCCGGCCGCCGATACCGAATCTCTTTCCCTCTCGGAATTCCGCAAGGCATACGCCCTCGGCGAAATCAAGGCGGACGATCTGGAAAGCCCGCTCCGTCTCGTCACCACTCCCGGTTCCTCCGAAGCCAGCCTCGTCGGCAAGCGCGAGGTCATCACCAACCTGCAACCCGCCGTCAATCCCGACAGCGGCAAGGAGCTGGAGCCCACTCCCTTCCGCGTGACCGTCTTCGCCCCCATCCTCAGCGAGGAACTCCGCGAACTCATCAAAAGCAAGGCCACCTACGACCGTAAAACGGACTTCCTCAGGAGCGCCCTTTTCACCTTCCTCCCCTTCCTTCTCATCATCGTCGTCCTGTTTTTCCTCTTCCGCCAGCAGATGAAATCCGCCGGTCGCGGTGCCATGTCCTTCGGAAAATCCAAGGCCCGCCTGCTCACCATGGATCGCAACAAGGTGACCTTCAAGGACGTCGCAGGCATTCAGGAAGCAAAGGAAGAGCTGTTTGAAATCGTCGATTTCCTTCGCGATCCCCGCAAGTTCCAGAAACTCGGCGGCTCGATCCCGAAAGGCGTGCTCATGGTCGGCTCTCCCGGTACCGGTAAAACCCTGCTCGCCCGCGCCATCGCCGGGGAAGCGGACGTACCCTTCTTCTCCATCTCCGGCTCGGACTTCGTCGAAATGTTCGTCGGCGTCGGCGCTTCCCGCGTCCGCGACATGTTCGAGCAAGGCAAGAAACACGCACCGTGCCTTATTTTCATCGATGAGATCGACGCCGTCGGTCGCCATCGTGGTCACGGCATGGGCGGCGGCCACGACGAGCGCGAACAAACGCTCAACCAGCTCCTCGTCGAAATGGACGGTTTCGATACCCAGGAAGGCGTCATCATCATCGCCGCCACCAACCGCCCGGACGTGCTTGACCCCGCTCTGCTCCGTCCCGGCCGTTTCGACCGTCAGGTCACCGTTTCCCTTCCCGACGTCAACGGCCGCGAGGAAATCCTCCGTGTCCACGTCAAGAAGATCAAGCTCGCCGCAGGCGTGGATCTCGCCGTGATCGCTCGTGGCACGCCCGGTTTCTCCGGCGCCGAATTGGCAAACCTCGTCAACGAGTCCGCCCTGCTCGCCGCCCGCAAAGGTCTTACCGCCGTCACGCTGATCGAGATGGAAGAAGCCCGCGACAAAGTCCGCTGGGGCCGCGAACGCCGCTCGCTCGCGATGTCCGACAAGGAAAAAATCGCCACCGCCTGGCACGAGGCCGGCCACGCCATCCTCCTCGCCAAGCTCGAAAACGCGCCGCCGCTCCACAAGGTCACCATCATCCCCCGCGGCCCCTCACTCGGTTCCACCATGTGGCTGCCCGAAGGCGACCGCTACAGCAAGCAACGCAAGGAAGCCCTCGACGACCTCGCCGTCGCCGTCGGCGGCCGCATCGCCGAAGCCTTCTACACCAGCGACGTCTCGAACGGCGCCTCCGGTGACATCCGCATGGCCACCAACCTCGCCCGCACCATGGTCTGCGCCTGGGGCATGAGCGACAAACTCGGCATGATCGAATACGGCGACGACGACAGCCCCGTCTTCCTCGCCCGCGACATGAACCGCAGCCGTAACTACAGCGAGGAAACCGCGCGCACCATCGACGCCGAAATCAAGCGCCTCGTGGATGAAGCCTACGAGCGCGCCACCGCCATCCTCACCGAACACAAGGACAAGGTGGAACTCCTCGCCAAAGCGCTGCTCGATTACGAAACGCTCGATGCCGCGCAGGTGATGGAAATCCTCGAAACCGGCGAAATGAAAAACCCGCCGACCCTGCCCAAGCCACCTCCCGTGCCGGATGAATTCCGCAAGAAACCCGCCTCCAAAGCCTCCGAAGAGGATCGCGAAGAAGGCGAAGGCCCCATCCCCGGTGCCATCGGCGCACCCGCCTGATGGACCACTCCGTCTCTCCTGAAAAGCAGGCCATTCTCGTCGAGAGGATGGCCTGTCTTGGCATTCGGGAAGCGGACCTGCTGGAAAAATTCATCCGGGGTTCCGGTTCCGGCGGTCAGAAAATCAACAAGACCTCGAACTGCGTTTTTCTCAAACACCTCCCCACCGGCGTCTGCATCAAGTGCCAGCTCGACCGCTCGCGGGAAATGAACCGCTATCTCGCCCGACGCGAACTCTGCGACCAGCTCGAAGCGATCCGCGACGGCAAAGCCTTCGCAAAAACCCAGGCCATCGAAAAGATGCGCCGCACCCACCGCCCGCGCTCCAAACGCTCGAAGCAACGGTCCACCGCCGACAAACGCCACCTCTCCCGGAAAAAGAACCTGCGCCGCAGCCCGGGGAACGAGTGATGAAAGTTGAGAGTTTGTAGTGGAGAGTTGAGAGCAAGAGCAAGCACCGTTCGGAGTTCATTCTGACTCTCAACTCTCAACCATCCACTCTCAACTCCCCATAAAAACAGGACGTGACATCTCCGGCTTTCCTCATACGGTACCATTCAGCTTTTTTCGATTCGAGTCCCTATGAACGACCCTCAGCACTCCATTGACACCCCGGAACCCTCTCTGATTTCCAGGCTGTCCCGCCGCAGCTTTCTGGTGCTCAGTGCCGCCTTCAGCAGTTGCAGCGTCGCCGCCCCCCTGCCGGGGTCCGGAAATTCCGGGGTCAAAACTCCTTCCAACACCGGCTACCGCACACCTCCGGTAAAAACGCCCGTCCCCCGCAATCCGGGCAACCAGTTTTCCTCCGACATCTCGAAGACCAGCGGCCTCACCTTCACCCGCGTCCCCGTCGCCGGAAACTACATCGCCATGACCTTTGACGATGGCCCGCATCCCCAGCAGACGCCACGCCTGCTCCGCATGCTGCGCGAACGCAATATCAAGGCCACCTTCTTCGTCATCGGCCGCAGCGTGAACCTCTATCCCGGCATCGTCCGCCAAACCGTTTCCGAAGGCCACGAAATCGCCAACCACTCCCACACCCACCGCGTGCTCAGCAAGCTCGGCGACGACGAGCTGATCCGCGATCTCACCAACTGCCAGGACGCCGTGATCCAGGCATGCGGTGTCAGGCCACGGGTCATGCGCCCTCCTTACGGAGCGCTCGTCCAACGCCAGCGCGAACTGATCCATCAGAAATTCGGTTTCAAAACCATCCTCTGGTCCGTGGACCCGCTCGATTGGAAACGCCCCGGCCCGGCCGTCGTCACCTCGCGCATTCTCAGCGCCACCACCCCCGGCGGGATCGTCCTCGCCCACGACATCCATTCCCAGACGATCGACGCGATGCCGGCCACGCTCGACGGTTTGCTCAATCGCGGTTATCAATTCGTCACCGTTTCCCAGTTGCTCGCCATGCAACAACAGACAGCGCCGTCGACCGCCGCCACGCCTCAGTAATTTTTCCCCACATCCTGAAACCACCGACCCAGATCGACCCCGGCGATGTTTGGTGAGCGTTACTTCGCGACCCGAGAGCGGATCGCTTCCGTGATGCGCGGCATCGCGGAATTGGCGACAGGCACCGGCACGGACCTCGAAGGGAAACTCCCTCTGGAAGAAATCGAAACGAGGCTGGGCAATCCCTTCCTTTTCGTCGCGTGCGGCGAGGTCAATTCCGGGAAATCCACGCTCATCAACGGTCTCTTCGGGGAAGAGCTGTGCAAGACCAACGTCCTGCCCGAAACCGACCGCGTCCTGTGGTATCGCCACGGCAGACCGGCCCGCGACGTGGAAATCACCCCCATGCTCGAGGAGCGCTACCGCCCCGTCGAGTTTCTGCGGGATTTCAATCTCGTCGATACCCCCGGGACCAATTCCGTCGTCCGCGGCCACCAGCAGATCACCGAGCGCTTCCTGCCCACCGCCGACCTGATCCTTTTCGTTTTCCCCATCACCAATCCCTGGGGGGCGGCGACGTGGGATTTCATTTCGAAGCTCGATCCCTCGCTGCTGGAGCACGTCGTCTTCATCGTCCAGCAAGCGGACCAGCGCGCGCCGAACGACATCGCCGTGATTCTGGACCACCTCGCGGACCTCTCCCGCAAGCGGATCGGCCACGTGCCTCCCATCTTCGCCGTTTCCGGTAAAAGCGCCTTCCTCGCCAAGAAAGCCCGGCCCTTCCAACAAAAGCAACTCGAAGAAAGCGGCTACCCCGCTCTCGAAAACTTCATCTCGAAACGAGTCTGCGAATCTCCCCAGCGCCGCAACACCCTGAAAACCTGGCACAGTCAGGCCGCATCCGCCCTGCGCGTCGTCGAGGATCGCATGGAACAGCTCACCACGAACCTCAACCGGCAGGGGCGTTTCCTCGAAGGCGTCGAACGGGAAATCGACGACATCCGCGAGCAATTCATCACCCGCCTGCCGCGCCACCTGTCCCGCATGGCGGAAATTTTCGAGATCGAGGCCGATTGGGTTTCCCGTCAGCTTCGCAAACGCCTCGCCCTGCTCCCGTCCGTTTACCGGCTCTTCATCGGCGATAAAGTCGCCTCGGAAATGGAAACGCTGTTCATCGAGCGCCTCCAGTCCGCCGTCCTCTCCGTCGCGGAAAACGACGGCGACCACGTGGTCAGTCACTGCAAGGAACATTGGGCCGCTCTCGGAACGAGAGTGCGCGAGGAAATGGGAATCGATCTCGGCCAATCCGCTCCTCCCGACGACATCCTCGAACGCGCCCGCACCCGCTTCGTCAACCGGCTCGGGCGGGTCGCCAGCAAGGGCATCGGCAACCTCAAGGTGCGCCACCAACTGGCCAGGGACCTGCGGCGGCGCAATCTCAAGCTCAAGTCCTTCACCTTCATGACCCTGCTCTCGATCACCGCCGGTGCCCTGTGCGGTGCCGCCGGGCTCCCGTGGCTTCCATGGCTGCTTTTCGGCGTGGCGGGGATTTTCGCCTTCGGCGGCGTGCTCGCCGCTTCCAACACCCGCAAGACATCAACGGACGACTTCCGCGAACGTCTCCTCGATACCTGCGGCAGCTTCGCGAACACCCTGAAAAACGATTACGAGGAAGCCCTCCGGCTCGTTTTTCAGGACTACGCCACCTCCCTGAAAGAAGTGCGCACCCACCTCGCGAGCGAAAAACAGAAAATCTCTCCGAAGTTGAAGCGCTGGCAGGAACTGTTCCTCACCCTGAAAGCCATCGAACAGGAACTGTAGCGGAAGGAGCGCCGACGTTCGCGTCGACTCTTACCCAAAAAGCCTCCAACAGAAAATTCCTGCTATTTTTCTCACAGAATCCTTGGAGTCTCCCAAAAAGCTCCGCACACTCCCGGCCAGTTCTATCATGGAAACCACGGAGACGCGCATTCAGGATATCCCCTTCGGCGAACGGCCGCGTGAGAAACTGGCCCACCTCGGCCCGCAAGCACTGAGCAACAGCGAATTGATGGCCTTGTTCATCTCCAGCGGCGTCAAGGGACGGAGCGCGATTTCCATCGGGCGCGAACTGTTGAAAAAATTTGGCTCGATCGGCGCGCTGGGCAGCCTGCCGGTATCGGAACTCGCCAGGGAAAAAGGCCTGGGGCTGGCCAAGGCGTCGAAACTGGCCGCCGCCTTCGAGCTGGGAGCGCGCGTCGCCCGCGAACAAATGCAGCGCGTGCCGTTGGACAATCCGGAACGGATTTACGAATACTTCGCGCCCCAGCTGCGCCACCTGGTGCACGAGGAAGTCCACGTCGCGGTGGTGGACAGCCGCTTGCGGCACATCGGCACCACCGGCATTTCGGTCGGCACCGCGACGGAAACCTCCGCCCATCCCCGCGATGTGCTGAGACCGGTGATTACCCGGAATGCCTACGGTTTCATCCTGATTCACAACCACCCGTCCGGCGACGCCAGCCCGAGCCGGGCCGATCACCGGATCACGCAACGCCTGCTCGAAGCCGCCGACCTGATGCAGGTGAAATTTCTCGACCACGTCATCATCGGCAATCCCGCTTCCGGGCAACCGGGATACTTTTCCTACCGGGAAAGCGGAATCATCCCCTGAGTTGCATTCCGGCATCCGGAACACTAGCGTTCGCGCGACATCCCTCCGGAACCCCGATGTATCGCCTGCACCTCACCCGTAATCTGCGCACCCTATGGGTTTTGCTGGTGACGGCTGCCGTCCTCACCGGCCTCGCCTCGCTGATCTGGGCGAACGTCACGGGCATGCCCCGCACCTGGCGCGTGAAACTGGAGGAGCAACTGGCGAAACAGGGCACCCACGTCCACATCCGCGCCATCCGCTATTTCCCCCTGCGCGGGCTGGTCGCCGACGACGTGGACGTTTTCGCCGACGCGGAGAAAACCCGGAAGCTTTCGACCATCGGGCGGATCATCCTGGATTTCGAAAAAACCAAGCTCGCACGCGGCGACATCCGGGTGACCAAGCTGGAACTGAACAAAGCGAACGTGCAGCTCCCGGTGGACCCGGCGAACCCGGATTCCCGTTTTTTGGAGGTCAAGGACGTCAGCGGCACCGTGCTGATGCCCGGAGGACGCATCCTCGATGTGCGGAACGCCACCGGCATGGTCGCCGGCATCCGGATCACCCTGAACGCCCAGATGCTCGGTTATCGTCAGGACGGCCCACCGACCCCGGAAGATCCGGATCAGGGGAAACGCCGGGAATTGCTGGCGAAAATCGTCGACGAGCTCGAACAATGGCATTTCCACCCGCGCCGCCCCCCCTCCATCCAGATCAAGCTCGAAGGCGATCTCACCGACCGCTCGACCTATCAGGCCAAAATGGCCCTCCGAATCCCCGAAATCGGGAAAAACGGCTACGCCATGCGGGACATCACCGCCACCGCCCGCCTCGAAGGCGACCTGCTCACCCTCACCTCCTTCCAGGCCACCGATGACGCGGGCAGGCTGAACGGACACGTGGATTACGACATCAAGAACCGAGAAGGCCGTTTCGACGTTTCCTCCTCTCTGTCCATCCCCCCCCTGCTGGAAGCCTGGCTGGGCCTCCCCGGCATCCAGGGAGTCGTCGTCCGGGGAAACCAGAAAGTCGAGGCCGAGGGAGAATTCCACGTGAAAGACGATGGCGCGCCCTTCATTCGCAGCACCGGCCACATTCAGGCCACCTCCATCAACCTGAAGGGCGTGGATTTCGATACCCTTTCCACCTCCTATTCCTGGCGGGACGGCAATCTCTACCTTCGGGACCTGAAATTGACCCGCAAGGACGGCCGGGCAAGCGGCAAGGCACTGATCCAGCCCCCCCTGTTCCGGATGGCCCTGCACACCACCTTTCCTCCCCACGTCTATCGACCGTTCTTCAAAGGGGAACATCTGGACCACATTCTGGCGGATTTCGGCCAGTTGGCGGGAGCCACTACCGACGTCACGCTCGAAGGCGGCCACGACATGACCCGCGACGATTCATGGGAATACAAAGGTCACGGCACCGTGAAAAACACCAGCTTCCGCGGCATCCCCTTCCACTCGGCCAACTGCTCCTTCACCCTCAACCACCACGAACTCGATTTCTATCAGGGGACCGCCGTCTTCGATTACGGAAATTACGGCCTGCGCAAAACCTACGACGGCCCCGTGGAAGGCACCGCCAAGGTCGGCCGCATCCGCTACGACGCGGAAAAACACGTCGTCGAAGTGAACGGCGTGGAAGGTTCCATCTGGGCGGCACCGCTGGTCCGCCTGTTCGCTCCCGATATCGCGAATTCACTCGAAATCTACCGCTTCCACCGCCCTCCCGCCATGAAGGGAGACGGCATCGTCGATGTCACCCACGCCGGTCGCACCGATCTGACGGTTTCCTTCAAGTCGGACCACGCCGCCCATTACTCCTTTCTCGGCCAGGATCTGAAACTGGAGCGCCCTTCCGGAAAAGTCGTCGTCCGAGGAAACTCGGTGCTCGTGGATCCCCTGAAATTCGGCACCTTCAGCGGGGAAGTCTCCGGGGATTTCCTCCACCATGGCAACAACCAGCTCAAAGGCGAACTGGCATGGGAAAAAATCTCGGTCCCCGAACTCGCCCGCACTTACGACTTCGACATCAAGCATGGAGAAGCCACCGGGCGCATCGAGTTTTCCCTCCACAACGGCCGGATCGCCACCCTGAACGCCAAGGGACTCCTCTCCCTCGACAAAGCCGAGCTCTTTTCCGTCCCGCTCTTCGGCCCGCTCACCACACTCACCACCGGCCTCCTCGGCGAAAAACACGGCGGCCTGCAACGCGCACGCAGCGCCTTTTTCACCTTCGAAATCAAAAACGGCATCCTCACCAGCAACGATTTCCACACCTCTACCAACTCCCTGATCTTCACCGGCGACGGCACCGTGAACCTCGTCGACCGCACCATCGACATGACCATGCGCATGAACGCCCGGGGCCTGCTCGGACTCATCACCCTGCCGCTCCGTCCGTTTTACGGCCTCTTCCAGTTCCACGGCACCGGCCCGCTGAAAAAACCCACCTGGGAAAGCGAGATCTTCACCTCCCCTCCCGAGCAACAAAACAAGGTCCTGCTCGATCCCCCGAAAGCCCGGGCCATTCCCGAAGAATAACACGTTTCTCCAAGTCACTCCTTGCACCCCTCACCACATCGTGTAACTACTCTTCATACCGATGCATCATGAGGATTCATCGATTAACACCACGCAGCTATGTCCAACCCTTTCACCTCCGCACTCGATCCGGAAACCGGCATCACTCAATCCTCCGTCGCCCAAGCCGCCAATGATCTGCGCGCCGCCGCTGGTGAAAAAGCACGCGAATTCGCCCAGACAGCCCAGTCCAAATCTTCCGAAATCAAGGACAAGGCCGTCGAATCCGCCCAACACCTCAAAGCCGCGGCCACCGAGAAGGCCCAGCAATTCAAGGCCATCGCCAGCGACAAGGCCCATCATCTCAAGGAAAGCGCCTCCGCCCAGTGGCAGGATACCCGGGTGAAAGCGAAAGAACTCCACGGCACCACCGAAGAATACATTCGCCAGAACCCCACCAAATCCGTCCTCGCCGCCCTCGGCGCGGGCTTCCTGATCGGTCTCATCGTCCGCCGTTAATCACTCATTCCCGGGCGATTTTCCGGACACTCCCGGAGAATCGCCCGGCCGCCGCATGAATTCCCAACAAGATCATCCTCCCGCTGGTCCGGAACCGGTCGAGGCCGGAGGCTCCGGTGGCACGTCCGGCACCCCGACCCACTGGGCGGAGGCCATCTGCACCCTCCTTTCCACCCGTCTCGCCATTTTCCAACTGGAATCCCGCGATGTCGCCCGTGGTTGGGTGAAGAAAGCCATTTTCATCGGCATCGGCATCTTCTGCCTTCTGTCCGCCTGGCTGTGCCTGCTGGCCGGAGGCATCGCTGCCCTCGCCCACTTTTTCTCCCAGCCGTGGTACTGGATCGCGCTGATCGTCAGCCTGGCCCACCTGCTGCTCGCCCTCGTTTTCCTGAAAATCAGCGGCTCACCCATGGCGAACGCCTTCACCCACACCAAAGCCGAATTCCGAAAAGACCGCGCATGGATCGAAACGCTCAACAAAAACCGGACCTCCAGCAACTGATCCGGCTGGCCGAAGCCTCCCGCTCACAACTGCACCGGGACGTCGTCCAGCTTCGCCGGAAACTTGATGTGCCCGCACGCGTCCGCTCCTCGCTCAAGGAAAAACCGCTCAACTGGCTGACCGGTTCGGTCGGGGCCGGTTTCGTCGCCAGCTTTCTGCTTCGCCGAAAAAACCGCAGGCCTCTTCCCGTCGTGAACGCCTCCAAACGCAAGGGATTCCTCCTCACCCTGCTCGGTCTCGGTTTCACCGTGGCCCAGCCGATCGCAAAAATCTGGCTGACAAATTGGTTAAAACAGGTTCTCTCAAACCCGCGGTTGGCATTTAACCCTCGCAAACCGTACCTCTGATCGGCTATACGCCCATCATTCATTCCTAAAAACCCACTCGCCAAAGCCCCTTTATGTCTGAACATCAGGTTCTGGATCACGTCGATCACTATCTTCAGCTCGGCCGCGAATACGATTGCTCCGATCTCCACCTTCCCACCGCCTATCCGCCCGCCTGGCGCCGCTTTGGCCAACTTTCGCCCATCTGGACCGATCACCCGCCGCTCGCCGCCGCGGACACCGAACGCCTCGCCCGCGGATTCCTCTCCGACCGCGAATGGAACATTCTCCAGGAACGCGGCGACATCGACTTCGCCTACGCCTCCCCCACCGGTCGCTACCGCGCCTCCGTCGTGAAACAGCGCCTCGGCTACGACATGAGCTTCCGGATCATCAACAGCCGGATCCGTAACCTCGACGAAATCGGCCTGCCCACCGAACACATCATCCCGCTCACCCGCTATCAGAACGGCCTCGTTCTCGTCACCGGTGCCGTGGGTTCCGGGAAATCCACCACCCTCGCCGCCCTCGTCGATTTCATCAACCAGGACCGAGAAGACCACATTCTCACTCTCGAAGACCCTATCGAATACGTTTTCGAGTCCAAGGGCTGCCACGTCACCCAGCGCGAGGTCCACAAGCACACCGAGTCCTTCGCCCGCGCACTTCGCGGTGCTCTTCGGGAAGACCCCGACGTCATCATGGTCGGTGAAATGCGCGACCTCGAGACCATCCAGCTCGCCCTCACCGCCGCGGAAACCGGCCACTTGGTGCTCGGCACCCTCCACACCGGTAACGCCCCGCGCACGCTCGACCGCGTGCTCGACGTCTTCCCCACCGACCAGCGCGACCAGATCCGCATCATGGTCTCCGAATCCCTCCGCGGCATCATTTCCCAACAGCTCATCCCGCGTGCCGACGGCACCGGACGCGCCATCGCCATGGAAATGCTCGTCAACACCGCCGCCGTCGCCAACTGCATCCGCGAAGGAAAAACCTTCATGCTTCCCGGCGTCATGCAGACCGGCAAGAACGTCGGCATGATCACCATGGATGAGTCCATCCGCCGCCTCTACAAACAAGGCATCATCACCCGCGACGAAGCCCTCTATCGTGCGGACGACAAGAGTCTCATGAAATCCTACCTCGATTCCTGATTCTTCCCACTCATCCCTCCCTTTTCCGAAAAACCCTCTCCATCCGCTAAAATGGCAAAAATCGACGCCCTTTTCCGCTACCTCATCGAAAACAAAGGCTCTGACCTTCACCTCGGCGAAGGCCAGCCGCCGAAAGTCCGCATTCACGGCGCCGTCGTGGCCATCCCGGACCAACCGGTGCTCGACCACGAAACGATCCACGGACTCCTCTCGGAAATCTGCGATCCTCAGGCATTCGAACTCTACCTTCAACAAGGCGACCTCGACTTCGCCTACGAAATGGACGAGGACTCCCGTTTCCGCTGCAACTACCTCAAACAGCAAAATGGCCTCGGAGCCGTCTTCCGTCTCATTCCCACCGAGATCGCCGCCCTCGAAGCCCTCGGCGTGCCCGAAGTCGTCAAGGAATTCGGCCACATGCGCTCCGGCCTCGTCCTCGTCACCGGCCCCACCGGCTCCGGTAAGTCCACCACCCTCGCCGCCCTGCTGGACTACATCAACATCAACTTCAACCGCCACATCATCACGATCGAAGAACCGATCGAGTTCGTGCACCGGAACAAAAAATCCATCATCACCCAGCGCGAGGTCCCCATCCAGACCCCGTCCTTCGCCGACGGCCTGCGCGCCTCCCTCCGTGAAGACGCCGACATCGTGCTCGTCGGTGAGATGCGAGACCTCGAAACCATTTCCCTCGCCCTCACCGCCGCGGAAACCGGCCTCCTCGTCTTCGGCACCCTGCACACCAACAACGCCCGCAAGACCGTTGACCGGATCATCGACGTCTTCCCCGCGGACCAGCAATCACAGGTCCGCACCATGCTCGCCTCCTCCCTTCGCGGCGTCGTCGCCCAGCTTCTCTGCAAACGCGTCGACAAGCCCGGCCGGACCGCCGTTCACGAAATCATGTTCGCCACCCCCGCCGTTTCCGCCATCATCCGGGAAGGTGCCACCCAGAAGCTCTACGACGTCATCACCGGCGGCAAAGCGGACGGCATGCAATTCATGGATGAGTCCATCTGGAGCAAGCTCCGCGAAGGCATGATCTCGCCGGAAGAAGCCTACATGAAGGCCATCGACAAAACGCGCTTCAAGAAATTCCTCCCCGAGGAATCCGCCCACCTCGGCGAAGCCTCCGGAGAATCTCCGCAGACCCACTGAAAATCACCCACCAACCGGGGCCTCCAGCCCCGGTTTTTCTTTTGGCGGGAACTTGTGAAGGCCGCTCCGCTTTGCCTTGATTCGGCTCCGGACTGAAGCAAACTGGCCACGGAGCGCCGACGTTCACGTCGGCTCTTTCATGATTTTCCGCCATGACGAAGCTCGTTCTCATTCTCAGCCTTGCCACCAGTCTCTTCACACTGGCGCAACCTTCGGCCACACCCGCAACGCCTCCGGCTGCGACCCCCGCTGCGGAAGAACCCACCCCGATCCCAGACGATGGCGTGCGCGTCGCCGTGCTCGGCTACCACGATTTTTCCGAAACCCTCCCGGAAACCGAGATGCGCATGCGCACCTCGAAATTCCGCAAACAGATGGAAACCCTGCGTCAGGAAGGACTGACCGTCATTTCCTTCAACGACTTCGACGCCTGGAAACGCGGTGAAAAATCCCTCCCCCCCCGCTGCGTCCTCATCACCATCGACGATGGCTGGAAGGCCGTCTACACCGACGCCTATCCCATTCTCAAGGAATTCGGCTACCCCTTCACCCTCTTCCTCTACACCAACTACATCGACGGCGGCGGCCGCGCGCTCACCACCGCCATGGTTCAGGAAATGATCCAGAACGGTGCCGCCATCCACAGCCACTCCGTTTCCCACCCGTTCCCCGCCGCATTCAGAAGTCGTCGCAAAAAAAACCACGACCTCTACCTCGCCTTCATCCGCACCGAAATGGGAGATTCGAAAACCATCCTCGAACAGAAATTCCCCGGTCAGCACGTCACCGCCTACGCCTATCCCGGCGGCTTCAACACCGAGGAAATGCACGCCGTGGCCGATGAAGTGAAATACCAATACCTCTTCACCGTCCTCCCCGGAAAGGTGAAGCGCGATTCCCCGAATAAGACCCTTCCTCGCTACATGCCCTTCGGTAACACCGACCGCCCCTTCCAGGACTCCATCACCTTCCGCGAAGGCACCACCACGTCCTCCCCTTCGCTTCCCGGCGGCCCCTCCGCAAAACCGGAAACCACCCCCTATCCCGTCCAGCCCGAACCCGGCTCCATCATCAACACCCGCACCCCCGAAATCGTCGCCGATCTCTCCACCGTGCCGGATCTCGACCCCAAGACCCTCACCATGAAAATCTCCGGCTTCGGCGAGGTCCCCGCCACCTATTCCCCGGAAACCAAACAATTTTCGTGGAAAATGAACCGTCGCCTGCGGCAGAAATCCACCCTCGTCCGGGTCGATTGGAAAAACACCGCGGGCAAAGCCCCGCAAACGCCTCTCCGCTGGTCCTTCCAGATCGACCGCATCCCCGCCTACCTTCCGGAAAGCGAATAATTTCAGTCTCTCCACCTTTCAGTTTTTCAGCCTCTCAGCATTTACCCTCATGTTTTCCAGCCTCTCGGACAGTCTCGACAAAACCTTCCGCAACCTGCGCGGAGTCGGCCGCATCTCTGAAAAAAACATCGCCGACGCCCTCCGCGAAATCCGCATCGCCCTGCTCGAAGCCGATGTCGAATTCAGCGTCGCCAAGGACTTCATCGCCAAGGTCAAGGACAAGGCGATGGGCGAAGACGTCCTCAAATCCATCAAGCCCGGTGAACAGATCGTCAAAATCTTCCACGACGAACTCGCCGACCTGCTCGGCGGCGACCAACAACCGCTCGACCTCACACCTCCCGCCCGCATCCTCGTCTGCGGTCTCAACGGTGCGGGTAAAACCACCACCTCCGCCAAGCTCGCCGGCCGCCTGAAAAAAGAAGGCCGCCGCCCCCTGCTCATCGCCTGCGACCTCTATCGCCCCGCCGCCATCGATCAGCTTGTCACGCTTTCCAAGCAAATCGATGTCCCCTGTTACGCACCGGATCCATCGGAAAAGGACGTCGTAAAAGTCGCCAAGGACGCCCTCGCGTGGGCCGAAAAACAATCCGGCACCGTCCTGATTTTCGACACCGCCGGTCGTCAGGAAATCGACGAAAAGCTCATCGAGGAACTCAAACGCCTCCACTCCTTCATCGCTCCGAAGGAAACCCTGCTCGTCGCCGATTCCGCCACCGGTCAACAGGCCGTCTCCGTCGCCCGCCATTTCGACGAAGCCGTCGGCATCACCGGCATCGTCCTCACTAAGCTCGATGGCGACGCGCGCGGCGGTGCCGCCCTTTCCATGCGCGCCGTCACCGGCAAACCTATCAAATTCATTGGCGAAGGCGAAAAACTCGACCAGCTTTTCGAATTCCACCCGGACCGCATGGCCGATCGCATCCTCGGCATGGGCGACATCGTCGGCATGGTCGAGCAGGTCGCCAGCAAAGTGAACGAAGCCGACGCCATGCGCTCCATGGAACGCATGCAGGCCGGAAAATTCGATTTCACCGACTTCCTCGATCAGATGAAAATGATCCAGAACCTCGGCCCCCTCGAAGGTCTGCTCGGCCTCATGCCCGGCTTCAACAAGATCAAAAAACAACTCCCGTCTGGCGCGCTCGATAACAAAAAAATCAAGCGCACCGAAGCCATCGTTCTCTCCATGACCCTCGAAGAACGCCGTCGCCCGGAGATCATCAAAGGCTCCCGCCGCCAACGCATCGCCGCCGGCTCCGGCACCACCCTCATGGAAGTCAATCAACTCATCAAACAATTCGGCGAAATGCGCAAAATGATGAAATCCCCCGGCAAAATGCGGAACATGATGAAACAGATGGGAGGAATGAGCGGCATGAAGGACATGATGAAAGGTCTCGGCGGAGGCGGCAAATTCCCGTTTTGAAATAAGGAGCGGGGACACTCCTGTCCCCTTCTTCCTCTTTCCCCTTCTACCCATGCCCGAGTTCTACAATCCCGCTGAGGATAAATCGGAACACGGCTGTAAACTGCCTCATTGGCAGCAGGGAGAAGTCATGCAATTCGTCACTTTCCGGCTGAGAGACTCCATGCCGGTCAACCGGATCCTCCAATGGAAGGAGAAGCTGAAAATCTGGACATCGCTTCATCCCAAGCCTTGGACGGAAAAGATCGCTGAAGAATATCACCGGCGATTCGTCTGGAAGCTCGAAGGTTGGCTGGATGAAGGACACGGAAGCTGTCTTTTGAAAGACGCATCCGCCCGCAAGATCGGCAAAGGCAGCATCTGGCAGAAAAATTACCGGGATACTTTGATCCGAGATGCTGGTCATTTCGCAAATGCGGTTCGTGACATCCGGCGCAATCCTTCCAGATTATTTCCAGACTCATTCACCTTGTGGCAAAGCGAACGGGCCAAAGCGATCTCATGAAATAAGGAGAGGGAACACTCCTGTCCTCTTCTTTTACCCCAACCGATTTCCATGCTAGATTGCTCCCATGCCGCTGACGACAAGAGTGTCGTCACTCCTTATCACATCTGCGGCCCCACGGCTTCCGGAAAGTCCGCGGCGGCTATCGATTACGCACTGAAGAACAACGGCGAGATCGTCAATGCGGACGCCTTCCAGCTCTATCAGGGTCTCGAAATCCTCAGCGCCGCTCCCTCCCCCGAAGAACAGACCATCGTCCCCCATCACCTCTACGGCGTGCTGCCGCCGACCGAACTCGCCGACGCCCAGCGTTACGCACTCATGGCGAAGCCGGTGATCGAGGAAATCCAGTCCCGTGGGAAAATCCCCGTCGTCACCGGCGGTTCGGGACTCTATCTGAAATTCCTCACCCACGGTGCCGCCCCGCTGCCCACCGGCGATCCGAAGCTGCGCGCGGAACTCGACGCCCGCCCGCTGGAAGATCTCGTTGCCCAACTCACCGCCCTCGACCCCATTGAGGCTTCTCGCACCGCACTCGCCAACCGCCGCTTCGTTTCCCGCGCTCTGGAAATCTGTCTGCTCAGCGGAGAAAAAGCCTCCGACCTGCGCGACCGCTGGGAAGCGCAGACCGCCGCCATTTCCAGTCAGCTCAAGGGCATTTTCATCCAGCGCACCCGTCCGGACCTCCATGTGCGCATTGCGAAGCGCACCAAGCTCATGCTAGATAGCGGTGCCATCGAGGAAGTTTCCGCCTTGGAAAACCTCTCCGCCAATTTCGAAAAAACCATCGGCTACCGGGAAATCCGCGCATTACTCGATGGAAAAATCGACCGCCCCACCTGCGAAGAACTCATCAACGCCGCCACCCGCCAATACGCCAAAAGACAGGAAACCTGGTTCAAGCGCGAAAAGTGGCTAACGGTCACTCATTTATAAGCCCTATAAGCCCAGCCCTATGTCCCTCTCCCAACAACTCACCACCCGCATCCAGGAAGAACCCTTCCTCCTGATCGCCACGCTCATCTTCCTGCTCGCCATCCTCCACACCTTCTTCGCCGTTCCCATCACGCGCCTTTCCCACCGCTTCCCCCAGCATTCCTTCAAGGCCACGGTCCTGCACTTCCTCGGTGAAGTCGAAGCGATCTTCGGCATCTGGGCCGTCGTTTTGCTGACCTCCATGGCCGCGTTTCACGACCTCACCACCATGAAAAACTACATCATGGGAGTGAACTTCACCGAGCCCATGTTCGTCGTCATCATCATGGCGCTCGCCTCCACCCGCCCGGTCCTGCGTTTCGCGGAATCCTGCCTCAGCGCCTTCGCCCGACTCGGAAAACAAACACCCGGAGCGTGGTGGTTCGTCATCATGACCATCGCCCCGCTGCTCGGCTCCTTCATTACCGAGCCCGGAGCTATGACCATCGCCGCGATGCTGCTGGCGAAAAAATTCTATCATCTCAAGCCCTCGCCGATGTTTTCCTACGCCACGCTCGGGCTGCTCTTCGTCAACGTTTCCGTCGGCGGTGTGCTCACCCACTTCGCCGCCCCACCGGTGCTGATGGTCGCGAAAAAATGGGGCCTCACCACTCCTGAAATGCTCATGCACTACGGCGACAAGGCCGTGGTGGCGATCTTCCTCTCGACGCTCCTTTACTACCTGTTTTTCCGCAAGGAACTCGCCGCACTCGCAGCCAGACTCAAGGACCACGACGGCGACGGCCAAGGCGATCTGATCGTCAAGGAACGGAAAATCCCGCTCTTCATCACCCTCACCCATCTCGGCTTCATGGTCTGGACCGTGTTTTTCGCACACTACCCGCCGCTCTTCATCGGCGGTTTCCTGTTCTTCCTCGCCTTCGCACAGGCCACTTCCGCCCACCAGCACCCCGTCAGTCTGCGCGGCCCCATCCTCGTCGGCTTCTTCCTCGCCGGTCTCGTCATCCACGGCGGGCTTCAGGGCTGGTGGCTCGCCCCCATCATCTCCGGCCTGTCCGACGTGCCGCTGTTCATCGGCTCCACCATTCTCACCTCCTTCAACGACAACGCCGCCATCACCTTCCTCGCCAGCCAGGTCGAAGGGCTTTCCCCCTCCATGAAATACGCCGTGCTCGCCGGAGCCGTCACCGGCGGCGGCCTCACCGTCATCGCCAACGCGCCGAATCCCGCCGGGCAGGCCCTGCTCTCCCGGTTTTTCGGCGACGGCGTTTCCCCGCTGAAGCTCCTCCTCGGCGCACTCATCCCCACCCTCATCGTAGCCGCCTGCATGATGCTCTTTCCCGATCGCGGAATTGATGAAATGTTCGCTCCACCCACTCCCGTCCACTCCACCCCATCCTGATATGTTTACCGGTCTCGTCGAAGCCATTGGAAAAGTCGTCTCTCTCGAAACACGCGGCGATCAGGCACGCCTCACGCTGGAAATCCCCTTCGCCGACCAACTCGCCCTCGGCGATTCCGTAGCCACCAACGGCTGCTGCCTCACCGTCGCCGCCCTCACCGAAAACGGTGCCTCGTTCGATCTCCTCGCCCAAACCCTCAAAGTCACCTCCCTCGGCGACCTGAAGCCCGGCAGCGTCGTCAACCTCGAACGTGCCCTCCGCGTCGGCGACCGCCTCGGCGGCCACTTCGTGCAAGGCCACGTCGATGCCACCGGAAACCTTCTTTCCCTCGCCACTTCCGGTCAGGACCACATCGTCGAGGTTTCCCTGCCTGCGGAAATCCACCGCCTCTGCGTCGATAAAGGCTCGCTCGCCCTCGACGGCATTTCCCTCACTATCGCCGAGCTCAGGCCGCAATCCGCCGTCTTCTGGATCACCCCGCACACCTGGGAACACACCCACCTCCACGCTCTGAGCCCCGGCCAGCGCATGAACCTCGAAGCCGATCTCCTCGCCAAACACGTCGCCCGACTCCTCGTAACCTGAAGGAGCGCCGACGTTCACGTCGGCTCTTCCAGGAAAACACTCCGTTCCATCCACAAAAACCTCGCATCAAAAGCGTCCGAAACTCCTTGACGTTTCAAACAGCGTTCTGCTGAGATGCTTCGGTGAAATCAAATCACCGATCCCTCCAAAAATCATTGTTAGCCACCGCCCTTCTTTGCGGCAGTGTGTTCATCGCCTGCGCCCAGGAAGAAACTCCGAAACCGGACGAAACCCTGGATATCAAAACCCTGAAACTGGCGGATGAAGACTACGCCATGCCGGTTCCGGGAGAAATCCTCTCCACCCTGAAGTCCGCGAAACCGGAAGTCTGGACCAAAGTCACCGCCGCCGCCCAATCACTGGACATCTCCGCCGATGACGAAGCCTCCGCCGCCATCCAGCTCGGGGCCGCCGTGGCCGATTGCTTCCTGTCCATCGAGACCAAGGACGCCGCCCTCTTCGAAAAACGCAGCAACACCGCCCTCGAAGCCGCCAAGAAACTCGGAGCCGAACAAGCCATCCTCGATTCCGGCAAGAGCCTTCAGGATCTCGTCAAGGAAGAAGCCTGGATGAAGCTCGTTCCCAAGCTCGATAACCTCCACCTGGAAACGCTGGCTGCCATGCGCAAGGTGGATGATGCCGACTCCGAAGCCATCTGCCTCGCCAGCGGCTGGCTGCGCGGCCTCTACCTCTTCTCCGAGGGCCTGCTCGCCGACTACTCCGCCGAGCCCACCCTCGCCCTCCGCCAAAAGGATCTGGTGAATCACCTCATCAAAAAAATGGACGGTATTTCCGACAGCGCCAAGGAGAGCCCACAGGTCAAAGCACTCTCCACCGCCCTGAGCAAGCTGCCCGACGCCCTTCCGGACGGAAAGGAAGACACCCTGACCAAGGAGCAGGTCGCCACCTTGAACGAAATCGCCAAGAGCGCCTTTGCCAAATAATCCCCCAACCGACTTACTCCTCATGAACTCCTTTTTCCGTTCAAAATTCAGCCAATTCGCCGGTGCCGGTGCCATGATCGCGGCCAGCCTGCTGATGACCGCCAGCCCCGCCACCGCCTCGGTAACCGGTGCCCGGATCTGTGCCGCAGCCCTGTTCAACGCCCTCTCCAACGACTGGTATGTGCGGGACGCCTTCCACTACGGCATGCTCAATCGCGGTCAATCCAAGGTGATCCCCACCGTCCTCAGCGCAGGCCGCACCTACCGCATCGTCGCCGGTGGTTGCGAAGACGCCTTCGACGTGGACATCGCCGTCTACGATGAAAACGGCGGACTCGTCTCCTCCGACCGCGACCGGTCCCCGCTCGCCGTCGCCGCCGTCACCCCCCGCTGGACCGGCCGCTTCTACATCAAGGTCACCATGGCCCAGGTCCGCCCACGCAGCGGCGGTGCCGCCCACTACGTGGTGCAATACGCCTACCGCTGACCGCATCCTTCCTCAGAGGGGCATCCGCCTGCGGGTGCCCCTTTTTCGCGCACTGAGTTGGTTGATGGTCGACAGTTGATGGTTGATGGAAAGAAACAACCTAACGAAAATTCACCCGTGACCCATGCCCAATCCGCTCCTCTCCCTTTCCCCCACTCTCACACCCAACGACGCTCACACCCTCGTCGATGCGATTCTGGAGCAGGCACCGCTCGACCACCCGGCGGTGGATTGCGATCTCTTTCTCGGCCGGTTTTCCACTCGCCTGCATCCCTATCGACTCGGTGATCCACGGCTCGCCCTTCGCGCCGTCCGTCTGAACGGCGAGTGGCTGGTCTGCCATTTCTGCCCGGAGGAAATCCCGGTGACCTGCGGCGAAGGCCTCTCTCTGCCACCCCGCACCATCCGCCGTCTGGAAGACCGCGAATCGCTTTCCCTCCCGCCGCACCACATCGACCGCGAATCGCTCGAACTCGCCGCCGGATGGCGCGATGAAATGCCCGTCGTCCGCTCGCTCGACGCCCAAGGGGAAGACCTCATTCTCTCTTCCGTCTGCCAGCCCGAGCACCACGCGCTGCTCCGCTACGATCAGGGATTCAGCATCGCCCCGCTCCCCGGACGTTCGCTTCTCGTCAATGGCACTCCCGTCGCGGACACCACTTCCATTTTCCCCTCCGATACCGTCGAGATCGGTCGCTTCCGCAGCCGGGCCTACGAACTCATCCACCGCGTCCACGAACCTTCCTCGACCCTCGTTCTGGAAAAAATCACCAAGCGTTTCCCCGACGGAGCGCTCGGCTTGCAGGACGTTTCCCTCTCGCTCCAGAGCGGGGATTTCGTCGCGGTGATGGGCCCCAGCGGATCGGGGAAATCGACCTTTCTGGACGTCATCACCGGATCGCCGATCACCTCCGGCACCATCCGCGCGGACGATTTCAAGGGCAGAATTGCCACCGTCCCACAGGACGACGTGCTTTTCGAGACGCTCTCCGTCGAGGAAAACCTGCTTCACGCCGCACGGCTCCGCACCCGGCTCTCTCCCGAGGAAATCGCCGCGAAAATCGACGAAATCCTGCCCCTCATCGGTCTGGAAGAAAAACGCCACCTGCGCGCCGGATCGGACCTCGACCGCACGCTCAGCGGCGGCCAACGGCGGCGGCTCAGCATCGGCCTCGAACTGATGGGAAATCCCCGCCTGCTCATTCTCGACGAACCCACTTCCGGTCTTTCCGGTCCCGACGCCGCCTCCGTCGTCGAACTCCTGCGCGGTCTCGCCCGCCGGGGTGCCCTCGTCATCGCCACCATCCACCAGCCGGCACCGGAAACCTTCGCCCGCTTCGACAAGCTCATCGTCCTCGATCGCGGCGGCGTACTCGCCTTTTTCGGCTACGCCTCGGAAGCCGCCCGTTATTTCGCCGGTCCCGACGCCAGCGGTGCCGAGCCGGTGCTCGGGACGATCATGAAATCGACCCGACCGCCCGGAAAGGTCGCCGAAGTCCGGCTGTACGAACCCTCCCACTGGGGCGCGCTCTACGAGGAAAATCGGCACAGACTCCGCCCGCCGCTGATCCTTAACGAAGAGTCCCCCACGCACGCGAGCGCACCCGCGGGCCACGGATGGCTCCACCAGTTCCTCACCATCACCCGCCGGGAAATTTCCCGCCGCCTCAAGGACTGGCGCGGCATCGTCCAATCGCTCGTCCTCGCCGCCGCGCTCGGTGCCCTCATCGCCATCGTCTGCCGCCAGGGCGAGCCTTACCGCTTCGCCTCGAACAAGATTGTCGCCAGCTACGCCTTCCTCGCCATCATTCTTTCCCAATTCCTCGCCGCATCCGCCGCCGTGGGAGAACTCGTAAAAGACCGGCGAAAGCAGCAGCGCGAAAAACAACTGGAAATCGAAGGCGGCATCTACGTCCTCTCCAAGCTCCCCTTCCTGTTTCTCCTCACTATCCTGCAAGCCGGCATCATCAGCTGGACCGGCTATCAGCTTCTCGCCATCCCCTTCGGTTTCTATCCGTTCTGGGGCATCCTCAGCCTCGCAGGCGTCGCCGCCACCGCGCTCGGCCTCGTCATTTCCGCCCTGCCGAAAATGACGGAAATGAAAGCGATGTCCGCCGTTCCACTCCTGCTCATCCCGCAGATCGTCCTCGCCGGGGCCGATCCCTTCGCCTTTCAGGACATGAAACACCTGAACCGGCCGTTTTCCACCGCCGCGAAAGCCCCGTGGTTCACCGTCCCCGTCCCTTCCCGCTGGGCCTACGAAGGCGCGATCCACGCATGGACCGACATCCCCGGCCAGAAGGAACTCGATATCGCCAAGAACGACCGCGCGACGCTCAATTTCTTCAAACGCTTCCGCAAACTGTTCTTCGAAAACCGCGCGGAATTCGATGCCCGCTATCAGGAACGCTTCGGCAAGCCCTTCGATCACGCGGCCATGACCCGCAACATCGCCCTGCTCGCCCGCTTCGGCATCCTCCAGCCGAACGACGTCAACCGCACCTACGCGCTCGACTACCACCGCATCGCCCCGCGCGGCTCCGATCTCGCAGCCGCTCAGAACACCACGCTCAGCCAGCACGCCTCCACCGTGGTTTCGAAAAACAGCTCTCCGCACCTCGCCCTCGGCATCATCACCGCCGCCGCCTCCCTGCTGGCCCTGCTCATGAACCGCCTCTCCCTCGGCCAGCCACTCCTCCCCAGCCTGCCGCGCCTCGCATCCGGACGCTCCGTTTCCTCAGCCAACCTCGCGGAAACTCCCACCCTCACCGTCGTGGTCGTCACACCCGAAACCTACGACCTGCTGAACCGCCACCTCGACCTCTCCCGGCACTCCGTTTTCCGCGCCGAGGACGACCTTCCCGCCCACTGCCTCGCCTGCGTCGAAAAAGTCATCGACCTCCGGACCGACGCCGCTATTAGAACCTTCCATCTCCCCACGCTCCTCGCCCGCATCGCCGCCCGGCGCATCGCCCTCCCACTCCAGCGCGGCAACGCACAGCAACCGCTCGAATTCACCCTCGACGTCGATCCCGATTGGTCGGATGCCCTCGTCGCCCAGATCCAACAGATCGGCCAATCCCTCCAGCAGGACGACGGCTGGCACGGGCTTCCACCACTCATCCACCTCGATGGAGAGCCAAGCGGCACCCATGTCACCCTCCGGCGCGACATGCCGAGAATCCGCGATTTTCTCGAAGAACTCCTCTCCCACGAACTCAACCCGCAATCCGCCTGCGAAAAGCTCGCCCGCCAGATCCACATCGAATACTGCCGCGTGGAAGCAGCCGACCGGCGCTCGGAAAACCACTCGCCAGCCATCGGCCAGACCTGGGAATCACTCGACGAGACACACCGCGAATACAGCCGAGACTCCGCCACCCACCTGCTCGCTTCCGCGCAGGGTCTCGGTTTCCGCATTTCCCCCGAGCGCCTCACACCATGCCGCGATCCGGAATTGCTCAAATCCCTTGCCGCCCACCTCGAAGAACTCGCCGCCTGCGAACACTACCGCTGGATGGCCTCCCGCGTCCTCAACGGCTGGTCTTACGGAAATCCCCGCGACGACGTTGCGAAACGCCACCCCGATCTCCTCGCCTATCACGAATTGAGCGAGCCCACCCGGGAAAAAGACCGCGCCTGTGTCCGCGCGCTTGCCGTTATCCTTCAGCGAGGCATCATGCACGCCAGTTAACGCGCCCTTTTCATGAAACCAGCGATTCTCGCACCTCTGGCTGCCGCCGCACTTTTCCTGCCCTCTTTCGCCACCGCCTCTCCCACCGACTGGCCGGCCGCCACCCCGGAAGCGAAACCCTGGATCCAATGGCCGTCGTGGACGACCATGACCGAATCCCAGATCGGGGAAGCCACCAGCCTCGTCCGGCAATCCGGCTTCGGCGGCATCGTCCTCCACCAGCGGCAAACCCCGGAAAAATCCCCCTCCGCCTTCTCCACCGACTGGACCGCACAGCTCTCCCGCATTTCACAAGCCGCCACCACCCACGAACTCGGCGTCGACCTCGCGGAATTTTCCCTCGGCGACTGGCAACTCGCCTCCACCCTCACCCCCATCGATCAGGAAATCGAAGGCGGAGGCCCCTTCCAGATCCGCTTTCCCGCCGGAAAACTCGAAGTCCTCCGCGCCTACTCCCCGGAAGGAAAAAGCGTTAACCTCGCCCCGCTGGTGAAAAAAGGCAGGCTCCACTGGAAAGCCCCCGCCGGAAAATGGCGCGTCCTCGGACTCTTCTCCAATACCCGGACCGGCAGAACCATGCTTGATCCACTTTCCGTCGCCTCCACCCGCACCGCACTAACACGCTTCGAGCAGGCACTCGGCAAAAAACCACCGACCCTGCGCGCCCGCCTCCATCCCGCCATCGATTCCGCCTCGCCCATCTGGTCCGTCAATATCCTCACCACCTTCTCCTCCAAGCGCGGCTACGACCTCCGCTCCCAACTCCCCGCCTTCTTCGGCATCGGCGAGCCAGACGCCATCGCCCGCGTCCGCGCCGACTACCGCCAAACTTTGGATGAGCTCTACCGCTCCCACCTCCGGACATGGCAACAGGCCGCCACACTGAAGAAAATCCCCACCCGCCTCCAGACACAGGACGCCCTCGGTAACATCATCGATCAGGCCGCCCTCGCCGACATCCCGGAAATCCTCGTCACCCAAAGCGTCACCGCCGCGCAATTTCCCCGCTTCCTCCTCGCCACCTCCGGAGCCCACCTCACCGGAAAACCCCTCGCCTCCGCCTCCGTGCAGGCCAAGGACCTCCAGCTCAAGCAAACCGTGGACGAGCTCTGGCTCGCGGGCGTGAACCACCTCATTCTCGACACCGCCCCGCCCCCCCTCTTCACCCAATACATCACTCGCATCCAGAGCTTCCTCCAATCCGGCACACCCTCCGCCCGGCTTCTCGTCTATTATCCCGACGCCGACCTCTGGAACTCCCCCGCCGATCCCTCCACCCCCGACGCCTTCTCTAACAGCACCTTCTATCATACCGTCACCTCGCTCCATCGTGCGGGCATCGCCTTCGACGTCATTTCCGATCAACTCCTCCTCACCGCCACCACCAAGGACAGCCTGATCCAGCTCAACGACCGCTCCTATCAGGGCCTGATCCTTCCCGAAATCGGCATCCTGCCGGAAACCACCGCCAAAAAGCTCGCCGATCTCACCAAGGCCGGGATGAAACTCGGCGTCGCCGGGACACTCCCCACCACCGTCCCCGGCTTCGCCAACGTCCAGAAACGCACCCTTGCCCTCACCCAATCGCTCGCCACCATCCCCGCCGGGCAACTCACCTCCGACAAAGACGTCCGCGCCCTCGCCTATGCCCTCGGCGTCCCCGCCGATCCCATCGCCGAACCCGGCCTCCGCGCCATCCGCCGAGATCTGGAAGACGGCAGCGTCTATTTCCTCGTCAATCCCCACCCCCACGCCGTGGACACATGGCTGCCCCTCGGCGTCCCCTTCGCCACCGTCGTCATGTTCGATCCCATGAACCCCGAGCGCCACGGCATCGCCCCCATCCGGCACATCCTCGGCAATCCGAACATCCGCCTCATTCTCGCCCCCGGCGAATCCCGCATCCTGCGCACCAGCACCGAGCCATTGACCGAAGGGAAAAACTGGCAAGATTAAGGGACCCGAAAAACCCATCCCCATCCCTTCTTTCATTTCATGAAACTCGTCATCGCAGGCGTCAGCGGCAGTGGAAAAACCACCATCGGCACGCTCGTCGCACAACTGGCAGGCACCGAATTTCTCGATGCCGACGCGTTTCATCCCGAAGCCAACATCCGCAAAATGAGCCAAGGCGTTCCTCTAACCGACGAAGACCGCACCGGCTGGCTGGAAACTCTGGGAGAAGAACTCAAAAAGCGCTCCAGCGTCGTGCTCGCCTGCTCCGCCCTCAAACGATCCTACCGCGACCGCCTGCGCGCCTACGCCCCCGACCTTCGGTTCGTGCTCCTCACACTCGACAAATCCGATCTCGAAAAACGCCTCGAAACCCGCGCGGACACCGGCCACTTCATGCCCGCCACACTGTTGGACTCCCAACTCGCCACCCTCGAAACCGGCGACGACCTTTTCCTCATCGAAAACAGCGACACCCCCGAAACCGTCGCCCAGACCATCTGGCAAAAAGTCAGCTAGAACGGAGCGCCGACGTTCACGTCGGCTCATCTCGGCCCCAATCCGTAGCCGAGCCATCCCAAGCGGAATGGAGCGCCAGTATCCCCACCGGCCCTTCGTAGGAGATCAAAAAAAACCTCAACGGTTTCATAAAAAACGTAGCCGATATGGCTAAGAACTCATTTAAAGTCGGGGAGCGCACGCTTCCAGCGTGCTCCGTTCCGCATCCTGCGGAACGGTCTTTCAAGGGTTGACGCCGTTCCCATCGCCTTAGTGAACCCGTTTTGAAGGCTCGTTTGGAGAACTTTAAACGGGTTCTAAGAAAATCCTCTCGCGAAGTCGCAAGTATACGGAGCTTTTCTTCCACTTCCAATCACCTCCGCGTCCCTGCGGCTCCGCGCGAGGCCATAAAAAACCGAAACCACCAGCCACGGAAAAAAGCAAAACGCTGTAATCCTCCCACCCCATCTCCTTTGAGGTAACCCGGATTCGAAAAAGCATCAAAGAGTCGGCGTCCTCCCGATTTCACCCCATCAAATCATCCAGTGGGCTGCCGATTTCACCCCGCATCGCCCGGGCAAGCTGCACATACACCATCGTCGTCCGTAAATCCGCATGCCCCATCAGTTCCTGCACGCTCCGGACATCCACCCCACGCAACACCAGGTGCGTCGCGAAACTGTGTCTCAAGGTATGCGCGGTCACCCGTTTTTCCAACCCGGTCAACCGCACCGCCGCCGCCAACGCCCGCCCCACCCGGCTCTCATGCGCGTGGTGCCTCCTTCGCAAACCCGATATCCTCGGATCCTCCGACACCTTGTCTGAAGGAAACACCCAAAACCACGGCCACGACTCCCCCGCTTTCGCCTGCTTCACCTCGAACGCCCCCGGCACATACACCCCCGCCACCCCCGTTTTCCGATCTTTTTCATAAATCGCCCGGCATCGCTGCAGTTGCCCCTCCAGCCCCGCCCTCACACTCTTTGGCAACGTCAGCACCCGATCCTTGTCCCCCTTTCCCCCTCTCACCTCCAGTTTTCCTCCGCTCAAATCCAGATCCTTCACCCTCAACCGCATGCACTCCATCACCCGCAAGCCGCACCCGTAGAGCAATCGGGCCATCAACCCTTCCTCTCCTTGCATCACTCCCAGCAATTTCCCAACCTCCTCGACCGACAAAACCGTCGGCAAGCGCTTCGATTGCTTCGCCCGCTTCACATCCACATCCTCGAACGGCTGCTTGAGAACCTCCCGATAAAGAAACACCAACGCGTTCAACGCCTGATTCTGCGTCGATGCCATGACTCTCCGGTTCACCGCCAGATGCGTCAAAAACGCTGCCACCTCTTCTCCTCCCATCTCCGCCGGATGCCGCAACCCGTGAAACCTCACATATTTTCGATACCACCCCACATACGCCTCCTCCGTCCTCACACTGTAATGCCTCGCCCTCAACACCCGCCGCAACTGATCTTCCAATTTCATCGTCACTGATTTTCCGGACTCAGGCAGACTAACAAACCTGAACCGCCCCAAAACCCACACATCCGCTCTCCCATTACAACCGAAAACCCGCTCGACGAACGATGCATTTTCGGAAAAAATCCGCAAATTCGTCAAAATACCTCCCCCATATAAAGCAATTCCTCCACCTCACTTTCTCCACTCCATGCACATTATTCTCCAACCTCCCCAACGATAAAGCGGCTGGACTTTTTCTTTGATTTTGAGGAACATTGCAATGTTCTGAGAGGAGACCTCGGCTAATTTACAAGAGCTTGGGTTCCGGCGAGATTCTTCACAACGCTCGTTCCAGTCTGCTCCGGCGTTCTAGATTCTTTGACTGTTGGCGATTCGATCTCTTCCACGCCAGATTCTTCGCGTCGCTCGGTTTGTCAGATCTCAGATTTTTTCGCTTGGGTTCCGGCGGGATGCTTCGATTCCAAATTCCAATCGTTCCTCGGACTTTTCGTCTTCTCAGATTCGATCTCTTGCGTTAATAACTCAGAACAATACGCAGGAGCCAACCCGCTTCGCGGTTGGCTCAGCTCTACCGTTAGGCAGAAAAACAAAAAGACATCCCAACAAAAAGCAGAACTCCTGAAACTGAAGGAACTCGTAATCAATGGCATGACGAGCTATATGAAGTTCGGTGCAGCGGAGAGCAAAGATGACCCCGATTACGATCATACTTTCGACGCGGGATACTCACAAAAACACATAGACAAGTGCGCGAAGATTCTTGATGCCTACCTAGATGACATGGATCGCATTGCTGGCACCGCTCAGGATGAGAGAATCCTCGCCAGTGCCAAGAAAGCGGTTCTCAGTCTCAATGCACTGAATGAAAAGTGCGACGGAGGCCTGATTGAAACAGACCAGCGAGAGCAGATCTGCGAGCTTTTTATACAAGCAGCCAAGCACGCCGGCTTGGTGCATGAGGGCGACTTTACGGAAGAATGGCGCGAATGGTAAACTGAAAGAAGAGCCTAACAAAGCGATGGAGCCAATGCCCATGTCTGTCACGGATCGTGCTATCGCACGCTCCGCGCCAGCCACGGTCATCGCTCATCTTTGACGTTAGGCAGAAATATGAAAATCTGGATTTTCGCGCTATTGGGAGTAGTGACCGGTTTGGTCGTCTCTTTTATCCCATGGGGTTCGCCCGAACGGTTGCACGGTGTCGGACTGCCAGTCGCCACCGTCTTGTGGGATACGTCCGGAGGCGCAATGATAGATTATCCGAACCCGTTGGCCTACATCGTCAATCCACTCATTGGCCTATTGTGCGGATGCCTTATTTATGGATTTGCTCGTCTTTTCGCTGCTATAATCAGAAAATGAAAACTGAGCCTAACAAGGCGATGGAGCGAAGCCGGATAGCTGTCACGGATCGTGCTGACGCACGCTCCGCGCCATCTACCCGTCTCGCTCATCTTTGACGTTCTGTCAGACCAGCACGACGCTTTCTCCTTTTGCATTCCAAGTGCTTCGCGACGTTTCTTCCAGTCCTCTCCTGCGCGCCAGATTCTTCAGCACGC
>JASGEP010000042.1:0-8200 GCA_047606285.1 Luteolibacter sp. | reverse complement strand
ATGGAGCGTCTACGTTCACGTCGGCTTGTATTCGAAACGTGAAGAGCCGACGTGAACGTCGTCGCTCCTTCCTCTCCCGCACAATCCCGCACTCAAAAAACGCAAAATACCGCATGCGCCGCCCGCCATTAACTGCAAGTCTCCGCCATGGCCCATCCACGAATGACCTTATCCCGTCGTATTACCTCCCTGATCGCCTGTGGCGTCGCCGTTTTTTCCATCCAGACCGCCAGCGCCCATCAATTCTGGATCGAGCGCACGGAAGGCAAATTCATCGTGCGCTTCGGCCACACCGGATCGAAAGATGAAAAAGCCGGATACGAAAAATCCCCGGGCGCTCTCGATAAATTGCAGGGAGTTTCCACCTGGACCCAGTTCCCCGAGCAATCCGGCAGCTCCCCGGAAATCTATAAAGTGAAAAACGAGGAAGACGGTTTCTCCGTCGAGGAGGCTCCCGCCAAGCTCCCATTCCTCGCCCAAGGTGCCTTCCCCGTGCGGAAATGGGCAGGAAAAGACGGAAAGCCCGATATTTCCAGCTACACCACCGCCTTCGCCCGCTGGCAACCCGCCACGGCTGAAGCCAAGCCGGTCACCACCCTCGATCTGCTGCCTTCCACCGAAAAAGGAAAAGCCACGCTCTACTTCAAGGGCAAGCCGCTCGCCGGTCACAAGGTCACCCTGTTCGCCTCCAATCTGGAGTCCGCCTCCCTTGAAACCGATGCCCAAGGAGTCGTTTCCATCCCCGCCGACGCGAAGGGCGACGTCATTCTCTGGGCCCACCACAGCGAACCCGCCGAAGGAACTTTCCTCGGTTCTTCCTACAACTCGCTGGGCTACACGATCACCCTGAGCTACAAGTTCAACGACTGATTTTCAGTTCCCTGAGGTGGAGCTTGAGGATCCGCTTGAGCTCCACCGAAGTCTCCGGGAAATCCGTCACGCCGTGCGGATACGGTACGATTTTCTCGGAGGCGACGGGGCCGATGTGGGACGACCAGTATGGCACCACCCCGTCGCTGCTTTTCCACAAATCGCCGCCCTTGCCGCGATCCCCGATGATCGAGTGAAACACGATCCCCTTCGGCAATGGCAGCTTGTTCAGGCCAATAATGCCACGGCTCTTCGGCGACAGGCTGGTGATGGAAGTGGGCAATGAGACTTTTTTCGTATCTTCCGGATCGCCGCTGCCGCTGTGCACCACCGCATCCACCATCTCCACGGTGAGGATTTTCGGCAGGCGGATCAGGTTCCCGAGAATGAGGGACGGCCGGAAATTCGCCATCGGGCTGCCCTGATGAGGCACCGCCATGAAAACCACCCGCTTCGGCTCGGTGAGCGGCTTGTAAAGCATGGATTCCCGGATCAGCTCGCGGGTTTTCGGCTGCACCTTCAGGTTGGAAAACAAGGCCTCGAAATGCGCGTCGTAGATCTTCGTGCCAGGATCGGTGATGCTCGAACGCGTAATCAGCCCGCCCATCGAGTGACTGAGGATCACCATCTGATTGAGCTTCTCTCCTCCGCCCTTCGATCGCGCATAGGCCAGAGCCGAGCGCATCATTTCCCGGAACTTCATGCCGTTGTACAACCACGGCGTGCCGGTGGGATAGTTGAACAGCCAGATCTGATAGTTTTCGCGAAACCAAGGCTCGGGCGCCAGGTCGTTGATGATGAATTTGAAGGCGTCCGGGCTGGATTTCAGGCCGTGGACCATCACCACCGGGATCTTCTTCGGATCGTAGGGCTGGAGGAAATAAAGGCCGGTTTCGTTGATGTAGCGCTCGGGCAGCATCACGTTCTGGATCGTAAGATCGTCGAGATCGCACATGTGCCAGTAAAAGGCATTGGCGGCCGTCCAATCCGCCGCGAGCGGGTGGCGCAACGGGCCGACCTGGAGATCGTTGTGAAGCCAGCGCTTGGTGAAATTCCAGACCGGCGGGCCGGATTTGCCGAAGGACAGCGTGACGGTCACGTTGTAGGGCAGGCCGCTGGGCAGAAAATACGGTTTACGGGGTTTCCCGAGAGCCGACGTTTCCTTCCATCCCACCACCGGCACGCCGATTCCCTCGCTGAGATGCCGCTGCGAGAGAGATTTCACATTCACCTGTCCCGCCGGGAACAGGACATCGAGAGCCTCCAGTTTCACCTCCCGGGGGTCGTCCGGGCTGGCGATCCGCGTTCCCAATCTGGCCGCCTGCGCGTTCCAGTCCTTCTGCCCGCAGCGAAGCTGGTCGAAAAGCTTCGCCACCGCGTCATTGTAGCGCGCGCGGGCTCCCGGCCATTCATCCTTGCGCGAGGAATCCTCCAGAATTTCCCACGACTGACGGGCGGTCGTCAGCAGGGAATCCGAAGGAGCGCGGGACGCCATCGGCACCCGGGCGCAAGTCGGCGCGTTGGGAGCGCCGCATTGGCACAGGAGGACCAGTAACAGGATCGGGAACAGACGGAAAAATCGCTTCATGGGGAAAAAACGTTCCTCAACCTGCCTGACCGCGGATTTCCTGCCAAGTCCGGAAGACATGCCCTTTCCGGCAAAAAACAACTTCTTGTCCGAAGACAGCATTTTTCGCTTCCCAAACCCTCCTCCATCACATAACCCTCCCGCCCGCCAACTCAATGGTGGTCGTAGCTCAGTTGGTAGAGCCCCGGATTGTGATTCCGGTTGTCGCGGGTTCGAGTCCCGTCGATCACCCCATCTTTCTCATCGGAGACCAATGGCTCGGGAGAGGAAGAAGGTAGCCTCCTCCATTTCCTATGCAGCCGCTCGAAAGCCGGATCCACTACAAATTCCGTAACTCACTGTTGCTGGCTGAGGCCCTGACCCACCCGAGCCTGGCTTACGAATCGCAAAAGCCGCATTTCGACAACCAGCGGCTCGAATTCCTCGGCGACGCCGTCCTCCAGCTCATCATCACGGAGGAACTTTTCAAAATGTTCCCGAATTTTCCCGAGGGACATCTGACCAAACTTCGATCCCGCGTCGTCTCCCGCCGCGCCCTCGCCCGTTTCGCGATGACCATCCATCTCGGCGATTACGTCCTGCTCGGCAAGGGAGAGGAAGCCACCGGCGGCCGCCGCCGCCTTTCCACGCTCGCGGACGCCTTCGAGGCACTTCTGGGCGCGGTCTATCTCGATTCCGGCATGGAATCCGTCCGCACCCTCGTGCTTCATCTGTTCAAGGCCGAAATCGGCAGCATGGCCGACAGTCCGGAAGAACGGAACCCGAAAGGGGAATTGCAGGAATGCCTGCAAGCCATCCATCCGCAGGCACCCATCTATCGCATCGTCGGCGAAAGCGGCCCGGACCATCGCCGTGTTTTCCAGGCCGAAGTCTCCTGGCGCGACCAAATACTGGCGACCGGCAAGGGCAAAAGCAAAAAAGAAGCCGAAGCCCGCGCCGCCGCCGAAGCCCTCCGCGCCCGCGTCTGGGAGAAATAAGGAGCGCCGGTGTTCCCACCGGCACTTTTCTTTTCCCTTCAAACCAAGCCGGTGAGGACACCGGCGCTCCATGTCATCACTTCTTCTTCGCGGGAGTCTTGGGGTCCTTCGGCGCTTCCTTGGCAGGCTCGGCGGTTTTCGGTTTTCCGGCCTTGATGTCGGCGAGCTGCTTTTTGGCTTCGGAAAGCTGTTTGACCTCCAGTTTCTCCTCAATCTCTTTGGCGAGTTTCTTGCCATCTTCCACTCCGCGTTCACCGGCCAGAGTGGCGAGCGCCCAGGCTTTCGGCAGATCGGTTTTCACTCCTTGGCCGCCTGCCAGAAGACGGGCGAGCGAAAGTGTCGAGGGGCCGTTGCCCTGATTGGCGGAGAGAGTGTAGAGCTGGACGGCGGCTTCGATGCTTTGTTCCACGCCCGCTCCGCGTTCGAAGAGGATGCCGAGGTTCGCCTGAGCGGCGGCGTAGTTCGCCTTGGCGGCGCGGCCGAACCACGCGGCGGCAGCCACGGTATCGGTCGCCTGAAGTTTGCCGGAAATGTAAAGCAGCCCGAGTTCGTTCTGGGCCTCCGGAAGTCCGCCACCGGCAGCGGAAAGGAGATGCTTGTATCCCGCTCCGATGTCCGGCTTTTCACCGTTCAGTTTCAGACCGGCCAGACGCAGATGCGCGGCGGGGCTGCCCGCGGTGGCGGCTTTTTCCAGCAGGGCGACGCCGCGCTCGACGTCTTTTTCCACGCCCTTGCCCTGAATGTAGAAATCCGCGCTGCGCAGGGTGCACTCGATCTGTCCGGCGTCCTTGCCACGCTCGTATTCCGCCAGAGCGGCCTTGAGATCTTTTTTCACGTTTTCCTCGTAATCGCCGAGCACGAGATAGGCAGAGTATTGCTTGGCCTCGATCGCTTTCTGCAACCAGACGCGGCCTTCCTTTTCATTGCGGATGGAGGGGTCGCCGCTCAGCAGGCGGGAACCGAGGGAGGCCATGGCGCCGTTGTCGCCGAAATCCGCGGCTTTCTTGAAGCATTCCAGGGATTTCTTCAGATCCTTCTTCTCCGGGAAACCGTATTGTCCTTCGTAAAAACTGCCGAGGAGGATGAGGGAAGGAATGTCGCCGGCATCGGCGGCGGACTGCCACCAGCTCACGGCCTTATCCGGATCGGCTTTTTCACCGACGAGACCGCGCAGGTAAGCCTCGCCGAGAATGCGGCCCGCCACCGCCGGATCGTCCTTGGCGGCTTTTTCGAGCGTCGCACGGGCTTCTTCACGCTCTTCCTTTTTCTGGGAAGCGAGCAGGATGAAGGAAAGCCGGTAGGATGCGTCTTTCTGCTTCAGATCGGCGGCGCGGCGGTAGTGTTCCAGCGCTTTTTCTCGATCCGCTTCCACGCCCTTACCGGTTTCGTAGGCGAAGCCCAGGAGGTAAATCGCCTCCCGGTCTCCCTTGTCCGCCAAAGGCTTGGCAAGATCCACGGCACGCTTCGCATCACCGGCCTTGAAGGCATCCAGCGCCTGACGCAGAGGCTCGGACTGCACGCTGCTGAGGGCGGCGGAATCCGTCGAACTCAACGAAGTGGCGGCGGTGAGCAAGGGGGCGAAGAACGCTGAGCAAAGCAGCAGGGAGGAAAGCGTGGACGGTAAGCGCATGGTGCCGACAATTACTTGCCCGGGGCGGCGGAAGGCAAGCGAGATTCTCCGGCGGCACAGCGGACTTGATGCGCGGTGGAATCTGGAAATCGTGGACGGCACACCCCTTCCCGACCATGTCCGATCCCGAACTCCTGTATTCCACCCGCTGGCTGGCCCTCTACCGCATCGGCCACTGGGACTACGTCCGCCGTCCGCAGACGGACACCTGCGTCGGGATTCTCGCCATCACCCCAGAGGAGGAAATCATCCTCGTCGAGCAATTCCGCATCCCATTGCAACGCCGCGCCATCGAGATCCCCGCAGGCCTTGTCGGCGATGAACCGGAATTCGCGGGAGAAACCATCGCCGAAACAGCCCGCCGCGAGCTGCTCGAAGAAACCGGCTATCACGCGGAAACGATGAAGCTGCTCGCGATTTCCCCGACCTCCTCGGGCATGACATCGGAATTCATCCACCTCTTCCACGCTTCCGGCCTCACCCGCCAACATGACGGCGGCGGCACGCACACGGAAGACATCCGCGTGCACCGGGTGCCGCTGCGGACATTGCGTTCCTGGCTCACGGAACGGGAAACGGAAGGCATGGCCGTCGATTTCAAAATCCACGCCGCGCTTTCCCTCGCCGGGATTTCCATCTAAACGCCCGCCGTGTCCGATTCACTCACACGCTTCGGCGGCATCTCCCGCCTTTACGGCCAGACGGCGCTCGAGCGCTTTCTCGGAGCGCGCGTCGCCGTCATCGGCGTCGGCGGAGTCGGCTCGTGGGCGGTCGAGGCCCTCGCCCGATCCGGCATCGGCCACCTGACATTGGTGGATCTCGATGAAATCTGCCTCACCAACGTGAACCGCCAGCTTCACGCGATGGACGGCCACATCGGACGGCAAAAAACCGACGCCATGGCCGAGCGAGTCCACGCGATCCATCCGGCCTGCGACGTGAAGATATTGCCGACGTTTTTCACCGAGAAAAACGCCGCCTCGATCCTCGATTCCGGCTTCGACGCGGTGATCGACGCCATCGACAGCCTGAAACACAAATCCCTGCTCATCGCGGAATGCCATCGCCGCAAGCTCATCACCGTGACCTGCGGCGGAGCCGGAGGACGGCGCGATCCTTCACGTATCCGCGTTACCGATCTCGCGTTCAGTGGCAAGGACCCACTGCTCGGCCAGCTTCGACGCCAGCTCCGCACCGCCCACGGCTTCGCCCGCATTCCGCAGGGAGAAAAACCCGCCGCTCTCGGGATCGACGCCGTGTTCACCGACGAACCCGCGCATTTCCCCCAAAGCGACGGCTCCGTTTCCTGCGAACGCCCGACGGACACGGACCTGCGGCTGAACTGCGCCTCCGGCTACGGCACCGCCACCCACGTCACCGCCAGCTTCGGCTTTTTCGCGGCGGGTCGCGTGCTGGAACGACTGGCTGCGGAATAGCGCCGGAACGCGGGGAAAAACGGGAATTGCAAAAATATGCGCAGGATCGGCGAGCCGATCGGTAGCAGAATGCATTCCCTTTCATGAGGATGAATCGCACTCAACCGACCTCCTATCATGAAACCCATCCTGACAACCCTCCTCGCGGCTTCCGCACTTCATGGCCTCGCCTTCGCCGGAACCGCCATCCCGGAAATCGCCACTCCCACGGCGGCAGCGGACGACTGGAGCACGGCCCGCCGCCCGATCACCAACCCGACCTTGTTCGATCTCCCGCTGCCCGCCACGCAGGTACGCCCGATCTTCATCCACCAGAATCTGCCCGATAGAGTGAATACCCGTCTCGGCGCGCTGGACATGGGAGGAGACTTTCAGGTTTACGCGCTGCAATTCGAAATCGCGCTGACCGACCGACTCTCCATCGTCGCCACCAAGGACGGCTACGTCGATTTCAACGCGGGCAACGACGCGCTGTGGTCCGATCAGGAAGGATTCGCCAACCTCGGTGCCGGTTTGAAATACGCCTTCATTCTGGATCCCGCCGCCGGACGCGCCGTCAGCGGCGTTCTCACCTATGAAGCCGCCACCGGAAACACCGATGTCTTCCAGGGTTCCGGTGACGGAATCGTCAATCTCGGCGTTTCCGCGCTTCAGTTGATAGATCGCTGGCAGTTCGCCGCCGCCAGCGGACTGAACATCCCCATTTCCGACGAACAATCCTTCAACGGCTGGCTCAGCGCCCATGTCAGCTACGAAACGTGCAGATGGTTCATCCCGCTGGTGGAAGTGAACTGGTTCCATGTATTCGACGCCGGCAACGGCGAGCCGCGTTTCCACTCCCAGGCGGGCGGAAACGTGCCCGTCGTCGCGGATTTCGAAGGTGGAGACCTGCTGAACTTCGGCGCGGCCAATGCCACCCGAAACCGCGATTTCGTGACGGCCGCCATCGGCTTCCGCTCTCGCCTCACAGACACTCTTAATTTCGGCGTGGCGTATGAAATTCCCGTCACCGACAAAGAAGACGGCATTCTCGAAGACCGCCTGACGCTCGATCTGGTCTGGACGTTCTGATAGTTTCTCGTTTCATTTCAGCAACCGCATCAGGTCCGCGTGCGCGCCCTCGGTGCGGTTGCCACGATGCGCATAGACGTGTGTGATGCCCGGCCGCCCTTCAAGCGGAACCACGCTCACCGCGTTTCCTAACATAGACCCCACCGACTCCGGCAGAATCGCAACCCCGGAACCCGCAGCAACCATCAGCGCCACGGCCTGCGCGCGCGACGATTCCAGAATCACCCGTGGCCGGAAACCCGCCGCCGCGCACAGCTCGCGGACGTGACGGGCGAATGCCGGAGCCGATTCCCCGGAAACCGCCACAAACGATTCATCCGCCAGCGCCCGCAGCTTCACGCTCCGCCGCCCCGCGAACGCATGCTCGGATGGAAACAGACACACCAGCCGCTCCTTCCGCCATTCCAGAAACTCAATGCCCGCGATCCCTTCCGGCGTCGCCATTCCCACGAAACCGCCATCCAGCCGCCCGTCCGCGATCGCCTTCAGTTGCTCGCCCGGAGGCACGTCATGCAGCATGATCTGCACCTCCGGATGACGTTCGCGGAATTTCCGGAACACCTCGATCAGCGCGTCATTCATCACCGCGCTCACGAAACCCAGCCGCAGCCGCGCCGTTTCCCCCGAT
>JASGEP010000041.1:0-312294 GCA_047606285.1 Luteolibacter sp. | reverse complement strand
GAGCGTGCGCCATACCAAGTGCGCCCACCCAACCGGAACATGCTCGGATGGCGGAATTGGTAGACGCGCTAGACTAAGGATCTAGTGGGGAGACCCGTGGAGGTTCGAGTCCTCTTTCGAGCACCATTCTTTAATGGGTGAATGAATCAGGGAGCCAGCAATGGCTCCCTTTTTCATGCCTTGGAGGAGGTGGGCGGCAATTTTGAATTTCCAGCTCGGAGAGGTTCGATCGAACCTTACAGCATTTATGAAATTCCGTAGCCATCTTGACGAAGAAAGTTCTCGTAAAAAATGCGGAGTTTTCCCGTTTCTTTTCAATGACTCTACTCCCGGTGCCTCCACGCGAGATCATAAGAAAGTCAAAAACACCGGCTCCAAGGAAAAGCCGAATACTGTAGACGCAAGTGTCGGCAGATTGTCCAAACGATATTAGCCCGGAAAGACCATCGACAGTCTCAACGTATAAGGCAGTGAGTTTTCTCTCATTTCCAAAAAGTTCCAACCCCTTCACTCCTCATGAAAACCCTCCGCACTTTAACCGTTTTGGGACTAGCCATCTCAAGTGCGGGTTCGCTCCGAGCGAACACTTCGGGTGAAAATCTGCTCCTCTGGTATCAATCGCCCGCGGAAAAATGGATCGAAGCGCTACCGATCGGCAATGGACGCTTGGGAGCCATGATTTTTGGCGGTACTGCCAGCGAACGGATCTTCCTGAATGACATCACCGTCTGGTCCGGCGGGCCCCAGCCCAATGCAGACCGCCCGGACGCTTGGAAATTTCTTCCCGAATTACGCCAAGCAATTCGGGAAGGCCGTTACAATGACGCTACGAAACTGGCGAATGAACATTTTACCAGCCAAACGAAAATCGGCAAAAGCAAGTATCAGGTGCTCGGTGAGCTCACGCTTGATTTCAATCAGGCGGAAGGTGAAGTGAAGAATTATCGCCGGTGGCTCGACATCTCACGCGCGATGGCAGGCACCGAGTACACCATCAACGGCACCACTTTCAAACGTGAGGTCTTCGCGAGCGCACCAGATAAGGCCATCGTAATACGCCTCTCTGCCAATAAGGCAAACAGCCTGAATTTCACGCTGGATCTTTCGCGTTCGGAAAAAGCGCAAACCCGTTTTGTCTCCCCCGACACACTGGTAATGACCGGCAATACCGGCGAAAATCTGGATTATGAATCCCACGTCCGCGTGATCGCCAATGACGGCATCATCAAAGGCGAAAACGATAAGCTCACGGTGAACCACGCCAACGACGTGATCATTCTTCTCACCGCCTCCACTTCCTATATTCCCGATTACTCAAAAGGTTTCAAAGGTGCTGATCCATCCATCGCTTCGGATCAAATGAAAGCAGTCTCGAACAAAACCTACGGTCAATTGGTCGCCGCACATCTTTCCGATTATCAGCAATATTTCCAACGTGTCCTCATCGATCTCGGTTCCACCAAAGCTTCCGAAAAGCCCACGAACGAAAGATTGGCTGCCTTCCGGAATGGTGAAAACGATCCATCCCTCATTTCCCTTGTTTATCAGTTTGGCCGCTACCTGCTCATATCCTGCAGCCGCCCCGACAATCCTTTGCCTTCCAATCTTCAAGGCCTCTGGGCCGAGAACATGAAAACTCCCTGGCACGGCAATTATACGATCAATATCAATACCCAAATGAATTATTGGCCCGCTGAGATGACCGCCCTCAGTGAAATGCACCAACCTTTGCTCAGGCACATTCAAACCCTTGTCGAGCCTGGGAAAAAAACGGCGAAAGCCAATTTCGGCCCGGAGGTTTCGGGTTGGGTCACCGGTCACAACAGCAATGTATGGGGATGGACTTCCTCCGGCGATAAACTTCCCTGGGGTGTCTGGTTCGGCGCCAACGGCTGGCTCTGTCAACATCTGTGGGAACACTACGCCTTCACCGGCGATAAAAATTATCTTCGTTCGGTCTACCCGACGATGAAAGAAGCATGCGAATTCTGGCTCGCGACCTTGATAGAAGACACGGACGGAAAACTGGTCCCCTCTCCATCCAGCTCACCGGAAAATTGGCTGGTGACGGACAATGGAGAAACCAGTGCGGTGGACGAAGGCACCGCCATGGACAAAGCCATCGTCTGGGAACTTTTCCACAATACCGCGAGAGCCGCCAGTGCGCTCGGAGTGGATGACGATTTCAGGCAAAAACTCGACAGTGTACGCAACCGTTTGCGTCCCCAACAGATCGGCAAAGCGGGCCAGATCATGGAGTGGAGCGGCGATTGGGACCTGAATTCAAAAAGTATGGACCACCGCCATCCGTCCCATCTCTACGCCTTGCATCCGGGTTCCCAAATTTCCGTAAATACCACTCCGGCATTGGCAGCAGCAGCGAAAAAATCATTGGAACTCCGGGGCGACGCGGGCACCGGATGGAGCATGGCTTGGAAGATCAATCTTTGGGCACGGCTGAAGGACGGAGACCATGCCTACAAGCTCCTGCAAAACCAATTGGCTCCCACCTCCGAATCCAGCATGCGCAAACCCGGCGGCACCTACCCGAATCTCTTTTGCGCCCACCCTCCGTTTCAGATCGATGGGAATTTCGGAGCCACCGCAGGCATTACCGAGATGCTTCTCCAGAGCCATGAAATCTCAAACGATTCCGGTCGTTATATCATCGACCTCCTTCCAGCCTTGCCCAACGCTTTACCCCATGGCTCCGTAAAAGGCCTGAGAGCCCGGGGCGCGTGTGAAGTCAGCATCGATTGGGAGGATGGGGAATTGACTCGGGTATGGATTAAAACCCGCACTTCAACAATTCCGCCCATCCGCTACGCAGGAAAGTATCTCGACCCGGTCAAGGATATGCGCATCGTGCTCGTCCGACAGGAAGCCCGCGATTCCGAAAATCCCTGATTGGCCATCCCCTCCTCCTGTTTTTCGTCCTGAAGGCACTACCGAACTTTTATCAAAGAAACATCATCCCATTGACAGGAAGCCCCGGCAGAGCCCTTTGCGTAAAAACCCACCTCCACTTCCCCATTTCGGATTTCAATCCCTTTCAAGAGCACTTCTTTCCAAACAGAATTTTCCTCCGTGATCTTCATTTCGAAAGTTTTCCCTCCACTTTTCGCATACATCGATAACGATGGAAATCCTCCACTATTTTTCATCCTGGCATGCATTTGATAAATCCCATCCGGAAGCTCGACTAAAGGTGAGGACGTAATTTTTTGATAAGTTCTTCTCTCGAAATCCACTGTATCGGTGATATTCAGGCTCTTTTCTCCAACGACCACTTTACGATCCATCTCCGAATTGAAGTAATTCAATGCGGGCGAATGCGCGTGATTCCGGGAAATCGGATTCCCGTTGATGACTTCCGTATTCCAACCCGTAAGCTGATCCTGTGGCGGTTTGGCGAGACTTGGTATTTTGTTTCTGTCCGCTTCAAAGCTACCGTTCTTGATATAATTGTTATCCGCTGCGACGGACCATTCTCCGGTTCGAACATTCAAATGCCAGGAACTCAGTGAATTGAAGTATGGGGTCGTTTCCTCGAATGAAAGGGGCACCCATTGATTGTATCCCAAGCCATTCCCCGCAAAATCGGCCCATCGATCACCACAATACACGACAGTCTCCTGTTTATCCCCTCTGATGGTGACAAAAAATCCCGTCTGGGTCACATGGGCGTAATCCTGCTCACATCCTTCCATGACAAGCATTTTTCCGGCAGGTTCATACGGCCCATAGATATGATCCGAAACCAGATAATAGGCATGGGAAGAATCCCACCCATACAAGTTTGATGCGCACATGTAAAATTTCCCTTTATATTTGAACATGCAATTCCCCTCCCGGTTTTCTCCCTGGAACACAGTCACACAATCAAGAAGATCAACCTTCCCGTCCTTGACTCCTATTTCCGAAACATAAATTTTATTTCTTCCCCTGCCATACGAATAAACCAAATAAGACTTCCCTGTGTCTTCATCGGTAAAAACCGTTTGATCTCCGGTGTTCGTCGTACCGATGCGCTCTTTCATACTGAATTTCCGATGCCAGGTAAATTTTCCTGCAGGAGTATCGGACACGGTAATCAATACTTCACTTCCGTATTGTACGACCATCGCATATTTTTTCAGCTCCTTCACATAGGAAACTCCCAATCTACCAACCCACGTCTTGTCGGTGAAATTCAACAATTCCTTCGGGGTCAGCACTTCTCCTGCGAACTTCCAGTTCTTCAAATCTTTGGAAGTATAACAGGTCACTGCCTGGAAAGTATAAGTATCATAGGTCACCGATGAATTTTCCCGATATAAATCCGCCTCTTTATAATGAACTCCATACCAATAATACTGAGTTTCCCCGGTTTCCGGATCTGCGAACCGGAAAATCCCTCCCCCTTGGCTGTTGATCGGTTGACCTTCCTTTGTATACCAGAAAATATCATTTACGATATGAATTTCCTTAGCGTGTCCATTCTCCCAAAATCCCAAATTCAGCACCAAAACGATGATGGCCTGGAACACATTTCGTCGATTCATAGTTTCATCAATACGGCTCCCGTGGTTTTTTCTTTCATCAGAAACCGACCTTCCTCCGAGTGGGGCAAGTTACCAGTCCTAAAGGAATTTCAATAATCCGAAAAAATCCGCACCTCTGCGTTCCCGCTCGAAATCATTTGAATCCCGAAAACGCTGACTCCCCAAAAACCACAAATCCCCAGCTCCTTGAAGTTGAGGATTTTTCTGATGGCTCCGGAGCTTGGGATCGAACCAAGGACCTAGTGATTAACAGTCACTTGATTTTGTCTATTTTTCCTTATAAATGCGTTCGCTATTGCCTTCAGTGCAAGTTTAGTGCAAGTTTTCCGCGATGAAAAGTGGCAAAAACGAGTCAGAATCTAAGTGGGCAATTCTAACTCCAAAGAAGCAAACTGACGGTCGATGGATGGTTTCACTGGGCAACGTCGATGGCAAGTATCCAAGGAAGTTTTTCAAAACCAGAGCCGATGCTCAGCTCTTTTGTAACGATGAACGTGCACGAAGGAAAGTTCATGGTTCTATCACCGCCGAGGCAGATGGAGTTAAAGTATCACAGTGGATGCAACTGGACGAACTGTTGGAAAAAACAGGAATCAAACTGTCGACTATCGAGAAATGGATCGCTCTCGAAAAACGTATGACGGACGCGAAGGCAGGATCTCTGCTAGAATCTGGCTCAGCACACTTGGATGCATATCTCAGCGTTAAGAAGACCGGAACAGCCAAAGAATGTTTTGAAGCGTTTCATACTGCTTTGATTGCAGCCAAGCGTCGAGGGAAGTACCGGGCGGATTCTCGCAACCGCTGTGGAAGATTCTTGCGGTGGTTTGGAGACGACAAAGAAGTGTTGAACATCACACCTCAAACGATTGAGGCATATCTTGCTACTCTCAAAAACAAAGGCGACTTCAAAACCATTTCCGCATGGTTGGGTTGGGCCGCGAAAAACCGTTGGCTTCCAGCAAATCCTTGTGCGGGCTTGAGACCTGAAGAGCCAGCCCATGTGGAAGTGATCACACTTTCCCCTGCGGATGCGGCCGAAATGCTTCGTAGAGCAGTAAAGAGTGAGGAATGGGATGTCTTGGCACACATCGCCATTTCTCTCTTTGCCGGTCTTCGACCGGACGAATTCCGTAAAATAGCCAAGGGGGATGATCCTGCTTATCTACTGTGGGAATACATCAAGAGTGAGCATATTTCCGTCCCTCCAGCTTTGTCGAAAAACGGCAGACGCTCCGGCCAAGGCCGTACCGTTCCTATTGAGCCTACGCTGCGTGCGTGGCTCGATTTCATCCGCGAGAAACTGGGGCCGCCTCTCTGCGGTCCAGTCTTACGAGCCAACTGGAAGAAAGCCTGGGAGAATTGGCGCAAAACTCATTGGCTTCGTGGAAACCAAAAATGGCCAAAAGACGTTCTCCGCCATTCCTTCGGCTCCTACCACCTAGCTCGTGGTCGAAGCCCCGAAGTGACAGCCTTCTTGATGGAGAACTCTCCAAAGATCCTGAAAAAACACTATTGGGCATGGGAAACCCTCGGACCTGAAGCCACGGCATATTGGGAGCTTACACCGACCAAGGTTCTGAAGGCTTGAAAAATTTGTGTTGTCAAATTAGCCCAAGAAGAGTTAGTTTCCGGTGCGGTCAGCCGCTAGAATGATGCCACGAATAAACTAAGTGGTTCTCCGCACCGGAGACAGAATGGTTGTCGGGAGGGTCCCGTTGCTACCCCTGTCATCACACTGCTGTGGCTCGGCGAACTCCAAAATGGTTTGGGAGGTGATGAGTGAAGGTTTTAGTGGCCGCGGCATCCCGCGTCCGCACCCACGCGCCCCACTGAAACCAACCAAAATGACCAATGAACCGATCAACGCCCCCCGCCAATTCACCGTAGCCCAAGCCGCCCAATATTTGGGCCTACACTCCCGCACCGTCTACGAACTGGCAATGAATCCCAAAATACTCCGCGCCCGCCGGAAAGGTCCACGCAAAGGCCGCATATTTTTTCTTCAGCGTGATCTCGACGCTTACTTAGGAAACGATCTTGATGCGATCATTTGCTCTAATCAAGCGGTTTGAATCCGGTTCTTCCTCGACTCGGTCCGTCATTCTTCAAAACCACATTTTCTTATTGGTCGATTATGCCGGAATAAGTGGATTGGCCTAACGATACTTTTGCTTTGAACACAAAATCTAGAGATGAGCACCCGACTTTGGGGCTGGCGTAGAACTTCATTTAACGCTTTTTTCCGAATAGTTTCCGGAAATCTTATCAAGCCCTGACGATGAGATCGTAGTTTCCCCAGTTCACCCGGTTGAGCGGCATTCCGAGAGATTCGCCGCGGGTGCGGAGGAGATCGGTGTGGCAGAGGACGTCGTAGTTGAAACGGTCTTTGGCGAAAAGGTTGGTGACGAGGTTCTGGTTGTAGTTGAGCCAGTTGTCCGCAAGCTTCTTCGGGCAGAGAACGAGGACGGATTTGTTTCTCAGCTCGTAGTATTTGACTACGGCCAAGGCAGTGTAGGTTTTTCCTAGCCCCACGCTGTCGGCGAGGATACAGCCGTTGTAGGTTTCTAGCTTGTTGATAATGCCGGTGGCGGCATCGCGCTGGAAGTTGAAGAGCTTCTGCCAGATGATGCTGTCTTGATACCCAGTGAGGTCGTTGGGCAGGACATCTTCGGATATGTCTTCGAGGAACTCGCTGAAGATGTTATAAAGCATCAGGAAATAGATACGTTGATGTGAATTTTCCTGATAGACGTAGGCAATGTGGTCACAGAGGCGATCCGTGACATCTTCCAGCTTGTCCGGATCGTTCCAGATCTGATCGAACAAAGCTAGCCAAGTGTCGGTCATTGGCTGCTCGTTGAACTTGTTGACGAAGTTAGAAACGGCATTTCCTTTCTCGTAACCGAGATCCACTGCAGTGAAGCCGTGGAGAGGCATATAAGCTGCCTTGGGAGCGGTGCCGTTGACGCAGGCAAACTGCTACATCGGGGCTCTGCCCATGTTGGAGCGGAAGGTGGCTTTTGTCCGCATCCACTGAGCGCATTCCTTGGCGACAGCCTTTTGGGTCAGTTCGTTCCGGAGTCGAACCTCGAACTCGCTGCCGTAGAGGCTACGTTCCCGTTCCAATTTTTGGGATGTGGAACTCACGGTGTTCTTTTCGCAGCTTATCAGAAACGTCGCCTGCAACGAACGTGGGCGACGTAAAAATAAAATCAAGCGAGTGGATTTGCTCCAGCTCTTTCTTCAATGCCTCGAATGCATAAATCGAGAAGCAAGAGGCGGCGATCTTTAGCTTGGCACCAGGTGTGATGCTCCGCTTTAGGTCATCGCCGAGGAGGCTCGATATATTGTCGATGATTTCCATTGGGTGTGAGCTCGGAAAGACAAGCGTGGCTATTTGACGGATATCTGACCGTGGACAGAACGTTCGCAAATGGGCAGCATCGTCGTTTGATCGCAACTTGTCGGCGATGGAGCAAAATCTGCGAGCCCGTAGCAATGGACTAGAAAGAAGAAATCAGGCATTTTGCAAGTGATTAGTAACAAACTTACACTGTAAGGGAAGTGGAAAATTCAGGCCCTCGATTCTATGTTCAACTGAGTCTTTAACTACACTTCGCCATCGACATAAGCGACTGCGTAATGCATCCATGCTCCAACCCGTTTCGACCAATCTAGAAAATCCCAAAACGATCAAAAGCTCTACCCATGAAAGAACGATATCTTGGAACTGAGTCTCGAGCGCGGCTAGTCGATGCCCTTCGAGAGCAAAAACTAATGAAGGACGGGGCTGCCGTCATCGAAGATCTGGCCGATATCGTCGAAATACTGGAGGTTTCTCAGAACACAAGACTAATCGAGGAAGATGCGTCGGACAGCGAACTCTACTTCATATTGTCTGGAAAGTTTGGGATTTATGTGAAGGGCAATTTTGTCGCATACCGCGGCGTCGGCGACTCGGTTGGAGAAATGTCAGCCATCGAACATTCCATTCCCCGCTCTGCTGATGTCATAGCGATTGAGTTGAGTGTCGTTGCAAAAATCTCATCAGGTGACTTCCATAAGATTTTCGACCAATGCCCCACACTTTGGAGAAACGTCGCCCGGGAACTTGCAAAGCGGTTGCATCAACGCAATGGCGCGTTGCAGAAGCCCAATCCAAAGTCGGAAGTGTTCATCATTTCTTCCGTCGAGGCTCTTGACGTCGCACGCGAAATCCAGACGGTACTGCAACATGATGCCTTAATAACCTGCTGGACCGATGGCGTATTTTTCGCCTCTGATTACCCGCTGGATTCGCTTGAGGCTAAAGTTGACACGGCTGACTTTGCTGTAGCGGTGGTTCAGCCAGACGACATCACCACAATGCCAAGTAGGAAAATCGTGAGCAAGGTGGCGCGAGACAATGTCATATTCGAGTTGGGACTTTTTATGGGGCGTATTGGGCGCAAACGCACCATCCTTTTCCAGCCTCGTGGCCAGGAACTTAAGCTTCCCACTGACCTCCTCGGAATAACAACGATTAGCTACCAGGTTGGCAGACCTCAAGATCTTACAGCTCACATTGCCACGGCCTGCAATGAGGCTCGGAAAGTAATCAAATCGATGGGGGTGAGAAAATCTCGCTATGGAAATTAGCTCCAATCCACAATTTAGAGTCAGCAAAATTTGTAAAGAGCCTCGGGACAACCGTGACGAGGAGGTTGTCCCAGGAGACATCAGGGTGACACTGTAGAATGGCGGGGTAGGTATGTTCAACATAAACCCGTGTTGACATTGGCAATTATCAAAAACTTCCACAAAGTAGCCACATGCAGCGACATCGATATCAATTGATAAAACTCTAGATAACATGTTAGAGCCACTCTTTAACAATTCATACTAACACTTCCGCCATACCATCAAAAAATAATCTTTGATCGGCCACCTTCCAAAATTTATGATTAGTATTATTCGTGCTTTTATCGCTCCCTTGCTCACATCTTCCATGCCGGCAGCGAGCGAAGCCCTTGTCCCTCTGGCGACAGGTCTCCAGTCCAAATTGCATCTGACATTTGAGGAAACTGTTTCCCAAATGTCCCGCGGTTACGAGAACACACAACGGGTTGTCCAGTTTATGGATGCAAAGGCAGGTGCCGTAGTGACACTTTGCCTAGCGATATTCGTCGTGGCGGGGAAAATCGTAGTTGGTGCTCATGACCGACTTGGGGAGGGAATGTTGGTGTCGCAGAAGTCCCCGACAAATTTTATGATTTGGGGTATGACAATACTTGTGGTGGCAAGCGGTGTATTCGGCTTCATCTGCCTGCATCATGCGTTTAAGGCAGTCCGCCCAAATGACCTCCCTCACCCTGATCATTTTTCGACGCTCTTTCCTGCAGCCGAAAAGCCATGGACGAACGCTATGCTTGCAGATTATCTACAGCAAGTTGTGAACGGACAGGATCGCGAATTCCTACTGAATGAATTTCGACAGCAATTGCTTGCGATGGGTGACATTCTCTATCGAAAAATCTATGGCTTGAGAGCAGCCATCCGTGCGCTTTGGTGGCAAGGTTTGTCGACCTTCCTGCTTTTGCTATTCGTAGGTCTGGTTGTTGGGTTCGGGTTGTATCCGAACCGGGCCGAACAGTCGGTCAAGCCGCTCCCCGTGACCATAATCCGCTGAAATACCGTCAAACCACTTGAGGGGCAATCAAGGCCAGACGACACCCTAAAAAGTTTTTACTGCAACACTCGCCAACTCGCGTTACCCGTCGATCCCCTCGTCAGCCTAGACTACCCAGATCCATGGATCTTGAATCGGTTCATTCCTCCTCGAAAGTTCCGTAAGCGTGGCTTGAAGCGCCCTGCGTTTTCAGTTGCAAGGGAGATTTCGTAACGCTTACAAAGTTCCGTCGATACGATGGATTCAAAATGACGACCCAGTATTGGCCGGCTCATGCGCTGCTTTCCTAACTGGATCCTCTTTGGGAAACCGAGATCTACTCCCGTCGAGTCGCTTTTTTTAAAGTATCCAGTTAGCAGTTGTCTGGGGCAGACGGTATTCGGTGAGATTACTGATATATCAAACGGGACGGTAGTGGCTCTTCTACCGCCAGATATTTTATTCTCTAGCAAACCAGAAGATGCACCGCCAATGACAATCATGACAATTAGGATGTGCCTGTTCCGGAACGCACTCGACGACCCAAAATCTTGCGGCCTTGCTTCTGTTTCGATGCCAGCTCGTTGTTTTCCTTTCTGTAAGCAGCAGAGGCTTCGTCAGGGCTGTGTGGCCAGGTAGGTATAAAATCTGGCCAGTTTTTTTTCTTGAGAACGAAACAGGTGAAGTGAACGTGGAGAATGTGAGCGGCAGCCCTTGTCAGCCACTGCGCCGCCACATCCGCGAGATCGGAGATGTTGGCCACATCGGCTTCGACAAGTTTGAGGTGCTCGCTCCACCGTTCATACCATTCAACGCATATACTTCGATTGGGAAAGACATGCCAATCAGCTCCGGTGTTAAGCCAAGGCGGATTACAGCAGACGTATATACGTGGCTTCACGGCGACCCAGTCGCGGGGGACAACGACGCACACTGGCACCTCAATGTCATGGAGGCTGATGTGTCGTAGCAGTGCCACGTGCAGAATACCGGAGACTACCACGAACCCGCTCGTTTCCTTCACACCCAAGATCTGGATCTGTCGGTCAAGAGCTTGAACGAGGGGGTCATTGGAATAGAACGTTGGGATCATCATAATGCCCTTTCACGGTTGGAGCCATGGCTGCGACTGCGGCAGAAACAGCGGAGGATTTGTAGGGTGCCGGCGGGGCGATGAAATCCTTTTTATCTTGTGCATCCTCAACGTCCCCCAATTTGTAGTGTCGGTAATTCTCGCCACCGATCGCTTCGTTCATTAGATCTTGTAGATCGCTTTCAAGCTGAGCAATGTCCCCTTTCCAGATAACGCCACGGCCTTTGTTCGGGCTTTCACGAATAATACCCTGAAGGCTACGTTCCACCGGAAGCCCGGTGCTGAGCAGTAACGTCGTATGTCCAACCGTGATTCGGCTGACAAGAGTGTTGCACACCTGGGCTGACTCCAAGTTCCCGCCAGCCACCGAAACCGCCCAGCCCAAGGAAGGAAATTTTTGCCCCATGTGGCGAATGAAGTCTACAGCCACAGTGACGATTCTCCGTTGGCGTGCCTCTTGGTAGTCTTTCCGTTCATCGAAAGAAAGGAGGAGGTTAAAGCAGTCTCCAGCCCAAGGAAGGTGGATGCACTCGCTTGAACTGCAGAACTTGCGGGCATGGGCCATGATCTCGTAGAACTCCCGCGCCAAATCGCGAACTGCATCTTCTCCCTCATCAAAGGCCGTCGAAACTTTTTTCGTGAACCCATCCATATCGGCACGGAACGAGATTGCAAAGGACATATGCGGCTCCTCGATCGTGGGACTGTCCGGAGAGTCCGCGACAGGCATCGCCCTTTGCTCCGCATTGGCCGCTACGACAACCATTTCGCTGAGTTCACGTGAGGAGTTGAAAATCGTACCTGCCGACTTCGCGATCACCACTTCCCGCTCGTCATTTCCGATTTCCCGGTATGTGCCATCAAGGAGTGCCTCAACGATGGCACCATCTCCGAGGTCTTCCCACTTCTTCCAGAGTACCTTCGCTGGGGCATTCGCTGCTGGTGCTAAGGAAACAATGGACTCATCGCCATGAGCGTCCTCGGCATTGACCAAAATAGAGGGTCCGTGCGCATAACCGACAAGGCCCTTCAAGAAGTCGGTGCCAGCTTTGGCACGAATACCATCGGCGAAGACCTCCTGAAGTTCCATGGCCGCCGTTTGAACATCCCGCGGTTCATCACCGTCGTCTGGAATGAAAATGTGCACCACCGGCCCCTGCGCCTCCAACAGTGCTCCGTCATAGCGGTGAGCGACTTCACGAGCACCTTGGACGAGTAACCCGAGCAGCTCAATGTTTTTGATGCGGTCGCTGTTCACGCTGGATGTCGTAAGGCCAGGCCGGAGCTGGAGCATCGCGTAGAGATGAAATCCAGAAAGTATAGCACCGTAGCCCTCCTTGGGAAGCACGACGGCAGCAGACTTACCACGATTCAAAATGGCATCGTGCGCGTTCGCCGAGAGGCAGTTGATGGCATCGCTCCGGAGGCGATTGTCTCTCGCCGCAGTGATGAACTCATTAAGGTTAGTGTAAAATTTCATTGGCTGGTATTTGATGTTATTAGATACTAATACTGAAGCTTTAACTCCGGGACGCCTCCGCACATTAGATGCCAATCATGCGACATGCACTGTACTAGACATTGGTTAAGATAAGCTTATAATAAATTTGGCAAATATGTGGGCAAAAATCTAAAAAATACCGAACCACCCCCTGTCTCATTGTGCACTTTTAAAAAAAAACGCACATCCTCACAATTTACGCACAAATATCTTGCAGCACTGGAAAAGTAGGCTTTTATCACATCAACTGGGTTTTATAGCGTCATTTTGACGCATTGCGCCATTTTTGACATACCATTTTGACGCACCGCTGGGCATTGAGGAGAAGTATGAGGGCTTATTCGGGATCTATGGTCTCCACACCCCATCTCTAATTTCTATTCCATCAACCACCCGCCTATCTACAAGGAGGCCCGATACGCTCGCGGAGTTCGTTACGGGTATGACTTGAGCCTCCGCCGCTGTATGATCCGCACAGTTCAAATACATACAAAGTATCGGGCAGTTTCTGCTCTATAGCCTGAGAGAGTTCATCGTAAATGGTTCGGGCACTATCGTCACTGCTTATGAAATACAGCCCTTCGTCCATTTCGGTCGACCACGGCTGGTAGAGCTCGATAATGCTGTCATTAAACTCGCTCCATTTTTTCGGGGAGGAAGAGTGAAAAATTACCAAAAAATTCTTCATTTCGAAAATCTGCCTTGTTTCGCTCCGGAGGACAACACTTTCGCTCTCCCCCTTAGGTTACCAAGTCACATTAGCTTCTTCGAAAGCAAGAGGAGAAACGGAGAAAGAAGACCAATTACCCAAAAAGCAACTATATTTGAAATATAGTTAAGTTGTTGCTAGGCCTGGTTGATCTTTGCCCGCGCTGGCAAAATCAAAAACCTTTTGGGCACTCAAGCCCGAAACCTACATCCCCCGGACCAGCGATGAAGGTGCAAAAACATTATCACCCAATCTTCTGCTTTACCAGCCCATGCAGCATAAGTCTGGCCGGATGGTGGCACGCTATATTTGACGCACTCCTCCGGTCGCAGCCATGTGGGCAATGTCGCGTTCGCGCCTTTACATCTCATTCCACTCGATGCCTACCTCCCACCGCGAAAAATGGCTCCATCCTCTTACTCTATTAACCCAAGTGGTCCTGATATCAATTTCACCTCGGAAGGGCTCTTATTAACTAGGCCTGCGCTATATTGATTGTTCGTCATAGCCAAATAGTCCCACAGCTTTGGATTTCGACGTTCCAAAACTTCTGACAAAATTCCTGCCTGCTGCTCAGGAAACCATTCGGCCAGTTTGTTGCAGGCTTCGATGAATGTCGCTTTCACTGTTTCAGCGTTTGGTTCCCGCTCGGCTGGAACTAGTAGCACCAAGTCAATTGCTCCCTTTCCCTTTGTAAAATGCGTCCACTCTTGCTTTCCAAGGTGCCAATACTCGATTTTAAATCTTTGATCTTCTGTGAGAATAGCGCGGTGCGGAACTTTGACGTCACCATTCAAAATATCTAGGCGGAGATCAGATTCATCATTCAATACAAATCCCATTTTTCCCAGAACCGCTTCGATCGGGATTTTCCTTAATCGGTTTCGTTCTGACTGAATTGCCTTCTTCTCATCCTCAATATCTTTGCGTAACTGTCGAAGTTCATCTTGTGCAGTGATTAGATTGGTCTGCTGTGTCTGGAGATTTTCCAACGCTTGCTTAGCTGCTTGCTCCGCATCTTTCGCCTTTTGTTCACGATCCTTCGTTTTGGTGAGAGCAATCTCTAGATCACGTCTCAATTTATGGACCTGTTCGGCGTCGCGTGCGATTCGCTCGCTCTGTTGAGCTTGGAGTTTTGCTTGGGTCTCAAGATCTTTCTGGGCATCGCGCATTTCCTTGTGCTTCGCCTTGCTGCCACGCTTGCCACGGTGGAGACCGAGTGGTGCGATTGTTTCGCCATACACATCCTGCAACTCGATGAGATGACTTCGCGTGAAATATTCCCGTCCCGCGATTTTCCACTGGCCGTCCTTGAAACGCTTCGCACGCGCATTCGGAGACCACCCGAGGTATTCGCGATGCTTAACCAGTGGAACGACGTAAACATGAAAGTGGGGAGCGCTTTCGTCTTCGTGATAGACGACGGATGCGATCCGATCACCGAACTGTTTTTTCAGCATGTTCAGCGTGGCCTTTTTCCATGCGTTTACCTTCTGTTTGTCCCAGCTCGCGTGCCCCTGTCCACCGAAGTAATCAGAAGTGGCTGAGAGGATAAACTCGCCTGCGACGACGGAAGATTTTCCGGCCGGTTTCACTCCATACTCCTGAAGGATCGCATCGATGGAAAGTCGGAGTCCTTTGCCTCGTTCCAGGAGCACCACAGGCTTTGGTGCAAGCGGATCGGCAGAAGGTGCGGACCTTCCGCTCAGCCGAAGATTGTGCCATTCGTGCATCCCTGCCTCAGACGCATAGTGACGAGAAGTCAGCTTTGCAGCGCCAAGGCGAAATACGCCGTAGTAGCGTTTATTGTAAGTCATAGGACAGCTAGCGCGTCTAAAGTGTCTCACCTACTACACACTTTAGCTTTTCACCCTGCCTCCGGCGGGTTCGCTAAAGTGTGTATCCGGCCCCCTCACGGGGGTGGAAAGTTCCAGCATTCCCTCCGGAAATGCTGGAACCGAAAGCAGGCTGTTCGCCATTCAGATGCCTATCGGCGATTGATGAGATGAGTCATTTGATGACTGGCGCGTTTCTGTTTCATCTTCCCCAGAAAATGTCTCCATGGCTTCGTTTTCGAGGAATTCCCGTTCGACTTTGGCGATGTCCTGCTCCGAAGGATCAAGCTTGCCGTATAAGGTCAAGTTGACGTCCAGACCTGCGATCGTAGCGACATCCTTGGGCAGGCGATCGACAAAGCGTCCGCATGCGCGGGAAAGCAATTTATCCTCGTCTGCAGCCTCGACCAGTTTGTCTGAAACCTTTTCGATGGCCTGCTGCGCACGTTCGGCACTCCCATAAAAAACGGCCAACCGCTTTTCCAGGCGACCAATATTCCGACGGATCGTCTCCGGCAGTTTCGTGTATTTGATCTCCAGTTTTTCGACTTTGGAGCGGCTCGTCTCTTTCTTATTATTTTCTATCGTTTTCATGTTATTTGGGTGTTCCCGTATCACCAGACACGGGTATGTGAGCCGTACATTATACTGTTCCCCATCTGTTCATTTCCAGATTAAAACGGTTATTCCATTTTTTATAGATTGAGATCGTACAAATATTGGAAAATATACTGTTAGCTAAAATTCGATGAATACTTATGTGATCAATCTATTTAGGATCTCGGGACTCCAATGTCGTGGCAGCCTCGGAAAGGAAAATATTTTCCGATCGATAAGGGTTTGATCTCGTTCGGCTGCTTTTTTGCGACTTTTTATAGGTTTAAGCGGTCGAATCGTCGCTCTTTTCTTGCAGCCTTACCTTTCGGCGGGGCTGCGTTTTGAGCGTGGAGGCTGGCGTATGGAAAACATCAACCTACCCATCCAATCAGGACAGAAATATACGCTCTACCAATGCGGAGAATCCGCCATCACCCATCGGGATGAAATTATTGTTGCTTCGGTCAGCTCAGTTCCGATTTTCACACCCGACTTCCAAGGCTCGACGAGAGGAAAATACCGATTCGGCACCTTCAAGCGCTTCCGCAAACGGGGAGAATTCCATCTTGATCTGAGGTTGCAAAAGACCTTGGTTATCCCGGGGTGGGATCATCTCTTTGTCGATCACGAAGCGTTCGGAAATTTTCAATGTTCTGCCACGATCAATATCGCAGCGGATGTCGAGAAGGTGAGAAAACTCGTGGAAATGAACATCAATCGGCATTTCACCGCTCATGACACGATAGTCGCGTTTCCTCTCCCATGGAACGAAATGCCGGACAACGAAGGAATTCCGGTTTTTCCCGATGCTCCTACCCATCACGCCGTGATCGAGCGTCTTCGTAACTCAACCGCTTCCGCCCAATGATCCAGATCGATATTCACACGGACAACGCCGCATTCGCACCGGAATCCGGCGACACTGCCTGGAGGCTTGAAACGGCACGGTTGCTGGAGAGTCTGGCACGCCACCTTGCAAATGGCCGTAAAATTCCGTTCAAGCTTCGGGATGTGAATGGCAATCCCGTCCTGCGCGTCAACGAGGTCGATATCTCACAGGAGGAAGTCTCTGTCATCCTGATCGACGGCCAATTACATCATTGGCTTCCTACTTCAGGGACATGGATTCCATTCGAGCCGAAACCGGGACAACGGATGAAAATGCGTCGATGATAGCTTCTGCCCTTCCTCACAAGAGGAAGGGCTTTTTTATGTGAACGAGTCATTGATCAGCCGTTTTCCGCGCATTCCTTTCGGTCTGCCCGGTCTCCAGACTGAGGGGATTGGCGAAATGGATACCCACCAGAACACCATCGATCAACATGCTCGCCCCGCGTCCTTCGGCATTCAGAACAATCTTCCATGGATTGAATTCTCTGACGGAAAACGGGGACGCACGGTTATCATCGGTTACACGCCCCAATTGAGAGAGCGCATCCGCGAGGAAATTGTGATTCGCGGCATTCAAATCCCAGTGAGCGAACACGCGTGGTTTCGCGAAGAACTCACACGGAATCAGCCGTCCATCAGTCTCCCCGAAACAGAGCCTTTCTTTCAGATCGTCTCCGAGCTGGAAGAAGAGTTCGAACGGTTCACCGAAGAAGATGCCTCTCGTCGCTCATCAAACGCCTCCCACTCCCAATCTGCTTCCACCCCCACATCATCCATGAAAAAGTCCACGATCCTGTCCTGCGGTCAGGAAGAAATTCTTAAAACGCTCATCCCTTACGCCGCTCTGGCTACAAACGGACTGGTCGATAAATTTCCGATCATTCCCAGAACTGCAACTCTGATTGCAGGGCCTTCGGGCGTGGGCAAAAGCCGAATTGTAGCTGAATTGGCCGAGCGCCTCAAACTTCCACTATGGACTGCCAATGTCAGTGGCTGGCAGGTACAGGGATCTCGAGGAGATACGCCCACGCTTCACAATCTGTTCGAATGGGTGGACATCAATCCCCGGGGCGTGATTTTCCTGGACGAAATCGAAAAAGCATCAGGCACGACCGACTGGTTTTCATCCGTGAGATTGGAATTACATGATGCGTTGGATGCCCGATTGCCTCGAAGTTTCAAAACTCCATTCAAAGAACCGCTGTTTGAATATCCCGAAGAATGCAAAATCGTGGACGATGAGGACGACTGGGTGATGAGCACAAACGCTCGCATCGCAAAGGAAGAGCAATGGCGCAAAGATTTGGAGAGAAAGCTGAGAACGCGATTTTTCATCGTGGCGGCAGGTGCCTGGCAAACTGAATGGGATATTTCGACCTCTGCCATCGGATTCGGAGAATCCCAGCCAAACCACCCCAAGATGATTGATCGAAAAAATCTTCTGAAATCGATTGCTCCGGAAATTCTTAACCGATTCAGAAGTGAGGTGGCATTTCTCGACCCAATGATAGAGGACGATTACGTGAATTTTGCTGCCACACTGATGGAGCGGATGCCGAATGATTTGCAGCCGTGGTTTGCCAACCTCTGCCTGCCTGAAATCAAAAATGCGCTTACCCATAATCTGGGCATGCGCATTTTCGAGGAAGCAGTTGCCAAGGCCTGGGTAAATCGATTCATGTATAATGTAACGCAATCCCAGGCTCAGCAGGAACTGGTTTAATGCTGCCACACACCGAAGCCATTGGCCCGAAGTTTGCGGGCGATTTCACGCTCCAGCTTCATGGCTTGATAGCGAGGCTTGGGAGAAAATCGAGGAATGAGATCCGGTCTCAAGCGCACACCATGGCGGATTACAATTGGTGAACCAATCCCTGATCTGTGGACATCCAGGCGCTGTTCCGGTGTCAACGAGGTCATGCCTACATAGATGCAAGGCTGACCGGTTTGATAGAATGGATTGGCTGAGAGGAACCCAGGATGTTTGTAAGCTTCCGGGGAAAGTTCGACTGCATAAATTTTGCAGCAGGGATACTTGCGATCAAGAATAGAGCGACGGCTTGTTGAGTGTGATTTATGCTTCATTGGACTAAGTAGGCTTCGAGGGAATTGCTGGAGATAAACCCGCAGCATCTCCAACCGAACCACAGCGTCTCACCTCCGGCAAGGTGATATTTTGAAACGCTTGGCATTGCTGGGTTCCGTGGCCAATCACTGCTCCCGCCACGCCTCCGACGAGTTTCCATTGCCCATTCTCGTCGTGGCTTAGGGATCAGTGGTGGTGGTTTTGAAGATGAATCTTCGTGGCCAAGCGGCCGTTCCCAACTTCCTCAAAAGCAAGATAGCGCTCATTCACCTGCGTTTCCGCAGCCGCCTGTGCTCCGCGCCCCGGTTCATCGTCTGGAAGGAGAAAAGTTCCCGAAGACATCACCTAAAGAACCAAACAAATTATGAAAATCACCTGCAATCACTACGCCAGCAAGCAAGGAATCCCTGTAATTCTTGACGACTACGGAAACCCTTACCGCTACGAAGTAGGAGTCGAAAAGGCCCTCGAACAATTGCAATGGAGTCACCGGAGGGCTGCTCGAGAAGTCGGATGCGAGACAGAAGAGGCAATTCGAGCGCTTCTGACGCTGGGAGAACCGAATGTTCGCTTCCTCAACATTCTGGGAGCAGCGCTTGAGCGCCAAGAACAAGAAAAACCAAAAGAAACGGAATGAAAAACCAAGGGCCCGCTCTGCAGAGGGCGGGCTCTTTTTAGTCTTGAGACTTACCAGGCTCAGGTATTTCGGCGCGGCGGCAGGCTTCAGATAAAGTAATATTCAAGGCCCGGCATATTCTCACGAGAACTGGAACCCCCGGAAATCGCTCACCAAGTTCGGCCCGGTTTATGACGGAACGATGAACCCCAGACACTTCTCCTAATTTTACTGCTGTCCATCCTAAGGACTCTCGCTCGGCGCGGAGAACAGCCATCAGCCGCATCGTATAATGCAGCCCCTGTGGATCATCGCCGAAAATTTCACCCATTCGGTCGATTGTGAAGAAGCATTTTTCAAAGATGTAGATGTTTTTTGAAATGCGTCTATTGACGCATTTCGGTTTTTAAATTAGAGTTTTCCCGCCCGAAATTCCAGCCGCCTCTTCGCCCCCAATACCATGCTGAAACATTTCCTATCTGCGTTGTACTTATTGCCTGTTTCCTTGTCTGCAGCGGTCCTCAATGTCGATTATTCCTACGCGGATTATCTAAATCAGTTCCAAGTTGGGAGTGCTGGACGAGCAGCTATCGATCGAGCAGCAGCAGATCTCAGCGCCGTTTTGGCCAATCACCAACTTGCAGCTGTTCCAACTCGCACAGCTGTGGGCGAGGCTGCATGGAACAATGGTCAATTCGATCTCGTTTCAACCATCGCCCTTTCGGCTGGCCATCTGATTCAAAATCCCACCAGCGTCAGCGATTACGCACGGCTTTCCAACGAGACATTTGCGGCAAATGAACTGCGGATTTATGTGGGTATGTCCAACATGCAGTCCCGCTATGCTGTTGGTGCTCCTGCAGTAGTCACGATCACGCAAGTCGGTGCGGGCTACATTCCCAGTTGGGCAGCCGCCCTCACGGATGCAGAGCTGAAAGCAAATCAGCTCCTTGGTCGTGGAACCAATGTGGTGGCGAGCGTATGGAATGGGTCTATGCCATTCGGCGAAGTCACAGGAAATTACACCGTGTCGCTAGCTCCCATGGCTGGTTCTGTGGCCTTCAACATCAACGAATTTTGGAATGTGGATTATACGAGCCCCGTAGGAGCCACCCAATACGATCTCTATTCTGCCGCCCTACAGGAGATGCTTCGTGCCATCGGGGTGGAGCCTTCCGAAACGCTTCAAAGAGGGCAGCGCTACAGCCTCACTGAAAGCGATTTCGCTGCATTACAAGCCAGCGGCTGGACCGTGGTTCCTGAGCCCTCCGCGCTCATTTTCTCCGTCATCTCTCTTCCTTTCATCACCCGCAGAAAACGCCCATGAACAGTCCTATTCTTGCCGACGTAAAATTGATCAACTACATCCCCCAAGAGTGGATCGTATTCCTGCTCATCTTGGCATTCATGGCGGTTTACATGCTTCCAACCTGGATCGCAGGATTCACCAAACACCCTGACACTGTTGGAATCGCAGTGGTGAATGCGGTGTTTGGTTGGAGTGGTATCGGCTTTCTTCTCTGCCTCATCTGGGCTTTCAGAAAGCCTCAGACATCCTCGCAGCAAATCGTCCAGCACATTACGCCACCTCCGATTTCTCAGCCAATCCCAACGCCGTCCAAATCTTCCCTCGAAGACCAATTATTTGTTCTAGAATCGCTGAAAGAGCGAAAATTGATCAGCGCATCAGAATACGATGTTCGGAGAAGGAAGCTTTTAGAGACAATCTGACTGTCATTCGGCAAGGGGATATTTTTCACCCGTTAGTTCATCAGGAAAATCCCCACATCCGATCCCCGCCGCGCCTCCGAGGAGTTTTCCATTCCCATTCTCGTCGCGGCCTAAAGATCGGTGGATGGGCAAAACCAATTCCATTTCGGGAATTCTGCCTGCGGATGGAAAAGGAAGAAAAGCGCTCATCCGCCTACGTTTCCGCCGCCTGTGCTCCGCTCCCCGTTTCTTTGTCTGACAGGTGAAAAGTTCCCGAAGACACCAACTAACGAACAAAACGATTCATGAAAATCACCTGTAGCTATTATGCCAGCAAACAAGCATTTCTCGTTATCCTGAATGATTTCGGCAATCCCTACCGATATGAGGTGCGCGTCGAAAAAGCCCTCGAACAATTGCAGTGGAGTCACCGGAGGGCAGCCCGCGAAGTCGAATGAGGGATTTTCTAAATCCGCAGCGCGAAGCGCTTTGAATACCGGATTCTTTCGCCATATCTTTTGCATACGGGCCAGTTGAATGGACCCAGCTGCTCAAAGCCAGAAATAGTTCAGATTGGAAGAAATCGTCGCCCTTTCCCAGATAACCACTGGGAAAAAGAATGTGTGCCTGATAAGGCACCTACCGCTGTCGCCGAGGAATCCCTAATAAGTCAGTACTAGATGCATTCCTATTGCAGGCGAGCTAATTCACTTGGACAACACGTTCGTTTTCGGTAAAGAGATAGACAGCGGTTATCACAGATGCTTAAAAACATTGTAAAAGCTTATAGTCCAAACTCGGTCCGACCTAATTCCACCAATTTTGGACACGCCTATCGAGCCATTGGTGCCATTTCCCGGTAATATATTACCGATCCGAACAGGGCTTTCATCTAGAGCCTCGATACTGAGAGCCCTGAATGCATAATCACTGAGTAAATGCTGGTCAATTGGCTCAAGTCGTTGTGATGTAGGGTCAAGAAATTAAGGGTGCCGCTCAATCAACTCAAACTTCAGCTCACTTACCGCACCGGTCGTGGCGACATGGTGAAGGATCTTTTCGTCCCTTGCTTAGAGGAGTCGATCCTCTACCGCCGGGCCGCCGGGTATTTTACCAGTTTTGGGCTCGCGCTTGCGGCCCGGGGAATCGCCAGCCTAGCTTCCCGTAAAGGCTCGATGCGGTTGGTAGCTTCGCCCCACCTAGAGCCCGGGGACGTGGAAGCGCTCAAAGCTGCCGCGGAACGTCCCCAAGATGCTTTACGAGCCATCGTCGCCCGCAGCATGATCGAGATCGAAGATGCGCTTCTTCAGGACCGCCTTAATGCCTTAGCTTGGCTGGCCGCCTCAGGTTGCCTGGAAATCCGCCTCGCCTTGAGACTCGACGAATACGGTAACATTTCACGCGGCATTTTTCATGAGAAAACGGGCATCTTCACCGATGAGGAGGATGAGCACGTTGCCTTTTCCGGGTCGTCCAACGAGACCGCAGGTGGTTTGGTGGAAAATTTCGAGAGTGTCGACGTCTTCCGGTCTTGGATTGATCCCGATGAACGCGTGGCTCAGAAGATCAAAGATTTTGACTCCCTCTGGGATGACACGACTCCCGGACTCCGGGTCATCGATTTCACCAAGGCCGGGAGTGAGCTCCTTGAATACTTCCGCGACCCAAAACGGCCGCCACCCGGATTCCTACTGAGTTCCGTGAACGACGCGGGTCAAAGCGAGTTCTTCCGGCCCCCGCCAGGATTTGACCTTCGCCTTTATCAAGGAGATGCCATCCGCGCCTGGAGCAAGGCCGGTGGCAAAGGTATTCTTGCCATGGCCACCGGATCGGGGAAAACCGTCACCTCCCTCGTTCTCGCCAGCAAGGTTGCTGAAAAGAATACGCCACTGGTTCTGATCGTCGTGTGCCCCTTCATCAATCTTTGTCGGCAGTGGCTGCGTGAAATGGCCGCCTTCGGCCTGCGCCCGGTCGCATGTTTCGAGGGCCGCCAACGTTGGGAAACTTTGCTTGAAGAAGGCTACCAGCGTCTCGCCGCCGGACGTTCCAAGGTTTACGCTATCGTCACCACCAACACCACTTTCCAAAGCGATGCCTTTCAGAGCCGAATCCGGCCGAGAGTGGACGGGTTCCATCACCTGCTGATTGCCGACGAGTGCCACAACCTCGGGGCCGAGAATATCCAGAAGGCGCTTCCCGAGGGTATCCAACTCCGCCTCGGGCTGTCCGCCACCCCGGAGCGTCATCACGATCCCGTCGGCACCCAGGCCATCGTTGACTACTTCGGCGGCATCGTTTATGAATTCACACTCGCCCGTGCAATTGCAGAAGGGCAGCTTTGCCAATATCGCTACCATCCCGTTCTCGTTTCTCTCAGCGATGCTGAAGCCGAGGAATATGCGGAAATCACCGCCAAGCTCGGGCGAATGATCGGAGGGAAGGACAAAAACGAGGAAATAGGCCAAGCCGCGATGCGTCTGCTTATCCGCCGCGCCAGACTGCTAGGAAGCGCCGTTAACAAACAGGACGCCCTCGACCGGGTTATCAGTTCCCTTCCCGAACGACCTAAGAAGGCGCTCTTCTACTGCGGCGATGGGCGCAATACCGATTCCATCACAGACGAAGATGTCCGCCAAATTCAGGCAGTTTCACGCCTGTTGGGTGAAAATCATGGTCTCCGCGTGCGGAACTTCACCTACCGTGAAACCTCGGAAGAACGCGAAGAGATCCTTCGGGATCTCGCCAGCGGCTTCCTTGACGGCGTGGTTGCCATCCGCTGCCTTGACGAAGGGATCGATCTCCCGGACCTCCGTATGGGCTTCCTGCTCGCCAGCTCTAGCAATCCACGGCAGTTTGTGCAGCGACGGGGACGTTTGCTCCGGCACGCTCTCGGCAAGAAACGCGCCACCATCTATGACTTCATCATCCAGCCGCCCGACTTTGGAGGAGCTCTGGATGATGATGCTTTCAACCTTGAGCGCAGCTTTTTTCAACGGGAACTCAAGCGAATCACCGAATTCTGCCAGACTGCCGAAAACGGACCGGAAGCGCTTCATACACTTCGCGAGTTGCGCTTGAATTACAACCTAATATCTCACTGAGACCACCCTTCAAACTTTATGTACAACGATCAACTTGAAGAAATAACCGTGAGTGTCACTGATTTATATCTGGATCCAAATAATCCAAGATTTTGGTCTGAACAGACAAGATCAAGTGGCGATGTGGCCGATCTAAAAGTGCCCGAAGATATCCACCAAACTCGAGCCATGGAGCGAATCAAGTCTCATGGACTTGAAGAGCTACGCAACAGCATGCTAAGAAATGGATTTCTTCCTCTGGATCGAATTGTGGTCAGAGAACTTGCAGGATGTCCGGGAAAATATATTGTGATCGAGGGCAATCGAAGACTGGCTGCATTGAAAGCTCTTAGAGAAGCTATTCAACTCGGCACTGTTTCAGAAGAAGGAATTACTGATGAATACCTTGATAATCTTTTCAAAAGAACAGATACGATAGAAGTACTGGTATATCGTGGAGATGAAACGAAAGACATTGCGTGGATCCTACAAGGGATTCGCCACATCGGAGGCATTCGTGACTGGATGCCTGCCCAACAAGGAAAGCTCGTGGCTGATCAGATTGATCGAGAAGGACTTTCTTTGACCGAAGCGGGACAACGATTCGGACTATCAGCTCAGGCAGTTGGCAGACGATACCGCAGCTATAAGGCTTTAGAACAAATGCGCAAAGACTCGGAGTTCCAAAGCCAAGCCGAAAATAAATACTACAGCCTCTTCGAAGAGGCTATTCGACAAAAGGAGGTTAAGAAATGGCTGGGCTGGAGCGATCAAGAGAGCCGTTTCACAGAACCCGAAAACCTAAAGCAATTCTATGCTTGGATCACGCCGGACGAAGAACATGAAGATAAGCTTCGCCGAATTCACGATCCCCGACAGATCCAATATCTTGGAAAACTTTTATCATCGAAGCAGGACTCCCTTCTTGACCAGATTGATAGGCATGAAATCGAAATTGAAGCTGCACATCAAAAATTAAAAGATGTAGACTTTAAGTTTGATTGGAGAACAGCCTTATTGAAGGCCGAAGAATTAATTAATGACATCCCAGGCTCTTCGTTTGCCGAAAATCCAGAGGAAGTAATTGCAAATCTTGATCGCATTATGAAAAAGATCGAAAAGCTATCTTCGATGGCCGTAGCAGTGATCGAAAAAAATGGGGTCAACAAAATTTGATCATGTCATCGCCTGGAGAAACAGAAGTTCGTCAATTTGCACGCAAGCTCTTTTCTGAGCATGTGGTTATTCCTACTCCAGAACACAAAATCAATACACAGACAAAATTCTTGGAATACCTCCAGGCTAGCGGCTTCCCAAAAATAACATCTTTTGAGTTCGCCGAAAGGAATCTTGGATTTCTTCTTCAGTTAATTGTAGATAAGTGTAATGAATGGGATGACCTAGACCTAAAGAGTCCTTTGCATATTCTCAATCAGACGGGAAACCTAATTACCTGGCCTCATCCCAAGTTTACTGAGATTTCTGGAAAGACTCCCCTTTCGGGTGATTATTGCGCGATACTTCAAGCCATTCGGAATGCAAAGCCCCGGGAATTCCTCGGCTACGTTGCATGCTATCTCTACGCAATCGGATGCACTAGAATCTTCATCACCGATACCTCTGGTGATGGCGGAATTGATCTTCTCGGTTCCTTTTCAAATGGGAATTTGCGCAACATCTGCATTTTCGTTCAATCTAAGAGTTCCGGCCCAGATTCCCAATTAAACAAAGAAGTCCTTTTGTCCGAATATTCAAAATTTTTGCTCCTTCGTAGGCTCCCGAAGTGGTCCGAATACTGCAAATGCACTGGAGTCGATTCTTCGATTTCTGGAATGGGAAGCATTTTCATGTTCCTATCAAATTCCGAGTTCAAACCCGGGTTACAGGACGCAGCGAGCGCCTTGGAGATAGTGTTACGTTCCGGCCGCCAAGTCGCAAGTGCGCTTGCTAGCCTAGGTCCATTTTGTACACTGAAGCGTGCTATAGACGCATTAACACCTTTTGAGGTTAACCTAAGCAAAAATCTTCATTCAGTTATAGGACGTAATTTATGAGTGCATCAGAACAGAAAAATGGCATTCCGGCCCCACCACCTGATATTGCTTTGGAAATATTCAAAGCGGCCCCTCCCGACCACCAATCTCTAATCCGAGAAGTCCTCCGTGAGGAGCGAGATGTCCAGCACTTGAAACGGCGCTCGGACATCCACACCCGTCTTTACGAACACGTTCGCCGTCTCATTAAATGATCCTGGAACGCATTGTCCTCGAAAATTTCCGTCAATTCAAGGGGCGGCAGGAGATCGTCTTCTCCGACCTAAGGGAGCGTAACGTCACCTTGGTTCATGCCGAGAATGGATTCGGCAAAACGACTCTTCTTAATGCCCTCCTATGGGCGTTGTATGGACAGGAGGGCTTCACGGAGGATTTTGAGAAGCCGGAAAGTCTGATGCATGAGGGTTTAGCCGCGCATTCAAAAGATGCCACACACATATCGGCCCGTGTCCAAGTCAGTTTCAAGCATGATGGCGGCCGCTACATTCTCACTCGTGAACTGACACTTGCCGAACAACGGTCCGATCCCAAGCGAGCGAAGCTTAGCTTGGAGGTCATGCGGGACGGACAGACGATCCCCTTGGACAATCCGCAGCGGCGCATTCAGACAATCGTCCCAGATGCGATCAGTGCATTCCTCTTTTTCAATGGTGAGCGGATCGATCACCTCGCGATGGAAAAAAACAGCTCCCAAGTCACGTTAGCCATCCATCAGATGCTCGGTTTGAGGCTTTTACGCACCACCATTGAAGATCTCCAGCATCAAAATGTCCGTGGCAAGTTTATTAAGGAACTGCGGGACAATACGAGTGACGAGAAACGCAGCCTGTTGATCAAGATGGAGCAGGCCGAGAGCAAGATCAAGGATCTCGAAGATTCCAAGAATCAGATCCGCGCCAACCTCAAGGCCATCGATTCCGAGATGACCACCATCGACAATCGACTTAATGCTAACCGAGCTGCGCATGAACTTCAAGCCAAGCGGATTCGGCTCCAAGATGAATTGTCAGACCTCATCAACCGGCGGGACGATGTTGTTCGGCGGCTTTCCAAACTGGTTGCAGAAGATGGCTACACGCTGTTCACCGTCGATCTCGTCAAACGCGGCAGTGAGATCATGCGGGACCTCCGAGATCGTAATATGATTCCAGCGCCGGTCATCGATACCTTTCTCAAGGACCTTCTTGAGTCCGGCGTCTGTATCTGTGACCGACATCTCCCCCCCGGAAGCTCGGAATATGAGGCCGTCCAAAAGCAACTTTCTAGAGCTCCAAATCAAGACTTCAACAACGCCGTCAGCGCGATTGATCACTCTATTGGCGTCCTCTCAGGGGTTGCACAGCAGACTCGGGATCAATTGGGGCAGCTCAACGGCGAGCGTCTCGAACTAAACACCGAAATCCGTAATCGAGAGGAGGACATTAACGAGATTCATCAAGCCTTGGGCGGAAAGGACGACGAAGAGGTCCAAAGCCTCGAAGCCAAGCGAAAAGCCCACCTCCTCGAAAAGGATGCACAAAACGCAAAGCTGGGAGCTTTGGATCGAGACCTTGGCGGCTGCAAGGAAGACCTCGTGAGGCTCACGGAACAGATCAAACAGATCGAAGATCAAATCGAAGTCGCAGCCCGCGCCCAGCGGAGAGTGGATGCAGTAGAAGAATGCAGTCGTGTCCTTCAAGCCATTCTCGACGCGGAAACCGCTGAACTCCGGCCGATCCTCAACGATGAGATTGACGGGCACTTTCGCAAAATCATCGACAGGGAATATTGGGCTGAACTCAGCCCGGACTACAAACTACGCATCCGGAAGAGAATTCCAGGCAGCGAATCTGGCGAGGAAGTGACTGAGATCGACGTCGCTCTCAGCACCGGCCAGCGACAGGTCACATCACTCGTGTTTATCGCGAGCCTTTTGGCTCTAGCTCGTAAGCGTTCCGAGATTCCCACAATTCTCAAAGGACTGTCCGGTAACGAGTATCCATTGGTGACTGATTCTCCATTCGGATCACTCAGCATTTTCCGGTTCGGAGTGGCTAAATGGGTGCCAGATCTCGCTCCCCAAGTTGTACTGCTCGTCAGCCCTCGCCAGTTCGATGGTGACGTGGCGGACGCACTTCGTGAAACTGGCCGAATCGGCAAGCGCTACTATCTTGCCTACCACGGACCATCGATTCCAGACCGGGCGCAGCCGCAACTAGTCGTCGATGGTCAAACGGTGCAGCAATATTTCCAAAGTGAGGAAGAGTTCACTGAAATCAAAGAATTTGAGTCATGAGAAGAATCCAACGAGACGTCCGACATGAAGAGTTCGTGAAATCGCTCACATCCGGTGAGCACGCGATCTTTCGGGATATTTGGAGAGTGTTGTTATTTGCGTCAGCATACGGAGTAAGCCAAGGCGGCAGAACATCTCTTCAAAAAGTTGACAGTAACAAGGCCATGCCTGAATCCTATTTCAGCACGCCTGGATGGCGGGGATTTCTGTATTTACTTGGTTTCGCTGATAGTGATACCAGCGATCATCTTCGGAACGACGAGGAGCAGCAAAACAAGCTGATTACTGCGTTTGAAGAGTATGCCAATTTTGGACTGGAAGAAATGCAGCGTAGGATTTCAACACCTTCAAAGGCCCTGTCTGAACTTGTTGGAATTCTACTGGATTCTTCGATCAAACGTGTAGTGAAAGCCGATTTGAGCGATCTGATTTAGACCAATCATGGAGATGCTCAGAGGTATTCAAAGGGGGCTCCATAAACTAACGAGGCCATCGCTCGATGAAATCGCCAATCGATCTGGTTTCTTTGCCTGATGCTAGATAGGAAAGTCCACGATTGACGTGGGCACGTAGGCATTTACCTGGGCCGTCGGTCGTTTTGCCCAAGCCATCCTTTTCAGTCCTCAAATGAATTAGTGCCGTAAGGGTTTCACTCTCCTCCCCTGCAAAGACTTTCCACGTCATCTCAATTCCCCCATCCAGCTTTTCCTTGGGTTGGGCAGGCGGAGTCGGTTCTCTAAGTGAAACACACAGTGCCCAGCGGCAGAGAATATTCCAATTCTCGACCCCTGTTTGGCGACGAACCTTGATGAGTTGATCACGCCCTTGCTTACTGATTCGGACTGTTTCAACGGGTGGATTCATGAGCTTCAAAATATCCGGATTCAATGTGGGTTTGGCCAAGCACTTCATCGTGGGCAAGTCGGTAGTGACGGGCAACAAACGGGGCGAGGGCCTTATGATAGCCGCCGACAATCTCCTCGTCTGTCGACAGCAATATCACCTGGTGCGAGGCAAAGGGGAAATAACGTTCTACCAAATGGCGACGGTGTGAGGAATCTAGACGACCAAGCGGCGTGTCGATGATCGTGGGGACCGGTCGGCCCGATGCGCGGGCGAGGCCCCATAGCAAGGCGGTCGCCAGTAGCTGACGTTCTCCTGCAGACAAGCGGTCGAAGGACAATGGCTGGTTGCCCCGACCGGTCAGCGTGATTTGGAAGGTTTCGGGATTGATCGTGAGGCCATGAATCAGGTCGCCTTTACGGAGAAGTGTGCGGAATGCCTCCAACATCAGGGCCTCCATGTTCGAAACATGGCGGCGGATCACCTCGGTGCGGAACTTGCCAAGGGTTTCACGGACGCGCTTTGAATGCTTGAGCATTCGCTGCCGGTCATCCTCCGCTACTTTTGCATCAATATCGCGGTCACCGAAGCGGTCGAGCCGGGCTTCCGCTTCGCTGCGTTGGCGGGCCATCACATCACGGCGGATTTGAAGTGCTTCCAGCTCTGCCATCTTTTCGGCATGCAGGCGTCTGGCATCTTCCATCTCCAGTTGGAAACTGGCAATACGTCCTTCCTCGGGCACGCGTCCCAAATCTCCATCCAAGCGGGCGATTTTCTCCTCCAGATCGCGTATCACGGCGAGTATGTCTCGGGAGGCTTGTATGGCATCCGGTAGCACCTTGGACCGGAGGTGCGTCACCTGCGCGGGAAAACGGGGATCAGCATCTAGCAATAGCGGTTCCGAAGCCAGGCCGATGCGATAACTGCGATCCAATGCCAACTTCTTGGAGACTCTTTTGATGGCGTCTGCAGAGGCGAGCTTCTCCGACTTCAACATTTGAAGAATGAAATCATCCCGTTCTTCCATCGACTGCACCAGCAGTTGATTGTGACGGATCTCAGTTTCCTTGTTGGCTTGGGTCTCTATTTCGGCAAGAAGATGATCCACCATGTGCAGGGGCAGTGGCCCTGCAGCAAGTTCTCTCAATCGTGACTCAGCATCGTCCAGTTGCTTCTTGAGTGAGTCTTGTTCGGTTTCTAACTCCTTGCGGCGGAGGAATAGTTCGCCGCCTTCGGAACGAAAGCTGTCTTCCCGTTCCTTGAGATTCTTGCCGAAGCGTGCAGCCTGATTAACCAAGGCCCCCCTTTCCATGGCAAGACGCTCCTGCTCGCGATCCAGTTGCTCGACTTCGGCCTGTGCGATTTCCAGCAGACGGGCCGTATCGGAATCGAGAACTTCCATCTTTTTGCGGCGCTCGAAGACACGGAGATCGCCTTCCAGACGGTCCACCAGATCCAAACCAAGCAATGAGCTGATCGCCTTACCGAGAATCGCCGCGGAATTGTCCCCCTCCGCAAGATCTTTGATCTGCTCGCCGTCGAAGAAGAATAGATTGGAAATACCTACCGGTAGATAGGACTCAATGACTTCATCCCAATGATCGGTGAAGAGATCGTCGCGTTCTCCGTTCCGCAGCACCCGAAGGGTTTCCTCGATCCCTTTGACGCCCATGCGCCAGGTGCGTTGAAGTTCGAAATGGCTAACCTTACCTTCCACCGTGCGCCGAAAGTGGAGGATGACCCCGGCCCCTTCTCCCGGGTCGGCATTGCGGTTGATGCAGTCCCGCAGGTAATCGCGGTAACCCATGCGGCCACGGTTCGAAAGTTTGGCTTTGGAGCCGTAGAGCGCGAGTTGCATGGCATCTAGCAAAGTGGTCTTGCCACCGCCGTTCATTCCGCCGAACAAAATCACGGGACGACCTTCTTCCGGCGTTAGATGAGCATCTTGACGCCCGCAGAAAGCACCAAAGTTATCAAGGCATAAGTAATCGAGAATCATATCTGGTTAAATGCTATGTCTTGGGAACTGGAAGGTTCCAGCCCATCAACAAATCCGGAGTTTGCAACACGGCGACGTTGACGATCATCAGCGATGCCACGAGCACGATTCACGGCGTCCTCTTTGTCGTCATAAAAATGTTTACTGAAAGTTTTTTCAAGTTTCTCGAAAAGTCCGGCACGGCGAGCGGCGTTTCTTTGTTGGCGAGTCAGGCTGAGCAATTCACGGGACAGTTCGTAATGAAGCCGATCCCCCTCGCAAATTGCGGCAAGTTGTGCCATTTCTGTAGCGCCTAGGACCAGATCGTCATCCAACGTTGCACCGGGATAAGGGTCGCCTGTCGCTTGTTGATAGATACCCGGCAATGAATCCTCCAGCTCGTGCTTGTCCACCACCCAAATGCGACGGACTTCTTGGAGTTCTTCAAGCGTGATCAGTTCGATCTTTCTCACATCCTCGGGTCCGCGCTTCCGGATGTGCGTTTGTGCTTTTAGTAGTTTTGTTAGCCATAATTCGCGGGACTCCTGCGTATAAGGTCCCGGAACAGGCTTGCCACTCTGCATGATATTGATCGCTCCTGTCATCCTTCGGAAATCGCGAAGATTGTGGTCGGAATTCATTGGGTCCTCAACAGTGGCATTGCTTCTAAAATCCAGAGCGTTGCGAAGTTCAAGGAGTGGCAGCATCCATTCCTTTTCCGCGTCGTTTTGAATCATCGCCGTCATGGACTTATCCTTTTCCACAAGAGTGCAAACCCAACAGCCGAACCGAGAATCCCCGCAGCTTGGAGTGCTGGTGTCCACAACCAATGGACACTCACCATCAGCGGAAGCGCCTGCATACATGTTCAGAAGCTCTTTGTTATTATGTCCCCAAGGGTTCTTAACCTGAGTAAGGAACATCCATACGTCATCACTGGTCCAATCCTCGACGGGCGTGTAGATTAGACAGCCCGCAAGAGTCGCGCTTGGACTAAGCCGACTCCTTACGCGGTATTTTTCATTCTTCTTCATCACTTTGGCCCGAGCTTGGCTCTCTTCCTTTCGGGCTCCCAAAACCAAGATCGCCTCTCCATTTTTGGTCACCACATCTGTAATAAAGCGGTTCGAAGGACGGATTTTAAGCCGCTCTGTACACCAGCGAAATTTGTGCCTGGGTGCGGGATAGCCACGTCCAATCAGATTTACCCAAAAGGTCTCTTCAACTCTTGGATGCAAAAGTTTGGGCTTAATGGGCACGCCTTGTTCTAGGGCTGCCTTCGCCATGACCTCGATAGACCTTCGAACCCAGGATGACACAATTGGATTTTCAACAAGAGTATCAGTAGATATGACATGAACTATTTTGGTCTTACGATCAGAAGGAAGCTCTTTGAGGGCCATCCAGATGAGCTGAAGAGTGGCTGTGGAGTCCTTGCCTCCCGAATAGCCGATGATCCAAGGAACCTGATCCTCCAAGTAAAGTTCACGAATTTCCTCACAAAGAACTTCAATTGTTTGTTTAAATCCGAGTTCAGTGAAACCGGAATAGCGCGAAGACCGGATAGGCGAACTTACGCTCTGTCCAACAGAACCAGAAGATTCGGCAGAAGGAGTATTTGATTTACGATTCATGGACATGATCGAGATTCTGGGATGTGGATTGAAGTAAAAATTAAGCAGGCGGGCAGGGTGATCACTACGATACCACAAGGTCTTTTCTAAGATGGGCATTTTCAGTACGCTCTTGTTCTGCATCCAGACGAAGCTTGAGAGCTTTCTTGATAACGTTTGTGGTTAGAATTACATTACTGGTGACCTTCGTAACCTTGCCGCCGACCAGGGCGCGCCCTTCCCACAGTTTCGCATTCCCACGGGACCAGTCGATTTTGGAAAGCGGAGCAAGTCGGCTTTTCCAATCTCCGGGATATTCTTTGATGAGCGCATTTCCTGCTTTTCCCAGCGCTTGAAGAGCGATTCCGTGGGAATGAATGAATCCCTCGCGTACCTCGCTGGCGGGCATGCGACCATTCCGGACTTGGTCCCAGGCTATGAAGTGCTTGGCCAGTTCCTCCCAAAAATCACGGGCGAGTTTCGCATCGTCCTTGAGATTGCCTACTGCCAGTCCTTCGACAAGGTCCGCACAGGCGTTGTAAAAGGCAGAGAGAGTGAAGAGCTTACGCGAGCGCGGGGCGAGCGAGGATTTCTCCATATCTACGATTTCCTTGAAGAAGGCGGAGTCGAGGATGACCAGCTTGGCGAGCTTCGCCTTATCGTTGCGGTGATCGTAGAGTAGACCAATGGAGCGGCTGGGGCGGATGGCGTGGCGGTTGAGGTCTGCGAACATCTGCTGACATCGTTCGAGTCCTATATCCAGAAAGAAGACAACAGCGATTGTCTCATGGGCGAGGTCTGGACGTTGTTCGAGAGCGGAGATGATGGCTGCCCGGCGGTGCTGGCCGTCGTTGATGATGAACTTGGCCTCCATCGGCACTTTGAGTATGCCTAGCTTATCCTGATCCGGGAGAGTTTCGAATTCGACTCGCGAATCGATGGAAACAGTGAGGGCCGAGAAAACGTAATCGTCGGGATTGTCGAGGATGTAGCCGGCGATCTCTGGAATCCGACCTTTGTTCAAAATGCGCTGGGCCCGCAGTTCGGGTGGAAGCTCATCCTCGTTGAAGATCGAGATTTGGCGCATCATGCGGAGACTCCACATGGCAACATAATATTCTCGACAGGCTTGGAGACCGCGGATCACGGGAAAGCTGATAGTCGATTGAGTGTCCATGGGGATTTTTAGATGCAATGATGGCTGCCGCGAAAGAAATGATGCTTTTTTTGGTTTGCATGGCAAATCGCTTTGGCATTCTCTCAGATGTTGTTGCTCCGTAAAAGTAGAATGTTTGTTAAAACTTGCATTGTTGTTTAGCAAACAAATTTTAATTTTTGTCAGCCTTTAAGTTTCATGTCCCCAATTTATCTCGATTGCAACGCAACTACTCCGCTGGAACCGGAGGTCAAAGAAGTGCTTTTCCGCTACCTGACCGAAGAATTTGGCAACGAGGGAAGCAGGACCCACGAATACGGTTCCCGCGCCAAGCAAGCCGTCCAGAAAGCTCGCGACCAAGTGGCCGCCGTGGTCGGCGCGAAACGCGATGAAGTGATTTTCACCAGCGGGGCCACGGAATCCAACAACTTGGCCATCTTGGGACTTGCAGATTTCGGCAAGGAGCACGGAAAGTTGCACCTGATTGGGACGCGGTTGGAGCACAAAGCGGTCATTGAGCCCCTGGAAGCTCTGGAGAAGCAGGGCTTTGAGGTGACCTGGCTGAATTCGGATGATCAAGGACGGGTGGACATGGACCAGCTGAAGCAAGCGCTGCGGCCGGACACGTTGCTGGTTTCGATCATGGCCTCGAACAATGAAACCGGGGTCAGGCAACCGTTGGCAGATATTTGTGCGATTCTGGACGGGCATGACGCATTTCTTCACACAGATGCGTCGCAAGCTTTCGGAAAAGACCTCGAACCCCTGCGCAACACACGAATTGATTTGATCTCGGTGAGCGGTCACAAAATTTATGCTCCCAAAGGCATTGGCGCATTGATCCTCCGCCGACGAGGATACGATCGACCGCCGCTCAAGCCCCTTTTATACGGCGGAGGCCAAGAGCGGGGGCTGCGCCCCGGTACACTTCCAGTCGCGCATGTGGCCGCGCTGGGGATGGCTGCCGAGGTCGCACTCAAACAGCACGAGAAGCGCCGTATCCACTGCCGCAAAATCAAGAACGCTGCGCTGGCTGCATTTTTACCGCTGTCGCCGCGCATCCACGGCATACCGGAAGAAACCATGGATCACGTGTTGAACCTCGCATTTCCAGGAATAGACTCAGAAGCTCTAATTGTGGCGTTGAAGGATTTGGTGGCGATTTCCAATGGCTCCGCCTGCACTAGTAGCAGCTATACACCGAGCCATGTCATCAAGGCGATGGGTTACAGCGACGATGAAGCAAACGAAGCGATTCGCCTGAGCTGGTGTCACCTGACTCCGGCAGTTGATTGGAGTGGGCTAGCGGCACGAGTAAGAAGTTTGTACTAAAATTTATGTTTCAGATTGATCAGGATCAGTATGGGTTGGATACTGCGGAATTTTGGAGAAACGCCTTCGTCAGTTCTTAACAAGCTGCTCGGGATTTCCTTACAAACAATTTTATCAGCAAATTCACCCCTGTTTTCGAAACCTGCCGTCAAAATTAGATCTTTACCGGTGCTTCTTCCTAAAAAGGCAGGACATATAAAAGTAATACGCCCTTGGCATGCCGAGATGCCATTCAGCTCTACATATGTCCGAATTCTATCTACAAGTCCCGGTTCGTTTCGAAAAGGTAGAGTCAGTAAAAGGACGCAAGAGAATCTACTTTTACAAAAGTTCTTCTCCACATGATATCCCCGCTCAGCCAATCAACGACGAAGTTCAGTTTTGCGAGCAAGCGGTAGCTCTTGGGTAGCACGTTGCCGGGATCAGGGCTCTTCTGCTCCATGGTATCTCCCGGGAGGCTGAGCAAATACCAAAAGCGCTCCGAAAATCATCCCTAGGATTTTTCAAAGTGTCTAGATGCACATGATCATTTTTTGTAGTTAAAAACGGTGCAAGTTCAGTGCAAGTTTTCCGCGCTAAAATGACTCAAACTGCCCCAAAATAGCAAAATGCAACTCAAGTTGAGGCAACGCCCTAAAAACCAAAAAAGCTCTCAACTTCAATGAGTTGAGAGCTTTTCTGATGGCTCCGGCGCTTGGGATCGAACCAAGGACCTAGTGATTAACAGTCACCCGCTCTGCCGCTGAGCTACGCCGGATTTATCAGCCGCGCACCGTTTGGTGGCGCGGGCGGACGATGGTCTTTCCGGGCGGCTGGAGGCAAGGGAAAAATGATCCCAAATCCGGTTTTTTCATTTCCTGGCTTCTTTCCTCCTCACCCACCGGCGGCAAGCGCGACGACTTCCACGCGGGAACCTTCAGCAACCGTGGTCACGGCGTAATTCCGTTGCAAAATGGCGGTTTCATCCACCTCGACCACCACAGGCTTGCCGGAAAGCTCCAGACGTTGCAACAGGGTTTCCAGTGGAATGGGGTCGGCCATATCGTCGATTTCGTAAGGAGTGCCGTTCAGAATGATGTTCATGGAGAGGAAGATTGAACATCGAACCCCGGACGTCGAATCCCGAATGGCGGGAAATCACCGCCACTGCGCGAGCTGCTCGGGAAACGGGCAATCGCGGCAGGAGGAACAGTCTTCGAGACAGAAGTCCTGATAAATCTGTAGAAGCGCCTGCTGGTGCGCGATTTTTCGCAGCCAGGGTTTTGCGACCTCCAGAGATCCGAAAAGCCGCAGGGAACAGCGTTTCACTTTCTCGTTCATAGTGGGTCCGCCAAGCCGGAGATAGGACTCGAATGAACATCCATCTTCGTGAAGAGCCAGAGGCACCAAATGGTTCGCGAGCAGTTCCAGAGCCTGGGATTTTCCGAAAAGAGCGATTTTGCGGGGTGCCCTCTCGGAAGTCAGCGTGTAGCGATGCGACCAGAATGGATGCTCGAGTTGCTGGAGAAATTCGAGCAACGGCTTGGCGGCGAAGGGCCTTGCGAGAGCCAGCTTGCGGTAGCGCGTCCAGTGGTTGACCAATGCGACGAGCGCCCCGAGCCGACGATGCGGATGATTCGCCGGGCGCTGACCGCTGTTTTTCCAGGAAATGGCGCGCTCGGGAGGGAGTTCATAGCGATCCCTGAGTTTCCACCATTCGTCCCAAAGTTCGCGCAGGTAGGCTTTCGAATCTTCGGGGGTTCGTTCGTGGAGCTTCGGAGACAGAAATCCGGCGGAGCCGAAAATCACGGGTTCGGCGATTTCACGGGTCAGGGAGGAAAACCGGACGCGCTGGCTGAGCAGCCGCATCGCCAGCGTATTGGCACGGTAACCGAGCGTCTCGGCGGTGGCCTGAAACAACGCGGCATCACGGCCATGCGCATCCGCCATACCCAGCAATCGCGCCGCTTTTCGATTGGCCCGATGCCGTGCCGCGTCGGCCAGCAGACGCTCGATGGCGACACCGGGAAGCTGTTTCAGCGGAGCCAGACAACGGCCGGGATGGGCGATGGCGGTTTCTCGGTTCGGCCGGTTCAGCGCCGTATCGAGCAAATCTTCTGAAATGACGACCTGCGGGATTTCCCGGTGATCGGAAGTGCGGATGAACGTGCGGTGTCCGCTCGGGCGGAACACGACGTGAAGAATCACGGAAGCGAAATTCGGGTTGGCCCCGTGACCATGATTTTCCCAATCCGAGGATGCCGTATCCAGCTCGATGCAGCCGTGAAAGGAGGTGCCGTCCAGCTCGATCACACAGTGGGAAAAATCCGGCCCCGCTCCGCGATTCCACTCGCCGAATTGAGTGACGCTCACCTTGCGACCATCCACCGTGCGGAATTGCCGGCCCAGCGCTCCGGAAAACCACAGGGCCTGCAATTCCAGTTCGGAGGGCAGAGCCGTCGCGGGCGCGTCCGCAAAAGCCAGCGGAGGATGCCAGACCGATTCGAGCAGAAATCCGTAATTCATCGCCGCGATTTCATTTTTTCTTTGGCGCGGGCGCTTTACCCGGCTCCGGAGGCGGAGGATCGAGAATCGCCAGCCAGCCATGAAAGGCGGAAGTTTCCGGCAAAGGACCGTAGCGCGTGACCGCTTCGCGCAGGAGCTTGATCGCCTGTTCCTTGCGGCCCTGCGCGCGTTCCATCGCGATCAGGTGGAAATCCTGGCGCATCCGGTCTTCCGTCGCCGTGTAGAGCGTTTTCGCCAATCGAAAGCACTCGGCAGCCCGGGGAAATTGCGATTGCGAGAGCCATTCCAGTCCCACCGCCTCGGCAAGCACTCCGCTTTTCATGCGTTCCGCCGCTTTCCGCAGCTCTTCGCGACGCTTCGCATTGTCGTCCGGCCATTGCAGCTTGGCCGCGCGTAGCGCACGGTAAGGAGTGTCATCGGCGAGTCGTTCCCCGCCGCCATCCAGATGGGAGAATGGCCGATACAAGGGATCGCCCACAACGATCCCCTGCCACGAAGTCACGGGAATGCCCATCCATGCGGCTTCCACCCACGTATGCCCGGCGAGAAGGGCGCGCTGCACGGCATCGAACTGATGCGTTAGATGCAGATACGGTTCATAGACATTGCCAAGGGTGGCCGCCGCTCCGCGTTCGAGCAAGGGTGCGCACCAGTTTTTCGATGGATTGCGCAGTTGTTCACCGCTGAACGAATGCAGATGCGCGGCGATGGCTCCTTTTTTGAAACGGAATCTCGGATTGAGAAACGGCCCGCTCACATTCCAGTCATACCAACCGAAATACATCGCCATGCCGGTGGCCGGATAGTTTTTCGGAAGGGTGTCGTTGAAGCGATCCACCACGGTGGGAATGCCGACGGCGAGATTTTCCTTCACCACGTTTTCCAACCATTGGTCTCCAAGGCGCACCTTGTTGGCGATGTCGATGTAGGCGGTCCCCCAAAGGCCGGTTTTTTCGACTTCCAGCGCGTCGTCGATCATTCTCTGGCAGGTTGCGATCGAAGGAGCGTCGATACGCGCCGTTAGAATCTGATGAAACCATGGAACGTCGGTGATGGAAATATTGCTCTGGAAATATGCGTTCTTCAAAACTCCATCGATCGCCAATCCATCCACGGCGAACATCGCCAATTCGGAATCCACGGACGCCTTGTTGTCATTGAGCGTCGGATTCTTCGGATTGGCGGGCGTGGAAGTGGGAGCGGCCTGGATACGGAGTGGCACGCCGCGCATCGTCACGACCACGCGGATGCGGTTCTGGATCGGCAGAACGATCCCGGACTTGTCCCGCGCGAGCTTCACCCATCCCCGCTCGCGGAACTCGGCACGCAGCGGATTGCGGATGGTCTGATCGTACTGCTCGCGGGAGATGTCCCGCGTCAGCGGCATCGGCAGTCCGATCAGGTTGTCTTCCGGAATCCCACGCTTACTCTGATAGAATCGAGCCAGTTTTTCCGATTCCGGATCGGATGAATTGAAAAGCACCGCGACATCCGCCGGAGACAGCGCCGCCATCAGACAGGAACATCCCGCGAGCCAGACGAGTGCCATCCATGCGATCTTTCTCATTTCCCCGAGCATGCGGGAAAATCGGAATCATGCAAGACCGGCTAACGGTAACTTCAGACCGTCCCACGCCACGCGCACCGTTTCCGGCAGGCTTTTTTCCAGCTCCGCGTGATCGTTTTCGTGACCGAGGTGGGTGAGCCATGTTTCCCCCGCCCCGCACGCTTCGGCCGCCTCCATCGCGTCCGCCACGCAGAAATGCGTCGGATGGGGGCTGGATCTCAGGGCATCGATGACCAGCACGTCCACTCCTCCAAGCAACTTCAGCGTGGCATCGGGAATACGTTTCACATCCGGCAGGTAGGCCGCGCTTTTGGCCCCCGGATGCCTGAATAAAAATCCGATCGTTTCCAGAGATCCATGTTCGACCGGCAGTGGAGTGATCGTTAGTCCACCGATCCGGAACTCGCCATCGATCACGCACGGCCCCGGCTTGATGTAGCCCTTGTGCACGTTGTCCGGCTCAAACGCCCAGCCGAACATCTTCTTCAGCGTCTCCATGCAGGAAGCCGTCGCATGCATCGGCAAGGGCGACGAACGCCTCCAGCAGAACGCCCGCAGCTCGTCGAAGCCCGCGACGTGATCCAGATGCGCGTGCGTGTAAATCACCGCGTCGACTTCCCGCAGGCCTTCCCGCAGCGCCTGCGCGCGCAGGTCCGTCCCGCTATCGACCAGCACCGTCGTTGCCCCTGCCCGCACCAGCACCGACGAGCGCAGCCGCTTGTTTTTCGGATTTTCCGAACGGCAGACCCGGCAGTCGCAGCCGATCACCGGCACCCCGACGGAAGTGCCCGTGCCGAGAAAAGTGAGGGAAACCTCCACCCCGTGGCCATGATCCCCACCATTCCCCGCCGCTTCATTCTGAAAATAATCCGCCGCCATTGATTCCGGGGCCGACCCTTGCATAATACCGGGGCTTTCGCAAAACCAATGCTCACGCTGCTCAAAATTCGCAACCTCGCCCTGGTGGATGAACTCGCCTGGGAACTCGGCTCCGGCCTCATCGGCGTCACCGGCGAAACCGGCGCGGGCAAGTCCGTCATCGTCGGCGCGCTCAAGCTCATCCTCGGCGAACGCGCGGAAAAATCGCTCATCCGCACCGGCGAGGACAACTGCTCGGTCGAGGCGGTTTTCGAACTGAAAGACACCTCGGAAATCGACGCCATCCTCGGCGATGGCGGCCTCGCCCCGTGCGAAGACAGCCAGCTCATCATCCGCCGCGTGATCGGCACCACCGCCAATCGCCAGTTCATCAACGACTCCCCCGTCACGCTCAACCTGCTGAAAAAGCTCGGCGAACACCTCGTCGATCTCCACGGCCCGCACGACCACCAGTCACTGCTTTCCACCGAGCGCCAGCTTTCCATGCTCGATGCCTACGCCGGAGCCGAGACCGCCCTTCGCACCTATCGCGAACACTATCGCGTCTGGCGGACCAAAACGGCCGATCTCGAAGAGCTTCGCCACGCGGAAAACGCCAGCGAACAGGAACTCGAAATGCTCCGCTATCAGCTCGAGGAAATCAACAACGCGAACCTGACACCGGAAGACGAAACCGCCCTCGAAGACCGCTGGCGCCGCGCCGCGAACGCCTCCCGCCTCGTCGAATCCGCCGCCGCCGCCACCGCCTCCCTCACGGGCGAGGATGGCATTCTCGAACGCCTGTCTGAATTGCAGCGCCTCGTCCGCGACCTGACGAAACTCGACCCCTCGCTGAGCGAGCGCACCGTTTCCCTCGAAACCGCCGTGCTCGAGCTTCAGGACCTCGAAAGCCATCTCACCGACTACGCCGAGGAACTCGACATCGACCCCGAAGAAGCCGCCTCGCTCGAAGAGCGCGTCAATCTGATCGAATCCCTCAAGCGAAAATACGGTCCCTCTCTCGGCGACGTCATCGCCCGTCGGGACGCCGCCGCCAGTCGGCTGGACACCATCGAGAATCGCAGTGAAAAACTCGAAGCGCTGGAGCGCGAAGTCTCCGCCGCCCGTGAAGCGGTGGAATCGTCCGGCAAGGCGCTCTCCACCACCCGCCGCAAAGCCGCGCCGAAGCTGGCGAAGGAAATTTCCGCCCAACTCAAGGACCTCGGTTTCAAGCAATCTTCCTTCGAAGCCCCGCTGCATCCGCTTCTGGAGCCCGGCCCGCAAGGGCTCGAAAGCATCGAATTCCAGTTCGGCCCGAACCCCGGCGAACCCCTGCATCCGCTGCGGCAGATCGCCTCTTCCGGTGAAATCAGCCGCGTGATGCTGGCCGTGAAATCCGCCCTCGCCGATCAGGACGCCACCCCGCTGATGGTCTTCGACGAAATCGACGCCAACGTCGGCGGCGAAGTCGCCCGGGCAGTCGGGCGGAAAATGGCGGCACTTGGCGCGCGCCATCAGGTCGTCGCCATCACCCATTTTCCGCAGGTTGCCGCCACGGCCGCCCACCATTTCGTGGTGGAAAAGGAAGTCATCGGCGGCCGCACCCGTTCCCGGCTTTTCCCGGTGCACGGCGAAACGCGCATTCAGGAACTGGTCCGCATGCTAGGCGGAGGCGGAGAACAGGCCCGCGCCATGGCCGCTTCTTTGCTGGGAGCATAAAAAAAGATCGGTCCGATCCGACAGATTCGTCAGATCAGACCGATCTCTTAAAACAAAATCACTTCGCTTGCCGCGCGCTCGCCTTCAGGCGGAGCGCGTTCAGCGCGATGAAGCCAGTGGCATCGTCCTGATTGTAGGCTTCTTCCTGACCGCCTTCCATCGTGGCGACGGCTTCGGAGTAGAGGCTGTGCGGGGAACGGCGGCCCGCGTCCATCACGTTGCCCTTGTAGAGCTTCACGCGCACTTCGCCGGAGACCATCTTCTGGGTTTCCGTCACGAGCGCCTGAATCGCCTCGCGCTCCGGGGCGAACCAGAAACCGTTATAGACGAGCTGAGCGTATTTCGGAATGAGAGAATCGCGGATGTGCATCGCCTCGCGATCCACGGTAAGCGCTTCGAGATCGCGGTGGGCGGCGAGCAGGATCGTGCCGCCCGGCGTTTCATAAACCCCACGGGATTTCATGCCGACGAAGCGGTTTTCCACGATGTCGATACGGCCCACGCCGTGCTTGCCACCGAGGAAATTCAGCACCCGCATGATGCCATACGGCGTCAACAGCGTGTAGCCGTCCTTTTCTCCCAGCACCTCGAAATCACCGAGCTGCGCGATGATTTCCGCGAGCCCTTCCGCCTGAAGGCCGATGGCGTTGCCTTTTTCGAACAGAACCTGCACATACTCCGCCTTGTCCGGAGCGTCTTCCGGCGAGGTGGAAAGCACATACATTTCCTTATCCGCCTCGGTCGTGGCATCATACCACGGATCTTCCAGCATCCCGGCCTCGAAGGAAATGTGGAGGAGGTTCCGGTCCATCGAATACGGCTTTTTCATCGATGCCTTCACCGGCACACCGTTGGCTTCAGCATAGGCGATCATTTCCGCACGGCCCGGGAACTGGCTGCGGAAGGAAGCGTCACGCCACGGCGCGATGCACTTGATATTCGGAGCCAGCGTGGCGGCGGAAAGCTCGAAACGCACCTGATCGTTGCCCTTGCCGGTCGCACCGTGGGCGATCGCGTCCGCACCTTCGGCGAGCGCCACGTCGAGCATGCCTTTCGTGATACACGGACGGGCGATGGAAGTGCCCAGCAGATAGCGGCCTTCGTAGATCGCACCCGCCTGGATCATCGGGAAAATGTAATCGCGGGCGAATTCCTCCTTCAGGTCTCCGAGATAGAATTTCGAGGCACCGGTGGTGAGCGCTTTCTGCTCCAGACCGTCCAGCTCCTCCGCCTGGCCCACGTCCGCGCAATAGGCGATCACCTCGGCCGAATACTTGTCCTTGATCCACTTGAGAAGCACGGAGGTATCTAGACCACCGGAGTAGGCGACGAGAATTTTCATGAGGCCGCAGGCAAGCACGAAGCCGCCGCACGGGCAAGTTGAACCTTGCGACAAACGCGTGGAAATCCGGCGTCCCTTCCGCGCATGGCCGCTTTTCGGATTGCCCCGCCCTCCCCGCCCGGGCAGTAAAGAGATCACAGCACGTTATTCATGGAAGATCGTTACGAAATTCGCGGAAAAATCGGCCAAGGAGGCCTGGGAGCGGTCTATCGCGCGCTCGATAAACGAATGAACCGCGAAGTGGCCATCAAGCGCATCCTCGTCAACAGCGACGACAAGGCGCTCGAAGAGGAATCCACCCGCCAGCTCGCCAAGGAAGCCGGAGCCCTCGCCGCACTCCAGCACCCGCACATCGTCACCGTTTACGATGTCGGCGCCGATGAGGACGGCCCGTTCGTGGTGATGGAACTGCTCAGCGGCAAAGCCATCGACGAACTCATTTCCCGCGCCCCGATGACCTGGGCGGATTTCCGCGAATTCGCCCTCCAGACCCAGGAAGCCCTCATCGCCGCACAGGACCTGCACATGGTCCACCGCGACCTCAAGCCGGCCAACATCATGGTCAACTGGCTGCCCTCCGGGAAATTCCAGGTGAAAATCGTCGATTTCGGCCTCGCCAAACTTTCCCCGAAACCCTCTCTGCAAACGCTCGACCAGTCCGAATCCGTCTTCGGTTCGATCTTTTTCATGGCCCCGGAGCAATTCGAGCGCGTCCCGCTCGACCCCCGCACCGACATGTATGCCATCGGCTGCGTCTACTACTACGCCCTCACCGGTTTCTATCCGTTCGATGGCGATACCGGTCCGCAGGTAATGGCCGCGCACCTGCAACACACCGTCCGTCCCCTTCAGGAAGTCCGTTCGGAAATCCCGCTGTGGCTCTGCGACTGGATCATGTGGCACATCAACCGCATGCCCAACGATCGCCCGGAAGGAGCCCGCGAATCGCTGCGCGTCTTCCTCGAAAACGACGTCGTGCCGAATCCTCCGATGAGCACCGGCACCCCGCCCGGTATTTCTTCCGACGAATGGCCGTATCGCACCTCCACCGCCCGCGTCCGTCCTGCCGTTCCCGGCCCGCCCAAGCTTCCCACGTCGAAACCCGACCCTCTCCACATGACCACTCCCCAACCTCTCCTGCCGCCCGAAGGTTCACGCCCGAGCGTCCACACCGCTCCCCAAAACCTGCGGGCCACTCAATCCACTCCAACAGCTCCCGCTCCACCCGCCGCTCCGGCTCCCTTGAAACCCGGAGCACCCAGACCACCGGCCCCCGCCGGGCCACGACCGGCACGAGGCGCCCCGCCTAAATCTCCAGCGGCGGCAGCCGCGGCATCAGCGGAAACTCCCGCCGCAAAAAAGGCACCTGTCACTGCCGCGAAAAAAACCGAAAAACCAGTGGCCAACAAAAAGCCGCTCTACATCGGCGGAGCCATCGCCCTGGCGCTCCTCCTCGCCGTCGCCTACTACTTCGGCAGTAACTTCCGCCTCAAACAGGCCGTCGCTCCGATCCTCAATGCCGCCGCCGCTCCGAACCTGAAGGAACTGCCGGTCAATTCCCTTCAGATCGACACCCTGCTTCGTGCCTCCGCCGACAAGGATTTCAAAACCCAGCTCCCCACGCTTTACCGTGCGCTGACCCTCGCGAAATCGACCGACGCCACCGACATCGACCGCCGCATCCTCCAATTCCTCGTCAGGCAACAGGAAATGCCCGAAGGAGTCCGGGAAAATCTCATCCGCGAAGTGATCGGCAAACGTGGCAACCGCGCCGTCGCCGACGACCTGATCCGGTTCGCCAGCCAGGTCAACGCGAAGGACCGCCAGGCTTCCAGCGCCGCACTTCAGATCAGCCGTCAGCTCGAACGCAAACGCTAGAAAAGGTTGATGGTATTTGGTTGATGGTTGATAGTCGGAAGAGGCTTCTATAAGCCCTATAAGCCCTATAAGCCCTATAAGCCCTATAAGCCCTATAAGCCCTATAAGCCCTATAAGCCCTATCATTCCTCAACGCCGAAGCACCTTCCTCCGCACACCCCGGTAAAGCTCCTGCGCCTGCGGCACTCCCGCCAGCAACGTGCCCGTCAGGTAGATCGCTCCGAAAACTCCGAACACGAACACCGCGACGATCGCGGGGTGCACCCGGTGCGTTTCGCGGACGATTTCCGCACCCCATTTCACGCCCCAACCACCCGCCGCGCCGATCAAGGCCGGAATCCACAAGCGCGTCAGGAAACCACCACCCGCCGCCGTGCGGCCGATCCGATGGTTCAGCGAACGCCGCAATAGACTCAGCTCGATCCACCCAGCCACACCCGCCGCCGCCGTCAGACCGGCGGTGCCCCACGAACCGTCCAGCCCCAGCCAGCCCGGCAGGTGAAGTCCGCCCAGATAACCGAGCACGGAAGTCAGCGCGACCCGGACGAGCGCGAATTTCAGCGGCGTCTTCGCATCCTGAAGCGCGTAAAAGGTGGATGAATAAAGCCGCCCGAAAGTCGTGGCCAGCAGGCCCACCCCGCTTCCCGCCAGCGTCATCCACACCAGCCGCACGTCATTTTCCGCGAATTTTCCGGTCTGAAAAATCGCCGCGGCGGCGATGTCACCGAGAAACACAAGCGCCGCCGTCGATGGCACGATGAAAAACGCGATCTGCTTGAGCCCCCGCTCCAGATGCTCCCGCAGCTTTTCGTTCGCCCCCTCGTCGTCTCCCGCCGTCGCGCGTGCCCGCGACATTTCCGGCAGATTCGCCGCGGAAACGGACATGCCGAACAGACTGATCGGCAGCAGATAGATCGTCTGGGCGTAGCTCAGCACCGCCACCGCGCCAGTCGGCAGCCAACTGGCGATGACCATATCGATATACGCGCTGATCTGGACCACGCCCCGCCCGATCACCACCGAACTGAAACTTCCCAGCACCGAACGCACGTGGGACGAAGCCCACTGGAGGGAAAATTTCAGATCCGGCGCGAGTTTCAGCACCGTCGGCAATTGCACCGCGAATTGGAGCAGGCTCCCGAGCACCAGTCCCCAACAGGCGGTTTTCGCCAGTTGATCCAGCGATTGATGCGAGCCGAACGCGATCAGCGTCGCGATCAGAGAGCCGTTCCACACCACCGGAGCGACGTAAGAGAGGAAAAACCGCCGATGGCTGTTCAGCACACCGAGACACCACGCCGACATCACCAGCAACGCCACGCTCGGGAAAAGAATCTGCACGCACGCCACCGTCAGCTCCCGCTTCGCTCCCACGAATCCGGGCGCGATGATCGCCACCATGTAAGGAGCCAGCAGCACGCCAAGCAAAGCCAGCACAGCCATCACCACGGCCAGCAACGTCGCGATCACACCCGCCACCCGATCCGCCTCGATGGAGCGTTTTTCCCCCAACAACCGCGCATACACCGGAATGAACGACGCCGAAAGCACGCCTTCACCGAAAAGGTTTTGCAGGAAATTCGGGATTTTCAGCGCGGAATTGAACGCATCCGCCGCATCCGAGCTGCCGAAATAATGCGCGAAAACCCGCACCCGCACCAATCCGGCGATCCGGCTGAGGAAAATGCCCGCCGCGACGAAAGCGGCACCGCCACGCGCGGTTTTTACCGGAGGAGTGGAATTCTGTGACATAAAAGTGGCTGCGGCTTCCCGCCGCAGTTTCCATAAGTTGCGGCGGGACGCCACAACCACTTTCACTCTTTTACACCAACCTCGCGTAACACGCCCGCAGACTCGCTTTCCACTTTTCCAGAAACGCAAGATCCCGCGCGATCCGGGAAACCGTCTCCAGATCCAGCTCCGTCGCGATTTCCAGTTCGGGAAAAACCGCGCACTCCCGTTCGATCACCGCATCCACCTTGCCGATCGCATCCTCCACCGCCTCGCGGCAAATCTGCGTTTCTCCTTCCAGCATCGCCCGCACCAACGAAGATTTCGCTTCATCGCGTTTCCGGATCACCGCTTCCGCCTGTTGCGTCACTCGCCCGACTTCCGAAAAAAGATCCATCAGCGAATCACCGATCGCTCCCCGTGGAGATGCCGTGAGCCCACGCAGTTCCAGCCAAAGCTTCAATCTCCGCGACGGACTCGCCAACACCGCGTGCGCCTCGCGGATCGCCGCGAACTCGGCCTCGCCTCCCCCGGCATCCGGATGCGCGTTTTTTCCCGCTTCGCGAAACGCGTCGCGAAGCTCGTCGTCGGAAAGTATCAGGCGTGGAGAGAGAGAAAGGAGTTCGTAGGAATTCATGCGGGAAGGAATGGCGATGGATTTTTCCGGAAACCGAACGTGGCCGCTACGATTCGACAAATCGATGCGGAAACACCGGACGTTCTTCGCGGCAGGTGGCGATGTAATTTTCCCAATCCGCCAGCTTCGGTAAATCGCGGGATTCACCACGGGCTTTCACGCGTTCCCGACGTTTTTCCGGGGAGCACCAGACGAAATGGAAAACGGGGGGCACACCGAGGCGTTCGCGCAGTTTCCCGGGCCAGGAGGCATCCGCTCCTTCGCGGGTGAACGGCCCGGCGATCACCACCGGAACGTGGGAAAGGTTCGAACGGGCGATGTCGTAGAGCGTTTCGTAAACCGCATCGCGGTAAGCGGTTTTGTAGGCGGGAGAATCGCGGTCATCCGGATCGAGCCCGGCCAGCTTCATCCCCGCGCGTACCAGCCGCTCCGTCACCTCGTCGCTGTCCAGCAGAACCGCCCCTAGATCGGCGGCGAGCTTGCGGGCGACCGTGGTTTTTCCGGCCGCCGGAGGACCGAAAACCACATGCAGCCTTTCATTCGCACTCGATGTTTCCACTCCGGATTTCTGTCCTCCGGTGCCCGGGAAGTCGAACGAGAAAACCCGCGCCCCCAAACGCAAAAGACGCGGACCATTGCTGATCCACGTCTTTTTTGCACATTCCCCCCAAAGAGTTTCAGGATGCCCATGGCCTCTTTTTAAGGAATCCCCCCGGATCTTAAAAAGGTGCTAGCCGTGGCCAGACCGAAACCTGGAAATGGCAGCTCCGAAATCCCGAGGGATTCGTGTGCTGCGGTGGGAAGTTGGCATGGAGGTTAATAATTTGCAATGGTAAACTTTAACTTTTTTAAAATTTCAACCATTTCGCCTTCCTTCCTCCACGCAATCCACTGATAATCAGTAGATTTTTTATTTTAGCTTCTTCGCGATGTCATCCGCCAGCCTCGAAAGCAACCTGGATTGCGCGGCCACAAGGGGCTGATAACCGCTTGAAACCAAGGGCTCGCGAGCGGTGAACGTGCGGGATGCGATCAGGCGGCGCTCGGGAAGCGCGTAGGCTCTCCAACCGGCTTCGAGCACCGCGTAGCCATCCGCCGCGGCATGAAACTGGCGGATGTCCAGGACGACCTGATAGCGGATCGCGCCGTCACTGGGCCACGGGTAAACGCGGATGTTTCCGGAGCGAAGACGGCGACCGAGATTGGTGGCGGTCACCCGTGCGATGGAATCTCCCAGATCGCCCGCCCAACGGTGATCTTCCGCCACACCGAGCTGATTGGCGTCTTCCTGGACCACCAGATTCGGACGGTCGATGTATTCTGCGAGGGAAACCGGACCGACGCCGATCCCCATTCCCGAGCCTGCCGGAGCCGGCCCATCAGGGGTGAGCATGTAGTAGGTTTTGCCACCGGAACCGCAACCGCTCAGGAGCACGGCTGCCAGAAACAGAAGCGAAAGGCGGAGTGAAGCGGTCAGGGACATGGCGATCAGTTTTTCGGGGCTTTGGGAACCGGATTGCCGGAGGAGTCTTTCCCCCACAGCAAGGAACTCGGTTTTTCGTTGATCGAATTCGTCATCGATTTGATGGAACGCAGGGCGGCGCGCAGTTCGTCGAGAGAGCGCAGCAGATCGCCCTGGATGGCACCGTCCGGTCCCACGCTGTTCACGGATTTCTGAAGTTCATCCAGGGTCTTGCGCAGATCGGATGGAAGCTGGCGGAACTGCGGATCATCGAGAGTTTTCCGCGCCGCCTCGGCGGTTTGCTGGATTTCCTTCAAGGTCGCCTGCGAGGTCTCCGCGGCGAGCGAGAAATTCCGCATGGTTTCGTCCAGCGGCAGGGCCTGGAGCTTGTCGAGGATGGCGGTGATCTTGGCTTCGAGCTGGGAGAAGCCGGAGGAAATCGTCGGCAGCGTCGGCAGGTTCCCGGCGATGCCTAGCTGGGCGGGTTCGGCATTCGGATAGAAATCGAGATCCACGTACATCGCGCCGGTCAGCAGGCTTCCGGTTTTCAAAGCGGCCCGGAATCCATTGGCGACGGCCTCGGCGATGAACTCGGTGCTTTCGGTAAGTTTCTCGGCGGTTTCGCGACGCAGTTGATAGGGATCGATTTCGATCAACACCGGAATCCGGCGATCGTCCGATTCATTCTCGCTGTAATAATTGAACGAAATATCGACCACACGCCCGATCACGATGCCGCGGAACTCGACGGGAGCGCCGCGACTGAGACCACGCACCGATTGATTGAACTGAAGGAGGAAACGCAGCGTCGGATTGAAACTCGCCTTCTGCGCGGCCGCTTCATCTCGATAGAGTGTATAAACCGTGCCGTTTTTCGCCGCCTCGCCCGGCTCCTCGTTTTCCGGAAGTCCGAAAACCACGCCTCCCGACACCATCGCCTGGAAGGACGGTGTGCGCACCTTGAAGCCGTCCACGCCAGCCGTGATGTCGATGCCGCTGCTGTTCCAGAAACGGGAGTTGGTTTTCACCAGATGACTGTATTCGTCCTTGATGAACGCGTCGTAAATCACCTTGCCGCCATCGGGAGCCAGCCGTCGGGATTCGATGCGTCCGACCTCGAAACCGCGATAATACACGGGAGAACCGGGCGTGAGAATGCCCGCGGCTTCCGTTTCCAGCACCAGACGTCTTCCGGGGATGCTCCAGTTGGTGGCGGGCGGGGTTTCCAGCCCGACGTATTCAAGTTGTTTTTCCGTCCCGTTGCCCGGATCCAGCTCGATGAAAGCACCGGTGATGAGCGTGCTCAGGCCGGAAACATCGGTCGCCGACACGCGCGGGCGGACGACCCAGAAGCGCGAACCCTCGCGGAGCAGTTTTTCCGCATCCGGCTCCAGCTCGGCGGAAACGACCACCGATTTCAGATCCTCGCTGAGTTCGACATGTTTCACCACACCGACCCTCACCGAGCGGCAGCGGATTTCGGTTTTCCCGGCATCGATACCCTCGGCGGTATCGAAATGAATCACGGCGACAGGCCCCTTTGCCTTGAAATTCTGATAAATCAACCAGCCGCCGAGAAGAACAGCCAGAATCGGCACCACCCAGACGATATTCCAACGCTGGGAAGGACGATAGACCGGAATGGCGGGCTCGGCATCAGGAGTGGGTGTCGACGCTCTCAAGATCGGAAGGGTTGGGTGAAGATTCGGAATTTTCGGCAATCAGGCGGTCCCACAGCAGGCGGGGATCGAAACTCATGGCGGAAAACATGGTAAGGATCACCACCATCGCGAAAGCGAACGCACCGGGACCGATGGCGATCGCCATATAGTTCCCAAGCTGGGCGAGGGCGATCAAAATTCCAACTACGAAAATATCAACCATCGACCAGCGTCCCATCAGCTCCGTAACCAGATAAATCCGGCCCAGCGCCTTCGGCGAAGGGTGAAGCTTTCCCGCCGACGCCGCGCAAAGCCAGCACAGGGCGACGATTTTCAGCAGCGGAATCAGGATGGAGGCGGTGAAAATCACGATCGCGATCGGGTAAGCGCCGGATTTCCAGAACGTAATCATGCCCTCGATGATCGTCGTTTCGTTCACCCTTCCGACTTCCGTGATGGTCATGATCGGCAGAACATTCGCAGGCAGGTAAAAAACCGCCGCCGCGAGGAGCAGCGCCAGCGTGCGGCGGATGCTGTCCGGCTTGCGCAGGTGCAAATGAGTGCCGCAACGCGGACAGCGCTTCCAGGCTTCCGGGGACACCTTGCCGCAGGTGTGGCACCCCGCGAGATGATGATCGATCCCCCGGGGAAGATCGGAGCGGGTCGAGAGCATGGTTTTCATACCTTGCCCCGCGCCACCTCCAGGCGATCCCAAAGTTCGTCGCGATCAATGCCGGCAACGGCCGCCGCCATGCAAAACATCAACAGGCAGAACACGTAAAACCCGATGCCGAAATGCACGTCGGCCACTTTCGCGATTTTCAGCAGGCTGACGAGCACCGCCAGCACGAAGACCTCGATCATATTCCAGGGCTCGATCCGGCTCAGCCATTTCGCCACCGTATCCGCACCCGGCACCATCCGTCCGAAAATCAACGGTCCGCACACCACCAGCAGGCCGCTCGCCATCAGCGTCGGCAGCACCACGGTGAAAAGCCCGACGCCGAAACCGACGAGATAGCTCCCCTGGTTGATGAGAGCGATGGACGCGCTCGTCAGGTTCAACGTCCGGCGCATGCCTGCGGCGTCCATCGTCAGGAACGGAAAGAAATGCACGAGGATGAGCAGCGCGAGCGCCGTCATGGAAAAAGCCGTCGCCCGCCGCAGCGATGCCGGACGGTTCTGGAAAAGCACCGCGCCGCAACGCTGGCAACGGGCGGACGTTCCTTCGGGGATCGGCGAGGCTTCGTGGATCGTGTCACAGAAATGACAGATCGAGCGATGCGGGCCGCCCGGCGGTTTCGGCCAGGATAGAATGGAGAGTTTTCGTCTCATGCCAAAGGAGCGCGGATGTCTCCAGAGTTGCAGCCTACCGCAAAGCCGCAAAGGAACGCAAAGCGATCAGGAGCATGGAGATTCTTATTCATGTTTTGGATGGATCGAAACGCCAGGGATCGGAGGTCGCGGAGAGGAGTGCGGAGTTTTGTCTGCTCTTTCCATCCACCATCGATTCCCAACCATCAATTTTTAAGTTCACGGATGCGCCACCACTCTTTGTTCGATTTCTCCCAGCCCTTCTACTCCACATTCCACAAAATCTCCAGCCTGCAAATAACACGGCGGATTCATTCCCATCCCCACACCCGCCGGAGTCCCGGTCGCGATCACATCGCCGGGCAACAAGGTCATGAAACGGCTGATGTAGCTCACCAACTGCCTCACGCCCACCAGCATGTCACCGGTCCAGCTATTCTGCCGCAGCTCGCCATTCACCCTGGACCACAGGCGCAGTTTTTGCACATCCGGCACCGTATCCGCCGTGACCAGCCAAGGCCCGATCGGCGCGAATCCGTCCGCGCTTTTTCCCTTCGTCCACTGGCCGCCCATTTCCTTCTGAAACGCCCGCTCGGAATAATCGCAAAAGGTCGAATAACCCGCGACATGATCCATCGCCACAAACTCATCCACACAACTCGCGGTTTTTCCGATCACCACCGCCAGCTCCACCTCGTAGTCGAGCTTGGTCGCACCCCGGGGAATGACCAGATCGTCCGTCGGCCCGCTCCAGGCGGTGGTCGCTTTCAGGAAAAGCGTCGGCTCCGTCGGGATTCCCTCCCCCAGCTCCTTCGCGTGCTCCAGATAGTTTTTCCCCACGCAAACGATCTTCGACGGCCTCGCCACCGGTGGTCCGAGCCTTGCCAGAGGATCCACTTCCACCCCGCCCGGGCAACCATCCGCCACCCACTCCGCCAGGGATTCCAGCCCGCCCATTGCGAAAAAACCCTCGTCGTAATCCAGAAATTCCCCGCTGGCATCCATCCGCCGACCATCTTCCAGTAAAATCCCCGGTTCCTCCCGGCCCGCCTCACCGAATCTTATGAGTTTCATGCCCTGTAACGTATCGCAAATCGTGGATCAGGAAACGGAAAAGAAGGCCATGTCACGGCGCTCCATGAGCGGCGCATTTCCCATCGGGATTTTCCGGGTAAAGAAACGGCCGTCACAGACCATCGCCGCATTTCGTCGCCAGCACCTTGTCCACCCGGATGCCGTCCATATCGAGGATTTCGAAACGCCAGCCGCTTTCCTCCAGCACATCGCGCTCCAGAGGCACGCGTGCCAGACGCTGTGAAAACAATCCCGCCAGAGTCTGATACTCGCTGCCCGCACCTTCCGAGGGAATGAAGCCTTCGAGGTAGTTCCCGAGTTTTTCGATCTCGAACAAACCGTCCACCAGCCACGAACCGTCCTCCCTCTGCTGGATCACGTGAATCAGGCGCTCCTCCTGCGAAGGAACGTCACCGACAATCGTTTCCATCAGGTCCATCAGCGTCACCATACCGATCACGCTGCCGAACTCATTGACCACGAAAGCCACGTGATTCCCCGTCACGCGGAACGTTTCCAGCAGCACACTGGCTTTCTGGATTTCCGGCACCAACAGCGGCGGCTGCATCACCTCCTGGAAATCGACTTTCTTCCCGGCGGCGAGTTTCGCATAGCAATCCTTCAGCGACACCACGCCGACCAGATAGTCCCGCTGGCCCTTGAACACCGGGAAATGCGTCTGCGTGCTGCGGACGATCGCCTGCCAGCACGCTTCGTGCGGCATATCCTGATCCAGCCACACGATCTTCGGACGGGGAATCATGATGTCGTACACATCCAGATTCTCGAAGCCGAACACTCCTTCCATCATCCGCGTTTCCGACACGTCCGTGCTGCCGGAAATGATGCCCTCCCGCACCAGCACCGTGAATTCCTCGCGCGACATCCGGTTTTCCGCCGTTTCCTTGACGCCCACGATCCTCAACAGCGCGCTGGTGGAATACGCCAGCACTGACACCGCCGGACCCGCGAATCGGGCCAGCATCTCCATCGGCCGCGCCATCGTGCAGGCGATCTTTTCCGGAAAGCGCATCGCCAGGCTCTTCGGCACCAACTCTCCGATAATCAGCGTAAAATACGTCAGCACCCCGATCACCAGCACGAACGAAACCTGCGGCGCGAAGGGCCCGATCACCGGCACATCGGCCATCACCACCGCCAGACGGTTCGCGATGTTCGCACCGCCGAAGGCAGCCGCCACGATGCCGACCAGCGTGATGCCGATCTGCACCGTGGAAAGAAAGCGGTTCGGCTCGTCGGCCAAGGCCAGCGCTCTCGCCGCTCCCGGGTTTCCGCTGTCCGCCATCGCTTTCAGCAGCCCTCGCTTCGAGGAAACGATGGCGATTTCCGTCATGGCGAATACCCCGTTGGCCAGTAAAAGCAACAGGATCAGAGTGCACTCGATGAGCAACAAATTCATATAAGGAAAACATCATGACACCTTGGCGCACGGAAACAACTCCGTCCGCACACGCTCCCGCTCGCGATCCATCTGTTCATGAGTCGCGCCGAAATGCTCCAACACGGCCTCCGTCATGGAAAGGGCGACTTCCCCTTCCCCTGACATCACCGTGTCCGCTCCGGCGGCCAACAGCTCATCCGCCTGCCTGAGGTAAGAAGTTCTCGCCACCACCCAGATTTCCGGATTGAGCCGTTTCGCCAGCTTGATGATTTCCTTGCCGGAACTGATGCTGGAGGAACTCAGAATAAAAAGATCCGCCGTCTTCGTCCCCGCTTCCAGCAAGGTCGCCTCGTGCGTGGCGTCGCCGTAAATCACTGTTTCACCCTGCGCCCTCAGCTCGTTCACCGTATCGACATTCATTTCCACGACCATCGGGGAAAACTCGTTGTCCTTGAGCAAACGGCACATCATGCGGCCGACCGGTCCATGGCCGATGACCACCGCCCGGCGATCGTTCGGATCGCTCTCGAAGGTCGCGGTTTCGTTCCCCTTGCTGGTTCCGCGATTGAGGAATTTCCACAGCCCCGGGAACTTCGCCAGTTGCCGCTCGATCGGCTCGATCAGGCGATAGAAAATCGGCGCGAGCGTGATCGAAATGATCGAGGTCGCCACCAGCACATTGAAGGCGCTCTCATCGATCAGTTTGTAATAGAGCGCCATCGTGCCGACGAGGAAGGAAAACTCGCCGATCTGCGCCAGCACCGCCCCCACCGCCATCGCCGTGCGCAACGGATAGCGCAGCAACAACGTGATGACGATGGCCGCCAGCGGCTTGCCCACCACCACGATCGCCACCGTCGTCAGGATGAGCAACGGTGTTTCGAACAAACTTTTGTAATCGAACAGCATCCCGACGGAAACGAAGAACAGCACCGCGAAGGCATCCTTCATCGGCAACGCGTCCGTCGCGGCGCGCGTGCTGAAATTCGAACGCCCCACCACCATCCCCGCGAGGAAAGCGCCAAGTTCCATCGACACTCCGAACAGCTTCGCCGATCCCACCGCGATGCCCAGGGCGATCACCAGAATGCCGAGCGTGAACAGTTCACGGGACCCCGTGCGCGAAATGAGAGTGAGCAGCCGGGGAATCGCCCAACCGCCGACCACGAAAGTAAAGCCCGCCAAGGCCCCGATTTTCACCGCCGTCCACACCAGCGACATCGAGATCGAGGCGACGCTGAAATTTTCCACCTCCGAACCGAAAATCGCCGGGATCATCACCAGCAGGAACACCGTGAAAATGTCCTCCACCACCAGCCAGCCGATCGCGATGTGGCCGATCGGCGAGTGCAGGGCGTTGTTGTCCACCAGAATCCGGGTGAGCACCACCGTACTCGCCACCGCGATGGCCATGCCGAACACCGCTCCCTGCGTCCAGTCCCATCCGAAAAAGCGCATCAGCACCATGCTCAACAGCGTGGCCGCCAGACTCTGCACCACCGCACCCGGGATCGCGATCCTCCTCACCGCCAGCAACTCCTTGAAATGGAAATGCAGACCCACCCCGAACATCAGCAGGATCACCCCGACGTGGGCCAGCTCGTTCGCCAGCTCCTTATGGGCCACGAAGCCCGGCGTGTGCGGACTCACCACGATCCCCGCCAACAGGTATCCCACGATGGGCGAAAGTCCGATACGGTGGGAAAGGTAGCCAAGGAGCAGCGCGGCCCCCAGGCCGCCGGTCAAAGTCACGAGCAAATCAAAGTGGTTCATAAATAACGCTTCAGAAGAAAAAACAGACAGGCAGGCAGAAAAAACCCGCCCAAGCTACGAAGCGCCTGAGCGGGTCCTTTCATCGAATTTTCAAAAAATGCGGCACACTCGCCGCGACCGGTTCACTGCGGGTTCTCCTCGGCCTTTTCCTCCAGCTTTTCCTTGGCTTCGTCGATTTTTTCCTTGGCCGCATCCACCGCGTCCCGGGTGGCATCTCCGGCGGCGGAAGCCGCGTCGGACGCCTGCTCCTTCACTTCCGCGGCAGCGTCTTTCACGGCCTCGGTCGCGCGTTCCGAAGCGGCTTTCGCCTCCTCGGCGGCTTTTTCGGCGGCAGCCTTCGCATCCGCGGTGGCTTGCTCCGCGGCGGCCTTGGCTTCCGCCGCGGCTTCACTCGCTTTCTCACCGGCGGCATCCGCCATTTCCCGAAGACCTTCGGAAACTTTTTCGGCACCCGAGTCCATTTGTTCGGAAACGGTTTCCGTCTTTTGACATGCGGCGAAAGTCAGCGGCAAGGCGATGGCTGCAATCCAAAGTTTCGTTTTCATAGCAATAGTTGGTTGTTGTCCCCTCCACGAGAAAGGAGGGTTCGATAGCCTAGCCACAAGTTGGCCTGAGTCAAAAAGTTTCAAACAGAGGACATCGGAGTCCGCATGCCCCCTGCATGTCAGGGTTTCCCGGACGATTGTGGCTTGCACGAGTCCCTCGGGGACGGCATGCAGGGGCATGGACCGCTGGATTCTGCTCGCCGCCACCCTGCTCGCCGCAGTGGGTGGCATTTTGGGCATCCGCTCGGTGCGTCACGGAGCCCGCAGCAAATGGACCGTCGCCTGGATGGCCGGGGCCTTTCTCTGCCAGCTCGCCTTCCTGATGCTGCGCGGCGAAGCCCGGGGGGCCTGCCCCTTGCGCGATCTCGGGGAAATCCTAACCTATCTCGCCTGGTCGCTGACCTTGTTCTACCTCCTCATCGGCCCACCCTACCGCATTTCCCTGCTCGGCGTTTTTTCCGCCCCGCTGGTTGTCATTTTCCAGGCCGTCGCCTTCGTCCCCGGCGTCCTCACTTCCGAGCCAGCGCGCGTCATGACGAGCAATCCGTGGGGGGAAACGCACTCCGCCACCTCCGTGCTCGCCTACGGAGCCCTCGCCCTCGCCGCCGTCGCCGGTGTCATGTTTCTGGTCCTCGACAAACAACTGAAAGCCCACCACCTCGAAAGCAGCCTGTTCCGGAATCTCCCGCCGGTGCGGGAACTCCTCATTTCCCTCGAACGCCTGCTCCTGCTCGGCACCGGCCTGCTCACCCTCGGCATCGCCGCCGGCCTGCTCATGCCGCACAAACCGGAAGCGTCGAAACATTTCATCGCAGCCATCGCCGTCTGGCTGGCCTACGTTTTCCTGATCGGGATCAAAAAGGTCCGGGGAATGACGGGACGCCGGTTCTCGCTCACGGCAGTGACGCTATTCATCCTTTCTCTGGTGGTGTTTGCATTCGTCTAATGGAGCTTTTGTGTTTGGGACTGAATCACCGGACCGCACCTGTGGAAGTGCGGGAGCGGTTCGCCGTCGGCGCTCCGAAACTCGGCGAAGCCGCCTACGACTTGATCCAGCACGTCGCCGCCGATGAAGCCGTGGTCGTCTCCACCTGCAACCGGACGGAATTCTACCTCGCCTCCACAGACGCCACCCGCACCTTTCTTCACCTCGAACACCTGTTGGCGGAAAAAGTCCCCTCGGCGGAAAATCTCCCCGCCCACTTCTACCGCATGCGGAAACACGACGCCGCCCGCCACCTGTGCCGCGTCGTCAGCGGGCTGGACTCCATGGTGCTCGGCGAGACCGAGATTTTCGGCCAGGTGAAACAAGCCTATCAGGCCGCCCTCGATTCCGGCGCCACCCGCGGCGTGCTAAACCGCGTTTTCCAGCGTGCCTTCGGCGTCGGCAAGAAAGTCCGCACCGAAACCGCCATTCAGGAAGGCTCCACCTCCATCGGCAACGTCGCCGTCGATCTCGCGGAAAAAATCTTCGGCCATCTCAAGGACAGCGAGGTCATGATCCTCGGAGCCGGAGAAATGAGCCGTCTCACCGCCCAGGCTCTCGTCTCACGGGGCGCCAAATCCATTTTCGTCACCAATCGTTCCTACGATCGCGCCGTCGAGCTCGCCCACGAAATGCAGGGCCAGGCCGTGAAGTTCGACGAATGGCAGAGCATTCTCGAAAAAGTCGACGTCGTCATATCCTCCACTGGCGCACCCCACGCCATCATCCACCGCGCGGATGTCGAAAAAGCCCGCCGCGCCCGGAAATACCGGCCCCTGTTCTTCATCGACATCGCCGTCCCGCGCGACATCGACCCCGCCGTCGGCGAAATCGAGGAAGTCTACCTCTACGACATCGACACCCTCGAACAACTCGCCGAGGAAGCCCGCATCCGCCGCCAACGCCAGATCGAGGAATGCGACCGCATCATCGAGGCCGAACTCTCCAAGCTGAACCTCCCCGGAACGTAACGGAGCGCCGACGTTCACGTCGGCTCTTTCCGCTGCGAAGCCAAGCCGGTCTGAAGACCGGCGCTCCATTCACTTGCAAAAATCCACCGGCACCACCGTGACCTTCATTTCCATCAGCTCGAACGAGCCGAAAATCGTGGCCAGCGCCACATCGGACGCGTCCCGGCCATAGGCGATCACCACCCGGTTCCCCTTCGGTTCGCTTTGTGTCGCGTCGAACGTGTACCAACGTCCGCCGATGAATGCCTCGAACCACGCGTGCAGATCCATCGGCTCCAGCCCGTGCAAAAACCCGACCACCATCCTCGCCGGAATCGTCAGGGAACGGCACAGCGCGATCCCCAGATGCGCGAAATCCCGGCACACCCCCACTTTCGAATCCACTGTGTCCAGCGCCGAAGTCGAGCTGTCGCTCGTCGAATACTCGTAGCGGATATTCTCATAAATCCACGCCCGGATTTTTTCCACCTGTCCGTAGGTTTGCGGCATATCTCCGACGATCCGTTCCGCCAGTTCGCTCAACCGGTCCGACTGGCAATAACGACTCGGCAGAAGATAATGAAACGCCTCCGTCGGTAATTGCTCCACCGGAGCGAGCGGCACGTCCATCTCCACGTCCAGCGCGTCCGGCACATTCGCCCGCACCTTCACCAACACGTGGAATTCGCCTTCGGGCATCGTCAGCCGCTGGCAGAGATTTCCATACACATCGGTGAACTCCACCGCCGACACCGGCGGATGCAGGTGGAATTCCTCCCGCATGATCCATTGCGCCCAGCCACTCCGGGGCCGCAGCATGAAAATCACCGGCACGTCCTCCGAGGTTCGATAGATCAATTTGCAGAAGGTATCCAGAATCATGGCGGCAACGGGCGAAACGACCCGTATTTCTCATCGTCCACTCTCCCGATTCCACAAGAGATTGTTGGAGGAAAATTTCCCTATTCCACCGCGTGCAGGCCGATGCCATGCCGCTCGCACAGCTCGCGCACCTTCTCCCGTTCCAGCACCATCGTCCGGCGGGCCTCCACCACGATGTAATTCACCCCCGCCTCCGCGCAGATCTCGATCGTTCTCGGACCGACCACCGGCACATCGAAGCGGAAATCCTGGTTGTTCTTGGAAACCTTCACCAGCATCGTCTCCTTGCCACGTCCCAGCTCGCCGCCCCGGCGGATGCACGCGTTCGTGCCTTCGAACGCCTCCACCGCCAGCACCGTGCCATGACGGATCACCACGCTCTGGCCGATGTCCACCGCCGCGCTGTGTTTCGCGATTTTGAAACCGAACGCCGCGTCTTCCAACTGGCGTTTCCGGAACTTCGGACCGAACACCGGCCCCGGCTCCGGAAGGTGATCTTCCAGAAACGTCGTCGCCAGCAACAGCGTGATGCTATCCTTCGCCAGTTCCTCGCCGATCGCGCCGAACAAGGTCTCCGCATTGCGCTCCTTCACCCGCGCCAGCATCATCAGAATCCGCAAATCGGGCCGCAGATCGAACAGGTTCTTCGGAGAAATCTGCCCCATCATCACCGCCTCTTCCACGCCCTCGCGTTTGAAAAACTTGATCAACCGGCTCAACTGGCCGACGCGCAACCACTCGATCGCCTCCACTTTTTCCGCCAGCTCCGGTTTCGTTTCCCCGTTGAAAGCCGCCACCACCAGCCGGACCTCGGGAGCCTGCCGCCTGGCGGCCGCGATGAAGGTTTCGGGATAAACTCCGCTGCCTGCGATGATGCCGATGGTACGAGGGGATGCCATTGCTGCGTTTTTCAGAGAAATCTCGGGAGAAACCCGGCGACGCAACGTAAAAAAGTAGCGGCTGTGGGACTCGAACCCACACTCGTAAGAACTCGATTTTGAGTCGAGCGCGTCTACCAATTCCGCCAAGCCGCCTTGGTGCGCGGCAGGTTGCGGATTCCGGCGGCGCAGGGCAAGCGGATTCTCGACGGCCGCACGAAGAAAAAAGCCACCGGCACCCGAAGGTACCGGTGGCCGAATACACGTAGAACGGACCGGAATCAGAACTTCCAGTTCGCACCGAAGTTCAGGCCGTGGCTGTCCAAGCCATCATCCTCGACGGAGATCTCGGCACGGTAGCCGAGGTTCAGCGTGAGCGCGTCGTTCACGGCGTAACCGCTGCCAAGGCCCACAAGAATCGCCGAACCGAGGCCGGAGGTTCTGACCTGGAACGGAGCGCCAGCGAGGGAACCGTTCGCCTTGATGTCATCATCCTTGAACTCATGGGCGTAAGCCACGGAAGCATAAGGCGTGAAGCGACCGGAACGGGCATCCACGCGATAGCCGATCAGACCGCGGAGCGAATCCACGCTGTAGCCATCCACCCGGACCGGAAGGATACCCCGTTCGTTATAACCATCGACGTCGATGTTCTGATACTCGAGTCCACCGAACGGCCCGTGCTTGAACGTTTCGTTACCGAAGGCATAGCCGACGGTGGCGGTTGCCTGCCAGCTGTCCGCCTCGGTGGAGCTGCGGGCGGAAGCACCACTCAGGAGTCCGCCAAGCGCCCGCTTGGAATCGAGGTCGTGATGACCGTAACCCACCGCGAAGTCGGAATACAGGCCCGTGGAGCCACCAAAGGTGCCGTAAGCCAAGATCCGGGCCGAATCGATTTCGGAATCGGAACCGTTGTCATAATCGTAATCACCTCTCGAAGCATCGACGAGCACCCCGAGGACGAGTTGCGGAGCGACGCGCCAGTCGAAGCCGGCGGTGACGGCAGCAGCCTCACCATCGTAGGACTGACGCGGGACATTCCGGTCGTCATCGTAGTCCTGCCAATCGTAGGAAATGGCACCCCAGACATTGCCGCGGTTCGAAGAAACGGAGGGAGCCACGGTTTCACCCTTGGCGGTGATACCCACCGGAATTCTCACCGTCGTTGTGCTGTCGGCGCGAACCGCAGCGGAATGATTCCGGAGCAGATGATGGACACGGTAGCCCGAATTCGCCACGGCGACCGCCTGCGAAAGCTGGGCTTCCGGAGAAAGCGACGCGAGCGTGGCCACCGCCGTAGCGGCGTTGGAGAGATCGAGCGCGCTGATGAAGTCCTGCACCAAGGCGCTGGGGCTGTTGACCAGCGAGTCGATGGCGGCACCAATGGAGGCTTGGTTCGCGGACAAACCGAGCCCCGCGTAGTTATGCTGGACATCGGCCACCAGGCTTTCGCCTCCCACGTCATTGAAAACGATGGAGAGTGTCGTGAAGCAGGCCAGGTTCGTCCCCGTCAGATTCGCCGTCTCGATACCGCTGAGGAACGGCACCAGGGAACCGGCGAAGCCACCTGCATCCGCGACGTTCGCATTCACCTGCACCGTCACGGCGTCAGGCAACGGGGCACCGGAAATGAGTTGCTCGCTTTCGATGATGACATAGCGACCATCGCTCACCGCCTGGTCCAGGCTGGTAGGCGACAGGCGGACCGAGGAACCCGCGCCCAATGTCACGACATCACCGGAATCGTAATCCCAGTGATAGATCAGATCCGCATCGCCATTGCCAGCGATCGGGCTGGAAGTATCCAGCTGGGTCTTCAGGTCGTAGCGGATGAACGCGCCATCGTTGACCGTGAGGCTGCCATGAATTTCCAGATCGCCGATGGCGTCCACGATGGGGACACCGGTGGGAAAGCTCGTGGAATCGTTCACGTCCCAATCCAGATTGAGGGAAGTCTGGCCTGCGCTGATACCGGTCCCGGCATTCAACACCACATCGGCCTCCCAGTGACCGGTGCCGCCGATTTCACCGCCGTTAACGGTCACAGCGGTTTTGTCCGTGGAACTTCCCCACACCCAGCCGTTGATGTAGAGGCCACCTTCGTTCACATTGATGGCATCCACCTCGACATCGACCCAGTCGGTTACCACGTTATCGACGAAATCATAACCGGTGATGAAAGCGGTGCCCTCACCCGTCTTGTTGATTTCCTCGATGCCGTCCACGTCACCGAGGATACCGATGAAGCCGGAGCCCGTCGCCGACGACAAATCCGTCGGATCGACGATTGTCGCGAGGCCACCTTCCAGATTCAGAATGTCGTAGCCGGAACCGCCGCCGACATCGTCCAGAACGACGACGGAGCCGCGGGTGTAGCCGTCCGTGCTGCGAAGAGTGATCGTGTCATCTCCGCCATCTCCCCAGATGTCATCCTGCACGAGCACGACACCGCCGTTGAGCGCTTCCAGGGTGATGATGTCTGCGCCCGAACCGCCTTCGATATCGCTCAGGGTCTGCACGATACTGCCGATTCCGGAAGCCGAAAGGGTGATGAGGTCATCGCCGGAATCGCCGAGAATTTCGTCGACCGTGATGGAGCCGCCGCTCGTCGCGGTGAGCGAAATTTCGTCCGCTCCGGCGCCACCTTCGACATCACCCGTCACCTCGATGGTGCCCAGATTGCTCGCGGCGAGCGTGATAATGTCTGCACCGGTCCCGCCGTCCACGTTACCGTCGATGGTGACCGCACCGTTCACATACGTGTAATAAATCGGGTCCCAGGCGTCGGCCGTCACCGAAATTTCATCGGCTCCCAAGCCACCCAGCACCGAGCCGTTGATGGTGGTATTCCCGGTGTAGTCCGCGCTGATATTCACCACGTCGGCACCGCCGTTCGCGGCAATGGCCCCGTTGATGACGGAGCCCGCGTTGATATTGATCAGGTCCGCCCCGAGCGCGGCACCGGAAATCGCCAGCCCGCTGGTGCCGGTCACCGTGCCCCAGTTATTCAGCGTAAGGCTGTCACCCGTGGAGAAAATGCCCGATCCGACACCCGAAATGGAGCCGCCGGAGAGGTTATAGATCACGGCGTCGTCCGCCACGGAAATCCCCGAGGAAAGGCTGCCGGTCGCGGAAATGGAACCGGAGTTGATAATCAGGGCGTCGTCCGCCAGAACGATACCGCTGCTCAGCGTTCCATTTCCGGAAATGGTGCCGGTGTTATGAACCGTCACATTGTCCGCCGTCGGTACGATGAACGTACCACTGATACCGCTGCCATTCGCACCGGTGATGCTTCCCACGTTGACGATGATCGAGCCATCACCCACTTCACGGATACCCGAGGTCGCGCCGCTCAGGCTGCCGGTGTTGTAAAAAGTGAATGTGTTGTAATTCCCTTCCAGGCCCGCCCGGTTCGAGGAAAGAATCCCCGCGTTAGTGATGATGCCTACCGAGGGCACGCTGGGCGTAACGGAACCCGGAACCACGTTCGCCGGGATCCCCGAGGAATCGAATACTCCGTTGAACGAGGAGTCGTGGTATCCACCACTGTTAAGAATGATGCTGGGATTCGTCCCATCAGGAGTCAGGACCGTGCCACTCAGGATGGTGACCACAGGAGTCACTCCACCATTCACGACGATTCGGTTCGCACCGTTATCCACGGCGCTCACCACCAAACTGCCATTTCCGGCAGTGGCGATCGCCGCCGCATCGGCGAACTGCAAGGTTGAGGACATCACGATCAACGTCGGAAACGCTGATCTTACAAAACGAAGATATTTCGATTTCATGGAACTTAATGAGTTGAGGAGGTTAAACCAATGTTTTTCGCTGTTTCAAACGGGGTGAAATGCGACGGGCTTTTTGTCATGATATTGTTATAAACTTCAAGAAAATTTTGATATATTTTCTGAATTTTTCACTCCTCCGTTCCCGCTTCTAATCCATTGAAAGATAAGGATTTACTTCCTAGCCTATTGCAATCCCCCTTCCTTGAGATAAACAAGGCTGAAAATTAAATCAGATCATTGGCTATCAAGCAAGAAAAAACTAACTATCTCTACTTATTTTTTCTGCCAATTTCGTCACCCCCAAACGCTCTTTTCAAAACCCCTCGAACCGGATCGAAGCTTGCAAGCCCACGCCCGACCGGAATGCTTCCCTCATGTCCGACGAACACCCCATTCGCCTTCTGCTTTCCGGAGAGCTTTCTTTCGGCCCGGGAAAAGCGGAACTGTTGGAAAAAATCCGCACCCTCGGATCGGTTCAAGCCGCCGCCGCGGAAATGGGCATGTCCTACATGAAAGCCTGGAAAATCGTGAAAGGCCTCAACGAGCGTTTTCAGGAACCTCTCGTTTCTCTCTCACGCGGAGGAAAAGCCCAGGGCGGAGCGGTCATCACTCCCGCCGGAAACAAAGTGCTCGGAATCTATCATGACGCAGTGAAAGCGGCCGAAAAAGCCACTGCCGCCCATCTGCTGGAATTTCGTTCGCTATTATTGGATGAAACCCGGCAATGAACGCGCTTCCACCCCCGCATGAAGCCGTTTCATCCCGACACCAGTCATTATACTTCTGAATAGATAACGGGGCGTTTCTCATCGGGCGTCCGATGAAAGCACTACCTATTTTCCTTTGTGTCCCCCTCATTTCCTCCGTCACCTCTCCCGCCATGGAACTTGGCGAACTGGTGGTCGAGGGTCTGAAACCCGACATCACCCACCGGATCACCTCCGAGGAAATCCGCGATTTCGAGCGAAACACCCTCGCCGAATCCCTCGACCTCCTGCCCGGCGTCTCCATGACCCGCGTCGGCGGTCGGTCCGAAAGCATGGTCACCGTTCGCGGTTTCGACCTTCGGCAAGTCCCCCTCCACATCGACGGCATCCCGGTTTACGTTCCCTACGACGGTTATGCCGATCTCGGCCGTTTCCTGATGCCGGATTCCGGTGAAATCGAAGTGGCGAAGGGCCTCAGCCCCGTGCTCGCCGGTCCCAACGCCCTCGGCGGCCTCATCAACGTCTTCACCCGCAGACCCACCGAAAAGCTCGAAGGAAGTCTCCACGCCGGAGCATTTTCCGGCGATGGCTGGAAGGCCGGACTGAGCGCCGGCGGCCGCGAGGAAAAAGGATACTGGCAACTCAACGCCTCGTGGCTCCAACAGGACGCCTTTCCTTTATCAGGAGATTTCAAATCTCACCCGAACGAGAACGGCGGACGGAGAAACAATTCATGGCGTGAGGATTGGCACCTTTCCGGCCGCGTCGCGTGGACGCCCGCAGCGGACGACGAATACGCCCTCGGCTTCTGGTCCCAGCGCGGGGAAAAAGGAACGCCGCCCTACGCCGGGAACGACCCCACCGTCGCCGCCCGCTTCTGGCAATGGCCGCAGTGGGACAAAGACACGTTCTATCTCTTCACCCGCACCTCCCTCGGCCCGGATACCAAACTCGAAACGAAATGGCATTACGATCGTTTCGAAAACCTCCTCCGCTCCTTCGACGACGCCACCTACTCGACCCAGACCCGCGGATACGCCTTCGATTCCTACTACGACGATTGGATCGCCGGCACCTCCGCCACGCTCGAAAACCGCTCGCTGAAAAACACCCGCCTCGCCGCCGCCATCCACTATCAGCGGGATCACCACGAGGAAACCGCGCCTGGTGAACCGGTCTTCACCTTCGAGGACGAAACCCTCTCGCTCGGCGTGGAAGCCGAATACGACTTCGGCCACGGCCGCACCCTGACCGGCGGCCTCAGCCACGACCGGCGTGACATCCGCGAAGCCGTGGACACGAACACCGGAAACTCCATCGACGCCAGCGGAACCGCATCGTGGAATCCCCAGCTCGTCTACCGCCAGCAATTCGACGACCACCTTGAAGGCCACTTCGGCATCGCCCGGAAAAGCCGCTTCCCGACCATCAAGGACCGCTATTCCTATCGTATGGGCCAAGCCATTCCCAATCCGGACCTCGATCCCGAAACGGTCACCCATTTCGATCTCGGCCTGGGCGGCAAGCTGGCCGACAGCCGCATCGAATGGAAAGCCGGACTGTTCTACTCCCGCATCGAAGACGCCATCCAACGCGTGGACAATGCCGCATTCACCTCCGGTGGCTCCGGCCTGTTTCAGCTTCAGAATGTCGGCGAAGTCGAACATCGCGGTTTTGAATTCGCCCTCGCCTCGAAGTGGACGGACACCCTCAGCACCGGCATGAACTACGCGTGGACCACCGCCGAAAACCGCACCGCCCCGGAAATCCACGTTCCCAATATCCCGGAACACGAAATCCTGCTCTTCGCCAAGCTCAACCTGCACGAGCGTTTCCGCCTCATCCCCTCCTTCACCTGGACGGATTCCCGGATGGTTTCCAGCAATGGCAAAAGCGTCGGCACCTACGCCTCGGTGGACCTCAAGGCCGAGACGAAACTGCCCGGCGATGTCACCCTCGGCTTCGGCGTCACCAACCTGCTCGATCGCGATCAGATGCTCGACGAAGGCTACCCCGAGCCGGGCCGCGTGTTCTTCGCCAATCTCCGCTACACCTTCTGATCCTTCTTTTTCCGCCAATTCCATGAACACCCGCCCGCTCCTCGCCTTCCTGCTGCTGATTTTCGCTATCGGCCCCCTTTCCGGCGCGGAAGAGCCGGTTCTGACGATTCGTTCCGCGGGAAAAACGCACAGATGGACCGCTGCCGAATTCGCCGCGCTGCCAAGGATCGAACTCACCGTTCCGGCTCAAACGGACAAACCCGAGCGTCGGTTTTCCGGAGTGGCCATGCGCGAACTGCTGGCGCGGGCGGGCGCGCCGCTCGGCGAAAAAATCCACGGCTCCGGCCTGATGACCGGAGTCATCGTGCGTTGCAAGGACCGTTACACCGTGATGTTCGCCCTCGCGGAATTTGACGAAAATTTCAGCAACCGCACCATCCTCCTCGCCGATCGGGAAAACGGCGAGCTTCTCCCACCTTCCGCCGCCCCCTTCCGCATCGTCACCCCCGGCGACAAAAAAGGCGCGCGCTCCTGTCGGCAAGTGGTGTCCATCGAAATCGTGACACTCGACAAAAACTAACACTCATCACGTGCAGCGAACGGACTTCAGCAGGAGGAAGACATGGCGACGCGTGGCCGTTTCCCTCGTGCTGCTTGCGGGTGTCACGACGAATGGCAAGGGGCAATACCAGCCGCCGCCCTACGAGCTTCCGCCGATTCTTTATTCGAGCCGCAAACCGGACGATGACGTTTCACGCCTGTTGCAACGGATTTCCCTCGGCGAAGTCCGCTTCTCCGGTTCGGATACCGATATCCTGCGAACCCTCCTGCGGGAATTGAAGGTTCCGGTCGCAAGCCAGATCGTCGTCTTCTCCAAGACCAGCATGCAGTCCGGATTGGTCTCCCCCGAAAATCCGCGTGCCTTGTATTTTTCGGATTCGATCTACGTCGGCTGGATACCGGGCGGCCTGATCGAAATCACGGCCATCGATCCCGAGTTGGGACCGATCTATTACGCGTTCGATCCCCAGGATGCCCGGCTCCAACGTCGGACCTTCGTGAGAGAAACCTCCTGCCTGCGCTGTCACGGCGGCTCCTCCCACCGCGAGATTCCGGCCTTGATCGCCCGCAGTGTCATCACGACCTCCGATGGAGAAATTCTCCCCGGGCAGGGATTCCGGTTCACGGACGACGGCACGCCTTTCGAGCAGCGCTGGGGCGGCTGGTTCGTGACCGGGTACACCGGAGCACTCCCTCATCTCGGCAATTCCTTTGCAACGCAGGACGAGGATTTTAAACCAACTCGCAAACGACCTTCCAGTCTCTCGGAGTTTTTCGACACTTCCCACTATCTCACGGACACCAGCGACGTGGGAGCGCTGCTCGTTTTCCAGCATCAGCTTGTCATGCACAATGTGCTGACCCGCGCTTCCCACCGCTCACGCCGCGCACCGGAGGATCTCGAAGCGATTGCGGAAAACGTGGTGGATCATCTGCTGTTTCGCTACGCCGCTCCACTGCCGGAGGGTCTGCGCATCGATGAAAATTTTCGCCGTGAGTTCACCGCTTATACGCCGCGCGCTGGCAATGGAGGGTCGCTCAAAGACTTTTCCGGTCAAGGCCGCCTGTTCGCCAATCGTTGCAGTTTCTTGATCGGTTCGGAAGCGTTCCTCGCACTGCCTCCACCGCTCAAAGAGAAAATCTATCATCTTCTCGCCACCGCCCTGGACGAACACGCTCCAGACACACGCTACGCCCATCTGGAAGCCGCCGAACGCCGGAGCATCCTTGCCATTCTCAACGAAACCCACCCCGAAGCCCGGAAAGCGTTTGCCCGTTTTATCAGATAATCATGGAGCGCCGGTGTCTCCACCGGCTTCTATCTCCCTTGCGGGGCTTTCCGCTTCTATTCTTCTCAAAGCCCCGGAAACCTTGATCGCCAGAAATTTTCACTTCATTCCCGTCAAAGCGAATGGCCTCGCGCGGCGGAGCCGCAGGGACGCGGAGATATTTGAAAACATAAGAAAACCTCAGCGTCCCTGCGGCTCCGCACGAGAATTTTCTTCGTCATATAGTCTACGCTTTTTATGAAACCGCTGTAAGTTGCTTTCTTTACCCGCGTAACCCAACGGCTTCCCATTCAATGCATCCCTCGCCCCCATTTTCACCCAAACCTTACGATCAGAATGCAACCGGAAACCGCTAACAACGCAAACCAGCCTCCCCAGCGCAACCATTTCTCAGGCGAGGACTCGGTGATAAGAACATTGAGCAACCTACCCCGATAATCCTCCAATCGGTCGGAAAACCAGATACACACCAAAGGCAGCACATAAACGGCGGCGACCCGGAAAGCGAGTCCGAGGTTGTCTAAGGCAACGATCCCCACCACGGCGAAAGCCAGCAGGCCGGATACGATCCGGTGCGCGCGTTGCCACTTGTCCACAGCATATTCGCCTTCCAGTTTCATCGCTTTACAGGTCCGATCGTCGAGGTTGCAGAAGCTTCCCGGCGAGTCACGCGAAAAACCGTCTCACGTCCTCCCTCCCGACTTTTTCAGACATCGATTCCCCCTTCCGGCGCTTTGCCAGTTGCACTCACGCCCCGGCATGGCAAGCTCATGCACCAAAATCGATGACTACGGAACAACTGCAGGAACGCATTCTAGAAAGCAGCGGCTGGATTCAGGCCGTAAAAGAGGAAATGAGCCAGGTGCTCGTGGGACAAAGCCGCCTGGTGGATCGCCTGCTGGTAGGCCTGCTCTGTAATGGCCACATCCTGCTCGAAGGCGTGCCCGGGCTCGCGAAAACCCTCGCCGTGAAAGCGCTTTCCGGCTCGCTCCACGCCTCGTTCGCCCGCTTCCAGTTCACCCCGGACCTCCTCCCCGCCGATCTCGTCGGCACCATGGTCTACCACCCGCAGGATGCGAAATTCGAGCCGAAGCTCGGCCCCGTTTTCAACAACCTTATCCTCGCCGACGAAATCAACCGCGCCCCGGCCAAGGTCCAGTCCGCCCTGCTCGAAGCCATGCAGGAACGCCAGGTCACCCTCGGCGACCGCTCCTACCCGCTTCCCGAGCCCTTCCTCGTCCTCGCCACCCAGAACCCCATCGACCAGGAAGGAACCTATCAGCTTCCGGAAGCCCAGCTCGACCGCTTTCTTTTCAAGGTCACCGTCGGCTACCCGACCCGGGACGAGGAAATGGTCATCCTCGACCGCATGGCCACCTCCGCGCCCACCTATCAGACGAAAACCGTGGCCACCCCCGAGCAGGTCGCCGCCTCCCGCGCGCTGGTGAACCAAATCTACATCGATCCCGCCGTACGCCAGTACATCGTCCAGCTCATCCACACCACCCGTTTCCCGGAATCGGTGGACGCTCCTTTGAAAAACTACATCCGCGCCGGAGCCTCCCCGCGCGGCACCATCAATCTCGCTCTCACCGCCCGCGCCAGCGCCTTCATGCACGGCCGCGCCTTCGTCACCCCGCAGGACGTGAAAGACATGGCTCTCGACGTCCTCCGCCACCGCATCCTCCTCACCTACGAAGCGGAAGCCGAGGACATCACGACGGACGCCGTGATCGAGCGCATCCTGAGCAAAGTGCCGGTGCCTTGAAGAAGTTGAGAGTTTTGGGTTGAGAGTTGAGAGTCAGGAAAGACTCCGAACTTCAGCTCTTTCTCTCAACTCTCAACCATCCACTCTCAACTTTTCCACCCCATGCTCACCGACGAACAGATCGAGGAAATGATGCAGCGCGTGCGCAGGCTGGAGCTGAAAGCCCGGCGTTTGGTGCGCGAATCGTTTTCCGGCGAATACCTCTCGTCCTTCCGTGGGCAGGGCCTCGATTTCGACGACTTCCGCGAATACCAGCACGGCGACGAAGTGCGCTTCATCGACTGGAACGTCACCGCCCGGATGAACCAGCCCTTCGTCCGGAAATTCCGCGAAGAACGTGAGCTCAGCGTCATTCTCGCCGTCGATGTCTCCGCCTCCGGCGACTACGGCAGCCGTTTTTACAGCAAGCGCGAAATCGCCGCCGAAGCCGCCGCCGTGCTCGGATTCAGCGCTTTGCAGAACGGCGATAAAGTCGGCCTGCTGCTCTTCGCCGGAGAGCCGCTGCTCTTCGCCCCTCCCGCCAAAGGCAGCCGTCACCTGCTGCGCATGATCCGCGAAGTCCTCGTCGCACGCCCGGAAAATCCCGGCACCAATCTCTCCTCCGCCTGCGATTTCCTCGTCCGCACCCTGCGCCGGAAATCCATCGTCGTCCTCCTCTCCGACTTCTTCACCGATTCGCTCGATCGCCCGCTCGGTAAGCTCGCCCGCAAGCACGAAACCATCGCCCTCCAGACCATTGATCCCCTCGAGGAAAAACTGCCCGCCGCCGGGAAAATCGTGATGATCGATCCCGAGACCGGCCTCGAAACCCTCGTCAACACCAACAACCCCAACCTCCGCCACGCCTACCGGAAACTCATGAAACGCCAGCACGAGGGGGTGACCTCCGTTTTCCACAAACACGGCATCGACAACGCCCCGCTCCACACCACCGAAGACACCCTCCACGCCCTGCACCTGCTCCTGAAACGCCGCAGCCGCAAGCGTTCCCGCTGATCGCCCCCGCATGAAGGAATCTCCTGTCAACTTCGAACTCGCCGAGCCGGTAGCCCCCGAAAACCTGCTGCCTCGTTTCAGCCTGGAGCTGTGGATGCTCCCGGCCGCGCTCGCCGTGCTGCTCGCCTTCATCGCACTCTTCTTCATCGTGCGCCGCTTGCGCCGGAAACAGGCCGCCGCCCCGCAAAACGCCCGCCAGGCAGCCTTTCACGAAGCCACCACCGGATTGACTGAAATCACCACCGACTCCCCCCGTCAGGCCGCCGTGCTCTGTTCCCTGATTCTCAGAAAATACCTCTCCATCGCCGCGAGCGATCCCGCCCTGTTCGAGACTCACGAGGAATTCGTCACCCGCCAGGAATCGCTCGCATCACTGGATGAAAACGTCCACGCCGAAGCCGAACAGGGATTCGCCCGGCTCGCCGCATTGAAATACGCCCCGGCGGAAACCACCGACGCCACACCGGCCGGTCTCGTCGCCGACAGCCTGCGACTGCTGGAAACCCTCCACCATTCCCTGAGCGCATGATGGAATTCATCCAGCACTTCCGCTTCGCCCAGCCGCTCTGGCTCTGGTTGCTCGTCCCCGCGTTGTTGCTGCCGATCCTTCGTCGTGGCCGCGGTCCCGCCAACGCCGTCATTTTCCCGAACCTCTCCATCCTCGTCAGCCTCGGCCAGCGCGTCCGCGAACGCGTCTGGAACTTCGGCCTGCCGCTCGCCTTCGCCGCCCTCATCGTCGCCATTTTCGCCATGGCCCGCCCGGTCTGGCGGAACCACTATCAGGACCAGACCTCCAGCGGCATCGACATCGTTGTCGCCCTCGACGTTTCTCTCTCGATGGAAATCGACGACTTCCTGCAAAACGACCGGCCCACCCCGCGCATCAAGGTCGCCAAGGAAGTCATCGATCAATTCATCACCTGGCGCCCCAACGACCGCATCGGCCTCGTCGCCTTCGCCGGACGCCCCGTTTCCATCTGCCCGATCACGCTCGATCACAACTGGCTGCGCCAAGGGCTGTCGGCCATCCGGCTCGAGGAAAACGGCGACGGCACCGTGAAGGAACAAGGCACCGCCATCGGCTCCGCGCTCGCCGCCGCCGCCACCCGCCTGGACAACCGCGAGACCAAAAGCAAGGTCATCGTGCTCATCACCGACGGAGCCAGCAACTCCGGTAAAATCTCACCCATCGAAGCAGCCGAAAATGCCAAAGTCCTCGGCATGAAAATCTACACCGTCGCCATCGGCACCACCGAGGGCCGCGTTTCCCGGAACATCCAGCGCTTCCCCCGCCAGGAATTCGACCTTCCCACCCTTCAGAAAATCGCCGAGCTCACCGGCGGCCAGCACTACTGGGCGCAAAACCTCGACCAGCTGAAATCCACCTTCACCACCATCGACCAACTCGAAAAATCCGAGACCAAGGTGAGAACCCGCTACACCGACACCGAGCTCTTCGGCTGGTTCGTCGGGCTTTCCCTCCTCCTCACCCTCGCCGCCGCCGGCTACCTCGCCCTGCATCCATCCCGGACTTCATGACACTCGCGCATCCAGCCTGGCTCCTTCTCCTGCTCCTGCTGCCCCCGCTCGCCGTGGCCGCCATCCTCGCGTCACGGCGTGGCCGCAGGCAGTGGGACGCCTGGGTTTCCCCGCGCCTGCGTCAGGCACTGGTGAAAACCGGCAGCCCGCTTCCCCGCTGGTTCGCCCTTGGCAGCCTCGCTCTCGCCTCCGCCCTGCTCATCGGCGCCTTGGCCCGCCTTCAGGGAGACGCCGGGGTGAAAACCGAGCAGACCATCGGTCGCAACGTCCTCATCGCCCTCGACCTCTCCCGCAGCATGCGCACCCAGGACGTCAGCCCGGACCGTCTCGGCCAGGCCAAGGTCGCCATTTATGAAATGCTCGACTCCCTGCCAAGCGACCGCATCGGCCTCATCGGCTTCGCTGGCAGCGCCCACATCTACGCCCCCCTCACCATGGATCACAACGCCGTGCGCGAGACCGTCGAGCAGATCGACGAAACGTGGGCACCCTTCGGCGGCTCCGACCTCTCCTCCGCCGTCAAGCTCGCCATCGAGACGCTCAAGAAGACCCAACAGAAAAACAACGCCCTCGTCATTCTGAGCGACGGCGAGGAAAACACCGGCAAGCTCGATGAAATGATCCGCCTCGCCTCGCAATCCGGCGTCTATATCACCGCCATCGGCATCGGCACCGACAACGGCGGCTACATCCCCAGCCGCGACTACCCCGGCGAGCACCAGCTCGATCGCGGCGGCCACCCGATTCTCAGCCGCTTCCATCGCGAGACCATGCAGAAACTCGCCACCGAAACCCACGGCACCTTCCTCATGGCCGGCACCAGTGGCGACATCAGCACCGTCGTCCGCAACGCCGTCAGTCGGCTCGATTCCTTCGAGCAAAAAGGCCTGCAACGCCGCGTTTTCATCGAATACTTCCAATGGCTGCTCCTCCCCGCCATTTGCTTCCTCGCCCTCTCCATCCTGCTCGGCACCCGCTGGCGCGCGCTGCCCGTGAAAGCCTCCACCCCGTTGATCGCGCTCGCCGCCCTGTTAGCCGCCACCACACCCTCCCGCGCGGAAGAAAAAGCCATCATCGTCAACCGCGCCGAAGCCGCCGAGCGTGCTCTGTCCGAAGGTAAAAACAAGGAAGCCGCGAGCCTCTATCGAACTCTCGCCGAAAAAGCCCTCTCGGAGGAAACCGCCAGCCGCTACCGCCTCGGTCTCGGCATCGCCGGGTATCGGGACGCCGACTACCGCACCGCCCGCGAAGCCTTCAGCGCCGCCCTGTTTTCCAAGGAAAACGCCGTCCGCTCCGCCGCCCACTTCGGCCTCGGCAACACCCAATTCCAGCTCGGCTGGAAAACCCTCACCGACGAATCCTATCCGACCGATCCCGAGCTCATCCCCGACCTCGACCGCTTCGGCACATTGGTGAAGGAAAAACTCGCCGAGCTCCGCCAAAGCCCCATGCCCGCCACCGGTGACACCGAACTCTTCCGCACCTTCAACGACATCATCATCAACTGGACCGACGCCATCCGCCACTACGACTCCTCCCGACAGGAACACCCCGCCATCAGGACCGCTGACGTTCACGTCGGCTCCGCCCAAGGCGCGGAAAAAAACCGGGCCACCACCCTCGCTTACCTCAAGCGCCTCAGGGAACTGCTCAAGGAAGAACAGGAACAGAGCGAACAAGCCGCCCAAAGCGCCGGTCCGCCACAGGAAGGAGACGGCGAAGGCGATGGAGAAGGCGATCAGCAAGGCAAAGGTAACAAGAAAGGCGACAACTCTAGCCCCGGCGACAAACCGCCGGAGCAACCCGAGCACCACCCCGAAAAAGAAGGCGAAACACCCGAGGAACGCGCCCGCCGCCTGCTGAAAGAAAACTCCGACACCGAAAAAGGTCCGCTCACCCCCGGTCGCCGCCAATTCAGGGCACCGGAAAAAGACTGGTAACGATTCATGAACTCTCGCCCGATATCCACCAAGTGGCTGGCCCTGGGGATTTTCCTCCTCGCCTGCTCCTACCTTCACGCCCAGGCCACCACCCGCCTCTCCAGCCGTTTCCTCGCGCGCGGCGAGCAGGCGTGGCTCGAAGTCACCATCAGCGGCAACGATCCCGGCGATCCGCCACCCATGCCGCGGATCAAGGACGTCGACATCCGTCCCGCCGGATTCGGCGCACAGGCCCGCATCCTGCGCGGCCGCAGGCTCGAATACGCCTTCCGCTACTTCATCTCCAGCTACGCCGTCGGAAAACACACCATCCCCGCCCTCGACGTCACCGTCAACGGCGTCCCCACCCGCACCGAGCCGGTCGATTTCGAGGTGTTCGATCCCAACGAACTGCAATGGCAGGAAACCTCCATCAACGGCCGACGCATGGTTTACGCCGCCTGCTTCCGCGTCCCGGACGCCCCCCCCTTCGAGGGAGAAACCATCCCCGTGGAAATCAAGATCTACGTCCCGCGCCAGCTCCCCGTGGAAGACTGGGGCGTCCCCGAATTCGAGCGCGATGGCGTCGCCTCCTGGCGCTTCGAGCCCACCGACATGCGCGGCACCGTGAACCTCCTCGGCGCCCCCTACACCTGCGTCTCCTACCCCAGCACCCTCACCCCCACCCGCACCGGCAAGGTCGCCATCGGCCCCGCCACCGATCGCCTCATCACCCGTCAGATGCTGCTCGACGGCTACCCCCAGCAGGTCGCCACCGAGGTTTTCCTGAAAATCCCCAAACTGGAAATGGAAGCCCGCCCGCTTCCTCCCGGCGCTCCCGAAGGCTTCGAAAACGCCGTCGGCTCCTTCTCCATCCGTACCACCAGCAATGAAACCGAAATCCGTCAGGGCGATCCCATCTCGGTCGAACTCACTGTCACCGGCAAGGGGAACTTCGACACCATGCGCCCGCCCAAACCGCTCGATGCCGACGGCTGGAAGCTCTACGACGCCACCCCCGTGCAGCGCGGCGACGAACGTCGCGACCTCGAAGGCCACGTCCAGTTCCGCCAGTTCATGCGCCCGCTGGAAATGAAATCCACCGTTCCACCCTTCCGCCTTGTCTACTTCGACCCCCGCGCCGAAACCTATAAAACCGCGCTTTCCGAAGCCATCCCGCTGACCATGCAGCCCGCCGCCAACTTCACCGGCGGCCTGCCCCCCACCGCCGCTCCCGTCCCCGTCGAAGCCATGACGGACATCCTCGCGAACCTCCCTCTCACCCAACCGCTCGCGGCGGTGAAAAAAACACTTCCCGCATGGATTCTCCACCTCCTCGGCGGCTTGATCTCCCTCGCCCTGCTCACCAAAGCCTTGTGGCGCCATTTCACCCCGAAGCTCCGCAAAGATCCCATCAGGCAATCCCGGCAGCGTGAACTGAGAGAACTCTCCAAAACCTCCGGTGATGTCGATTTCCTCAAAGCAGCGGGCCGTTTCATCGAATGCCACCTCGGCACCTCCCCACGGCCCGAACTGAAAACCATCCTCGACGAGCGCGACGCCACCTGTTTCCGGGGCACTTCTCCCTCCTCCACGCTCGACCGCTCGCGCCGTTCGGAAATCCTCCGCATCCTGCAAAAAGCCGCCCTGCTCGGCCTCGTCGCCCTCACCCTCGGACTTCCGCAAGCCCAAGCCGCCACCCCGGATTCCGCCCAGACCGCCTTCGAGCAGGCCAAATACGAAGAAGCGGTCCAGCAGTGGCTCGCCGCCGGCCCCTACGAACAGCTCTCCGCCGACACGCTCTACAACATCGGCAACGCCTGCTACCGCATGGGCTCCCCCGGCCACGCCGCCCTCTACTACCGCCGTGCCCTGCTGAAAGATCCCGGCCATGTCGAAGCATCCCAGAACCTGCGTTTCATCGAGCGGAAATACGGCTCGGTCACCCCGAACACCCCGGAATTCCAGCAAGCACTGGCAAAAACACCCCTTTCGTGGTGGAAAGCCGCCTTCTGGATCGGTGCCTGGCTGCTCGTCATCAGCGGCCTCATTTTCCCCGCCACCCCCACGTTTTCCCGGCTCCGCATCCTCGGAGTCGCCGGACTGGTCGCCGCACCCCTGCTGCTTATCACCGGCATCCTCGGATGGAGGTTCTATCCCGATGAAGCCCGCTTCTCCCCCCTAACCACCCAGGCGGTGATCGTCGGCGAAAAAGCCGCCCTTTACACCGACGCCTCCCGCACCTCCACCATTGTCATCCAGGCTCCGCAAGGTTCACTCTGCGCAGTGCTCCGCACCACGGGCGACTGGAGCTACGTCGCCTTCGCCCCGCAGACACGCGGCTGGATTCCGACCTCCCACCTCGAAAAAATCCTCCCGGAAACCCAACCGGAAGTCCCGAAAATCCGCAAACCCAAAGCCGATCCCAACACCGCTTGAAATCGATGGAGCGCTGGTGTCCCCACCGGCTCTTCCAAAAAAGCCCCCTCCCCTCAGAAGCTGTCTGAAAAATGGGAAAGGCAGGGACGTTTCTCCGAAACGTCCGGTAGCGAGCGGTCCTGAAACAAGGAAATCCCCCACAACGACAAGGTGAACCACAATCCACCGGACGGCTGGGACGGAGAAACGTCCCTGCCAATTTCAAGACAGCCCCTCAGCCCTGCATCAACTGCAAGCCCCACCAGATCAATGAAACGGTAGCAGCCAGCAGCATGAGAAGCAGCATCACGCTCCGGCCCTGCTCGCGGCGCACGTTGACCACTTCCTGACGCGTCGTCACGCTTTCCTCGTACGCCTTACGGCGCGTACGATCTTCGTAATCGCTGAGCGGAGGAATCGTGGACTCGCGGTCGCGACGCTCCTGTTCGATCCGTTTCGGGAGTTCGGCGAACTCCCTTTCCCGGGCCTTGAGACGCTCCTCTTCTTCGATCAGCGCCTGCAACTCCGCATCTTCCTTAAATACAGCAGTCCGGCTCATAACAGAATTTATTTGGTAAGATAAACCAGCAGTGCCATTCCACCGAGCACCAGGATCGGCAGATTGAACGCGAAACCATTGCGCAGGTTGACGGAGAATTCACTCGGCGCCGCACCCGCCTTCGAACGTCCGCGCTTGGCCGCGCGACCGAAAATCGCCCCGCTGCGGGTTCCCTCGAAGTGAGCCGCGGCCTGATCGTATTCGTCCGCAGCGACGTCGATGATCGCCGTGGCACGCTCGAGTTTTTCCGCCAGATTTTCGCGGTTCCAGCTCTCGGGGTTGATCTTGCCGAGCTTTTCAAGATGCGCTGCGAAACAAACGCGACATTGCTCGAGATCTTCCGCTTCCTGCCGGATCTGCACCAGCTCGCGATCGATCATCGTGAGGGAATTAGACATCCGCTCGCCGAGTTCGATTTGTTGGGAAATGAAATCGTTCCTGCGCGTGGTAAGCTCTTCCAGCTCGCGCTTCTTGCGCTCCAGCTCCTCGCGTTGCTGCTGGATGCGGTTGAGGTCTTCCTGAGCCTCGCGCAGTTTGCTTTCGTAATCTTCTTCCAGAGGACGTCCGGTCGGCATTTCCATTTGCGTCGAGCGGATCTTGATGTGGTGGGTGTGTTCGCCAGCCATGGTGAAAGGGGGTGAGTGTTGCAATAACAGCTGAGGCATCCATTACCGAAAATCCTCCATTTCATCCAGCGAAATATTTCATAAATCTTGACTATTTCGAAAACACTGATCCTACGAACACTACTTACGATCACCCGGCACTTCCCACTCCGCCTTCCTCAAATATAAAACATCGGCGCACTCTGGCCGCTGACCAGCGTGTCCAGGGTGATGCGATCCAATTCCTCGCACAATACGGATGAAACCAACTCCCACGCCCGTTGCACACCGGCACCGGATTCGCCCCCTTGGGAGACCGAACATTGCAACAGGCTCGGATCGACCGCTTCCACCACCTGCCGCAGCGAGATCTGATTGGCCGGGCGGGAAAGGAGATACCCGCCGGCTTTGCCACGTCGGCTTTCCACCAGTCCGGCGCGCCGCAGGTCGTTCAAAATCTGCACAAGAAAATTCCCCGATACGGCTTCGCGTTGCGCCATCTCCTCAAGCCGTGTAATAGTCCGGCCGTCATGACACTTGGCAAGCTGAGCGAGAGCCCGGCACGCGTATTCCAATTTCTGAGAAATCTTCATGAGTGAATCCCAACAAACCGGAACTTCACCTTCCAGCAATAAGAAAAGCACTTTGGCCGCGCTGAAAATCGACCACCCCGAAACCGTGTGGAATTTTTTTCAGGCCGAAGCCGCTCGTATCGCTCAGGAGGAACCCACGCTCCAGCACCTGCTCGAGGACGTCATCCTTTCCCGCGGTTGCCTCGCCGAAGCACTCGGAGCACGCCTCAGCCGCCGCCTCGCCCGCGAAGACATGCCCCGGGCCGCGATCGAACCCCTGTTCAGCGGGATTTTCGGAAAACACCCCGCCGTCACTCGCAGCGCCACCCAGGACATGCTGGCGATCTACCAGCGCGATCCGGCCTGCTTCTCGCCGCTCGAACCCCTGCTTTTCTATAAAGGCTTCCTCGCCCTTTCCACCTACCGCATCGGCCACCAGCTCTGGCTCGATGGCCGCCGTTGGCTCGCACTCTACCTCCAGAGCCTGGTGAGCGAGGTCTTCGCCGTGGACATCCATCCCGCAGCGAGGATCGGCAGTGGCATCCTGCTCGACCATGCGACGTCATTCGTCGTCGGGGAAACCGCCATCGTGGAGGACGATGTATCCATTCTCCACGAGGTGACTCTGGGCGGAACCGGCAAGCAAAGCGGAGCCCGCCACCCGATCGTCCGTTCCGGCGTTCTGCTCGGCGCGGGAGCGAAAATCCTCGGTCGGGTGGAAATCGGCACCGGCGCGAAAGTTGGCGCCGGTAGTGTCGTGCTCCACTCCGTCCCACCCCATACCACCGTCGCCGGGGTTCCCGCCGTGGCTGTCGGATTGGCGCAGGAAGACAATCCTGCCGACGAAATGAATCAAAATCTCGATTGCCGGGATTATTTCATCCATGGTCAGGGCATCTAGCCTCCCATGAAACGTTTCCCCCTTCTCGTTCCCGCTGTCCTGATCCCATGGCTCGTTTCCTGCGATCAGGCACGGAAGCTCGCCTCCGAAGCCGAATCCCGGCTCGGTCGCGTCGTGAACCCGGGAAAGGCGGAAACTCCCGCCCCGCCACCGGCGGACGAACCGGACCCCGCACTGCTGGCACTCGTCGATCAAACCCCGGAAGGCGTCATTTTCCGCAAGGATCTGCCCTTTCCGGAAAAACTGACCATCCGCACCCAGCGGACCCTCACCTACTCGAACGCCCGGGAAGTCCGGAACTCCATGATCGAGAGAAACGCGACCCGCGTGGACGGCACTGTCAGCCAGCATTTCACCTGCACCCGCGAAGGGGAAAACTACACCTTCGAAAACGCTTCCACCCCTCCCTCCTCCGGCGAAGGCACGGTGTCACCAGCACCCACCGCCAACACCGGAAAAAGCATCCGCCTCACCCGCAAAGGCGGTTCATGGACCGCTGCGAAGGTCACCGACTTCACCAACCACGTTCTGACCCAGGAAACCCTGCCGCTCGCCACCGCCTTTTTCACCGAAGCGGGCGCACTGCCCCGCACCCTGTGGTTCGGAAAAAGACGCCTGAAACCAGGTGATTCCATCACTCTGGACCAATCCCAACTGCCGATGCTGCAAGCATTCCCCGGCAGCGGCACGCTCCACCTGATCTTTCAGAAAATGGAATCCGTGCATGGCCACCCCTGCGGCGTGTTCAGCATTTCCGGGAACTACACCGCGAAGCAAATCCTGCATCCCGATGGTGAAAAAAGTGGTCTCGACCTCACCATCACCTCAGGAAACATCTGGCTGTCTCTCCTCTATCCGGTCGTCCTCAAACAGGAACTCGAAACCGTCCAGACCCTCACCCGCCCACATTCCCATCTCGAAGGCGGGGTCCGCGTTTCCATCGACCGGCAATGGAAAGCCATAGAGTAACGGAATCCTTCTTCCATGTCCCGAAAATCACACACCGGCGTGCTCACCGCCTGCGTCGCGTTCTTTTCATGGGGCGTGCTGCCGATTTTCTGGAAACACCTCGATTTCCTGCCTCCCGTCCAGATCGTCGCCCATCGCACCCTCTGGTCCCTGCTCGTCCTGCTCCCGGTCATCATCCTGCTAGGTGAATGGCGTTCGTGGCTCTCCGCATTGCGCTCCCCGAAATCCATCGGCTGGCTGCTCCTCTCCGGTCTCCTCATCTGCGGCAACTGGCTGCTTTACATCTGGGCCACCCTGAACGGTCACATCATCGAAGGCGCGCTCGGTTATTATCTCAATCCGTTCTTCAACATGCTCTTCGGGGCCCTGTGGTTCGGAGAACGTCACAATCGCCCGCAGCAAATCGCCATCGCTCTCGCACTGGGCGGCGTGGCCATTCAGGTCATCGCCGTCGGCCACCTGCCCGTCATCGCACTGGCACTCGCCCTCACGTTTTCCCTCTACGCCGTCATCCGCAAGTTCACACCCTATCCCGCGCTCGCCGGTCTCACTGCGGAAACCACCCTGCTCGCTCCATTCGCACTCGGCTGGCTCCTCTGGACCGCCCCCAATGTCCCTACCGCTTTCGGCAACAGCCTTCCAAACGCCTGGCTCATCGCTTCCACCGGCCTCGTCACCGCCCTGCCGCTCTTCTGCTTCGGCTACGCCGCGAAAACCATTCGTCTCACTACACTCGGCATCCTCCAGTTCATCGGTCCCACCCTGCAATTCCTCATCGGCTGGCAACTTTACGGCGAAGCCATGACCCCGGGCAGACTCGCATCCTTCGCCCTCATCTGGCTGGCCATCGGCCTCTACGCCACGGATGCCCTGAGAAAAAATTCATAAACCACAAAGATCACAGAAAACACAAAGGGTTTCCTAAACTCCCTCTCTTCTAAATTTTGTGATCTGTGTGGTAAAACAATCCTCTCGGAAGCGCCTCCCCGCTACCCCTTGTTCGGATCGTAGAAAATCCGCACCTCCGCTTTTTCCTCACCCAGCAACTGCTGCGCGCGCTTCAGGGCGTTGCGTGTGGAAATATTCGGGTTCCGTGGCGATGCGAGGAACAGATTGCTCTCTCCCGCACGCCGGTCGCAACCTTCCTGCAAGGTCTGGAGAATCCCGGATTTTTTCAGAACCCGGTACACATCGCGCGACGCCCCGGAAACGATCAGGTGCAGCCGCTTCGCCCGCATGAATTTGATCAGATCCTCCAGCGCCATCACGCTCGTCGCGTCCAGATGGCGTGCGTTTTTCAGGCGCAGGATCATCACCCGCAGGGCCGGGTCCGCCACCGCGCGCTGGATCTGCGTTCGGAAAAGCTCCGCCGCACCGAAAAACAGATCACCCTCCACGTGGACGATGGAAATCGACGGAATCGGCCGCTGGCGTTTTTCCCCCATTTCACGGAGTTCCCCCGCTTCATTGAACTCGTATTCCACCAGGAACGGGCGGCTCGCCTTGCGCAGGAAAAACGTGATCGAAAGCGCCACGCCGATGAAAATCGCCACGTGCAACGGCGCTAACAGCGTCGCGACAAAGGTCGCCACCAGTACCACCGCATCGTCCTTCGTCGAACGAAGACAGATCTGGATGTGCCGTTTGTTGAACAACGAAAGCGACAACACGATCACCAACGCCGCCAGCGCCGCCTTCGGCACGTAATCGATCAGCCGCAGATTGAAATAAGTCGCGAGCGCACCGATCAGCACCGCGAACGCCAGTGTGTAGATTCCCGCGAACAGCGATGCGAACCGCGTGCGGGCACCGGCTTCCTGATTCAGCATCGATCTCGTCAGCGATCCGGACGCAGGCATGCCACCGGCGAAGAACACCGTGAGATTCGCCATGCCCACCGCCAGCATGTCCTGATTCACATCCGCCCGGTCCCCGGACTTCGATGCGAGGGTTTTCGACATCAGCGTGTTTTCCAGCGACGCCAGAAACGCGATCGCGAAGGCGACACCCAGCAAGGCGGAAATGTCCGAGAAAATTTCCTCCCGCATGATCGTCGGCAACTCGGGCACCAGCGCGTGCAGATTGAAGGAATGGAACGTCTCCGCATACCGGAACAGCGGATGTTCCTGATGGATCAGCACGCCGAAAGTCGCCGAGGAAAAAACCAGCGCGATCGCGAAAGCCGGCCACTTCGGACGCCAGCGGCGAATCAGCCAAAATACCAGAACGCTGCTTCCTCCAATCAATAGCGCCACCCAATCCACGTGATGGATGTTTTTCACCAGACCTAACACCAATCCCGCGAACGTCGCCGTGTCCGCGCCTGACAGATACGCTTTCAATCCGAGTGCGGACTTCAACTGATTGGCGATGATCAACACCGCGGCTCCGGAAATGTAACCGACCAGCACACTGCGGGATACGTATTGCAACAGGTCCGCCACCCGGAAAATCGCCCCGAGAGTGGCAAAAAGCCCGATCATGAACACCAACAGCGGAATCAGGTCATGCCAGCGTCCCACCAGATTCGGATTCACCGAAAAGAAACTGAACAGCATGAACGCCGTCGCATTCGAAGGCCCCAGAATCGTATGACGGGAACCCGCGAAAAATGGTGCCGCGATCGCCGCGACCGCCGTGCTGATGACTCCATACACCACCGGCAATCCGGCGATCGCCGCGAAAGCGATGGCCTGCGCGATCGCGAGCATCGTCACACTGGAAGCAGCGTGGGTATCGGCGCGGAATTTCTCCAGATCGTAGGTTTTCAGGTCCTTCACGAAGGGCGTGAAGCTGACCCGTTCGCTCGCCAGAAACGAGCGGGCTCCGGCGGCTGTCTCACGGATCGTTCGCAGAAACTTCATGCGGTAGCCTGGACCCTACTTGAAGCGCGCGCGGCGGAACAGGAATAATCCCAACAAAATACAAAGAACATTCGGTGCCCACAGCACAATGTTCGCCTTCAGCTCGCTGTTGAATTCATCCGCCATCACGGTAATCATGAAATACGCCATGCCGATCAGCAGACTCATCACCAGACCGCTGGAAGTATCGCTGCGACGGGCTTTCAGTCCCAACGGAATCGCCACGAACGCGAAGGCGAAGCAGGCCATCGAGAACGAATAACGCTTCATGATCTCGGATTTGAACTGCACGCGTCTCTTCTCCGACAGCCCGGGATTATCCGCCAGAAATGCGCGGATTTCCTCGTTCGTCATCGCGCTGGAACGCGGGCGACTGCTTCTCGATTGCTTGAGGTCGATCATCAGCGGCTCCGCGTTCCCGGCGAATCCCATCTGGATTTTTCCCGACTCATCCCGGGTCTCGAAATACGCCCGCTGGAGTTTCACGCGCAGTTGGCTTTTTTGGGAATCGATACTCAGTGCCGCGCGGTCCGCATGCACATAGGTCCGGCTCTGGTCCGGATTTTCCGGTGAAGGTGCCTGATAGTAGTGGAATCCCGTCACCCATTCGCCGTCTTTCCCCTCGATCAGCACCTTCTGCTGATTGCCCTCCTTTGAGCCGAAATTCCCCTGCACGATCCCCGGTTTCAACAACGAATCCGGATCGGACGCCGCTTGTTCATACAGAATCTGGACCGTCGAGGCCTTCGCGAGAGGTACCACGCGGTTGTTCAGCCACAGGCTGAGCAGCGAGAGCAGAATCGAAATCGCGAACACCGGTGCCGCAAGCCGGGGAAGACTCACCCCCGCCACCCGGAAGCCGGTGATTTCCTGATTCGACGACAATTTCCCGAACACCAGCAACACCGCCGAGAGAAATCCCCACGGCACGGTGTACATCAGCGAAAGCGGCAGCACGTTGATTACAAAACGCGCGACCAAGGTCAGCGGCGCGTGCTGCTCCACGAGCAGCGGCTTGATCTGCTTGAAGAGGTTCCCCAGCACCAGCACCACCGCCAGAACGATGACCGCGTAAATCGTCCCAAACAGGATCTGTCTTCCGATGTAACGGTCAGATATGCGCATCGGAGCTCAGTCTGCGTCGGCGAAAGCGGAATTGTCCAGAATGGAGGAGCGGCGATTTTTTCCGGCGGAGAAAATCTCAGGCCATCGGCGCTTCCGCCACCGGCTCGGCAGCCATCCGGCGGAATTCCCGGATCAGCTCGCGCGTTTCGTCCTGCCAGCGGTTCAGCATTTCGCGGGAAAGCTGCACGCGGTTCGCAAGGGCGGTCTCAAGCTCGTGGTAATTCGCCGCCATTTTTTCCGTCACTTCATGGAGCGCGTCGGCGAGACGATGGGCCGGACCATGGCTCAGGCCACGCAATTCCTGGATGTGGTTCTGGGCGCGGCGGCGGGCTTCACCCAGCTCCGCCAGCAGGATCTTGCTGTCCGGCACGCGGCGCAGACCTTCCGCCATGCCGATCTTGGAAAGCAGCCAGATCGTCCATTTCGTCGGGTCCCACTGCCACGGCTTCACGCCGTTGCGGTAGTCGTGCTGAAACTCGTGGTGGTAGTTGTGATAGCCCTCGCCGAAGGTGAGGAGCGCCATGATCGCGCTGTCACGGGCGCTGTGCTTCGCCGAATACGGCTGACGGCCCACCGTGTGGCAAAGCGAATTGATGAAAAACGTGCAATGCTGCGCCACGACGACGCGCGCCACACCGGGAATGAGAAAACCACCCAGCGCACCCAACCACGGATTCAACCCTTGGGACCAGTTCCAGAGATAACCCAGCGCGGTGGGAAGGATCAGGCCCACGACCAGACCGATCCAGTGCGTCCAGCGGTCCTGCCACATGACGAGCTTGTCCTTCCGCAGGTCCGCCACATTGTCCATCGGCGGCTCAGGATTCAGTTTGAAAAGCAGCCAGCCGACGTGCGCCCAGAAAAATCCCTTCGAGATGTCATAAGGATCGTCGTCGTGATCCACGTGCTTGTGATGGCGGCGATGGTCCGAAGCCCAGTTCAGACAGGAATTTTCAAAAGCGCAGGCACCGAAGATCAGCGTGAAAAGCTTCACCGGCGTCTTCGCCTTGAACGACAGGTGGGAAAACAGCCGGTGGTATCCCAGCGTGATGCTCATCATCGTCGCCGTGATGTAGAACATGAACATGCCGAACTGGAACCAATCCAGGCCGACCTTGTACAGGTAGATCGGCACCCCGATCAGGGAAATCAGGGCCGTGCCGATGAGAAAGGAACTGGTCGTCCAGTTCACCCGGTAAAATGGGATACGGTGCATAAAATCAATCAAGGAGCTGGATCATCGGGCCGGGAAGCGGACCGAAAGGTCGGCGACATGGGGCACCGACGGCGAATCACTCTCGCTCCATAGCCCGGGAAGTGGGCAAGTGCAAGCCCCCCTTTTCATTCCTTCCCCACATTTCTCTGCGGGTTCTGTATTGACAAAGCGATGAAGTTCGCACACATACCGCGCCCCGACTTATTTGCGGAACCAAACCAACCAACCAGATTCATCGCATGCGTGGAGTGATCGTAAAAAAAGGTGAGCCCGTCGACCGTGCTCTCAAGCGTCTCAAGACCAAACTCGATACCGAAGGTATCCTCGAAGAAATGCGCCGTCGCCGCGCTTTCGAAACTCCGACCGAGCGCAGCGCCCGCAAGCTCCGTTCTTCCGCCAAGCGCAACAAGATCCGCTGGCGCTTCTCCAACGCCCCCGCAGCCGAAAAAACCGAATCTGCCGAATAATTTCTCCCGGTTCCGCACCACGGGAAAACGAACGGATACCCTCACCGGTATCCGTTTTTTTGTGGAGCGCCGACGTCCGCGTCGGCTCTTCTCTTCGCGTTTCGAGTTTGCCGCCAAGAGCCGGTGGGGACACCGGCGCTCCATTGCCCCCCAACCGCGATGCCATTCATCTTGCTTCTTGCAGTCTTGCATCTTGAATCTCCCTCCCATGCCGCAACGTGACTTCCTCGGATGGGACAAGCCATTCCTGCATCTTGCCGTCGATTGGCTGCTCGCCCGTCGCGATGCGCTCCCCGGCATGCTCCTGCTGGTCCCGACCGCCCAGAGCGGCAGACGTCTGCGCGAAACCCTCGCGGAAAAAGCCACGGCCCTCTTCACCCCTCAGGTCATCACTCCCGGCTCGTTGCTCCGAACGGATTCCCCCGATGTCGCCCCGGATTGGGTCGAGCGGCTCGCGTGGGTCGAAACCATGGAAAACCTCAGCGACTGGTCGCCTTACACCGCCCTCTTCGCCGAGCCGCCGACCAATCCCGGGGAATGGGCACCCGGTTTCGCTTCCGAAATGGTCGCTCTCCGCCGCTCGCTTCAGGAAAACGGCCTGCTCTTTTCCTCAGCCGCCTTGAAATTGCGCACCCGCCTGCCAGAAAGCGCCGAACCCGGACGCTGGCAAGCCCTCGCCCTGCTGGAAGAGCAGGTGGAAAAACTCCTGAAACACTGGGGCTACCGAAGCCGCAGCCAAGCGTTTTCCCGTGGGATTTCCCTGCCCTCCGGCATTTCCGCCATCGTGTTGGCGGGCATTTCCGAGCTTCCCCCGCTCGTCGCCGCCGCGCTCGAAACGACCCACATTCCGGTCACCTCACTGATCGCCGCGCCGGAATCCGAAGCCGATCAATTTTCATCTCTCGGCATCCCTATCCCCGATTGGGCGGACCGGACGATGCCCTGGCCCGAGGTCCGGCTGTTCTCCGATCCCCGCCAGCAGGCGGGCGAAACCGTGAATCTCGTCGCGCGAAACGGCATCCCCGCCGAATCCCTCGCCCTGGCCGCCCCAGACCCGCAAGTGGGCGACGAACTCGCCCGCGCCTTCACCCGCCAAGGCTGGACCACCTTCCACCCCGCCTCCCACCTCCCTCCCCAAGGCCTCCGCCGCTGGCTGAAAATCTGGTGCGAATGGCTCGGAGATCCCACCCTCGCCGTGCTTCAGGATCTTCTGGCCACTCCCGAAACCGCGTCCCTCGTTTCACAACGGGCATGGAAGGCCAAAACTCTGGCCGAATTCCGCGATCGCAGGATGATCCTCCGTTCCCCCGACCTCGTCCTGCGGATCGAACAAGGCACCTTCCGCGGCGAATCGGAACCCGACTCGGCCAAACAACTGCTCGAAACCGCACACTATCTGGAAAGATGGCGGACGCGTTTTCTGACTTCCGATTTCCCCACCACCTTCTCCGAGCTGCTGGCGAAACTCCCCGCCTCCGACGATGCCGACACCCTGCGGGAATGGCTGGAGGAAGCTGCGCCATTGATTCGGAACCTCCGCCGTCCCGCCCGCTTCTGGCTTGAGCTGCTCCTCGCCGAATTGCCCGCCCCACTCCCGGAAGCCCCGCAAGGTCGAGTCCTCGACGTTCAGGGATGGCTGGAAATTTTCCACGAACCCGGCAAACACCTCATCCTCTGTGGCATGAACGAAGGCATGATCCCGGCCCGCAGCGGAGGCGAACCCTGGCTGAACGAAAACCTCCGCGGTCACCTCGGGCTGATTACGGATCGCAGCCGCGCCGCACGCGACGCCTTTCTTTACATGGCCATGCTTCAGGCCCGCCGCACCGATGGCAGCGTGCATGTCCTCTGCGGAAAAACCGGTGCCGGAGGCGAAACCCTGCTCCCCTCCCGTCTTCTCCTCGCCGCCAATCCGGAGGAACTTCCGGAACGGGTGAAAGTGCTTTTCCAGTCCGTCGATCCCCCGGAAGCCGGACTGCGCTGGCACGCCGACTGGAAATGGACGCCCCGCATTGTGGAACCGCCCGCCCGCATCGGCGTCACCTCGCTCGGCGATTACCTCGCCTGCCCCTTCCGCTACTACCTCAAGCACGTCCTCCAGATGCGCCGCCCCGAGCCCGAGCGCAGCGAATGGAACGCCCGGGACTTCGGCACCATCGCCCACGCGGTGCTCGAAAGCTGGGGACGAGACGAAACCGCGCGGGCTTCCGACGATCCGGAAAAAATCCACCGCTGGCTGTGCGCCGCGCTCGACCATCAGGTGGCGCTCGCCTTCAGCCACACCCCTCCCCTCGCCATCCGCATCCAGCTCGAAGCCCTGCGCCAGCGCTTCGCATGGTTCGCCCGGATTCAGGCCGCCGAAATCTCAAACGGCTGGGAAATCGTCGAAGTCGAGCGCAAGGTGGAGTTGAACGTTTCCCGCTCCACCCTCGTCGCCAAGATCGACCGCATCGACCGCCACCGGGACAGCGGAGCCTATCGAGTCATCGATTACAAAACCGGCAAGATCCACTCCATCGACCAGAACCACCGCAAACGCCTGAAACCCGGCCACGTCCCTCCCGCCCACCTTCCCGGGGACAGTCCCGCGTTTTACGAAACGGAAATCCGGGGGAAAACCACCTCCTGCCAGTGGGTCAATCTCCAGCTCCCCCTCTACGCCGCCGCCCTGCTGCGCCAGCAGGACATTTCCGCGACACCTGTCTATTTCACCCTCGGAACCACCGAAAACGAAGTCGCCCTCCTCGAATGGAACGATTTTTCCACCGATGACCTCGAAGCCGCCGAAACCTGCGCCGAATGGATCGTCGGACAAATCGAAAACCGCCACTTCTGGCCACCCGCCGAAAAAACCGCCTACGACGACTACCAACTGCTCGCCGCCGGCCGCACCCTCGAATTCATGACCACCGCTCCAGCTTCAGGGCGATCAGGTTAGGAGAAGCGACCCATCCGAATCAGGATTCTCCAAGGCCTCCCGAAAGCTCCTCAATGCGTGATGATTCGCGTCCATTACCGTTCATTCGCGGTTGGATTTCGCCGCCTGGATTGATCGCCCTGACCCAAGGCTCGACCTCGCGTGCTTGACAGATACGGGAATTTTATGCCAAGGGTCCGTACAAGTCCCTCATCAAATCGTATCCCCACGTTTTGATGAAATCCGGCTCTCCTTGTTTCAAACCCAGTATCGCCCGCTTAAGTGAAGCCTCCCGGAGGCCTTTCACGACGGACGGGCGATCATGCCCCCTCAGACCGTGCCCCATCCTCCATCGTCCGAACCCAGAGTCACCCTGCTGGACATTGCTCGTCGGCTCGGCGTCAGCAACGCCACCGTCAGCCTCGCGCTCAATGGTCATCCGCGCATTTCCGCTCCCACCCGTCAGCGGGTGCTCGATATGGCGCAGGAACTCGGGTATCGCCCGGACCCGATGCTCTCCGCGCTGGCCAAACACCGTTCGCGCCACCGCGTCAAGGAAGCCATCCATTCCGAAATCGCCTGGATCAGCGGTGCGGACAGCCGGGGACTCTCCATCGGTGAAGGCGATATTTCCCTGTGCGGAGAAGCCGTCGTTTCCGTCGCCGAGCGTTCCGGCTATCGGCTGGAGCGCTACCTCATCAACTCCGAGATCGGCTACGAGCGCCTCGACCAGATCCTCGCCGCCCGTGGCGTGAACGGCATCCTGCTCGCACCCCTCGCCGAAAATGGAAACTGGCGGCAGTTTCCGTGGGAAAAATACTCCGTCGTCCGCTTCGGCAACGAACAGCTCGACATCCCCGGCCATCGCATCTGCCCGGATCATGTCGAAAACCTCAAAACCGCTTTCCAGAAAATCCGGGAAAAAGGCTACCGCCGCATCGGTTACATCGCCGGAGCCGCCGCCCTTCCCGGCGCGGAACTTCGCGAAGCCGGCTACATTCTCGCCCAGAAAAAAGTGGAAGATTCGGACTGGATTCCCGTTTTCCACCAGCAGGCGGACGACTCCCGCTCCTATCGACGGCGCTTTTCCGAGTGGATGGACCAATACCGCCCGGACGCCATCATTTCCGAAGACCCGGAACTGGACGAACTCCTCGCCAAAGGCGGCTGGGATCCGAAATCGTTCGGTATCGCCTACACCTCCGTGAAAGCCGATGGCACCCGCTCCGGTATCTGCTGGAATCTCGAAAACCTCGGCAAAGTCGGCTTCCAGTTGCTGGACGCCCACATCGCGGCCGGTCACCGGGGTGCACCCGAAATCACCCAGACCATCCTCATCAGCGGCTCATGGATCGAAGGTTCCAGCCTTCCCGAAAAAACCGGAGACGCCCGCCGCGTGCACAAAACCGTCCTTCATTGACGGGTAGCGGAATGGAGCGCCGGTGTTCACACCGGCAACGGAAAAGGGCACCATTTTAGAATGAATAATTCCAGCGATACCAATCACAAGACCCTGAAGAAGAGACAGTTTTGGACAAAAATGATATGGATTTCCGTGGGAGGAATCGTCATTCCGCCTCTTATCGTTCTGGCTGCTACCGTAGTGAAAATGATCTGGGGATTCGGAACTCTTCCTCAAAATGGAAGTGATGTGGCAGCTCTTGAAGCTCACATTTCCAGCGTATTGGTATCCACCGTCGTCGTAATGATAATTTCAGGCTTGGCCTTTGTTTTTCTCCTGATTTCTTTGGGACGGTTTTTCAGCCTACCAAAACCGACCTTTGAATAAGCGCACGTTCACGTCAATGGAGCGCCGGTGTTCACACCGGCTCTTCCCCTCTTCCCATCGCGAAGAGCCGACGTGAACGTCGGCGCTCCCTCCTCACTTCCGCCGCGCCAACGCCCTTCCGGTCGGCGATTTCCGGTTCTTCCGGATTTTTTCCGGTGGTCCTTCCGCCACCAGTGTCCCGCCATTCACACCGCCGCCCGGTCCCAGCTCGATCACCCAATCCGCCGCCGAGATCACGTCGAGCTGATGCTCCACCACCAGCACCGTGTGCCCCGCGTCGCGCAATTTGAAAAACGCCCGCAACAGGCGATCGACATCACCGAAGTGTAGACCGGTCGTCGGTTCATCGAACAAATACAAAGTGTGCGGTGCCTGCGGTCGCGCCAATTCCACCGCCAGCTTCAGGCGCTGCGCCTCGCCGCCCGAGAGCGTATTCGCGGGTTGCCCCAGCTTGAGATAACCCAGCCCGAGCTGCTCCAGCACCTCGAACAGATGATGCAATTTCGGAATCGACCGGAAAAACACCGCCGCCTCGCTCACCGGAAATTCCACCACCTCGGCGATCGATTTCCCCTTGTAGGTCACCTCCAGCGTTTCCCGGTTGAACCTCCGTCCTCGGCACGCAGGACACTCCACCCACGCATCCGGCAGGAAATGCATCTCGATCTTCAATCTGCCATTTCCCTGACACCGTTCGCACCTTCCGCCCGCCGCGTTGAAGCTGAAGCGTCCCGCCGTGTAGCCGCGTTGTTTCGATAGCGGCAGCTTCGCGAACAATTCACGGACCAGATCGAACGCCCCGGTGAACGTCGCCGGATTCGAGCGCGGACTGCGCCCGATCGGCGATTGATCCGCGACCACGCATTTTTTCACCTCGTCCAGCCCGTCGATCCCATCGTGCGCTCCCGGGATTTCCCCGGAACCGTGAAAATGACGCGCCAGCGCCCTCCGCAGAATATCGTCCGCCAAGGTCGATTTCCCACTACCCGAAGGACCGGACAGACAGACGAAACGTCCCAGTGGCAAGGTCACGTCGATGCCTTTCAGATTGTGCTCCCGCGCATTGCGGATCACCAGATTTCCCGGAGACTTGCCCGCTGCCACCGGAGGCGTGAAACCTTCCACTTTCCCCCGCAGCCACTCCCCCGAGGGAGAAACGATGCTCTCCGGCGGCCCGACCGCCAGCACCTCTCCTCCCGCCGCACCCGCTCCGGGACCCATGTCGATCACATGGTCCGCCGCGCGCATGATCTCCTCATCGTGTTCTACGACGACCACCGTATTTCCCAGATCCCTCAACCGCAGCAGCGCCCGGATCAACCGCTCCGTATCCGCCGTGTGCAGGCCGATGCTCGGCTCGTCCAGCACATACAGCACCCCGCTCAATCCCGCTCCGAGCTGCGTCGCCAACCGGATTCTCTGCGCTTCCCCTCCGGAAAGCGTGCCGCTCGTCCGGTCCAGCGTCAGATAATCCAGCCCCACTTCTTCAAGGAAAGCCAGACGGCTCGCGACATCCTGCGCCAACCTTTGACAAACCGCCGCCTTTGAGGGATCGGGCTGGAAACCTTCGATCCACCGCTTCGCCGCCGCCACGTCCAGTGCACAAAAATCCTGAATGCCCAGCCATTCACCCGCGTTTCCCTCCACCTTCACCGCCAGCCACTCCGGCTTCAGCCGCTTGCCGTGGCACACGCCGCACGGCCGATGCGCCATCAACGGCGCCAGCTTCCGCCGCGTGAGTTCCGAGGGCGTTTCCCGATATTTTTTCAACGTCTGCTCCGCGACCTTTTCCGGATTCTCCACGTCACCTAACAAACTTGGATCGCAGAACAGCTCCGTCCCGAGTCCCTCACAGATTTCACAGGCACCGAGATGCGAATTGAACGAAAAATGTTTGGGCGAAAGCTCGCCCACCACGAAACCCGTCCGAGGATTGCGGTAAGAGGTCTGGAAACTCACATCCCGCCAGTGATCCACCTCCGGCTCCTGAACCGACGCCCGGGCCTCCGCCCCGCACAGCCGCAACGCCGTTTCCACCGAATCCGCCAACCGCGATTCCACCCCCGGCCTCACCACGAAACGATCCACCACGATTTCCACCGACACCGGAGAATCCGGCCACGCCTTCGCCGCCTCCTCGATCTCCATCACCTCGCCATCCACCCGCAGGCGGATATAGCCCTGCCGCTGCAAATCTCCCAGCAAACGCCCCGGATCGGAAAATTCCTCCGGCGGCACCGGTGCCAGCAACACCACCTTGGTCCCCTCCACGAATGCCGCCAGCACGTTCACGATGTCCGCCGCGCTCATGCGTTGCAGGCGCTCGCCCGTCACCGGATCATGCGGAATCCCCGCAGCCGCCCACAGCACGCGCAGGTAATCGTAAATTTCCGTCGCCGTCGCCACCGTCGAGCGCGGATTCAGCCCGCCGCTCCGCTGCTCGATCGCGATCGCCGGACTCAAGCCGGTGATCGAATCCACATCCGGCTTTTCCAGTTGGTCGAGAAACTGCCGCGCGTAAACCGAGAGCGATTCCACATACCGCCGCTGCCCTTCCGCATACAACGTGTGAAACGCCAGCGACGATTTCCCCGAACCGCTGGGCCCGGTGATCACCACCAGTTTCCCCTTCGGCACATCGACGTCGATGTTCTTCAAATTGTGCTGTCGCGCGCCACGAATGCGGATGGTGTTCATCAATGGAGAAATTGGAGCACGGACTTCAGTCCGTTGGATTGCAAAGGCTTGGTTCTTCGGGACGGACTGAAGTCCGTGCTCCAATTCTCTTTCTGCGAATTGCTCTCTCTTCTCAAGGCCGGAGTTTTTGCCTGCTCTTACACAGTTTTCCTTCTCGACGCAGGTGTTTAAATCAGGCTGAACGTGCCGCGTGAATCGAGTCTTGCGCATCGGCCTGTGGATCGGGGTTTCCCTTCTTGGAATCGTCGCCGTCATGGTGGCGGCCTTTCAGCGCGGCGAACCGGTCAACGCACTCTGGCTGGTGGTCGCGGGAATTTGCACCTTCGCCATTTCCTACCGGTTCTACGCGGCGTGGCTGTGTGCCAAGGTCCTCACCATCGACGAACTGCGCGCTCCCGCCGCGGTGACGAAGCAGGATGGAAAAGACTTCGTGCCGACGAACAAGTGGGTGGTCTTCGGCCATCATTTCGCCGCCATCGCCGGGCCGGGCCCATTGGTCGGGCCGGTGCTCGCCGCGCAATTCGGCTACCTGCCGGGCATGCTGTGGATTCTCATCGGCGCGACGCTCGGCGGCGGCGTTCACGACGCCGTCATCCTCTTCGCCTCAATGCGGCGCGACGGCAAATCGCTGGGCCAGATGTTGAAGGAGGAAATGAATCCCCTCATCGGCCTGGTGGCGCTGGTCAGCCTGTTAGCCATCATGACCATCCTGCTGGCCGTGCTGGGACTGGTCGTGGTCAAAGCCCTGGCCGAAAGCCCGTGGGGGCTCTTCACCATCGCCGCGACCATCCCGCTGGCGATGATTATGGGCCTCGCCATCAGGAGCGGAAAAGTCGGCGTCGGTGCCGCATCGGTCTTCGGCGTGGTTGGACTGATCGCCGCGGTGGTCGGCGGAAAATATCTGCCGCCTTCGTGGAATACCGCGTTGACCCTCAACGCGCCGACGCTCGCCTGGGCGATCATGATTTACGGCTTCGCCGCCTCCGTGCTGCCCGTCTGGCTCCTACTCGCCCCACGCGACTACCTGAGCACCTTTCTCAAGCTCGGCGCGGTCGCGGTGCTCGCCGTGTTCATCGTCATCCTCGCTCCGCCGCTGCAAATGCCCGCCGTCACGCCCTTCATCGATGGCAGCGGTTTCGTGGTCCCCGGTCCCGTATTTCCCTTCGTCTGCATCACCATCGCCTGCGGTGCCGTGAGCGGCTTCCACTCCCTCATCGCCTCCGGCACCACTCCGAAATTGCTGGCCCGCGAAAAAGACATCCGCCTCATCGGCTACGGCTCGATGGTGGTGGAAATGCTGGTTTCCCTGATGGCCATCATCGCCGCCTGCGTGCTTTCTCCCGGCCAATACTTCGCGATCAACTCGCCGATAAACCCGACCGATACCGTCGCCGTGGCCGCGCAGATCGAGAAAATCAATTCCTACGGTCCCGAATACGCCGTCACGCTCGCCGAAATGCAGCAACTCGCCAGCGATCTCGGCGAACCGAACATGATCGGCAAGGTCGGCGGCGCACCGACATTCGCCGTCGGCATGGCCCACATGTTCGCCAAAGTGATCCCGGGAAACACCGCGCTTTCCCTGTGGTACCACTTTGCGATCATGTTCGAAGCGCTTTTCATCCTGACCACACTGGATGCAGGGACGCGCGTAGGGCGCTTCATCCTCCAGGACCTGCTAGGAGGCATCGTGCCGAAATTGCGCGATACCGGCTGCTGGTGGGCCAATGTCACCGCCACCGGCCTGCTCGTCTCCGCCTGGGGATTTTTCCTCTATCAGGGCGCGCTCGATCCCGAAGGAATCGCCAAAAGCCTGTGGCCGATCTTCGGAATCTCGAACCAGCTTCTCGCCGTGATCGCCTTCTGCTTCGGCACCGTGATGCTGATTAAAATGGAGAAGGCCCGCTATTGCGCCGTCACGGTCGTGCCGATGCTTTTCCTCACGATGGTGTGCTTCACCGCGGGCATCATGAAAATTTTCTCCCCAAAAGCCGCGGGCTTTCTTCCCGCCGTGCGCACGCTCGAAGCCAGGATCGCCAGCGGTCTCGAAGGCAAGGCCCTCAAGGCCGCGGAAACGGCTCTGTTCAACGCGAAGCTGGACATCGCCGTGACCTCGGCCTTCCTGTTTTTCGTCGCCATCATCGTGCTCGGCACCGCCCGTGAATGCTGGCTGCTGCTCACGAAGAAAAAGGAAAACGTGCTGCGCGAGAGCGACTACGCAGCACTGGAGGTGGAATAAGATCTGACAGATCCATTCCTCAATGCCCCGCTCCCTGATGCTCCTGGATGTATTCCTGCTTCAGCCCGAGGTCTTCCGGAGCGTGAAGGACGAGCATTTTCATCCGGGCATCGGCGGGAACCGTCTTCCGGGTCGCCTTGGAAATCACCACCATCAGCACCATCGACAGCGGCACCGCCCAGATCGCCGGTTGCTCGGCCAGAATGCGCAGCAGCGGATGCTCTTTCCAGAACTCGTTGATGCCCGCGAAGCCTCCGAAAATGTCTCCCATCGGTCCCTTATCGAGCGCCAGCATGCTGATATTCACCACCGTCGCCGCGAGCAACGCGCAAAGCCCGCCGGTGAGCATGCCGATCGCGGCACCCTTCATCGTCATGCCACGCCACCACACACTCATGAACAGCAGCGGGAAATAGCTCGCCGCCGCGATGGCGAAGGCCTGGCCGACCATGAAATTGATTTCCAGCGGCTCCACCAGCGACCCGAGCACCACGGAAACACCGCCAACGAGCACCGCGCACCACTTGAACATTTTCATGCGCTCTTCCGCCGTCGCCGTCGGCTTGAGCATGCGGCCATAGACATCGTGCGCCAGCGCGCCCGTCATCGAAACCAACAAACCGGAAAACGTGCTCATGAACGCGGCGAAAGCACCCGCGCAGGTAATCCCGCTCAATACCGAACCGAGGAATCCGTATTTCTCGCGAATGAGAATCGGCAGCTCCAGCACCACCTTGTCCGGGCCTTTCGATCCCGTCGCGGCGTATAGCTCGGGCAACAGGTTGCGGCCGATCACACCGAAGACCGGCGGGAAAACATAGAAAACCCCGATCAGGATCATCACCCACATCGTCGTCCGCTTCGCCGCCACGCCATCCGGATTCGTGTAAAAACGCACCAGAATGTGAGGTAGCCCCGCCGTTCCGCACACCAGCGCCACGATCAGGGAAAACGTGTAGAGCAGGGACAGCGGCCGCGTTTCCTCGGTGGAAAGCCCGGCGGCCTTCGCGGCCTTCGTCGTCAATGGGCCGAACGGAGAAATCCATTCCTTATCCTTCGGTGCGTTCTCCGGCAGCGGATGCCGCATCGCATTGCCATCTTCCACCGTCCGCTCGATCGCCGCCGGCGCTCCACCGTTCAAGGCATCGTTCAGCGACAGGTTTTTACCATAGCCGCCATACACGAACATCAGCACGAAGATCGGCACCGAAATGGCGAACATCTTGATCCAATACTGCACCGCCTGCACCAGCGTGATCCCCTTCATCCCGCCAAGCGCGACGTTCAGGGTAATCACCACGCCCACCAGCGCCACACCCACCCAATACGGCAGGCCGGGGAAAATGTAAGCCAGCGTCGTTCCCGCTCCCTTCATCTGCGGCATCGTGTAGAAGAAGCCGATGAACAACACGAAGCACACCGCGATTTTCCGGAACACCGGCGAATCATAGCGCCCTTCCGCGAAATCCGGGATCGTGTAGGCCCCGAAGCGCCGCAAAGGCCCCGCGATAAACAACAGCAGGAACAGATAGCCGCACGCATAACACACCGGATACCACAACGCGTCATACCCCGCCGACATCACCATCCCGGCGATGCCCATGAAGCTCGCCGCACTGAGATATTCCCCGGAAATCGCCGACGCATTCCAGCCGACGGACACCGAGCGACCGGCGACGAAAAAGTCCGAAGCTGACTTCGAAGTCTTCGCGGAGCGGAATCCCATCAGCAGCGTGGCGATCACCGTCACACCCGAGAGCACGAGAATCCACGGATCGATATTGGAAAAGAAGTTCATATCGGTCGGAGGTTCAGTTTCCGCGTTCCGCGTGACGTTTCACACTGGCGACTTCCGCGTTTTCCAGTGCGATCGAACGCACGATGAAAATCTTCGAAATGATCCACACATACGGGAAAAACAGCACTCCCAGCACCAGCCAGCTCAAGGTGAAGCCCCACACCCGCTGATTCATGAACTCGGGAGCCAGGTAGTTCGCCAAAGGCAACCCCACCAGCAACACGACAAAAGCCGCCGCGCAGGAAATCGACAAACGAAGCTGTCGTCTCATCAGTTCATGTAAAAAGGCATCGCTGTGGATCAGCTCGGACTCGGTGGATGAATGGTCTGACATAAATGGGTCTTTTGTATCGAAAATCCGGAAAAGTCCTTTCCCGGTATCCCTGACACATCAAAAGCCACGCCGGGACACGTCAAGACACATCTCTCACTTCCGGCTTTTTCATTCCCCGAAATCTTCCTTAGGTTCCCGCCGTGCCCCTGCTCGATTCCTTTCTTCATCCCGCCACCGTTTCGTTGAAAATCTGCGGCGTCACGCGCCCCAACGACGCCGAAACGCTGGTCCGCCTCGGCGTGGAGGCGCTCGGCGTGAACTTCTGGCCGCGATCGAAACGCTACCTCGCACCCGAAGCGGCGGAATGGCTGGCGGCTCTCTCCGGAAAAATCCTCCGCGTCGGCGTATTCGTGAACGCCGATCCGAAATTACCGATCCGGCTCGTGGAGCAGGGCCTGCTCGATGCCGTGCAGCTTCACGGCGATGAAACGCCGGACGACGCCGCGCCACTGCGCTCCGCCGACATACCCTTCATCAAGGCCATCGGCGTGAAAAGCCGCGAAAATCTCGCACAGGCCACCGACTTCGGCGCGCGCGCCCTGCTGCTGGATGCCCACGCACCCGGCGTCTACGGCGGCACCGGAGAGGCATTCGACTGGACCATCGCCAACGAATTCAAACTCCGGCATCCGGAAACCCCGATTCTGTTAGCCGGAGGTATCGTCCCGGAAAACGCGGCGGAAGCGGCGCTCGTCGTCCACCCCTCGGCGCTCGACGTGGCATCGGGCGCGGAAATTTCACCGGGCGTCAAGGACATCGAAAAAGTCAAATCCCTCCTCGCCGCCCTCCGCGCCTGATCCGCCGCCATGTTGACCGATTCCCACTGCCATCTCGCCTCGCACCGTTACTCGCCGGAAGAACTCTCGGACCTGATCGCACGCGCCCAACGCGCCGGGATCACCCGCATGGTCACCCTCTCGACCTCCCTCGACGACGTGCAGGCGAATCTCGATGCCGCGCGGCACCCCGCCGTCCACGCCTGCATCGGCATCCATCCCTGCGATGTCCACCACGCACCGGCCAACGCCACCATCTTGTTAGCAGAGCACGGTCACGATCCGCGGGTTTGCGCGATCGGAGAAACCGGCCTCGACTACTATCACCCGGCACCCGAAGGATGGCATGAGAGCGTTTTCCGGGAACGCCAAAAACTGATGCTGCGCGATCACTTCGAGCTCGCCGTGCAATTCGGCCTGAACATCGTCATCCATACCCGGGACCAGTCCGGCGACGCATCGTTCCAGGACGCGCTCGCCATCTATCAGAATTACCACCCCTACGTCCGCGCGATGTTCCATTGCTTCATCGGTCCCTGGGAAAACGCCAAGCGAGTGATCGATCTCGGCGGCATCCTTTCCTTCGGCGGCGTGTCCACCTTCAAGAACGCCCAGACCGTGCGCGACACCATCGCCCAATGTCCCGCCGGAAGTTTCACACTCGAAACCGACTCCCCCTACCTCGCCCCGGAACCGTATCGTGGAAAACGCAACGAACCGGCGTTCACCCTCCACACCGCCGAGCGCATCGCCGGAATCCGCAAGATAACGCTGGAACAGCTCGCCGCCGAAACCGAACGGACCGTCAACGAATTCTTTCGTTTATGATAGAAAGTGGTTGCGGCGTCCCGCCGCAATAAAACCTTTTTGAAATATTGCGGCGAGACGCCGCAACCACCATCGGACACTTCTTACAGCAGATCGAGCTGCTCCACGTCCTTCGGATCTTCCAGACGCACGCCCACTCCCAACAACCTCACCGCCCTGCCGTTGCCGCGTTTCCACGCTTCCGCCAGCAGTTCCCGATAAATATCCGGCCGGATCTCATGCCACGCGCGCTCGGCAGTGGTTCGCTCGAAATCCGCGAACTTCATTTTCACCACCAGCGAACGGATCGTCCGGTTGGAATGACGGCTGGCGTAGTCCGTGGAAACCTCCTCGATCATTTCTCGAAGCGGCTGTTGCAATTCCTCGATGCTCGTCAGGTTCGTGCGGAAGGTGTTTTCGCAACTCAATGATTTCCGCGTCCGGTCCGGCTCCACCGGACGGTCGTCGATGCCCCGGCACAGATGCCAAAGCTCCAGTCCCCAGCGCCCGAAACGGCGCGTCATTTCGATCCGGTCGAGCCGCTGCAAATCCGCGCAGGTCCGGATTCCCATGCCTTCGAGCTTTTCCCGCATCTTCCGGCCGACGCCCCAGATTTTACCGACCGGCAGCGCGGCGACGAACTCCGGCACTTCCTCCCCGGTCACTTCCTTCTGCCCGTCCGGCTTGTTCCAGTCCGAAGCGATCTTCGCGATCATTTTGTTAGGAGCGATCCCCGCCGACGCCGTCAGCCGGGTTTCCTCGAAAATCTGTGCCCGGATTTCACGGGCGATCACGCTGCCCGGCGTCCGCAGATGCGAAACATCCAGATACGCCTCATCCAGTGACAACGGCTCGATCAAATCCGTGAAGCGTCCGAAAATCGAGCGAACCTGCGAGCTCACTCCGCGATACAGATCGAACCGCACCGGCACCAGAATCAGCTTCGGACAAAGCTCCAGCGCCTTGAAAACCGGCATCGCGGAGCGGCAGCCGTATTTCCTCGCCTCATAGTTCGCCGTCGTCAGCACCCCGCGCCGGTCCGATCCCGCCACTCCCACCGGTTTCCCCCGCAGCGCTGGATTTTCCCGTTCCTCGATGGCCGCGTAAAAGCAGTCCATGTCAATATGGATGATCTGGCGGATGAGAGGGTTGATGGTTTAGGGTTGATGATTGATAGAAAGAGCAAGCATGGCTTAACGTTTTCTCTGAACCCATCTTCAATCGTAAAGCCGGAATCCTATCCTTCTCCGGATTCCACCGGCACCGCGATGGCTTCGCAGACCTCACGCCATCCCGGGAAATTCCATTTGTTAGGAAAGCCCGCGCACTGCGCCGGTTTCACCGGGTGAATCCGGCAGCCGTTTCCTTCCAGCATGATGCACTCGTGGTTTTCCTTTTCGATCAGGGAAAGCCCCTGCCGGTTCGTCCGCAGCCGCGTGTAGCGATCGACGAACTCGAATTCCGTAAGCCCGAGAAAAGCGGCGATGGGTGCGATCTCGTCTTCCTCGATCCGCACATCACCCGGCCATTTGCAGCACGCCGTGCAGCGTTGGCAGACGTAATGCACGTTCGGATCCAGCACCGTCCGCTGATTGCCCGGGCTGCCGTAAAATTGGCTCATTCGATCGCCTTGTAATAGTAATTCACGCGATTGAGGAAACCCTTCCATCTCTTGCCGGGGCGGCCATTATCCAGCAGGAAATGCGGGCAATTCTTGTGCGGCGGACGTTTTCCCTTACGCGGCCAATGATAGTGCGGAACGACGCGCGAAAGCGGAATCCCCTCCTGCTTCATCAGCAGCGCGGTCAGCTTCGCCGTGCGGTCGATGGTCACGCCGAGATTGCAACCACGGTGCTCGCACATCTCGATGCCGATCGAATACTTGTTTCCGGGTCCGGCGAAATCCGCATGCACGCCTTGCTCGTTCAACGGCAAGTGCTGCAACGCCACCCGATCGTCCACGGTGAAGTGCCACGTCAGGTAACCCGGATATTGCCCGGTGCGCAGCGCTCCGCGTTTCAACGCCATGCCGTGGCGATACGCGTCCGCGCTGCGATTCTGGGTGCTGTGGATCGTAATGTAACGCGGACGCATGTGGCGCGGCCCGCGACGACCGTATTTCCCTCTCGGGATCATGTCCGTTTTCCAGTTCACCTGACGCTTCAACGAGGAATAGGAAATTTTCTGGGCCGCGCTGGCGGGGCCCGGTCGGGGAGTGTGTGCCCCACTGTCCACATTCGGGCTCGGTGCCCAGAAATGGTCCTTGGGAGCGGGGGGGCCGATCTGGCGACATTGAACGCTACAGAATACAAGCACTCCAAGAGCGGCGTAAGAAAACAGTAACTTCACAGCGGAACCACTAGCACGGGCCATTCTCGGGAAAAAAGCATTTCCTCGGGAAAAATTTCACCCTCCGGCAAAATGCTTCGGTTTTATTAAATAGCACAAAACTCTATATTTTGTGTTTCATATCACAAATAAACACCACATATTGAGTAATTTTCCCGATTCCATTGCGGAGTCCCGCTTTTTCCGTAAACTGCTCCACACTTCCCACACCGCCATGTACCTCAAGACCCTCGAAATTCACGGCTTCAAGTCGTTCGCGGATAAAACCGTGTTCGAGTTCGCGAAAGGCGTCACCGGCATCGTCGGTCCGAACGGCTGCGGAAAATCCAACGTCGTCGATGCCATCCGCTGGGTGCTCGGAGAAACGTCCGCCAAGGCCCTGCGCGGCGGTGAAATGGCGGACGTCATTTTCAACGGCACCGAACGCCGCAAGCCGCTCGGCATGGCCGAAGTCACCCTGACCATGGCGGACTGCGAAGGGCCGCTGAAAGTGGATTTCAACGAAGTCGCCATCACCCGCCGGGTGTTCCGCGACGGAAAATCCGAGTATCGCATCAATGGCACGCTCTGCCGCCTGAAGGACATCCACGACATGCTCATGGATACCGGCATCGGCCGCACCGCCTACTCCATCATGGCGCAGGGCCAGATCGACCAGATCCTTTCCTCCAAGCCCGAGGAACGCCGCGCCGTGTTCGAGGAAGCCGCCGGCATCACCAAGTTCAAGCGCGAGAAAAAGGAGGCGCTGCGCAAGCTGGAATTCACCGAAGCCAACCTGCTCCGCGTCTCCGACGTGCTCGCCGAGCAGGAACGCCGCATGAATTCCCTCAAGCGTCAGGTCGCCAAGGCCCGCCGCTATCAAGCGCTCGCAGCCGACGTCCGCATCCTCGACAGCCACCTTTGCCACAAACGCTTCGTCGAACTCAGCGCCGAGCGCGAAGAACTGCGCACCTCCATCCGTGGCCTCGAAGTCCGAGATTCCGAACTGGAACGCCTGCTCCCCGCCAAGGAAGAAGCCGTCACCGAAGCGCGTTCCGAAGCACGCGCCTTCGAAAACGAACTCACCGAGCTCCGCCAGCGCCTCAACAGCCACCAGAACGCGCTCTCCGCGGCCACCAGCCGCATGACCTTCAACAACGAGCGCACCGCGGAACTCGAATCCCGCATTCGCCAGAACCACGAGGACATCGCCGAAACCCGCGAGAAACTCCAGCGTCAGGAATTCGATTTCATCGCCGCCAACGAAGCGCTCGACCAGCTCAGCCGCCGCATCGCCGAACGCGAAATCCAGCTCGCCGAAGAGGAAAACCGCAACCTCGGCACCCGCGAGGAACGCCAGGTTCTCGAAAACAACCTTCGTGAAACCCGAGGCGAAGCCAATCGCACCCAGACCGTCATCGCCACACTCCAGGCGAAAATCGAAAGCGCGCATTCGCAGCTCGAAACCAACCGCGAACGCGAACGCCAGCTCGCCGACGAAGAACAGCGACTTTCGTTAGAACTGGAAGAATTCCGCGCCGAACAAATCCGCATCGCACAGGAAGTCGAAACCACCGGCTCCCAGCTCCAGCAACTCGAAGAAAATTTCCACACCGCCGAGCGGCAATATCAACACACGCGCGGCGATCTCGACGCCGCGCGCACCGCCGCCACCGAGGCTCACAAACGGCTCGCCCAGCGCGCCGCCCGCCTCGACGCCGTCCGCCAACTCGTCGCCAGCGGCGAAGGCCTCGAAAAAGGCACCCAGAATGTTCTCAAGGGCCTCGGCCAGCCGGACCAATTCCAGCCGCTCACCCAAGGCGTGCTCGCCCAGTTCATCGAAGCCGAGCCCACCTGCTCCCGCGCGCTCGCCACCGTCCTCGGCAATCACCTGCAAACCGTGCTCGTTCAGGATCAGGCGGCGGCGGAAACCATCATCACCCGCCTCACCGAGAAACAACTCGGCCTCGCCTCCCTGCTTCCCGAATCCTTCGTCCCGCCCTCCAGCGGCTCTCAAATGGAATCCCTCCCGGCGGGAGCCACCGCCTGGGCACTCGATCGCGTCACCGTCGATCCCCGCGTGCGTTCCGTGATGGAAAACCTGCTCGCCGACGTCCTCATCGTCCCGAACCTCAGCACCGCCCTCCGGCTCCGCGCCGAACTCCCGCGCGTCACCTTCGTCACCCTCGCCGGCGTGCTCATCACCCGCGAAGGCATCCTGCGCGGCGGCTCCGCGGCGGAAGGCAGTACCTCCGTTCTCGAACGCCAAAGCGAACTCCGCACGCTCGAAAGCGAAGTCGAAAACCTCCAGTCCGCCGATGACGCCGCACGCGCCCACGTCATCTCCCTGGAAGAAAAGCTCGAACAGCTCCGCGAGTCCGTCGAAGTCTCCCGCGAACGTCTCCAGCGCCAGAAAGTCGAGCTTTCCACCCTGCAGGGCCAGCTCAGCCTCGCCACCCGCGAAGTCGAAAACTTCGAGAACAAACGCGAAAACATCCATCGCGAACGCGGCGACCTCGAAAACCGCGAACGCGCCGTCGCCGAAGGCCGCGAGCACATGGAAGCCGAGCTCGCCTCCGCCCGCGAACGGCTCGAATCTCTCGACGAGGAAAGCCGCCGCCTGCAATCCGAAGTCGATTCCGTCCTCCGCCGCGAACAGGATTTCCAGGCCGCGCTGAACGAACTGCGCATGGAAATCGCCGTCGAGCGCCGCGCCCGGCAATCCGCCGAAGAGCAGCAGAAACCGATGGAAGCCCGCCTTTCCGAACTGCGGGAAATTTCCATCCGTCGCGAAACGGAAATCGAATCCTTCCACCAGCGCATCGAGTCCGCCATCGCCGAAAACGCCCGTCTTTCCGAGGAATGCGAGCAACACCGGCTCGAAGTCGAAGACCTCCAGCAGGAAATCGAATCCCGCGCCTCCGGCCGCGCCGTGCTCGTCGAAGCCATCGAATCCGCCGAAACCGCGCTCGCCGCACTGCGCCGCGATCACTCGAAAATCAACGAACAGAAAGGCCGCGAGGAAATCGCCGTCACCAAGCTCGATCTGCGCATCGAAAACCTCACCACCACCATTCACGAGCGCTATCAAGTGGACCTCGCCACCTTCGAGCCGGACACCCACGCCCTGCTTTCCAGCATCGCCTCGCAAAAGGCCATGCAATCCCGCACCGGTCGTCAGAGTTTCGTAGAGACAGATCTGTCAGATCCGTCGGATCAGACAGATCAGGATGACGAGCCACCCATCATGGTCATCGACGGCACCCGCACCGAAGACTCGTCCCCTCTTCCCGGCGAAATGACCGGTGAACCGGACTGGAGCTTCGTCGAAAACATCGTCAGCGACATCAAGCACCGCCTCGATTCCATGGGCCCCGTCAACCTCGACGCCATCCAGGAATACGAGGAACTCGAAGAACGCTATCAGTTCGTCCGCGGACAGCACGACGATCTCGTCTCCTCGAAAACCGAGCTGCTGGAAGTCATCGAGCGCATCAACACGGAAACCCAGCGCCGTTTCGCCGAAACCTTCGCGCAGGTCCGCGTGAACTTCCAATCGATGTTCAAGGAGCTCTTCGGCGAAAAAGGCCAAGCCGACCTCACCTTGCTGGACGAAACCGACCCGCTCGAATCCGGCATCGAAGTCATCGCCAAGCCACCCGGCAAAAAACTCCAGTCCATCACCCTTCTCTCCGGCGGCGAGCGCTCCATGACCGCCGTCGCCCTGCTGTTCTCGATCTACATGATCAAGCCCAGCCCCTTCTGCGTGCTGGACGAACTCGACGCCCCGCTCGACGAATCCAACATCAACCGCTTCGTCAAGGTGCTCGATCACTTCATCGACAACTCGCAATTCATCATCGTCACCCACTCCAAGCGCACCATGGCCCGCGCCGACGTGATGTATGGTGTGACCATGGAAGAATTCGGCGTCAGCAAGCCCGTCGGCATGCGCCTCACCCAAGCCGAGGAATCCGGAAAAACCGCCAAAAACGAACCCAAAACCGCCGCCCAGAAAGCCGCGTTGAGGCTGGACGCCTAACAAATACCCTCGCTTTAACAAAAAACCGGAGGCACCGCCCACCGCAACACGCCGACGCGCGAAGGAGGGCGCGTTTCGAGGCACACCAGCGCGCCTTTTTTCACCTCGATCGATCCCGTGGCCGCACCGAGAAACCAACCGATCAATTCGGAAAAGTCCGGCTCGTGCCCGACGATCATCACACTTGCGAATTCACCGAAGGCCGAAAGCTCCTTCGCCGCATGCTCCGCTCTCATCCCACTGGCGAGCCAATCCTGAATCACCGGCGCATCCAGACCGGCGGCCTGGCAAAAATCTTCCGCAGTCTGGCGTGCGCGCACAAGCGGACTCGTCAGCACGATGTCCGGCAGTTGCTCATGCCGCTTCAGGAAACTTCCGGCATTTTTCGCCTGCCGATGACCTTTTTCCACAAGCGCCCGATGGAAATCCCCGCCGGGATTGAAATCCTCCGCCGTTCCGTGACGCAGCAAAATGAGTTTCATAACCGCACAACGTAACGCCTTTTCCGCAATCGCGTCATTCTAACTGCGGATACCCTCAAAAAAAAGGGGTGGCGGACTCCGATCCGCCATTGTTTCATCGTGTCGGAAATGGAGCGCTGACGTCCACGTCGGCTCGTATCGAAAACATGGCGGATCGGAGTCCGCCAGTCCTTGAAACCGTAAAATTTCTCACATCGTCATGCCGCCATCGACCGCGAGCACCTGACCGGTGATGTAACGGGCAGCCGGACTGGCAAGGAAGGCGACGGCCTCGGCGATGTCCTTCGTCTCACCGAAGGAGGCGAGCGGGATTTTTCCGATCACCGCGTCCTTCACCGCTTGTGGCAGTTCATCGGTCATGTCGGTGGTGATGAATCCCGGGGCGACGGCGTTGCAGGTCACCGCGCGACCCGCGAGTTCACGGGCGACCGCCTTGGTGAAACCGATCAGGCCGGCCTTGGAAGCCGAGTAGTTCGCCTGTCCGGCGTTTCCGATGAGGCCGATCACGGAAGCGATGTTGATGATGCGGGCATCTTCCGCCTTCATCAGCGTGCGCATGAAGCCTTTCACGGTGTTGAAAGCTCCCTTGAGATTGGTATCGAGCACGGTGTCCCAGTCCTCCTCCTTCATGCGCATGAGGAGTGTATCGCGGGTGACACCGGCATTGTTCACGAGAATGTTCACCGCGCCGAGTTCGTCGGTGATTTTTTTCGCCAGGTCCTGAACGGCGGCGTGGTCGGCGACATCGACGGCGTAGGCGGTACAGGAGCCGGGGAAATCCGCGTTGATTTCCTCAGCGGCCTTTCCGCAGCTCGACGCGCTGCGGCTGACGACGGCCACTTTCGCTCCTCCCGCCGCGAAGGCACGGGCGATTTCCTGTCCGATCCCGCGGCCACCTCCGGTGACGACGGCTACTTTGTTGGTAAAGCGCTGCATGAAAATGAGGAGAAGACACTAGACTTGAAGACACAAGGCAGAAGATACTCCCGGCGTTCGTATGAAACCTACTCTCCTCGTCCTCGCCGCCGGTATGGGCAGCCGCTACGGTGGCCTCAAGCAAATGGATCCGATGGGTCCGAATGGTGAAACCGTGCTCGATTATTCCGTTTACGACGCGATCCGCGCCGGATTCGGACGCGTGGTGTTCATCATCCGCGAGGATTTCGCCGATGCCTTCAAACAAGGCGTGGGCGCCCGTTTCGCCGATCGCATTCAGGTCGATTACGCCTTCCAGCGGCTGGACGACCTGCCGGAGGGCTACTCCGTGCCGGAAGGTCGCGCGAAACCCTGGGGCACTTCCCACGCAGTGCGCGCCGCCCGCCAGCTGGTCAACGAACCTTTCGCCGTCGTCAACGCGGACGATTTCTACGGAGCGGACTCCTATCAACGTGCCGCCGATTTCCTCGCCGCTTCCTCGCAAAACGATGGCAAATCCCACTACGCGATGGTCGGCTATCCATTGAAAAACACGCTTTCAGACCATGGCGACGTGAATCGCGGCATCTGTCAGATCGATGGAAATCGCCTGCTCACCGACGTCGAGGAATACGTCAATATCGAGCGCGAGGCCGATGGCGTGTGCCGAGGCAACGCGCTGGACGGCGATCGCAAGGCCGTCGATGAAAACACCCCGGTTTCGATGAATTTCTGGGCCTTCGGCGCCGATTTTTTCAGCCATCTGGAAGAAGAATTCACCAGCTTCCTCAAGGAAAACGGCACCAAGGAAAAAGCCGAATGCTACATCCCCACCGTCGTCGATGCGTTGATCCGTTCCGGCAAGGCGGACTGCAAGGTGCTGGAAACCACCAGCCAGTGGTTCGGCGTCACCTACCCACAGGACAAGCCGCACGTCGTCGAATCCATCGCCGCGCTCATCGAAAAAGGCGAGTATCCGGCGAAATTGAGCTGATCGGTTTCTACGCCGCGAAACTCTCGCCGCAGGAACACGTCACCACCGCGTTCGGATTGCTCACCTTGAAGCCGCCCTGCTGGAGATCGTCCGAAAAATCCAGCTCGCTGCCGCTGACGAACAACGCGCTCTTGGGGTCGATCACCACGTTCACCCCATTGCTCGGCACCATGATGTCGCGGTCACGCGGACCATCGACGAGATCCATTTTATATTGCAGGCCGGAACACCCGCCGCCCACCACCGCGATGCGCAGCGCGCCATCCGGACGCCCTTGACGCTCCAGCAGGCCGCGCAGATGGGCCGAAGCATTGTCCAGCACCTTCACCAGCTTCTCGTTGCCGATCTTGTAATTCACCCCTGCGCTCATGCGCGGCAACGTGCAGACACGGCGGCGGCGCGTCAATGCCGGGAACGAAAAACGGGCCACTCCGCGTAGGAGTCGCCCGTTTTTGAAAATTTCAGATGAACTTCCGGAGGATCACTCGGCGGCAGCTTCCGGAGCGCCTTCAGCGGCCGGAGTGTCCACCACTTCCTTCTTCGCCGCTTTTTTGGCGGGAGCCTTCTTGGCCGCTGCCTTTTTGGCGGGAGCTTTCTTCTCCACAGGTGCTTTCTTCTCCACAGGTGCTTTCTTTTCCGCCGGTTCTTTTTTCACCGGAGCGGATTTCTTGACCAGACCGCCGAGTTTGGCCTGCTCCTTCTTGCGGCGCAGGTATTCAACGCGACGGCGGCGTTTCACGATTTTTTTGGTTTGCTGTCCCATAGTTGGTTCATTTGGCTAAGCTTTCAGTCACTTAGGGGCAAGGGAAAATCTGCCATCAGGGGGTATTTCCCACTTTTCGCGTTCGACAAGCCCCCCTTGCCCGACAGAGATTCCCGCCCCATGGCAGGCCTCATCATCGCACCCCGAGCACGCATTTTCCACGGTCACGAGTGGATTTACGCCACCGAAATCAAGAAATCCTTCGGCAATCCGCAGCCGGGAGACGTCATCACGCTCAAGGATTTCCGCGACCGTCCACTCGGCTCCGCGATCTACAATCCTGCCTCGCAAATCGTCGCCCGCCGGTTTTCCCGTCGGAAACAGGATCTCGACCTCGATTTCTTCACCCGCCGCATCCGCATGGCGTTCGAAGTGCGCGAACGCTCCGGCGTGGACCTCCGGCTCTGCCGCGTCGTCTGGAGCGAATCCGACGGCCTGCCCGGCCTGATCGTCGACCGCTACGGCGACCACTTCACTGTCCAGACGCTCACGCTGGCGATGGACCTGCGGAAGGAACTCGTCCGCGACGCGCTCGTCACCGTGTTTTCGCCGAAATCCATCGTCCTGCGCAACGACTCGCCGTCCCGCAAGGCCGAGGGCATGGAAACCGGGATCGAGATGCTCTACGGGGAAAACCCCGGTGGTTTCCTCGTCGAGGCCAATGACCTGAAATTCGAGGTCGATCTCTTCGACGGCCAGAAAACCGGCCTTTATCTGGATCAGCTCCAGTCCCACGCCGAAGTCGCCGCCTTCGCCAAAGGCAAGCGCGTGCTCGATTGCTTCACCAATCAGGGAGGCTTCGCCCTCGCCTGCGCCAAGGCCGGAGCCGCGAGGGTCACCGCCATCGACGTTTCCGCCACCGCCTGCGCTGCCGCGCGCAAGAATGCCGAGCTCAACGGCCTCGACATCGAAGTGCTCGAACACAACGTCTTCGATTTCCTCAAGCACGCCTCGCCGGAATACGATCTCATCATTCTCGATCCACCCAGCTTCACCCGGAACAAGAAAACCCTGATGGACGCCATGCGCGGCTATAAGGAAATCCACCTCCGGTCGCTGAAGCTGTTGGAAAAAGGCGGCATCCTTTCCACCTTCTGCTGCTCGCACCACGCCTCGCGCCAGCTCTTCCTCGACAACCTCGTCGATGCCTCCGTGGACGCGAAAAAATCCCTCCGCCTCGTCCGCGAACACGGCCAGCGCCCGGACCACCCCATCCTCATTTCCATCCCCGAAACCGGCTACCTCAAGGGCTTCACCACCGAAGTCATCGCGACTCGGTAATATGAAATGAATGAGGAGCAGGGACATTCCTGTCCCTGAATGGATTTGAGAAAGCAGGGGCACGAATGCCCCTGTCTCCTAACATTTCATCGACCCATCCAGCCGCCATCGACGACGAGGACTTCGCCATTGACGTAATCGGACGCCGGGCTGGCGAGGAATACCACCGGACCCTTGAAGTCCGCCGTTTCTCCCCATCGGCCCGCCGGGATGCGAGCGAGTATCTGCTGCTGGCGCACCGAGTCGTTACGAAGCGCCTCAGTGTTATCCGTCGCGATGTAACCCGGCGCGATCGCGTTTACCTGCACTCCCTTGCCCGCCCACTCGTTGGCGAGCGCCTTGGTGAGCTGGCCGATGCCGCCCTTGGAAGCCGCGTAGCCGGGCACGGTGATGCCGCCCTGGAAGGTGAGCAGCGACGCGGTGAAAATAATTTTCCCGGAACCGCGCTCGATCATTTTCCCGCCGATCTCACGGCTGAGGATGAATTGTGAATTGAGGTTCACGTTGATGACCTCGAACCAGATGTCGTCGTCATGTTCGGCGGCGGGCGCACGTTTGATCGTGCCCGCGTTGTTCACCAGAATGTCCGGCGTGCCGTGTTCGGCGAGCACCTGCCGGGCGAACTCCTTCACCGCCTGCGGATCGGAAAAATCGCACTGATAGCCGGTGAACCTGCGTCCCAGCGCGGTCACCGCCGTCTCGATGGCGCTGGCCTTTTCCAGCGATGCGCTCACGCCGATGATGTCCGCTCCCGCTTCCGCGAGACCCTCCGCCATGGCATAGCCGATGCCGCGCTTGCAACCGGTGACGAGCGCGGTTTTCCCGTTGAGGTCGAATTTCGAAAGAATACTCATGGTTTTTATTGGAGATCGGTGATGGCGAGCTTGTCCATGTCGGTGAAATCCTGGTTTTCACCGCCCATCGCCCACACGAAGCGGTAAGCCGCCGTTCCGACGCCGCTATGGATCGACCATGCCGGGGAAAGGATCGCCTGCCTGTCATGCACCCAGAGCGGACGGGTTTCCTGCGGTTCGCCCATCATGTGCAGCACCGCGTGACCGGCCGGGATATCGAAATAACAATACACCTCGCTGCGGCGCAGGTGGGTGTGGGAGGGCATCGTGTTCCAGATGCTGCCCGGCTTGAACTCGGTGTAGCCCATCACGAGCTGGCAGGATTTCACGCCGTTGAGGTGGATGTATTGGCAGATCGTGCGCTCGTTGCACTCTTCCTTGGTGCCCAGCTCCACGCGGTTCGCATCGGCCGGAGTGACCTTCACGGTCGGATAGGCGGTGTGGGCCGGATAGCTGATGAGGTAAAATTCCGCCGGTGCGGACGGATCGGCACTGGTGAAGGAGATTTCCTTGCTGCCACGACCGACGTAAAGGCAATCGCACTTTTCGAGATCGTAGGCCGTTCCGTCGACGGTGACGGTGCCTTTGTTGGAAAAATTCAGAATCCCCAGCTCGCGGCGCTCGCAGAAATATTCGGAGCGGAGTTCTTCCCCGGCTTCGAGTTTCAACGGAGTGGAGGTGGGAACGGCGGAACCGACGATGGCGCGGTCCAGATCGGTGTAAACCAGCGTCACTTCGCCGGCGGCAAACAACGTTTCGATGAGGAAAGATTCGCGAAGGCCAGCGGTGTCGAGAACTGCGGTTTCGTTCGGTGAGGGCGCGTGAATGATTTGCATGGCAGGCAAAGTGGAATGACCCGGGCCGGAAGGTTCAAGGACAATAATGGCAAAGCGAAACGCGGAGACGCCGAGGCCGGGGAGAGGAACGCTGAGTTTTGAAGAAAGTTGAGTGTTGAGTGTTGAGAGTTGATGGTTGAGACAAAGAGCAAGCCAAACTCAGCGTTCCTCTCAGCGATCTTTCCACCTCTGCGTTTCGATTTCATCAATTTTCCATTTGCCTCATTATTCAGACCAGACTAGTCTGACTCAATGAAAACAATCGGTCTCTACGAGGCAAAGACGAATCTTTCCGCCTTGGTTTGCGAGGTGGAAACGACGGCGCAACCGATCGCGTTGACGCGGCACGGCAAGGTCGTCGCGGAAATTCACCCTCCTTCACCGAAAATCTCCCGCCATCGGGGAGGCATGAAATCCCGGAATTTTTCCATCGCTCCGGATTTCAATGAAGTGGATGCCGGTTTCGATGAGTTTTTCGCCTCAAATCCGTCCTGAATCATGGATCACCTCGTCGATACCTGCGCGCTGATCTTTTTCCTCGAAGACAGTCCGCAACTGCCGGAACCCGCCGCTCGGGTCATCGAAAATCCCCTTTCCCGCTCCTTCATCTCGCTGGCCAGCCTGTGGGAAATCACGCTGAAACACGTGATCGGCAAACTGGATGTCGGCTACGCGAATACCCCGGAGCTTCCGGAACTCCTGAAAACCCAAGGATTCGAGCTGCTTCCGATAGATTGGGAGTCCATGCGCCTTTCCGCCCGCCTCCCCTTCCATCACCGCGATCCCTTCGACCGATTGCTCATCGCGGAAGCCCAGCGGAAAAATCTTCCGATCGTTTCCCCGTACCTCGTTTTCGATCGCTACGAGGTTCGCCGCATTTGGAAATAATCGAAACGGGAAGAAGCCAAGCTCCCGAATCCTGCGATCCGGCGGGTGTTGAATCATCCGCCTTCCTTCGCTTCCTCCCCGGCGATCTCTTCAAACCGCCGCATCAATTTCGATACCTCTACGGCCGGGTCTGTCCTGAGCGCATGAAAAACCCAATAAGCTTCCGCCAAATCCACCCGCCTCTCGCCCAATTCCATTCTCGCCACCATACCGTGCTCACGCTTCAGCGCGGAGGCTAGATCCCGCTGCGTCATCCCGGCCTCCTCCCGAAGCTTTTTCAAATGATCGCAAATCGCCTTGGCGAAGGAACTGTGGATGGATTTTTGCATTTGCTCTCATTTTCCCAGCAAAAATTCTTGCATCCAAAATGAGAGCAGGCTATTTCCCTACCTGTGAGCCGGAACTCTCCTTTCGAGGAGAAGCCGTCTTACCACCAAGCTCCCTGGGAACTCCCCTCGAAATGCGTTCCCCGCCATCCTCAACCCCTAGTTAAAAATGAGAATACCACCTCAATGCCTTCTGGTCGGGCTCGCTTCCCTAGCCCTCGGCTCCACTTCGGTGTCCGCCGCTCTTCTCGCAACCTATGAATTCACGGGTGGCTCCGTAATCGCCTCCGATGTGGATCCGGGAATCATCCTCTCGGGCTTCCAGGCTTCTGCCGGCTTGGGTTCCGTTTCTTACACGAACGGATACGCGGACGCATCCACTGCCAACATCGCAGGAACGGCCGGCGCTCCGGGCACCATAGCCACTTCGATAACAGATGGAGACTATTACGAATTCACCATCACACCGGGTTCCGGATACTCCGCCACCTTCGACAGCCTGACTTTCCACGCGGCTTATTTCAATGCGGCCGGAGGTAGCGTGGGGGATACTTATACGACAACCAGCATCACTTACTATCTCACGTCGGACATCATCGGTTTTACGGCGGCTAACGTCATTGGCAGCGCCACGAAAACCGGACTGGAAAATGTGACCACATGGGCCGGAGCGGCTGCCGCCGGTAATGTTGAAACTCTCACCATCGACATCGCAAACAGTGCTTTCGCCAGCGATTTCGAAAATATCACCGAGGCCGTGACGTTCCGCTTGTATGTTTCCGATACCAACAGCAGCACCCGGAACGCCGCCATCGACAACGTGACTCTCAACGGCATCGTCTCAATTCCCGAGCCATCGGTAGCCCTGCTCGGTGGTCTCGGGAGCTTTCTCCTCCTCCGCCGCCGCAGAAGCTGAACTTTCTTTTCCTTTAGACAGACACAGAACACCGCCGGGGATCACGATCCCCGGCGGTTTTCTTTTGCGATTTCCCGCGTGCGCGGCGCGTTCAAAATAGAGTCCACACGTCGATTGAAGAACGCGTCCACCCTCACCTACTTCTTGGCATTCCGCGAAAGCCCCCTTAAACATTGGCCCGCATGCTGCCCGTCCCCTCATCCGCCCCCTGTGCCGCGATCCTCGTCGCGGCGGGGTCGAGCCGCCGGATGGGATTCGACAAACTCGCGGCGGAACTGAATGGCATGCCGGTCCTGAAGCGGACGATTCTCGCGCTCGCGGCGGCGGATTCGATTGCCTCCATCGTCGTCGTTTGCCCGCTTGATCGCTGGGAAAATCTCGGCCCGTTCCAAATTTCCAAACCGCTGATCCGCGTCGATGGCGGTAAGGAACGGCAGGACTCCGTGGCCGCCGGGCTGGCCGCGCTGGGAGCCGACGTTTCCCACGTCGCCGTGCACGATGGCGCGCGACCGTTGGTTTCCGCGATCGACATCGACCGCTGCGTGGCAAGCGCCTACGAACATCGTGCCGCCTCGCTGTCCAGACGGGTGACGGAAACGCTCAAACGCTCGACGCCCGGCGATTTCTCCGAATCCGCCGTTTCCCGGGAAAACCTGTGGTTCATGGAAACGCCGCAGGTGTTCGAGCTTTCCCTGCTGCACGAAGCCTACGCCGCGCTGGATTCCCCGGTGACCGACGAGGTTTCCGCCGTCGAACGGCTTGGCGTGCGGGTGAAATTCGTGGAATCCACCCACCCGAACCTGAAAATCACGACCCCCGGCGATCTCGCGCTGGCATCCGCCTTACTGAAATGAACAAAGCGACTTACGAATGGCGGCGTCTCCCCGCCGGTCCCCGCCTCGCCGTGGCGACCTTGCCGGATTCCGAGTGCGGGGCGCTCTCCATCTACATTCCCGCAGGCAGCCGCCATGAGGTGGAATTTCCCGCCGGACTCGCCCATTTCGTCGAGCACATGGTTTTCAAGGGCACCCCCCGCCGCAGCGCACGGGACATCAGCTTCGAAATCGAAAACGCGGGTGGCCAACTGAACGCCAGCACCTCGGAGGACCAGACGGTTTACGAAGGGCGCGGCGAAGCGGAACTGATGCCGCTGCTCGCGGACGTTTTATCGGACATGGTCTGGCGCGCCACGTTTCCCGAAAACGAAATCGACCTCGAACGCGAGGTGATCGGCGAGGAAATCACCATGTACAAGGAATCCCCCACCGATCACATCGGCGATCTCATTTCCGAATCGCTGTGGGGAAACCACCCGCTCGGCCACCCGATTTCCGGCACACTGGAATCCATCGCCGCCGTCCGCCGGGACACGCTCGTCTCCTTCCGGGACCGGCATTATTTCCGCGACGACATTGTCATCGCCGCTTCCGGGCCGTTCACCATCGGGCAGGTCGAGGAAATGCTCGCACCACACCTTCCGGACCATTTCCACCCGGCGGAATCCGTCCTGCCCTTCGATCGCTCCAAGGCCCGGGCCGGTCGTGTCATCGATTCCCGCGACACCGATCAGCTCCAGCTTTCCCTCGCCTGGCACGCGCCCGGCCGGCTTTCCGAGGCTCGCCACGCCATGCGCCTGCTCAGCCTGATGCTCGGGGAAACCGCCAGCTCCCGCCTCTTCATGGAGCTCCGCGAAGAACGCGGGCTCTGCTATCAGATTTCCAGCGACGTCACCCTTTTCGACGAAACCGGAGCCTTCGAAATCCACGCCGGTCTCGATCCGGAATCCCGCGACGAATCCCTCGAATGCATCGAACGCGAAATCACCGATCTCGTCGCCCACGGGCCTCAACCCGGCGAACTCGCCCGCGCCCAGCGTCTCGCCATCGCCCAGAGCAAGCTCGCCTTCGAAAGCACCGGCTCCCACGCCGCCTGGGTCGGCGAAGGCCTGCTGGACTTCGGCCACATCCCCTCCCCCGCCGATTGGCGCGCCAAGGTGCTCGCCGTCACCGACGCCGACGTTCAAGCCATCGCCCGCGAACTTTTCGAAGGGAAAAAGCCGTCCATCGCCGAAATCACGCCGGATGGAGCGCCGGTGTTCACACCGGCCAGCGAAGGAGCACGGTAAAAAAGGTAACAACACTCCTCCACCATGCCCAACCCTTTCCATCCCTTTTCCACCGAGCATTTCATCACCTTGGGCATCGGTCTCGCCGTGCTCGCCGTGTTGATCCTCATGGGCAGTCGCGGCGGCACCATCGAGCGGATCGCCACCGCCATTCTCGCCTTTTTCTGCCTCGCCGCCTACCCGATGAGCCAGGCGGCGTGGATGACACTCGGGGAAATGGACCAGACGTTCGACAACCTCCTGCCTTTCCACCTTTGTGACATCGCCGCCGTGCTGGCGGGCTTCGCCCTGCTCACGCGCAACTCCCTGCTCTGCTGCCTCACCTATTATTGGGGCCTCGCCGCCACCGTGCAGGCCCTGCTCACCCCCGCGATCAACGTCGGTTTCCCTGCCTGGCCGTTCACCGTGTTCTTCCTCCAGCACTTCGCCATCGTCGGCGTGGCGCTCTATCTTCCCATCGTTTACGGCTGGCGACCGCAGCGCCCCTTTTGGAAAAGCCCGCTCACCGCTTACTGCTGGATTCTCGTCTACCTCGGCGCGGCCATGCTCATCAATCTCCTGCTCGACGCCAATTTCGGCTTCGCCTCGCGTCCCCCGGAAAACCCCAGCCTGATCGACCACCTCGGGCCGTGGCCGTGGTATCTCGTCTCGATGTCCGCCATCGCACTGGCGTTGTTTTTCCTGCTGACGCTGCCGTTTGTCCGAAGAAAGTCGATGGTTGATGGTTGATGGAAAGAGCAAGCAAGGACCGCTGACGTTCACGTCGGCTCTACTCCAAACGCTCAGCGTCCCTTAGAAACTTCCACGACTCACCCCAGACTTGAAGAGCCGCTTCCCGCGCCTAGAGTCGGGTTTCCCACATGAGCGAAGCCACCAGCAAACCGAAGAAATCCCGCGTGAACGTCCGGCGCCCGGACGTCATGGAACTCGTGACCGCTGAAGTCGCGCGGCATTTCCATTCCTCGGTGGTGGAAAAACTCAAGGATCGCGGCGGCGAGCTGACCATCGGCAACACCACCGTACGCCTCGCCGGGCAGTTCGGCTTCTGCTACGGCGTCGAGCGCGCCATCGATCTCGCCTACGCCTCGCGCCGCGTTTTCCCGGACAACCGCATTTTTCTCATCGGGGAAATCATCCACAACCCCGACGTCAACGCCCAGCTCCGCGCCATGGGCATCATTTCCCTGCCGTGGAAGGAAATCACCGCGGATTACGACGACCTCACCGAAGACGACGTCATCATCGTCCCGGCCTTCGGCGCTCCCACGGATTTCATGAAAAAAGTCGAAGACCACGGCTGCTACGTCGTGGACACCACCTGCGGCGACGTCATGAAAGTCTGGCGCCGCGTGCGAGGGTTCGCCAAGGACGGCATCACCTCCATCATCCACGGCAAGGCGAATCACGAGGAAACCCGCGCCACCTCCTCCCGTGCGCTCGGGGAAGACGGCACCGGCCATTTCCTCGTCGTGCTCACGCTGGCCGATGTCGATTACGTCTGCCACTACATGATCCACGGCGGCAACCGAGAGGAATTCCTCACCCGATTTTCCGGATCGTATTCCGTTGGCTTCGATCCCGACGTGCATCTGCGGAAAGTCGGCGTCGCCAATCAGACCACCATGCTCAAGAGCGAGACCGAGGAAATCCAACGCCGCATCCGCAAGGCCGTCCTCGAACGCGATGGCAACGAAGAAGCCTTCGTCGTCTTCGACACCATTTGCGGAGCCACCCAGGAACGTCAGGACGCCCTCTTCGGTCTGTTGATAAAGCCGATGGACATGCTGCTCGTCGTCGGCGGCTACAACAGCTCCAACACCCAGCACCTCGTGGAAATCGGAGAAAAGGAACTGCCCACCTTCTTCATCCGCGACGCCTCGCGCCTGAAATCGCTGGAAGAAATCGTCCACTTCGATCTCCACCACTCGGAGGAAGTCACCTCCCGCTACGCCGAGATTTTCTCCCAACAAAAACCCGTCACCGTCGGCATCACCGCCGGGGCCTCCTGCCCGAACAACCTGATCGAGGAAACCATCTCCAAGGTGTTCGAACTTCGCGGGATCGATCGGGACGCGGTATTGAACGCCTAGCTTAAAGGCAGGGACCTTTCTCCGAAAGGTCCGGCTGGAACGGACGCCTATTCCGCCTGCCACGTCCTCATTTTTTCATTTCACATCCCGCCACCATCGGACCTTTCGGAGAAAGGTCCCTGCCTTTTCCCTCCATGGATTACTCCTCTCTCATTTCCAAACGCCGCGAACGTTTCTCCGAACTCGAAGAAGCCGTCGGCGATCCGGATCTTTTCGCCGATCCGAAACGCGCCACGGAAATCCTCCGCGAACATGGAAAACTGAAACAAACCCTCACTCTCTGGGATTCGCTCGAGACCACCAAGCGCCAACTCGCCGATAACGAGGAACTCGCGAAATCCGGCGATCCGGACTTCGCCGCCATGGCCGCCGAGGAAATCCCCCAGCTTCAGGAAACCCTCGTCCGTCTTTCCTCCGAACTCCAGTACGCCCTGCTGCCCTCCGATCCCAGCGAAGACCGCGACGCCCTCGTCGAAATCCGCGCCGGAGCCGGAGGCGACGAAGCCTCGCTCTTCGCCGCCGAGCTCATGCGCATGTATCAACGTTACGCCGAAGGACGCGGCTGGAAGGCCGAGCACCTCGAAAGCAGCCCGTCCGAAGTCGGCGGTTTCAAGGAAGTCATCCTGAAAATCACCGGTCAGGAAGTCTTCCGCTACATGAAATACGAATCCGGCGTCCATCGCGTCCAGCGCGTCCCCGAGACCGAAACCCAGGGCCGCGTCCACACCTCCACCGTCACCGTCGCCGTGCTGCCGGAAGCCGAGGAAGTCGACGTCGAGCTGAAACAGGAAGACCTCCGCATCGAAGTCTGCCGCGCTGGTGGAGCCGGAGGCCAGCACGTGAACCGGACCGAATCCGCCGTGCAGATTTTCCACCTTCCCACCGGCATCTACGTCCGTTGCGAAGATGGCCGCTCCCAGATCAAGAACAAGGAAATGGCCCTCCAGATCCTGCGTTCCAAGCTCTACGAACAAAAGCTCCGCGAACAACAGGACGCCTACTCCAGCCACCGCCGCTCCCTCATCGGCTCCGGTGACCGATCGGAAAAAATCCGTACCTACAATTTTCCCCAGTCCCGCATCACCGACCACCGGATCGGCTACACCTCGCACAACCTCACCGCCGTGCTCGCGGGAGAACTCGGCGAATTCACCGAACAGCTCCAAAAAGAAGAAATGGCCGAGCGCCTCGCCGAAGCCGGGCTGTGAACATCGAACATCGAACGTCCAATATTGAATACTGAAGTGAAGAGCTTCATTCAAAACATGCTTGCGCGATAATTTCTCAATTCGATGTTCGATGTTCGTTCAGAGCAAATCCCGCGCTTGAGTTCATCCGAAAAATCCGCGTGTATCATCCCGAGCCGCCAGCCCAAGCCACTCATGTCTTCCATCCAGATCCTTCACAAAGAGCGCATTCCTTCGTCCGGAGCATTGGTGATCCCCGGAAGCCTTGATGCCGAGCAACTGCTCGCGCTCGAAAAACTCTTTCACGGACGCAAAATCACCTGGCTCATCGAAGAGCACGCCACGCTCGCGCCCGAAATCCGCAGCCACCTCGAAAAATCCGGCTCCGGTGCCATGTTTTCCGCCGCCGACGCCTCACCCGAGGCCGCCGGCCAGCAGCTCGGCACCTACCTCGCGGACAATGGCGTGCTCATTTTCGTTCCCGGCAAGGCCGTCGCCCGCCCGGCCACCGTCAACCACATCCCCACGGCCCACCTAAAAACCCTCTGCGCCTTCGGCCTGCCCATCCTCCCCGTCGCCATCGACGAAGCCCGGAAATTCCGCCTCAGCATCGAGGCACCCGGCTCCCTGCCCCCCTTTACCCTCTCCATCGGCCATCTCATTCCCGCCAAGGAAACATCCGTGCCACGCTTCCAGCAGGCCCTGCTCGAAGCCGGTGAGGAAGCGTTTTCCCTCCGCCCCCTCTTCAAAGGCTCGCTGGCCATGGCCCTTCTGGCCGGGCTCAAAAAACACGGCTCTACCAAAATCATCGACGGCTCGGACGACAGCGAGCTCACCTACGATCGCGTTCTCGCCGCAGCCATCGCCCTTTCCAAGCACATCCAGGAAGAAACCTCGCAACCCCGCGTCGCCATCGTCCTTCCTCCCGGCAAGGCCGGCCTCATCGCGAACCTCGCCGTCATTTTCGCCGGAAAAACCCCGGTAAACCTCAACTTCACCGCCGGCCCTGACGCCGTGCGCTCCTGCATCCGCCAGTCCGGCGTGGACCGCTTCATCACCGCCGATCCCTTCGTCCGCAAGGTCTCCTCCTTCCCCTGGCCGCCGAACCGCGATCTCATCCTCATCGAGCGCGTGATGCCGACCCTGAAAAAAGAAGCGACCAAATGGTACCTTCTTTCCCGCATCCTGCCCACCCCCGTCCTCGGCACCCTTCTCAAGCTCAACCAGCGCCGTGATCAGGACGAAGCCCTTCTCCTCTTCACCTCCGGCTCCTCCGGCGAGCCGAAAGGCGTCGTCCTCAGCCAGCGCAACGTCCTCGGCAACGTCTGCCAGTTCGCCACTCGCCTCGGCCTTCAGGAAGGATCCGGCGTCCTCGGCTGTCTGCCTCTTTTCCACTCCTTCGGCTGCACCGTCACCCTCTGGTTCCCCGTCATCGAAGGCATCCAGCTCGTCACCTACCCCAGCCCGCTCGAAACCAAACGTCTCGCGGAACTCATCTCTCTCCACCAGATCACCCTCTTCCTTTCCACCCCCACCTTCCTGCGCGGCTACATGAAGCGGATCGATCCCGCCCTTTTCCAACCGCTCAAGCTCGTCGTCACCGGTGCGGAAAAACTCCCGCAATCGCTCGCGGACGCCTTCGAGGAAAAATTCGGCATCCGCCCCCTCGAAGGCTACGGCCTCACCGAAACCTCACCCGCCACCAACGTCAACCTTCCCGCCCCGGAAGGCACCGCCGAAGTCCCCTCCCTGCCCTCCGCCCGCCACGGCTCCGTCGGCCAGATGCTGCCCGGCCTCGCCGTGAAACTCACCGACCCCCTCACCGATAAACCCGTCCCCCTCGATCAACAGGGCATCATCTGGTTCAAGGGCCCCAACGTCTTCAACGGCTACCTCAATAACCCGAAAAAATCCGAAGAAGTCCTCTCCGACGGCTGGTTCCGCACCGGAGACGTCGGCCGCGTGGACGAAGACGGCTTCCTCTACATCGAAGGCCGCATTTCCCGCTTCTCGAAAATCGCCGGGGAAATGGTCCCCCACGAAACCGTCGAAGCCGCCATCAACAAAGTCCTCCATCTCGACGCCGAAGCCGAACGCAAAATCGCCGTCGTCGGCGTGCCGGACGAACAAAAAGGCGAAGCCATCCTCCTCCTCTCCACCATCGCCGGCCCCGCGCTCGAACAGGAGTGCATCGACCTCCGCTACAAACTCCTCGACGAAGGACTCGCCTCCCTCTGGTGCCCGAAAAAAATCGTCCCCGTCCCCGAAATTCCCGTCCTCGCCTCCGGCAAGCTCGACATCAAGTCCTGCGAGGAACTGGCTCGGAACCATTCATAATTTTATAGGCCCTATACGTCCTGTAAGCCCTATAGGCCTTGTTTCCCCATACTTTCATGTCCTCCCGCATCGACTCCACCTTCAGCCGCCTGAAGGCAGAAAACAAAAAAGCCTTCGTCGCCTATATCGCCTCCGGAGACCCGGATTTCGAAAACTCGCTGGAAATTCTCAAACAGCTCGCCGATCACGGCGCCGACATCATCGAGATGGGCCTGCCGTTTTCCGATCCCCTCGCCGATGGCATCGTCAACCAGATGGCTGCCGACCGTGCCCTCAAATCCGGTATGACCACCGCCCGCTCGCTGGAACTCATCCGCCGCTTCCGCGAAACGCACCAGACGCCCATCGTCCTCTTCACCTACCTCAACCCCGTCTTCACCTACGGCTTCGAAAAATTCCACATCGACGCCTCCGCCGCCGGTGCCGACGGCATTCTGCTCCTCGATCTCCCGCCCGATGAAGCCGCGCTCCACGATGACCTCTGCACCAGCCACGGCCTGCAACGCATCCGCCTCATCGCTCCCACCACCCCGCCGGATCGCGTGAAATTCCTCGCCCAATCCGCCGAAGGCTTCATCTACGCCCTTTCCCGCACCGGCGTCACCGGTGCCCACGGCGCACCCTCCGCAAACATCGCCGAGCTCGTCGCCTCCATCAAACAACACACCGACGTCCCCGTCTGCGTCGGCTTCGGCATCACCACCCCCGAGCAGGCCGCCACGGTCGCCGCCGGGGCCGATGGTGTCATCGTCGGCTCCGCCCTCGTCAAACAGGTCGAACTCAACCCCGCCTCACCCGCCACCGCCGTCGCCTCCTTCGCCGCCCCCCTCATCGCCGCGACGAAATCGGCCTCCTGATTCTTTCCATCAACGATCAACCACCCACCATCAACCTTCCATGAACATCGCCAAACTCATGAAACAAGCCCAGCAGATGCAGGCCGGGCTCGCCGCCAAGCAGGAAGAACTCGCCGCGGAACTCGTCACCGCCAGCGTCGGCGGCGGAAAAGTCACCGTCGTCGCCTCCTGTGCCGGTGACGTCGTATCCATCAAGATCGATCCCTCCGTCGTCGATGCCTCCGATGTCGAATTCCTCGAAGACCTCGTGCTCAAGGGCGTGCAGGAAGCCGTTTCCCAGGGCAAGGAAAAGGCCGCGGCGGAAATGAAGAAACTCACCGGCGGCCTCGGCCTTCCCGGACTCTGAAACGACGGAGCGCCGATGTTCACATCGGCTTGGCTTCGTAACGCAACGGCGCTCTCGGCGAGAGCGCCCCACCTTCACCCACCACGCCACCATGTCCCGCCTTTGTCATCGTCTGGGTTGGATGCTGGTGGCGCTCTCGTTGTTTCTCCATTTCTTCACCGTTTACTGTCACATCGCCCAGCCCGACCGCTTCGCCGCCTTTCTGGTGATGCCGATCTGGGTCTGGGGCGGCATCGGCCTCTTCATTTCCTGCTTCGCCTTCTGCTTCCTGCGCGCGCCGCTCTCGATGGTCGTTTCCCTCGTCTGGATCATCACCCTGCTGATCGGAGCCGATGAAGCCATCCCGCTCGCCCACCTCACCTACGATGCCCCGAAACCCGGCGTCGCCGCGCTCTATCAACGCCAACCGGTCATCCGCGTCGTCACTCTGAATTGCTACAACGGACTGCTCCGAAGCGCCGCGAAATCCATCGAACTCTGGCAACCCGACATCGTCCTGCTTCAGGAAGTGCAGCCCTATCAGGTTCAGGAGATCGCCAACGAACTCTACGGCGGCGGCGGAGATTACCGCGCCTATCACCAGAACGGCATCATCACCCGTTGGAAAATCCAGCGCGAAGTTCGGAACCCCATTCTCCGCAACCAACAGGCCACCGTGCTGCTTCCCAACGGCCGGAAAATCGAAGTCGTCAGCCTGCATCTCGCCTCCGCCGCCACCGACCTCCGCCTGTGGGAACGCAAAGCCTGGCTGAAACATCGCGACAACCGCGTCAAACGCCGCCAGGAACTTACCGCCACCCTGCAGATTCTCGAGCAAACCTCGGATTTTCCCAACACCCCCGTCCTTCTCGGAGGAGACTTCAACGCGCCACCCAGCGATCAGGTCCACAACCTGCTCCGCCGCGATTTCGTCAACGCCTACGCCTCCGTCGGCACCGGTCTGGGAAACACCTATCACCGCCGCTTCCCCATCCTGCGCATCGATCACCTTTACTCCACCCGCCATCTCACCCCCGTCCGCTGCCGCGCCGTGACCACCCGCCAGTCCGATCACCGGCTGGTCGTCGCGGACTACCGCATGCCTTAAACGGACCGCTGACGTTCACGTCGGCTCTTATAAATTTCTTAAAATCTTCACTCCATGACCCGCGAAACCCTCGCAGACACCCTCGAAGAAATCGCCCTGCTTCTGGAAATGAAGGGCGAAAACCCCTTCAAGATCCGCGCCTACCGTCAGGGAGCCGATACCGTGCGCGGCTTCGACGGCGATATCGTCCAGCTTGCCGCCGATCAGAAACTCACCGGCATCAAAGGCATCGGTGACGCCCTTCGTGACAAACTCCACGAACTCGCCGCCACCGGGAAACTCGAATTCCACGAGAAACTCCGCGCCGAATTTCCCGCCACCCTTTTCGAACTCTTCGACCTCCAGGGTCTCGGGCCGAAGAAAATCAAGGCCCTCTACGAAACCCTCGCCATCGCATCCATCGCCGACCTCAAGGCCGCCTGCGAAACCGGAAAAATCGCCACCCTCCCCGGCTTCGGTGCCAAAACCCAAGCCAAAATCCTCGAAGCCATCGCCCTCCGCGCGAACTTCGCCGACACCTTCCGCCTCGGCACCGTCGCTCCCATCGTCGAGGAAATCCTCGATCTCCTGCGCATGCACCCGGAAATCTCCCGCGTCGCCGTCGCCGGTTCCTACCGCCGCGCCAAGGAAACCGTGCATGACATCGATTTCCTCTGCGCCACCAAGGAAACCGCGCTGGTCTGCGAAGACTTCACCACCCTCCCCCACGTCGAATCCATCATCGCCTGCGGCGAAACCAAAGCCTCCGTGCGCCTCAAAAACGGCCTCCAGTGCGACCTCCGCGCCGTCTCCAACGCCCAATTTCCCTTTGCCCTCCAGTATTTCACCGGCTCCAAGGAACACAACGTCGCCCTCCGCTCGCTCGCCCTCAAGCACGGCCTCTCCCTCAACGAATACGGCTTCACCCCTACCTCCTCCACCTGCGGTGACTTCCCTCCCGTGGACGAAGAAAAAGACATCTACGAAGCCCTCGGCCTCTCATTCATCCCACCCGAACTCCGCGAAAACCGGGGCGAAATCGAAGCCGCCGCCGACCGCGAACTCCCGCGCCTCATCGATCTCGAAAACCTGCGCGGCACCTTCCACAACCACACCACCGCCTCCGACGGCAGCGCCACCCTCGAAGCCATGGCCGACGAAGCCATGGACCTCGGCCTCCAATACCTCGGCATCGCCGATCACTCGAAATCCTCCTTCCAGGCACGCGGCCTCGACGAAACCCGCCTGCTCGACCAGCTCGCCGCCATCCGGAAACTCAACGCCTCCTACCAGCGCTTCCGCCTCTTCGCCGGCTCGGAAGTCGATATTCTCAAGGACGGTTCGCTCGATTTCGATGACGCGCTCCTTTCCCAGCTCGACTACTGCGTCGCGTCCATCCACGCCGTCTTCAATCTCAGCGAGGACGAAATGACCCGCCGCATCTGCCGCGCCATGGAAAACGAACACGTCACCATGCTCGGCCACCTCTCCGGCAGACTGCTCCTCAAGCGCGAACCCTATTCCATCAACCACGCCAAGATCATCGATTGCGCGGCCGAGACCCGCACCATCATCGAGCTGAATTGCAGCCCCATGCGCCTCGACATGGACTGGCGCTGGTGGAAACGCGCCCGCGACAAAGGCGTGCTCTGCGCCATCAACCCCGACGCCCACTCCACCGCCGGGCTTCACCACCTCGGTCTCGGCGTCAAACTCGCCCGCAAAGGCTGGCTCAGCCGCGAAAACGTCTTCAACACCCGCTCCGCCACCGAAGTCGAAACCTTCTTCAAAACTCCGAAGGCGAAACGCTAGATCCACGGAGCGCTGGTGTCCTCACCGGCATCGAATGGGCAAAGAAGCCGGTAGGGGTCCCGGCGCTCCATCCCCTTCAAAACCCGCGCCGGTAGCCGAAGCCCACCGTATTGATTCCACCCACATCGAAAATGTGGCCACCGGATTGATGGATGATAAAAGCGGTTAGCGCGTCCTTCGGATATTTCGGCAGGGCGAACGAAAATTCGAGCGGCCAGAAAATTTTCGTATGCGAGCGGTTTTTGCCCTCATGCCGGTCGACATCCTCCCGCATCAGCTTGGAGGAATAGGAAAGTCCCACCCCCATCGCGAACGTGGTCACCAGACGCTCGTTCCACGGGAAATCCACCCAGCGCATCGTGTAGCCGAAATTGTAATTCAGGAACGGCTTGCGCGCGGCCTCATCCACCACGATCAGGGTGAAAGGCAACTCCATCTGAGGCCGGAATACCGAACCACCCTTCGTCTCCCACCGCAATTCCCCGATCCGGCGGGAAAGCGTGAACACGTAAAAATTCGCTTCCGCGTCGCCATCGCTGAACTCGCATTTCCCTTCGAACAGGATCTCCTCGATGCTGTTCTTCGTCATGTAGGCGTAGCCCACTTCATACGACCAAAGATTCATCCCGTCGTCTTTCGAGGCCGGAACGTAAGTGACCGATGCCGTGGAAATGGCGGAAGAACCCAACCAAAAGAGACCTGCGGACATCGCGCAGACCACACCAAACCGTGTGAGTTTCAGGAACGAGATCATGTCGAATTCAATGGGGAGTGGAGGATAAATGCCGGTCTTTCCGCTATCCAAGGCGACCGGCGACCTTCCCGCAACGACCTGCGGGCCGCAGCGAACTTGCAAAATGCCCGGGAAACGCCGCAACCGTAAATTTGTATCAATTTTTCCCCATTGGACCTCTCCCGACGCCCACCTTTGGCTTTACAGCCTACCCCCCGGAACCTGTAATCGCGCCCGCCGAGACCACGATTTCGTCACACTTTGGGAATCAAGCGATGGCAGTCATCCCGACTTCCCTCACGCGACCTCCAGGCATATTTCCTGCTCTTTCCCGGACAAGGGAGGACCGGAATCTCCCGACAAACCGTGCTCCGCCTACCCCGCCTCCTCATGTCACGCAAAACGAAACTGATCTGTACCCTGGGTCCCGCCACCGAATCCGAATTGATGATCGGAAAACTCATGGACGCCGGCGCCAATATTTTCCGGATTAACATGAGCCACGCCAAGCACGAATGGGCCGCGGACCTCACCCATCGCATCCGGAACCAGGCAGCTCTCAGAAATCTCCACGTCCCCGTGCTTTTCGACCTCACCGGTCCCTCCATCCGCACCGGTGAACTTGAAAAACCCTACGATCTCCAGGACGGAGACACCGTCGAATTCCGCAAAGTCGGCACCGATCCTTCCGTTCCCCTCTCCACCACCGTCAATTACGACGGCCTGATGAACGACGTCGCCGTCGGCAACACCCTCGTCGTCGATAACGGCGCCCTCCTCATGCGCATCGACGTCGTCGAGGAAGAGCGCATCCTCTGCCAGGTCAAGACCCCCGGCGTGATGGGCTCCCGCCGCCACATCAACCTGCCCGGCGTCCGCCTCAATCTCCCCGCCCTCACCGAAAAGGACCACCGGGACCTCGCGCTCGCCGTCGAGTGCCGCGCCGACTACATCGCCGGTTCCTTCGTCCGTGACGCCGCCCACGTCCACGAGCTGCGCTCCGAAATGGAAAAACTCGAGGGTTCCGCCCAGATCATCGCTAAAGTCGAGGACCAGGAAGCCCTCCGCAACATCGACGCCATCATCAACGCCGCCGACGTCATCATGGTCGCCCGCGGCGACCTCGGCACCGAAGTTGAATTCGAGGAACTCCCCATCATCCAGCGCCGCATCGTCAAGCGCTGCCACGAGCTCAGCACCCGCGTGATCGTCGCCACCCAGCTCCTGGAATCCATGATTACCAATCCGACGCCCACCCGCGCCGAGGTCACCGATGTCATGAATGCCGCCTACGAAGAAGCGGACTGCCTCATGCTCTCCGGTGAAACCTCCGTCGGCCGCTACCCCGAGCGCTGCGTGGAAGCCCTCCACCGCATCGCCTCCCGCATCGAGCGCTCCGGCGGCCACGGTTTCGGCCAGGGAGTCCTGCTTCGCGACGAACGCCAAAAGACCGCCCGCGCCGCCGTCACCCTCGCTGATTCCCTGCCGGACGCCCGCCTCGTCGTGCTCACCCGCCGTGGCGTCCTCGCGAACCACGTCGCGATGCTGCGCCCCCGCACCTCCGGTTTCTACGCCTTCACCCCTACCGAGCAAGTCTGCCGCCAGCTCATGCTCACCCGTGGCGTCCAGCCCTTCAAACTCGGCTTCGCCACCAACATCGAAGACACCATCCAGAAAGTCTGCGACCTTCTACTCACTCAGGGACTCGTCAGGCAAGGCACCCCGCTGGTAATCGTCTCCGACATTCTATCCGATCACTTCGCCGCGAACTCCATCCTCCTCCATCACGCGAGCTGATCCGGCGGGAAAACATTCCGATGGCTTCCCCGGACCCCATCCACCTTCTTCACGGAGACTCCCTCGAGCTGCTGCCTTCACTGGCGGCAGCTTCTTTCGATCTGGTCGTCACCTCCCCGCCCTACAACCTCGGCATCGGCTACCGCACCTTCAAGGACACCGCTCCCCGCGAAGAATTCCTCCTCTGGTGCGGCCTCTGGGCCGCTCAGGTGAAACGCCTCCTCACCCCCGACGGTTCGTTTTTCCTCAACATCGGCGCCGCTCCCGCCAATCCCCTCCTTCCCCATCAGCTCGTCCTCTCCCTGACCGAAGGCCCCGAGCCGCTCTTCGTCCTGCAAAACACCTTCCACTGGATCAAATCCATCTCGCTCGAAACCCGCGACGGAAACACCCTCAGCGCCGGGCATTTCAAACCCATCAATTCCAGACGTTTCGTCAACGACTGCCACGAATACGTCTTCCACCTCACCCATCACGGCGAAGTCCCCCTCGACCGCCGCGCCGCCGGCGTTCCCTATCAGGACAAATCCAACATCGCCCGCTGGGGCCACACCGGCGGCGAAGACAAACGCTGCCGGGGAAATAACTGGTTCATCCCCTACGACACCATCACCTCCCGCGACAAGGATCGCCCCCACCCCGCCACCTTCCCCATCGCTCTCGTCGAGCAATGCATCCGTCTCCACGGCAAAGGCCCGGACACCCGCCTGCTCGATCCTTTCCTCGGCATCGGCACCTCCGCCCTCGCCGCCGATCGACAAAAAATCACCCACTTCACCGGCATCGAGCTCGACGCCCATTACCTCGAAACCGCCCGCCAAAGGCTCCAGCAGCAGCGGGATACCGCCGCAAACCAGCTTTTCCCGGAATAATCCGCAACCCTCCGAACCCACACTTCCATGATCGCACTCGGTTCCGAATTCGAAGGACTCTTCGGTGAAGACACCTTCACCACCGCCGAAAAACTCTCCAACTACACCGGCACCGTTTCCTGGGGCTATCTCCAGCCTCATTACGAACGCGGCGCGCTGTTTTTCGTCGATCCCCGCCTCACCCTCGAAGAAGTCGGCGAAGCCCTCGCCAACGACCACTCGGACCAGATCAAAGCCTGGCTCCAATCCGCAGACCTCGTTCAGATCGGAGCCATCCACGCCGCCCAGTGGAAGGACACCCCCGAGCGCCCCTTCCACGCCCTCGTCGTCTCCCCCTTCGTCCTCTGCCGCCCGGAAGCCTGAAATAACGCCCGGCCTTTCTCATTTTCGATCTACCGCAAGTCGCAGAGGTCGTGAAGGAACGCGAAGCCAGGACGATAAAGGGTTTTTGAGTGAAGCGAAACGCTGAGGGACGAAGGCCGCAGAGAGGAGTGCTGAGTTCTATTTTCATCTTTGCGAACCCTTCGCGACCTGCGGCTTTGCGGTAAAAGCTCAATTCGCGGCAAAGACAGGCGAAATTCAAGGAACACGACAATCTCCTAAACGAGGTAGCCCTGTTCCCTCCAGCCGCGCCTTTTCTCTCCGCTCCGATCGGTTTTCCTTGAAAATCCGTCCTCCCCCAGCCATATCCCCTGCCCGACCCATTTTTAACGGAGAGGTGGTCGAGTGGTTTATGGCTCCGGTCTTGAAAACCGGCTTGGGGTAATTCCCAACGTGGGTTCGAATCCCACCCTCTCCGCCACGCGCTTATGCTTAACAAGTTAAGATAAAACAAACAAGAAAATCGAGGGAGATCTGCCTGCTGATATTCTTTTGGCTAGACTGCCTCCGAGTAACTCATCGATACTCTTGCGAATTTTCAACACCATGAAAGCATGGGACCCTTGAATCCATTCGATGGAGCAGCGGCAATAGGTGCGGCACGCAGAGCACTAGCCGAGATTGACGCTGAAACAAGGGCACTAGCTGCGGGAGCTCACGTAACGGCATGCGAGATAATAATGAAGCACGCAGTATTGGCTCGCGTGCAGTTGGCACGCGATGCAGCCATGAAATGGGATGAGAAAGTAGAGGTTCGCGGGGTTTTTCAAACACAAACCGTCACTGGGGTCCTCCACCTGAGAGTAAAAATGGAGTCGGGAGCGGGAACTCCAGCCTTTGCCGTCATTGAATTCATAGGATCTCCAAAAAGTAACGTGATCGCATGTGAGGGACGTAAGGGCTACAGGAAGCATACTTGGCCCAGGATTGCGATGACAGCAGAGGGTATCTCAAGGCAGATTGACAAAGTGCTGGCCGAGTTTCTCATTTGGTAGCCAATTTAGGAGGATTGTGTGGAGATAAGATTCCGGGAAGGGTTCTGAAAAGAGCGCTGTATTCTTGCATTATTGAGCAGACACAAATCCCGAATATCCGCAGATCGCCCCGCCTCCGCAGCCGTCACAAGATGATAGCTCCTTGCCCTCACGTCTTCCTTCTCGTGATCCTAATTTTAGCCTTGGCTAAAATTTATTCATTCACCCATTTTTTCTCTTGCCTCGACTCTCGTTCCTCCCAATAGTCCGCGCAGAAATTAACCAAGACTAATTTTCTAAACCAATCATGAAAAAGCTCCGAAACATCACCCGTTGGATCATTGCCGCCGCGTTCACGTTTTCCGCCTGCTCCGCATCCGCCCAAATCCGGGCCGCCGCCACGACCGGCATGGTCGCGGATCTGGTGAAACAGGTCGGAGGCGAGCGGGTGATCGTGGATCAACTGATGAAACCCGGCGTCGATCCGCACCTCTACAAGCCCACCGCACAGGACGCGAGCCGGTTGGCGAGGGCCGATGTGATCTTCTATTCCGGCCTCATGCTCGAAGGACGCATGGGCGATCTCTTCTCCCGGCTCGGCCGGAGCGGGAAAAAATCCTATCCGGTGACGGAATCCGTCGATGAAAGCCAGCTACTGGAACCTTCGGAGTTCGAGGGACATTACGATCCCCACCTCTGGTTCGACGTGAATCTGTGGAGCCAAACCGTTCCCACGATCGTCAAAGGTCTCAGCGAAGCCGATCCTCAATCGAAGGATCTCTACCAGAAAAACGGTGAAGCGCTTCAGGCGAAGCTTCGCGAACTGCACGTCTGGTGCGAGCAAAAAGCCGCCGAGCTACCGCCGGAAAAACGCGTGCTCGTCACCAGCCACGATGCCTACAACTACTTCGGTCGCGCATACGGTTTCAAGGTCGTCGGTCTGCAAGGCGTCTCCACCGTGACCGAAGCCGCCCTCGCGGACATGTCATCGCTCGTGAAGCTCATCCGGGATGAAAAGGTCAACGCGATTTTCGTCGAAACCAGCGTGAACCCCGCCGCGATCAAACGGGTTTCCCAGGACGCGGGCGTGAAAATCGGCGGCGAACTCTTTTCCGACGCCATGGGCGAACCCGGAGAAATCAAGGACGGCCACGACGTCGGGTCCTACGAAGGCATGGTGCGCTATAACATGACCACCATCGTCAACGCCCTGAAATAAACGGACCGCCGACGTTCACGTCGGCCCAATTTCAAATCATCACACAGTCAAATCATCACACACCATCCCATGCTTCCTAAAATCCTTATTCTATCCATTACCGCCACCCTTCCCCTCTCCGCCGCGCCTTTGCGGGACATGAGCACGGATCGCCCGGACGCCACCGAGTCCCCGATCACCGTCGATGCCGGTCATTTTCAGATCGAAAGCACGTTCTTCGACTACAGCCGCGATCGCGAAAACGGGGTGAAATCCGAAGTCTTCACCTACGGCTCGCTGAACCTCAAGGCGGGCCTGCTGGATAACGTGGATCTCCAGATCGTTCTCGATTCCTTCATCGAGGAAACCACGAAGTCACAGGGCGTCCGCACGACCGTTTCCGGATTCGGAGACTTACAGGCCCGGGTAAAAATCAACTTCTGGGGCAATGACGGCGGAGCCACCGCGCTCGGCCTCATGCCCTTCGTTAAAATCCCCACCGGCACCGCCGTCAGCAACGGCGAATGGGAAGGCGGCATCATTCTTCCCTTCTCCATGGAGCTGACGGAAAAAATCGGCCTCGGGCTGATGGCGGAAGCGGACTTCGTCCACACCGGTGACGATTACGCCACGGAATTCGTACACTCGGCGGTCATCGGCTATGATTTGACGGATAAAATCGGGACCTTCATCGAATACATCGGCGTGGCGGGTTCCGAAGGGGATTCCTCCTACCGTGCCACCGCGCAAACCGGCATCACCTACGCCCTATCGGAAAACATGATGCTCGATACCGGCGTGCGCGTCGGCCTGAATGATGCGGCGGAAGACTTCGGAGTGTTCGTCGGCGGCAGCATCCGCTATTGAAATGGAGCGCCGACGTTCACGTCGGCTCTTCTCTCCGCATTCCAATTCCCGTTTCCTCCAAGAGCCGGTGTGAACACCGGCGCTCCATCCTCTTCCACACTCATGTCGCTCAGCCCTTCATCGATTCCGCTCGAACTCCATGACCTCAGCGTCGCATATCACCGCAAACCGGTGCTTTACGGTGTGGACCTCGCCGTGCCTCCGGGGCAACTCGTCGGGATCGTGGGGCCGAACGGCGCGGGAAAATCGACGCTCATCAAGGCGGTGATGGGACTTTTGCCGACCACCAGCGGCTGGGTGAAAATCTTCGGCGAACCGTATGCGAAAAACTGCCGCCGCGTCGGCTACGTGCCGCAGCGTGAATCGGTCGATTGGGATTTCCCCGTCAACGTCATGGAAGTGGTCCTGATGGGCCGCTACGGACGCCTCCGCCTCGGCCAACGTCCGACCAAACGCGACCGGGAAATCGCACGCGAATGCCTGGAAAAAGTCCAGATGCTTCCCTTCGCGAACCGCCAGATCGGCGCGCTTTCCGGCGGCCAGCAACAGCGCGTCTTCCTCGCACGCGCGCTGGCGCAGGAAAGCGACCTTTACCTGATGGACGAGCCCTTCGTCGGCGTGGACGCCGCCACCGAGTCCGCCATCATCACCGTGCTGCGCGAGCTCAAGCAACAGGGAAAAACCGTGCTCGTCGTGCACCACGACCTCACCACCGCGAAGGAGTATTTCGACATGCTCATCCTGCTGAACATGCGTGTGCTCGCCTTCGGCCCCACCTCCGAGGTGTTCACGGCGGACATGCTGCAAAAAACCTACGGCGGACGGCTCACCATTCTCACCGATGCCGTCACCGAACTGCATCAGGAGGGCCACCCATGAACCGCCGTATCCACTGGGGCATCCTTGTCGTTTCCACCCTGCTCCTCCTGAGCGGGAACGCCCACGCCGCACGCATCAGCGAAATCACGGACTTCGATCTCGCGGATCGTGCCATCCGCTTTTTCACGTTTCAGGACGCGTCCCTGCGCTACGCCCTGATAGGCTCTATGTTGTTAGGAATCAGTTGCGGCCTGATGGGATCGTTCCTCGTCGTCCGGCGGCTTTCCCTGATGAGCGATACCCTTTCGCACGCGGTGCTTCCCGGCGTGGCGCTCGGCTACCTGTGGAGCATGACGAAAAACCCGATCGCCATTTTCATCGGTGCGACCGTCTGCGGTTTGCTAGGCTCCGGGCTGGTCCAGGCGATCCGGAACCGCACCCGCCAGAAGGAAGACGCCGCCCTCGGATTCGTGCTCTCCTCGTTTTTCGCCGTCGGCGTGTGCCTGATGACGATGATCCAGAATCTCCCCGGTGGAAATAAAAGCGGCCTCGATAAATTCATGTTCGGCCAGGCCGCCGCGCTCGGTCCCACCGATCTGTGGCTGCTAGGTGGCGTCACGGCGCTCGCCGTGTTTCTGCTCACGCTGTTCTACAAGGAAATGCTCGTCACCAGCTTCGACGGTATCTTTGCCCGCTCCGTGGGTATCCGCTCGAACGTCTTTCACTACCTGCTGATGCTGCTGCTCGCCTTCGCCATCGTTTCCGCCTTGCAGGCCGTGGGCGTCGTGCTCGTCTCCGCGATGCTGGTGATCCCCGCCGCCACCGCCTTCCTGCTGACGGATCGTTTCCAGCGCATGATGATCCTCTCCGCCGCCTTCGGCATGCTCACCGGAGCCGTCGGCGCGTTTTTCTCCTTCGTCGGGCGGAATCTTCCCACCGGCCCGCTGATGGTGCTGGCCGCCGCTTTCGTTTTCACCGGTGCCCTGTTCTTCGCGCCACGCCATGGCATTCTCGCCCGCTGGCTGAAACACCGTCGGCGCTCCCTGAAAATCCGCCGGGAAAACGCGCTGAAATCCCTCTATCATTTTCTGGAAAACGGCAGCTTCGAACGCGATTCCGTCACCCTGAAGGAACTGGCGGACCAACGCGGCGAAACGCTGGAAGAAGCCGCCAAACTGGCCCGCCTGCTGAAAAAATCCGGCCACATCACCCAAGCGGAACAAACGCTCCGCTTCACGCCGGAAGGTTGGCGCAGGGCCTGCGAGATCGTGAGAAACCACCGCCTGTGGGAACTCTACCTCACCCAGGCCGCCCACTTCGCCAGCGATCACGTCCACGACGGAGCCGAGGAAATCGAGCACGCGCTCAGCGAGGACACCATCCGCAAGCTCGAAATCCGCCTCAACCACGCCCGCCACGATCCTCACGGCAAGCTCATCCCCGGCCTCAAGGACATGCAGGCAGGCCCCGTTTCCCGTTCGTCATGAACTCCCTGATTCCACCGTTCGAATTCCACCGCGTATTCATCGAGCCATGGACGGACGCTTTTCCGTTCACGATCTGGATCGTACTCATGGGCACGCTCGTCGGCGCGGCATGCGGTCTGGTGGGAAATTACCTCCTGCTGCGCCGCATGGCACTGATCGGTGACGCCATCAGCCACAGCGTCCTGCCGGGGCTGGTGATCGCATTTCTGTTATTCCGCTCCACCCACACGCTGGTGATGTTCCTCGGCGCGCTGTCCGCCGGGGTGGTGACCGTGGCCCTGATCGAATTCATCCAGAAGCGCTCGCGAGTCAAAGTGGACGCCGCGATTTGCATCGTCTTCACCAGCCTGTTCGCCCTCGGCGTGGTCATCACCCAGATGCTCTCCACCGAGGGAGCCATCCACATCGACGTCGAATGCATCCTCTACGGAGAAATCGCCTTCGTCCCGCTGGAGCCGCCGCTTCAACTCCTCGGCCATGACATCGGCCCTGCCTCCGTGCTCCGCATGGCCGGCATCACCGTCGTCTGCGCGCTGGCGATCCTCGCGTTTTACAAGGAACTGCTCATCACCTCCTTCGATGCCGGGCTGTCCAAGTCCATGGGCATCCGCACACAGGTGTGGCACTACGGACTGATGATTCTGCTCTCTCTGGTCGTCGTCAGCGCCTTCGAGGCCGTTGGAGCGATCATGGTCGTCGCCATGCTCATCGTCCCGCCGATGTTCGCCGCCCAGCTCTCTCAACGCCTGCCGGTGAGATTTCTCCTCACGCTGGCGCACGCGGCGCTCAGCGCGATCACCGGCTACCACCTTTCCGTGTGGCTGAACTGCTCCGTCGCCGGTGCGATGGTGGTGACAGGCAGCGCGTTTTTCCTGCTCGCGTGGCTGGCTACTTCGGTGAAAACGGCGGCCGTTCGTGGAGTTCCACAGTGAATCCACCATTTTTCAAAATATTGTGGGCATAAGAGTGCGTAGCGAAGCGGCTTCGCCGCTTCGGCCGGGAAAATGGCACACCTCCATTTCAGCTTTTCCATTTCTCAGCCTTTCAGCTTTTATCTCCCCCACCACCACCGGAACGGCGCAGCCGTCCCGCTACCTCCCCCATTTCCTTTCTTCTCTCCCCCATAGGACCCAGACCGTTTGATTCAGGGACATGAGTGTCCCTGCTCCTTATTTCTCCGCGCAATCCACATGCAAAAAAGCCGGACAGGTTTCCCTGCCCGGCTTTGGTGTGGCGTCGGTCCGTGACCGTCGCTTGATAGATCACATCATGCCACCCATTCCGCCCATGCCGTGGTCGTGACCGGCGGCCGGAGCTTCTTTTTGCGGGATGTCGGTGATGAGCGCCTCGGTGGTGAGGAGCAGACCGGAGATGGAAGCCGCGTTTTGCAGGGCGGAACGTGTCACCTTCGTCGGGTCCACCACACCGGAAGCGATGAGGTCTTCGAACTTGTCGGTGGCGACGTTGTAGCCTTCGCCGCCTTTGCCTTGCTTCACCTTCTCGACCACCAGCGCGCCTTCGCGGCCGGCATTGGCGACGAGCTGGCGCAGCGGGGATTCCACCGCGCGGGCGATGATGCCGGCACCCGTGGCTTCGTCACCGGTGAGGCCGAGGTCGCCGACGAGGGCCTGAGCGCGGATGAGCGCGGTGCCACCGCCGGGAACGATACCTTCTTCCACCGCGGCGCGCGTGGCGTGCAGGGCGTCGTCCACGCGATCTTTTTTCTCCTTCATCTCGGTTTCGGTAGCGGCACCGACCTTGATGACGGCCACGCCACCGGCGAGCTTGGCGAGGCGCTCCTGGAGCTTCTCGCGATCGTAATCGCTGGTGGTGTCTTCGATCTGCTTGCGGATGAGGTTCACACGGCCGGTGATGGCTTCGGAAGTGCCGGCACCTTCGACGATGACGGTGTTTTCCTTGCTGATGGTGACGCGCTTGGCCTGGCCGAGGTCGCTGAGTTCAACGGACTCGAGCTTGATGCCGAGATCTTCGGTGATGACGCGGCCACCGGTGAGGATGGCGATGTCTTCGAGCATGGCCTTGCGGCGGTCACCGAAGCCGGGAGCCTTGACGGCGGCGATGTTGAGAATGCCGCGAAGCTTGTTCACCACGAGGGTCGCGAGAGCTTCGCCTTCGACGTCCTCGGCGATGATGAGGAGCGGCTTGCCGGTCTTGGCGACCTTTTCGAGAAGCGGAAGCATGTCCTTGAGGGAGGAGATCTTCTTCTCGTTGATGAGGATGTAAGGGTTCTCGAGAGCGGCTTCCATGGACTCCGGATTGGTCACGAAGTACGGGGAAAGATAGCCCTTGTCGAACTGCATGCCTTCGACGACGTCGAGGGTGGTCTCGATGCCCTTGGCTTCTTCCACGGTGATGGTGCCGTCCTTGCCGACCTTGTCCATCGCCTCGGCGATGATGTTACCGATCTCGGTGTCCCAATTGGCGGAAACGGTGGCGACCTGCGCGATTTCCTTGGTGTCGCTGACTTGCTTGGAGATTTCCTTGAGCTTGGCGACAACGGCGTCGGTGGCCTTGAGGATACCGCGTTGCAGGGAGATCGGGTTCGCACCGGCGGTCACGTTGCGGAGGCCTTCCTTGTAGATAGACTCGGCGAGCACGGTGGCGGTGGTGGTGCCATCACCGGCGATGTCGGAAGTCTTGCTGGAAACTTCGCGGATCAACTGGGCACCCATGTTTTCATACGGGTCTTCGAGCTCGATTTCCTTGGCGACGGAAACACCGTCCTTGGTGATGGTCGGGGAGCCGAATTTCTTGTCGAGGATGACATTGCGTCCGGCGGGTCCGAGCGTCGCCTTCACGGCACGGGCGAGTTTTTCAACGCCGCGCAGAAGAGCTTGGCGTGCGGATTCGTCGAACTGGAGTTGTTTGGCCATTATAAGTTGATGGTTGAGAGTTGATGGTTGATAGAAAAATCCTATTAAGCGATGATCCCGAGAATGTCGTTTTCGTTCAGGATGAGAACTTCCTGACCGTCGATTTTGACTTCGGTGCCGCCGTATTTGGAGATGAGCACCTTGTCGCCGACTTTCACGGAGAACTCGATGAGCTTGCCATCGTCATCACGGCCACCGGTGCCGAGCGCGAGCACTTCGGCTTCCTGCGGTTTTTCCTTCGCGGAATCCGGAAGGACGATGCCGCCGGAGCTGATTGCTTCCGCTTCGAGGCGCTTCACGAGGACGCGTTGACCAAGGGGTTTGATGTTAGCCATGTTGTTGTGTATTCAGTTAGTTGGTTGGTTTGAGAAAAGGGAATCAGTCGTATAGGTCTTATGGGGCCTATACGACTGATGATTGAGGGTTAATCCACGACTTCGGCGTCGACGACCTTGCCTTTCGCTTGCTTCGGTTCACCGGAAGCTTGTTCGGCGGCGGGTTCGACGTCCGGCTGGGCGGCTCCGGCACCGGCTGCCTGTTGGGCGGCTTGGGCGAGGGCTTGCAGGGAGTTTTCGAGATCGGTGGTGGCGGAGTTGATTTGAGCGAGGTCGTCGCTGGAGATCGCGTCTTTCACGGCCTTGATCTTGCTTTCGAGCAAGGATTTGAGTTCCGCCGGGGCTTGGTCACCGAGTTCGCCGAGTTGTTTCTCGACCTGGAACACGAGGTTGTCGGCCTTGTTCTTGGCGTCGACTTTTTCCACGCGCTGCTTGTCTTCCTCGGCATGGGCTTCGGCTTCCTGGCGGGCTTTTTCGATCTCGTCCTTGGAGAGACCGGAAGAACCCTGGATGGAGATCTTCTGCTCCTTGCCGGATTGCTTGTCCTTGGCGGAAACGTGGAGAATGCCGTTGGCGTCGATGTCGAAGGTCACTTCGATCTGCGGTTCGCCACGGCGGGCCGGGGCGATGCCATCGAGCTTGAAGTTTCCGAGCAGTTTGTTGTCTCCGAACATCTTGCGCTCGCCCTGGCAGATCTGGATGTCCACGGCGGGCTGGTTGTCGGCGGCGGTGGAGAAAACCTGCGATTTCTTGGCGGGAATGGTGGTGTTGCGCTCGATCATCGGGGTGGCGATGCCGCCCATGGTTTCGATGGAAAGCGTGAGCGGGGTCACGTCGAGCAGAAGCACGTCCTTGACATCACCACGAAGCACACCGCCCTGAATGGAGGCGCCGATGGCGACCACTTCGTCCGGGTTCACTCCTTGGTGCGGCGTTTGACCGGCGAGTTCCCTGGCGGTTTCGACGACCTTCGGCATGCGGGTCATGCCACCGACAAGTACGAGTTCGTCGACCTGCGAGGCGGAAACACCGGCTTCCTTGAAGGCGGCGAGCACCGGCTTCTTGGTGCGCTCGAAAAGCGAGTCGGTGAGTTGCTCCAGCTTGGCGCGGGTGAGCGTGAGCTGGATGTGCTTCGGACCGGTAGCGTCGGCGGTGATGAAGGGCAGGTTGATGTCGTAGGATTGGCTGGAGGAAAGCGCGATTTTGGCTTTTTCCGCTTCTTCCTTGATGCGCTGGAGGGCGTCCGGCTGGCCGGAGAGGTCGATGCCCTGATCTTTCTTGAACTCGCCGACGACCCACTGGATGAGGGCGTTGTCCCAGTCGTCACCACCGAGCTGGGTGTCGCCATCGGTGGCGAGCACTTCGAACACGCCGTCGCCGATTTCCAGAACGGAAATATCGAAGGTGCCGCCGCCAAGGTCGTAGACGGCGATTTTTTCGTCGGACTTCTTGTCGAGACCGTAAGCCAATGCGGCGGCGGTCGGCTCGTTGATGATGCGGAGAACTTCGAGACCGGCGATTTCACCGGCGGCCTTGGTGGCGTTCCGCTGGGAGTCGTTGAAATAAGCGGGCACGGTAATGACGGCCTGCGTGATCTTTTCACCGAGCTTGGCTTCGGCATCGGCCTTGAGCTTACCGAGGACCATGGCGGCGATTTCCTGCGGGGAAAACACCTTGGTCTCGCCCGCGACTTCCACTTCGATGTGGGCGTCGCCATTGGCCGCTGCGACGATCTTGTAAGGCATGCGCTTGTCGGCTTCCGTGAGCTCCGAGAACTTGCGGCCGATCAGGCGCTTGGCGGAGAAAATGGTGTTTTTCGGGTTGGTGACGGCTTGGCGCTTGGCTGCCTGACCGACGAGACGCTCGCCGCCTTTGGTGAAAGCCACCACGGAGGGCGTGGTGCGTGCGCCTTCGGAGTTTTCGAGCACGACCGGCTCGCCGCCGTCCATGACGGCCATACAGGAGTTGGTGGTACCGAGGTCGATGCCGAGGATTTTGGACATGATAATTAGTGGGTTGGGATGAAGATTGCCCCTGATGAGGCGCGATATTGATGGCTACCCTTTCGCAAGAGATGTGCCTAGGACCCACGATGAAGAAATTGGGCACCGCGAATCGGGCGAATCTTGCGAATTTTTCTGAGAGAAAATGCGGTAGAACGCTGGAATCACGGGGATTTCAAAAACCATTCGCCTGATTCGTGAGATTCGCGGTTTCTTTTTGATTCATCGTTCACGATGGAGGAAAATGTCGCAACCCGGCACCAAAATGTGCCAAAATGCCGCATTTCCACTGCGCCAACTTGTCGCAATGGTCAGATTTTCCCAGATGATCCGAATGCAATTCCGCAGTCCAAGATGTTTTTCTCCAGAAAAACTTCACTCACCCAAATCTTTCCCAAGATTCGCGACCTCCCGGCTTGTGTGCCATTGGCGAGTGACCTTATCGTCCGCCACCGAATGCGAGCTTTGCCATTCAAATGGATTCCGCGCGGCGAACCTTTTCATCATCAGGAAAGCGCTTCGACCCACGGATTTCCTCCAATTCTAGAACACCTGATCCGCCAACGGGGCCTCCCCGTCGGCACCGATCTGGAGGGATTCCTGCGCCCGCGCCTGCGCGACCTCTCCGATCCTTTCCTGCTCCCCGACATGGAAGCGGCCGTGACGCGCATCCTGCAAGCGGTGGATCGTCACGAAAACGTCTGCATTTACGGCGACTACGACGTGGACGGCGTGACCTCGATCACCCTGATGCGCCAGATTCTGCGCACCTACGGGCTGGATCCACGCCATTTCATCCCGCGTCGCGGCCCCGAGGGCTACGGCCTGAGCACCTCCGCGCTGGCCCGCTGCATGGCGGAAGGGCCGAAACCGGATCTCCTGATTTCCGTGGACTGCGGCACCGTTTCCATCCCCGAAGTCGCCGCCCTGCGCGCGGATGGCATCGATGTGCTGATCGTCGATCACCACGAGCCGCTGCCCGACCAGCGTCCGGATTGCTGCGCACTGGTAAACCCGAAATGCGGCAACGATTTCACCTACCTCTGCGCCGCGGGCGTCGTGTTCAAACTCGGCCACGCCCTCCTGAAAACCCGCCCGGTCGATCTCGATCTGAAAGGACTGCTCGATCTCGTCGCCGTCGCCACCATCGCGGACATCGTGCCGATGATCGGGGAAAACCGCCTGCTCGTCCGCCATGGTCTGAAGCACCTCCCGAGCACGCTCAACCCCGGTCTGCGGGCCCTGCAGGAAGTGACCGGAATGAACGGCCACGCCACCTCGATGGACGTCGGTTTCCGCATCGGCCCGCGCCTCAATGCCGCCGGTCGCATGGACGCACCCGAAGACGCGCTCGCCACGCTCATCACGGACTGCCGCCGCCAGGCTCTCGAAATGGCGCAGCGTCTGGACGATTATAACAGACAGCGCCAATCCCACGAAAATCTCATCCGCAAGGAAGCTCTCGATCTCCTGTTGCAAAACTTCGACCCCGAGCGCGATCCGGTCATCGTTCTCGGTTCGCGGGATTGGCACCACGGCGTGGTCGGCATCGTCGCCTCGCGCCTGATGCGCCAATATCACAAACCGACCTTCATCATCGCCATCGACGGAGACGGCATCGGCAAAGGTTCCGGTCGCAGCATCGATGGTATCTCGCTTGTCGACGCCATCCGCGCCTGCGGCGACGACCTCCTCGCCGGAGGCGGTCACGCCATGGCCGCCGGGCTTTCCATCGACGAAACCAAGCTGGAAATTTTCCGCGAAAACTTCGCCCGTTACGTCCTCGAAACCACCGACGAAGACCAGCGCAGGCCGAAGCTGATCTATGATGCCGAAATCGGCTTCGACCAGCTCTCGCTCGAATTCCTCGCCAGCTACGACCTCCTGCAACCTTTCGGAAACGGCAATCCGCAGCCGGTTTTCGTGTCCCGCAAGGTCGGCCTCAGCCGCCCTCCCCTGCACATGAAAAACAACCACCTGCGTTTCATGCTGCGTCAGGGCTATCACGAGCAGGACGCCGTCTTCTTCGGCGGCGGCGAACACCCCTTGCCCGATCCACCTTGGGACATCGCGTTCACCATCGACCGGAACACCTTCCGAGGAAGAACGACCCTGCAACTCGTCATCCAGGACGTGCGGGCGGCGGAGTGAGTTAGCGAATTGATTTCACCGAAAGATGCTTCACCCGCAGGAATTCTTTCTCATTATTTGTCACGACGGTAAGCCCGTGAGCTCTCGCAATTCCGGCGATCAGCAAATCCGCAGTACCAATGGGCGTTCCGGCTTGCGCAAGCTCTTGGCGAATTTCAGCAGCCGAACCTGCGTCCGCCTCATCGAAGGCAACAATGATAAATTGGGAAACCAATGCCTCCACGGCCCGTAATTTCGCTTCGCTCGCCTGCGTCGCATGAAGCGCACCGTAACGCAGCTCGAAAACCGTCACAGCGGAAAGCACACAATCCTCCCGATGGAAGCTGCGAAAAAATTCAGAGTAAACCGGCTCCTGATGCCTCAAAAGAGAGACGCAGATACAAGTATCCAGCAGGAATTTCATAACTCGACTTCCCGCAGCGGCTCCAGAGGGACGGTTTCAAAATCCGGAATATGAATCCGCGCTCCAAAATCTTCAGGCCACCCCATTTTTGTAAGAGGCTCGATGACAAGCCGGTGCCCCTCCCGCGAAATCGCCACTCGCTCCAAAGGTAGCTCAAAACCCTTGGGCAACCGAACACAGAGCGAATTCCCGGATTTAAAAACGGTGGTCGTTCTCGAAGCTCCTAAAGTCTCCATAAACGCAATATACAAGAACAATATACCTAAGCCAATTCAATTTTCGCCCGTCACCCAAGTGCGATTTTCCTGAAATTTCCGGTTTCCAAGTCGGCTTTCGGACAGTTGAATCCCGGCCCGTTCCCGACTCATGAGCCATCCTACCTTTCGCATCGCCATCGGAGCCGATCACGGCGCCCTCGAACTGAAAAACGCCGTTGTCGCCCACCTGAAGAGCCTCGGCCATGAGGTTCAGGATTTTGGAACCTACGGCACCGAATCTGTAAACTACGCGGATTTCGCCAACCTCGTTTCCCGCAATGTCGCGGATGGCACCTTCGACTTCGGCGTGCTGGCCTGCACCTCCGGCGTCGGCATGAGCATCGCCGCGAACCGTCACCGCCACGTCCGCGCCGCCAATATCCGCACCGTCGAGGAAGCCGTCATCACCCGCCAGCACAACGATTCCAACGTGCTCTGCCTCGCCGGCAAATACACCGACATCCCCACCGCCTGCGCCATGGCGGAAGCTTTCCTCAATACCACGTTCGAAGGCGGTCGCCACGAATGCCGCGTGAACCGCTCCTCCGGCAGCCGCATCGCCGATACCGATCCCGCGCTTTACGCCGCCATCACCGCCGAGGAAAAACGCCAGCGCCAGAACATCGAGCTGATCGCTTCCGAAAACTTCGCCTCTCCCTCCGTCATGGAGGCGCAGGGATCGCTCCTCACCAACAAATACGCCGAAGGCTATCCCGGCAGACGCTGGTACGGCGGCTGCGAAAACGTGGATGTCGTCGAGCAACTCGCCATCGACCGCGCCAAGCAACTCTTCGGCGCCGAGCACGCCAACGTCCAGCCGCACTCCGGCTCCCAGGCGAACACCGCCGTCTATTTCTCCGTGCTGAAACCCGGCGACAAAATCTTCACCATGGACCTCGCCCACGGCGGCCACCTCACCCACGGCCACAAGGCGAACTTCTCCGGCCGTTTCTACGACGTCACCCACTACGGCGTTTCCCCGGACGACGAGCACATCAATTACGACGAACTCGAAAAAACCGCCCGCGAACTCAAGCCCGCGCTCATCACCGTCGGCGCGTCCGCCTATTCCCGGATCATCGATTTCGAGCGCATGGGCAAGCTCGCCCGCGAAATCGGCGCCTACCTCTTCGTCGACATGGCCCACATCGCCGGCCTCGTCGCCGCCGGTCTGCACCCGAATCCGGTGCCGCACGCCGATTTCGTCACCTCCACCACCCACAAATCCCTGCGGGGCCCTCGCGGTGGCCTGATTCTCTGCAAGGAAGAATTCGCCAAAAAGATCGACGCCCAGGTTTTCCCCGGCATCCAAGGAGGTCCGCTGATGCACGTCATCGCTGCGAAAGCCGTGTGCTTCGGCGAGGCACTCAGGCCGGAATTCAAGGATTACTCCGCGCAGATCATCAAGAACGCGCAGGCGATCTCGAAACGTCTGGCCGAACACGGATTCCGCATCGTTTCCGGCGGCACGGACAACCACGTCCTGCTCGTCGACCTCCGCTCGAAGGGCCTTAACGGCGCGGAAGCGTCGCACGCCTTGGACGAAGCCGGAATCACGGTGAACAAAAACGGAATTCCCTTCGACACCGGCAGCCCGATGAAACCCAGCGGCATCCGGATCGGCACCCCTGCCGTGACCACCCGTGGCATGAAGGAAGAGGATGTGGAACAAGTCGCGGACTTCATCGCCGAAGCGCTTGCCGACCACACCAACGAGGAAAAACTGCACGCGATCCGCGAGCGCGTCTTCGCCTTCAACCGCGCGTTTCCGCTGCCTTGGTAAGCTGACTTTCAAGAGGTGGCTGTGGTTCTCGCCGCAGCCACCTTCTTTTTTGACTTCCAACCCATATCGTCCCCATATGAAAACCACGCTCGAATTGCCCGACGAGCTTTTCATTGAGGTGAAAGCGACGACCGCCCCTTGCTGAAGAGGGGGAGTGTGTTAGAAATAGAGATTCGCCTCAAGTTTTCATTCTTGGGGGGGTGAGAGGTGCGGACTCTCTCCCTCCGCTTGTTGGCTTTTCGTTCGGTATGCGATATAAGACTTCGGAAATATCCCCCAAAGCCGTTCGGTGATTATGATACAATCCGGAAAGAGGGCCTTAACCTGCTTTTTGCTAAGCAAGCGGGTGAATGAAATCGTCTTATCAATCGTGTCCTGAGTGGGTTTGCTCATCCACCCCCAAAGAGTAAGCCATCTCAAGACTCTCCGTCGAATGGGAATGGGGAGCCAGTGGACAAACGGTGCGAGAAAGTGAGGTTCTATCGGACATTCGTAAGCCGGAGTCTGCACCCAGATTCTCTGTCCCACCCTCCTCGCTTCGCTGGCAAACGCCTTCTGTTTGTTCCAGTCGCCGACATGCTCAATAACTGAGTTCGAAAACAGGATATCATAGGAATCGTTCTCATAAGAGAGGGAGCAACCATCGCCCACAATGGTTGTAATCCTGTGATTCGGATGTCTCCCCGAGTCCCAGTTCACTGGATGCACATTCAAGCAATCGACTCGATTTGTGATCTGCGGCCTCGATATCCAGGTTGCGGGATAGCCGCCAACATCCAGAACGATGTCGTCTGCATTTGGTTTTATGAGGGCCTCGAACCGAACCATCCGCTTTTGTCGCCAAAATTTGAAAATGATGTGGTAAATGGTGTGGATGTTCATGCCAAAAAAAGGGGGTAAGAGATGTGCCTGAAGCTCCCCATGGTTTTCGCTATAGCGAAAACCAATGTCAATCTGGATGTGAGATAGCGTTGATGGGTGAAAATCAATGAGCGCGCCGAAGCTTTATCACAACTACTTCGCAATGAGATTGTTAGAAGAAGGGAATCCTGCGGTTTTTCCAAGAACGAAACGGCGACTCGGGCCGCTCTAGCCGTATCTTTTATTTCGGATCTGGAACACGGAAAGAAGCGCCCGACGGTGGAAACTCTCGCCAAGCTGGCATGGGTTTTCGGAACGACACCCGGTGAAATACTTACGACCTGCGAGGATGCTCTGGAAAAGGAAGTGAATCGATCCCGAACGGAAGGCGAACCGGAAGGTTGAGGGATGGTGCTTCCCGCTGCCTTGGTAAGCTGATTTTCAAGGAGTGGCTGTGGTTCTCGCCGCAGCCACCTTCTTTTTTGACAGGTGAGCCATATTCCCGTATTTATGGCTCCATGAAAACCACGATCGACTTGCCCGATCATCTGCTCGAACAAACGAAGATCGCCGCCGTTCGTCGTCGCTCTTCCATCAAAAACCTGGTGATCGAAGGGCTGGAGATGGTGCTCAAACAAGAAGCCTTCGCGACGCCACCCACCGACGCCCTGGAGCGATTGCGGAAAGGTTATCATCTCGGCGGAAAACCTCTCACCCGTGACGGAATCCATGCCCGTTGAGCGGTTTCTCGATACCAATATCCTGCTTTACGCTTACGACCTCGACTCTCCGGCCAAACGGGAAACGGCCATTTCGCTGTTGGAGCGGGCATGGCTTCAACCCGGTTCCTGTGCGGTCAGCGTGCAGGTGCTCCAGGAGTTTCAGGTGAATTTCGTCCGCAGCGGGAACACACCTCACGAGGCTTCCCTGCTGATCGCGGATTTTTCCCGGTGGCCCGTCGTGGACAACACCCTGTCGCATTTTCTCCTCAGCCTTGAACTCCAGCAACGGTGGCAACTTTCGCTGTGGGATGCGATGATCCTGGCCGCAGCCCAAACCAGCGGCGCCCGTGAACTCATCACGGAAGATCTCAACCACGGCCAGTCATACGGCTCCGTGCTCGCCATCAATCCTTTCCGGGATTCATAGGATTCCGCGAAATTCCGTAATGACGGCGAAGGGGAAACGGACCGTCGGCGTTCACGTCGGCACCGTTCGGAATTCGATGTTGGACGTTCCATGTTCGATGTTCCTCTTCCACTCCGACTTCAGGCCTTCCCGCTCATCTCCTCCATGAGTCTAATTTTTTAATTCTTCCGGATTTGGCTTTGCCACGCTGGGGGGTTTTCGCTGAAATCCCGCCCCACCTCATGAGCAATCCTTTTCGCGAAGACCTCGTTTCCCGCTCTCGGCCAGAGCCTTGCACCATCGTGATTTTTGGCGCCACCGGCGATCTTACCCACCGTAAGCTCGTCCCCGCCCTTTACAATCTGGCCGTCGATGGCGAACTGCCTACGGGGGTGAAAATCATCGGTTTCGCCCGCCGAAACAAGACGGACGCCGAATTCCGTGCCGGTCTCGAAGACCTGAACCGCAAGGTTTCCCGTTCCGGCCACGACGACACCGTGTGGAATCCTTTCATCGAATCCGTCTCCTATCACACCGCCGAGTTCCACGATCAGGAAGGCTACAAATCCCTCGCCGAAAAACTCGACGCCATCGACGCCGAACGCGGCGGCAAGGGCAACCGCCTGTTCTACATCGCTTCCGCTCCGGAATTCTTCGACGAAATCCTCATCAACCTGAAAAAAGCCGGTCTCAACCGTGCGAAAGAAGGCTGGGCCCGCGTCATCGTCGAAAAACCGTTCGGCACCGATTTGGCCACCGCCAAGCACCTCAACCGCATCGTCAACGACACCTTCCACGAAAAGGACACCTATCGGATCGACCACTATCTCGGAAAGGAAACCGCGCAGAACATCATGGTGCTGCGTTTCGCCAACGCGATTTTCGAGCCTCTCTGGAACCGCAAATACATCAGCCAGATCCAGATTACCTGCGCCGAAAACCTCGGCATGGAAGGTGGTCGCGGCGGTTACTACGAAAAATCCGGCGCGCTGCGCGATATGGTGCAGAACCACCTGCTCCAGCTCCTCAGCCTCATCGCGATGGAGCCGCCGACCGATCTCAGCGCCGATGGCGTGCGCGATGAAAAGGTGAAAATCATCCGCTCGCTGCGCCAGTGGGACACCCCGGAAAAAGTCGCCATGAACGTCGTCCGCGCCCAATACACCGCCGGTAACATCGACGGCACTCCCGTCCCCGGCTACCGCGAGGAAGACCGCGTAAGCCCGGAATCCAAGACCGAAGCCTACGTCGCCCTCCGCCTGCTCATCGACACCTGGCGCTGGAGCGGCGTCCCGTTCTACATCCGCATGGGCAAGCGCCTGCCGAAGAAATCCACCGAGATTTCCATCCACTTCAAGGAAACCCCCGGCGTACTTTTCAACGCGCTCAGCGGCGGCGTTCCCGGCGGCAACGTGCTCGTCATCCGCATCCAGCCGGATGAAGGCATTTCCCTCCGCATGGTTTCCAAAATCCCCGGCACCAGCCTGCGCCTCGAGCCGGTGAAAATGGATTTCCACTACGCCACCAGCTTCGGCAAGAGCAGCCCGGAAGCCTACGAGCGCCTGCTGCTCGACGCCATCGCCGGTGACGCCACCCTCTTCGCCCGCCGCGACGAGGTGGAGGAAGCCTGGAAATTCATCGACCACATCGAAAACGCCTGGCACCAGTCCGACACGCCGCCGCCGATGGCGGAATTCGTGGCCGGTTCATGGGGTCCGAAGGAAGCCGACGAACTGCTCATGCAGGACGGCAACCAATGGCGCCGCCTTTAACGAATGATGCGTCGGTCGATGACCGGCGCTACATAGAAAGAAATTTCCCGTGTCCACCGATACCATCCCCGCAGTATGTCCGGAACTTGGCATTGAAGTTCCCGTCTCCCAGATCGAGAAGGAACTCCACAAGCTCTGGGAAAAAGACGACGCACGGACCAACGCTTCGCTGATCAACTTCGCCGTTTACTCGGAACGCCACGGAGGAATCCTGGAAAATTCCGCGATCCTGCGCGATCTCACCCGCGAGCACGCCTGCCGGGCCCTGCTCATCGAGGTGGACCGCAGCGTCACCGAGCCCAGCCTCCGCGCATGGATCACCGCCCACTGCCATTTATCCCAGGGAAGAAAATCGGTCTGCTGCGAGCAGGTCGCCTTCCGACTCACCGGTCGCGTCACCGGTCGTTTCCGCAACACCATTTTCGCCCACCTGAACTCGGATCTGCCTCTCGTCTTCTGGTGGCAAGGTGAGCTTTCCGACGTTTTTTCCGAAAGATTGGTCGCCGTGATCGATCGCCTGATCGTCGACAGTTCCTCCTGGAAAGATCCCCGCTCCAGCTTCGAAACCATGATCGGCAATGCCAAATGGAATGACGATCTGATTATCCAGGACCTGGCGTGGACACGCACCTGGCAATACCGCGTCGGCGTCGCCAGCCTGTTCGATGACCCGGTGGCGCAGGCGGCCCTGCCGGAAATCGATACCGTGAATCTCACCTATCGGCCCGGCAACCGGAACTCCGCGCTCCAACTCATCGCATGGCTCACCGTGCAGGCCGGATGGACCCCGGTGTCCCAAAGCGGCTCACCTCTCTCCTTCCGCGCGAAAAACGGTAACACGATCTCCTTACACCTCACCGCCGACGAAAACTCCGCACCGATCGGTAAATTGGAGCTCCATTCCAGAAACGCAATCTTACGGGTCGCCTGCGATGCGGGGAGCACCCACCTCGTCCGCGAAATCGAGGCCGATCAATACAAGGTCTCCTCCCACTCACCCGCCGACCCCGACACACCGGCGGAGCTTCTCGCCCTGCAACTCTCGCGCGGCGGGAAAAATTCGCTCTATCAGAAGATTCTCCCGCGTTTTCTGGAACTGCTGTAGGAGCGCCGACGTTCACGTCGGCTCTTCCCCAAGAACGCTTCATTTTCATTCCGCAAGCTTCCTCCCTCGGCCTCTGCACCGGAGAAGCCACACGCGGGGTGCGGGTGTTGGCCATCTCCCCTTTCTCACACAGCCTTCTCAAGGAAATCCTTCAGGACCAGCGCGTGGTTGTGCTCCGAATCGCGAGCTCCATACACCAGCGTGATCTTTCGTTTTCCTTTCAGCTCTCCGGCTAAAATCTCCGGCACCTCGGCATTGTTTCGCAGCTCACTGGTGTAGCGTTTTCGGAATTCCTCCCAACGGGCAGGATCGTGGCCGAACCAACGGCGGAGTTCCGGGCTAGGAGCCAGTTCCTTCAGCCAGCCCGTCAGATCGATTTCCTTTTTCGAAACTCCCCGCGGCCACAAGCGATCTACCAGAAAACGGGCCCCATCGTCCGGTGAAGCCTCTTCATAAGCGCGTTTGAGAAGAATTTTCATAGGGTCACTCACTCATTGTTTTCTCCGGCGATCGCAGCATCGCCCTGCACTTTCTCCCATAAAAGATATGGCTCAAATCCTGCATGCCATCGGAATTGACCCAAATCAAATTTCTCCACGCTATCCGGGACCATCCGGGAAAATTCCGCCCCTTCACGCCGCTCCACGTTCCCGAGGCAGGAAATGCTCCCAACTTTCATCGCCGAGACCATTTTCTGCCAAGCCGAACAAGGGACGCCAGCGCGGCGCGAACGGCTTCCTGACCGGATGCATATCCACCTCATGCGGCAGTTTGTGCCCCTTGCGCGTATTGCAGCGAAAACACGAGGTCACGATATTGTCCCAGGTGGTCCGCCCACCCTTCGCTCGCGGATGCACGTGATCCAGATTCAGTTGGGACTCAGGAAACACCCGCGTGCAATACTGACAGGTGAACCGGTCCCGCAAGAACACGTTTCTCCGGGAAAATTTCACTTCCAGCCGCGGCAACCTGTCGTAAATCGCCAGCACCACGATCTTCGGAACGCACAGCGCCATCCGGATCCCATGGACCATTTGCCCGTCCGCCGAACATTCCGAATAAGCCGCCCACGAGCTGAAATCATGGGTATCGAAGCGCGCGTCGCCTTCCACCTGCACCACCTCGGCATGCCCGATGCACAACAGATGCAGGGCGCGCCGGACGGAGCAGGTATGGATCGGCTGCCAGGACCGATTCAACACGAGCACGGGTTGTTCGAGCACGGAGTACATCGCTTTCTCCCAGTGAATCGTGTGGAAGCTAGCAAAGAGCGCCCTCCCGGCAACCCTAAAGTCCCGAGTCCTCCGGAACGGCTCTCTTCACAACGTCCGATCCGAAACGTGCCGAAGATCCCTCGCCATCTCCAAAAACACCGCGTCTTCACCGATATTGGTCGAAAGATCCCCCACCCGCTCCAGCGAGCGGATGATGAAAATCAGATGCAGATAATCTTCCGAACGCCGCTTCTCCGACTCCAGCCGCGAGCTGTAGATTTCGATGACTTTCTTGTGCATCTGGTCCAGCTCCTTGTCGCGATCATGGAGCGTCGCACCCAACGATGGATCGCGATCCCGGTAGGACGTGATCGCATCGCAAAGTAACTGGTTCGCCAAGGTGTAAAGCGGCTCGATCAACGACACATCCGGCAGTTCCGGATTCATCGCGATCTTGCGCGCACGCTTCGCGATATTCGTCGCATGGTCCGAGATGCGCTCGAGATTCGTCGAAATTTTCATCGAGGAAAGCACCACCCGGAGATCCGAAGCCACCGGATGATAACGAATCAGGATCGTCATCCCGGCCTGATCGATCTTCCTTTCCAGCTCGTCCACCTCGTCATCGTCCGCGATCACCGCGTTCGCGAGCTCCGCATTGCGCGTCATGACCGCTCCGATCGCCCGCTCCAGATTCAGGCGGGTTTGTGACGCCATGGACAACAGTTCGTTGCGCAGGGAAGCCATGGCGGAATCGAAATCGCGGGCAATATGAGGGCCTAGCATGGGATAAGAATGGTGATGAAAATGGCGGTGAAGTAAAGAAACGCGACGATAGGCCCGTTTCCCGCCCTTGCCCGCCGTTATATGTGACGATTTCGTGATCGTCCGGAATTTCCTTCGGAAGTATCCGCCCCCGCAACAGGAAAAGGCTCACAACCCATTGAGTTTGTGAGCCTTTATTGGTAGCCTCACTAGGACTCGAACCTAGAAATACGGAATCAAAATCCGGTGTGTTACCATTACACTATGAGGCTTTTCACCGCGGAGAACCGTCGGCGGGCGGACCCTAAACCAGCGATCCCGCGTTTGGCAACAGGGAAAATACAGGATTTTCACAAAATCGCTACCGCCACCTCTTCCCTTCTGAAAGTTTTTCATTGTCAATAAATTACAACCTTCAACGAACCCGTTCGGACCGCTCGAAACCCGCTTTCCCACAGCCTGAAATCTCCCTGACGATCGGAGTATATTTCCCCTCCTGAAAGACCGACTTTACTGTCAAGTGACTCTTTCATCGTCTTTTGTAAGGTTCGGTCATTCTCTGAGTATCTACCCTGCAGGGAAGTTCCAATCCACCACCCTGCCCCGTTAACAAAAACCCATCTTCCACCGTATGAGATCTTTCCAACGCTTCCTGTTTTCCCTCCCGGTTTGGGCTTTGCTCCTGACCGGCCCGGCCCATGCTTTGGACATTGCCGTCGATTTCAAAAAAGCAAAACCGATCAGCCCGGATCTGCTCGGAATCTTTTTCGAAGACATCAGCTACGCGGCGGATGGCGGTCTCTATGCCGAGCTGATCCAAAACCGCTCCTTTGAATACGATCTCACCGAGCAACCGGACTGGAACGCCCTGAGTTACTGGAAATTTTTTCGATCCGAGGGATCGGTAGGGAAAATCCAGGTGGACCGGAGTGTTCCGGTTCATCCCAACAATACGCACTACATCACTCTGGAATGTTCCGAACCGGGCAACGCCGGAGTCGGGATTTCCAATACCGGTTTCGATGGGATTGTCGTGAAGCAGGGGGAAATTTACGATGTCTCCTTTTTCTCCCGGCAACTTTGGACGAACCGGCGCTGGAATGGTCCGGCGGACGTCGAGAATCACCCCATGCCCGTTACCGTCCGGCTGGAATCGCAGGATGGCAAACATCTCGGCGAAACGAAATTCGAAGTCCGCGGCCGCGAATGGAAAAAGATCGAAGGCACCCTCACCGCGACAGGAAGCGATCCGAACGCACGCTTTGCACTATTGATAAACGGCCGCGGCTGTATCTCCCTCGATGAAATTTCGCTCTTTCCCCGTAAAACATTCAAAAACCGTCGGAACGGTCTTCGTCCCGATCTCGCCCAGGCAATCGCCGATCTTCATCCCCGCTTTGTCCGCTTCCCGGGTGGATGCGTCGCTCACGGCAACGGACTCCCCAACATCTATCACTGGAAAAACACCGTAGGACCGATCGAGCAGCGCAAGCAGATGCCAAACCTGTGGCGCTATCATCAAACCATGGGACTCGGTTATTTCGAGTATTTCCAGTTCTGTGAGGACCTCGGTGCGCATCCGCTGCCGGTGGTGGCCGCGGGAGTGAGCTGCCAACATTCCGGCTACACGGAGAACCACGGCCAATGCGCCATCCCGATGGAACAAATGGATGCCTACGTGCAGGACATTCTGGATCTGATCGAATGGGCGAACGGTCCCGCGACTTCGCGATGGGGAGCCGTTCGGGTCGCTGCGGGCCATCCCGAACCTTTTCATCTGAAATACATCGGCGTGGGTAATGAAGACAGGATCACTCCCGAGTTCGAACAGCGTTTCAAAATGATCCATGACGCCATCAGAAAGGCTCACCCGGAAATCGTCGTCATCGGAAATTCCGGCCCACTATCCGACGGAGAAGACTTCGAAAAAGGCTGGGAACTCGTGCGCGAGCAAAAAGTCTCCATGGTCGACGAGCACTATTACAAATCTCCCGACTGGTTCTGGAAAAACCTCCGCCGTTACGACACATACGACCGCAAGTCCGCCTCCGTTTACCTCGGAGAATACGCGGCTCACGACAAAGGCCGGCGTTCCACCCTGCGCTCCGCCCTCGCCGAAGCGGCCCACCTTACCGCCCTCGAGCGCAACGGCGATATCGTCACCTTCGCCTCCTACGCGCCTCTCCTCGCCAAACGCGGTTACACGCGCTGGAGTCCGGATCTCATTTATTTCACCAACACCGGCATCGAGCTCACCGTGAATTATCACGTGCAAAAACTCTTCGGCCAAAACGCGGGGGATACCTACCTCGAAACCACACCGGCGGTTCACGGAACGCCGGCGGACTTCGCCGCCTCCACCGTGCTTAACAGCCGGTCCGGAGAAGTGGTTCTGAAGTTTGTCAACAATGCCGCCACAGAGAAAAAACTGAACATCTCACTGAATGGTGCCGATCAGCTGCCATCACAAGCGGAGGTGACCGTCCTCGCGGACCCGGATCCGGACGCGGTCAATGAAGGGTCCAACGCCAAACCGGTGCTGCCACGAACTTCGAAACTGAACGTCAGACAGACCTTCACCTACAGCGCTCCGGCCAATTCTCTCACCGTCATCCGCATTCCTTCCAAATAACGATCACCCTCGGAACGTGTCATGAAACACAAACGTCTCGCCTTCCTCGCTCTTCTCCTCGGTACCTTCGCCACCGCCGCCTTCGCGCAAACTCCCTCATCTCCACCCAAACCCATTCTCGATGGCTTCACCGCGGATCCCTCCATCCGCCTTTTCGGGGACACCTACTATGTCTATCCGACTTCCGACAAACCGAACTGGCTGACCACCGATTTCTCCGTCTGGTCGTCCAAGGACCTGGTTTCATGGAAAAAAGAGAGCATGATTCTCGACGTCGCGAACGACCTGAAATGGGCGAACATCAAAGCCTGGGCGCCTGACTGCATCGAGCGCGACGGCATCTATTACTTCTACTTCAGCGCGGATGGAAAAATCGGCGTCGCCACCGCGAAATCCCCCGTCGGTCCGTTCAAGGATGCACTCGATAAACCTTTGCTCGCTCGTCAGGGCAAGAAGGACCCGAAGATCACTTCCAATACCATCGATCCCTACCCCTTCATCGACGATGACGGCCAAGCCTACCTCTACTGGGGCAATAGCAGCGGAGCGGTCAATGTCGTGAAGCTCAAGCCGGACATGATCACCATCGATGGCGATCCCATCGCTTTCACCATCCGCGGAAAAAACGCGAACTTCCGCGAGGGCATCGTCGTTTTCAAGCGCGGAGGAAAATACTACTTCATGTGGTCGGTCGATGACGCCCGCAGCGACGATTACCGCGTCGCCTGGGGAACCTCCGATCATCCCCTCGGGCCTGTCGACATTGCCAAAAATCCGATCGTTCTCCGTAAAAATGGCCCGGCAAAAGGCACCGGCCATCATAGCATCGTCCATGTTCCCGAAACGGATCGCTGGTACGCGGTGTATCATCGGCACGCCATTCCGGACGGCAACGGCTACAAACGGGAAACCTGTCTGGCCCGCATGGAATTCGACGAGCAAGGAAACATCCTGCCGATGGACCCCATGGTTCAAACCTTCAAACCCGGAGACCGGGGTGAACCCATCATCCAAGGCAAAGGTCTGCCCACGGCCTCTCCCACTTCGGACTAACAAAAATAATTTAAAACCAATAAAATTAATGACATTGAAAAGAACCTCCATCTTCGCGGCTTCCGCACTCGCCACCGCCCTTCTTTGCCTCTCATCCCAAACAACACGGGCCGAAGCCTCCCCCGCATTCCACTCCTGGGCTGCCAAACCACCGCTCGGCTGGAACAGTTGGGATTGCTTCGGCACCACCGTTACCGAAGCCCAGACCCGGGCTCAAATCGATGTGATGGCGGACAAACTCAAATCCCATGGCTGGGAATACATCGTCGTCGACATTCAATGGTACGAGCCTGATTCAAAAGGATTCAAATACCGCACGGGCGCGCCACTCGTGATGGACGAATGGGGGCGTCTGCTCCCTGCGGAAAACCGGTTTCCATCCGCCGCCAATGGCGTGGGTTTCAAGGCTCTCGCCAAGGCAGCCCATGACAAAGGTCTGAAATTCGGCCTCCACATCATGCGTGGCATCCCCCGTCAGGCCGTCGACCAAAACACCCCAATCAAGGGCACCTCCTACCGTGCCACGGACATCGCGGATACCTCCAGCCTCTGCGAATGGAATCCCGATATGTACGGCGTGGACATGTCCAAGCCCGGTGCCCAGGAGTATTACGATTCCGTTTACGAACTCCTCACCTCATGGGACATCGATTTCATCAAGGTGGATGACCTCAGCCGTCCCTATCACAAGAAAGAAATCGAAGCCATCCGCAAAGCCATCGATAAAACCGGACGCCATATCGTCTTCAGCACCTCTCCCGGTGAAACACCCGTCGCCGATGGCGCGCACGTCATGAATCACGCCAACATGTGGCGGATCAGCGACGATTTCTGGGACACCTGGAAAGCCCTCTTCGAACAGTTCAAACGTCTGGACGCCTGGACACCCTACCGTGGCGAAGGCCACTTTCCGGATGCCGATATGCTTCCGCTCGGAGCGGTTCGCCAGGTGGGAAGCAGCAAACACCGTCCTCCTTACACCCGTTTCACCAAGGATGAACAAGTCACCATGATGACCTTATGGTCCATCGCCCGCTCCCCGCTCATCATGGGCGGCGATCTCTCGAAACTCGACGAATGGACACTCTCCCTGCTAACGAACGATGAAGTGCTCTCCGTCAACCAGGACAGCTCCGGTAACCGCCAGCTATTCAGGCGCGACGGCCTCATCGGCTGGATCGCCGACGTTCCCGGCTCTCCGGACAAGTATCTCGCCCTCTTCAACACCACGGAGACCGCCGCGGAAGTTTCGGTCGCACTCGCAGAGGTCGGCTTTGCCCAAACTTCCGTGAAACTCCGGAATCTCTGGAAAAAAGCGGATCTTGAAAACCCCGTCTCCGATCGCATTTCACTCAACCTTTCTCCGCACGCGTCCGCACTCTATCGAGTTTCACCCCGGCCATAAGAAACGGAAACAACACCTATCGAAGCATGTCATCGCGAATGAAACCTTCCCTCGGATTTTTATGGATCCTCTTCGCGCTGGCCTCCCCTCTCGCGCATGCCGGGGGATGGACCAACCCGATCCTTCCCCAGCGCGCGGACCCGCACGTACAATTTCACCCGGATGGCCATTACTACCTCGCCGCCACGGTGCCCGATTACGACGCCATCGAGCTGCGCCGCGCGAAGGATCTCGCCGGGCTATCGACCGCCGTTCCCGCGACCGTTTGGAAGCGTCACGAAAGTGGACCGATGAGCGGCTTCATCTGGGCACCGGAGCTGCATCGCATCGATGGGAAATGGTATGTCTATTTCGCGGCCAGCGATGCGAAAAACATTTGGAACATCCGCATGTACGTGCTGGAAAACGCCTCGGACGATCCCTTCACCGGCACCTGGACGGAAAAAGGCCAGATCAGGATGAACTGGGAATCCTTCACCCTCGATGCCACCGTTTTCGAAGTGCGCGGCACCCGTTATCTCGCCTGGGCACAGGCGGGAGGAGATATTCCCAAAGGCACCGGGATCTACCTCGCGAAAATGGACACTCCCTGGTCCATTTCCGGAAAGCAGGTCCTCATCAGCCAACCCGAATATCCGTGGGAAAAAGTCCGTCACGCGGTCAACGAAGCGCCTTCCGTCCTCGTAAAAAATGATCGCGTTTTCATGACCTATTCCGCCGCCGGAACCGGAGCGGAATACTGCCTCGGCCTGCTCACCGCGGACGAAAACGCAAACCTGCTCGATCCCGCCAGTTGGAAAAAATCGGTCGACTCCGTTTTCAAAACCAACTCCGCTGCCCGTCAATTTGGCCCGGGGCACAATTCTTTCACCACCACCCCGGACGGCAAGACCGACATCATCGTCTATCACAGCCGGAATTACGAAAAAATTCAGGGTGATCCCCTGAAAAACCGCGACCGGGCCACCCGAGCCCAGATCCTCCATTGGAATCCGGACGGCACACCGGATTTTGGCGTGCCCGTCGCCGATGGTCCTCTCAAATGAAACCTCTTTCCCCAAACTAACAAAATCACATGAAAAAACTCTCTATCCTTTGGTTCTCCCTCATGATCGGCATCGCCGGTGCATCCGAGATCGGCGGCTATCTCTTCGTCACCTTTCGCAACGAACGCTCGGCCTTGGCGGAACAGGTCTATTTCGGCCTGAGTAAAAACGGCAGCCAATGGGAAGCCCTCAATGATGGCAAACCCGTGTTGGTCAGCGACCTCGGAGAAAAAGGCGCGCGCGACCCTAACATCATTCGCGCGCAAAACGGAAAATTCTACATCATCGCGACCGACCTCTCCATCTTCCATAACCGCAGTTGGACACGTGCTGTGGAAGAAGGCAGCCGCTCGATTCTCATCTGGGAATCCACCGACCTCGTGAAATGGTCCGAGCCCCGCTTGGTCACCGTCGCCCCCCCAGACGCCGGTTGCACTTGGGCACCCGAAGTCATCTACGACACCGCCAGCCAACGCTACCTCGTTTACTGGGCTTCCACCTCCAAAGCGGACAACTTCACCAAACAGCGTATCTACGGAGCCTGGACCACCGATTTCAAAACCTTCAGCCCACCCTTCGTTTACATCGAAAAGCCCACCACCATCATCGATACGTCCATCGTGCAGGGAGACGACGGCAAGTATTACCGCTTCACCAAGGACGAAAAATTCAAGGCCATCACCATGGAAGTGAGCGACAGCGTCACAGGCACATGGAAAGAAATCCCGGATTTTTCCCTGGCCCAATTGAAAGGTTACGAAGGTCCCACCTGTTTCCAGCTCAAGCCTGCCGAAAACGGCAAACCCGCCACGTGGTGCCTGATGCTCGATGCCTATCAGAAACGCGGCGGCTATCATCCTTTTGTGACCGACAATCTCGCCAGTGGCAACTTCACCGCTGGTGAAGGCTTCAGCTTCCCTTTCCTCTTCCGCCATGGATCGGTGCTGTCCTTGTCCACCGCTGAATACGACCGGCTCCATCAGGCGTTGGGTAAAAAATAGTTCGCCCCATCAATGCTTCTTTAAGCACATTTCATGTTTCGCATGCTCAGAACGAACCTCATCGCCATCGTTTGTTCGGGACTCGCCTGGTTGCTGGCCAGCTCCGGCCTGCACGCGGCATCACCGAAACACACCTTTGAAATCGGCGACGAAGCCTTCCTCCTCGACGGAAAGGCCTTTGTCATTCGTTGTGGAGAAGTGCATGCCGCCCGCGTTCCCCGCGAATACTGGCGCCATCGTCTGCAAATGGCCCGCGCGATGGGACTCAATACCGTTTGTGCTTACCTCTTCTGGAACCAAATCGAACCCCGGCCCGGGCAATTCGATTGGTCCGGCCGGGCCGACATCGCGGAATTTTGCCGCATCGCCCAGGAAGAAGGACTGTGGGTCATCCTCCGTCCCGGTCCTTACGCCTGCGCCGAGTGGGAAATGGGCGGCCTCCCATGGTGGCTGCTGAAGCACGACGATCTCCGGCTCCGCTCCCGCGATCCCCGATTTCTGGATGCCGCCCGCCGCTATCTGAAGGAAGTCGGGCGGGAACTGGCCCCGCTCCAGGTCACCCGGGGAGGCCCCATCCTGATGGTTCAGGCTGAAAACGAATACGGCTTCTACGGAAGGGACGCCAACTACATGGGAGAAATCCGCAAAGCACTGCTCGATGCCGGATTCGATGTCCCGCTCTTCGCCTGCAATCCCACCGGTAAACTGAAAAGCGGCTTCCGCGACGACCTTTTTCCCGTCGTCAACTTCGGCACGAATCCCGAAGGAGCATTCAAGGCCCTGCGTGAAATCCTTCCAAAAGGTCCGCTCATGTGCGGCGAATTCTATCCAGGCTGGTTCGACACCTGGGGCACCGCCCATCGCCGGGGCGACACGGAACGCTACCTGAAGGATCTGGAAACCATACTTCAAATGAACGCCTCCTTCTCCATCTACATGGCGCACGGCGGCACTTCATTCGGCTTCAGCCCCGGAGCGGACCGGCCCTTCAAACCGGATACCAGTTCCTACGATTACGACGCTCCTATCAGCGAAGCGGGGTGGACGACCGATAAGTTCTTCAAGACCCGCGAATTGTTTTCCCGCTATCTCAATCCCGGCGAAACCATCCCCGAGCCTCCCGCGGCACTGCCTGTCATCGGGTTTCCGGGCGTTACTTCCAACGGATTCGCCCCTCTTCTCGAAGCCCTTCCCCAACCCGTCCGTGCGGCCGATCCACTCTCCTTCGAAAAGATCGATCAACCCTACGGATGCGTCCTCTACCGCGCCACCCTGCCCGCCGGCCCCGCCGCTGAGCTCCAGGCGAAAGCGGTGAATGACCTCGGTCTGGTGTATCTCGATGGAAAACAAATCGGAGCCATGGACCGCCGCACCCGTTCCTTTTCCCTCAAACTGTCGGCACGCGAGAAACCCGCCGTGCTGGAAATCCTTGTCGAAGCCATGGGACGGGTCAATTTCGGCAAGGAAGTCCACGACCGCAAAGGACTCTTCGGCCCTGTCCTCTTGGATTCCCAACCCATCCTGAATTGGGAGATGATTTCCCTTCCCCTCGATTCCGGGCACCTTGGGAAACTTTCCTTCGGAACTCCCTTCACTCCTTCCGCGAAGCCCGCCCGCCAAACGCCCGGATTCCATCGATTCCAACCGAAACTCCCCACCGTGGGAGACACCTTCATCGACATGCGTCCTTTCGGAAAAGGCATGGTCTGGGTCAATGGCCACCACCTCGGACGCTTCTGGAACATCGGGCCCCAACAAACGATGTTCGTCCCCGGGGCATGGCTGCGCGAAGGACAAAACGAGTTCATCGTGCTCGATCTGATCGGTCCCACCGAAAATTCCCTTCAGGGCCTGAAACTGCCGATCCTCGATCAGCTCCGCCCGGAACTCGATACCCTGGTCGCCCGCACTACCATTTCCCCCGCCCGGGCCGCAGGGAATCCGGTATTTCGCAATACCTTTCCCGCCAGCGACACCGCCCAGGAAATCCGGTTTCCCCAACCGCTGCGGGGCCGCTACCTGACACTCGAAGCCCTGAGTTCCCATGACGGAAAACCCTTCGCCTCCATCGCGGATCTTTCCGTCCTCGATGCCCAAGGCAATCCCCTCAACACCCAAGCCTGGACCATTGCCGGAATCAGCAGTCAGGAAACCGCCTCCGCCGCCGGAGACGCCGGAAACGCCATCGACGGCCAAACCGCGAACTTCTGGCAATCCACCGCCACACGTCCCTCCCTGCCCCAGTGGATCACCCTGGACTTCGGTCGTGTCGAAACCATCACCGGCTTCATCTACACACCCCGCCAAGGTTCGGGTAACGACATCCCGGGAAGAATCCGGGACTATCAGCTATACCTCGGCGACGGACTCATCCCGAAACCGTAAAGGCCGAATCCCGAAAATGAAAAACCCCGCCTTTTGACGGGCGGGGTGTTTTTCGAAGTGTTCCAAGAGGGATGGCGGAGCGGACGGGGCTCGAACCCGCGACCTCCAACGTGACAGGCTGGCGCTCTAACCAACTGAGCTACCGCTCCATGTCCCGCTCGGGTGCGGCGGACGCTAGGGGAGCCCCCCACGTTGTGCAATCTCTTTTTTCATGAAAAAAGAATTTTACTTCCGAGGCCTCCGAACGGCCGGAACGAACTCTCCTTTCATGCCCTTCACCGCCAAAAGGAAAGCCCCTGATCCGTTCGGGATCAGGGGCTTATGGTGGTACGAAGACTGGGACTCGAACCCAGGACCAATTGGTTAAAAGCCAACTGCTCTACCAACTGAGCTATCTTCGCGTTGGTCGCCGTGCGGCGGGCCGCTGAGATAAAAGGCACCTCGGAAACGCGCAAGCTCATTTTTTCAAAAAAGTGAAATCAACCCTTCTTCCAACATCCGGAGATCCACCGCGGGCCGGTTCAGAAGAAACACCGGCACCCCCGCGGCCTCCGCCGCACCTCCATCCAGTTTTTCACTGTCGCCGACGTGAACGACCCGCGACACATCCGGAAACAACGCCATCGCCGCCCGTAACAGATCCGGCTTCGGCTTTCTCGCCCTCACATCGGAGGAGGTCAAAACCGCATCCACGCGATCCGCGAGACCGAGCTCCGCCAGAACATTCCGCAACCGCCCGTCGAAGTTCGATACCAACGCCAGCTTCCACCCTTTCCTTCTTAGACTCTCCAGAACCTCCTCCACCTCCGGAAAAGGCTCCCACGCATCGCCCCGCGCATAGAATGCGAAAAGCGTTTCGAAACACTCCTCGAACCCCGGTCCCTCCGAAGAAATTCCCGCCGTTTCCGCGGTTTTCCCCACCACCTCCCGCCACCACGCCCGCTCCGCCGCCTCGCCCTCGTCGTAGTTTCCGAAATCCGGATCCGCCATCCACGCGAACGTTTCCCGAAACCCAGCCCTCAACCGCGAAGAATCCGCCCGCCACCCGAATTCGCCGAACACCCGGGCATAAACCTCTTCCACCGGTTCCGCCGTCCGGATCAACGTCCCCGCCGCATCGAGCAGGATCAGCCCTTCGCATGACTCACGCATCGCCCTCCAGTCAACGGACTCCCAAATCCGGACACAAGCCGATCCCTCCTCCGCCCTCTCCCCGCATGCCGAGTTTCGGCTTGCAAGCCCGGGGCTCCGTGCCTAGCCTCCGGTTCGCACAGCTTCTGACGAAAGAAAGGAGTGGGTCTACAGCCCACTCTTTTGCGTCTCCAGACATCAGCAATCAGCAGCGTCGATCGAAGACACCGCACGCCATGACCAACGATATCGTCGCCCTCATCGAGTATTACGAAAAGGAAAAAGGAATCGACCGCGATAAGATCGTGGCTTCGCTCGAATTCGCCTTCATTTCCGCCTACCGCAAGATGGTTCCCGGCGCCGAAGCCATCGAGACCCTGCGTGCCGACATCAACCTGCGCAAAGGCGAAACCCGTATTTTCGCCTCCCTTACCGTGGTCCCGGACGACGAAGTCACCGACAAATTCAACCACGTCCCGCTTTCCATCGCTTCCAAGAAAGACCCGAACGTCCAGCCCGGCGACACGCTCGAATTCAACGTCACGCCCAAAGACTTCGGCCGCATCGCCGTCCAGACCGCGAAGCAGACGATGATGCAGCGCCTCCGCCAGGCGGAGAAGGAAATGATTTACGAAGAATTCAAGGACCGCGCCGGCGACATCGTTTCCGGCACCGTCCGCCGCTTCGAGCGCAACGACGTGCTCATCGACCTCGGCAAATTCGAAGGCCTCATGCCAAACCGCGAGCGCGTTCAGGGCGAAGACTACAACATCGGCGACCGCATCCGTGCATACGTTCTCGCCGTGGAAAACGAAGGCCGCGGTCCTGAAATCATCCTTTCCCGCAGCCACCCGAACTTCGTCCGCCGCCTGTTCGAAGCCGAAGTGAACGAAATTTCCGACCGCACCGTGGAAATCCGCGCCATCGCCCGCGAAGCCGGATTCCGCACCAAGGTCGCCGTCTGGAGCAACGACCCGAAAGTCGATCCCGTCGGTGCCTGCGTCGGTATGCGTGGAGCCCGCGTCAAAAACATCGTCCGCGAGCTCAACAACGAAAAAGTCGACATCATCCGCTGGAGCGAAGATCCGAAGGAATTCGTCCGCGAAGCCCTCAAGCCCGCCGAGCTTCGCACCATCACCATCGATGAAGCCAACAAGGTCGTCCACGTCACCGTCGATGAAATCGATCTCAGCAAGGCCATCGGCCGCAAGGGCCAGAACGCCCGCCTTTCCTCCCGCCTGATGGGTTGGGACGTGCAAGTCCGCCGGGACGAATCCAAGGAAGAACAATTCAAGGAGAAAATCGGCGGTGCCGCCCACTCGCTCGGCGAACAGCTCGGCATCTCCGACGAACTCGCCGAGAAGCTCACGCTCGCCGGTGGCTTCAACCCCGAACTCATCGTCGACATGCCGGCCGACTACATCGCCGCAGCCCTCGAAATCTCCGAAAGCGAAGCCGACGCCATTCTGGTGCGCGCCCGCGCCATTGTCAGCGGCAACGAAGCCACCGCGTGATTTTGCTTTTTCCGCCCGCAACCTGAATCCACCCTTTTCCACGAACTCTGCCGAAACGCCGGATGCCTCAAAACAGCGACAGCTCCCCAAAGAAACCGAAAGTCCTCGACCTGATCGAAGAGACCAAGAAGCCTTCACGCCGCGAACGCCAGCGGAAGGAGGCGGAAGCTTCCGCTCCCGCACCCAGTGCGATCGAAGCAGCCAAGAAAAGCGCGCTCGATCTTTTTTCCGACGAGAAAAAACCGAAAGCCCGGAAAACCGCGCGGCCGGCCAGGGAAGTGCTCGGCAGCATTTCCAAACTGAAGGACAAGGAAACGGAAGAAACCGCTCCCGCGCCGGCACCCGTCGCCGATCCGGAGCCGGAGGCCCAACCTGCCGCCGCCGAATCCCCTTCGGAATCCGTGGAAGATTCCAAACTGATCGTCATCAAACCGCCGATCCTCGTTCCCGATCTCGCCGCCCGCCTCGGCCTCAAGCCGTTCAACATCATGGCGGACCTCATCAAGCTCGGCGTATTCCCGGCACCCAACCAGCCGCTGGAACCCGAAATCGCCGCCAAGGTCTGTGAAATCCACGGTTTCACCTTCGAGCGCGAAAAACGCGACAAGGACAAAGGCGTTCACAAGGTCGAGGAAGTCATCCTCGAACCGGAATTGCCCGCCGAGGAACCCGAAGAACTTCTCAAAACCCGCCCGCCGATCATCACGATCATGGGCCACGTCGACCACGGCAAAACCACCCTGCTCGACACCCTGCGCAAGAGCCGCATCACCGCGGGCGAAGCAGGTGGCATCACCCAGCACATCGGCGCCTATCAGGTCGAGCACAACGGCCACCCGATCACCTTCCTCGACACCCCCGGCCACGCGATTTTCTCCGACATGCGCGCCCGTGGCGCCGACATCACCGACATCGTGATTATCGTCGTCGCCGCGAACGACGGCCTGATGCCGCAGACGCTTGAAGCCATCGAGCACGCGAAAAAGGCGGAAAAAACCATCATCGTCGCCATCAACAAGTGCGACCTCCCCGCCGCCAACGTCGAGCGCGTGAAAACGCAACTCGCCGAGAAAGGCCTGCAGACCACCGACTTCGGCGGCGACACCGAATTCGCCGAAATTTCCGCCCTCACCGGCCAAGGCGTGGACGACCTGCTGGAACTCATGGTTCTCCAGGCCGAAGTGCTCGAACTGAAAGCCAACCCGAAAGGCCCCGCCCGCGCTTCCGTCATCGAAGCCCGCGTCGTTCCCGGTCGCGGCACCACCGCCACCGTCATCGTCGAATCCGGCACCCTCAAGGTCGGCACGCCCTTCATCTGCGGACCCTACGCCGGCAAGGTCCGCGCGATGGTCAACGATCGCGGCGAAAACGTCAAAACCGCACCTCCCGGCACTCCCGTGGAATTGATCGGCTTCGAGGAACTTCCCAACGTCGGCGATCATCTCACCGAGATGAAAAACGAGCGCGAGGCCAAGTCCCTCGCCTCCGAGCGTCAGGAAAAAGAACGCCTCAAGCGTCTCAAGCCGCAGCATCGCAACCGCATGGAAGACCTTTATTCCATGGTCCGCGACGGCGGCAGCAAGGCTCAGCTCAAGATCGTCCTCAAGTGCGACGTGCAAGGCTCCGTCGAGGCCATCCGCAAGGCTATCCTCGACATCAAGTCCGACAAGGTCGAATGCACCTTCATCACCGCCGCCGCAGGCCCCATTACCGAATCCGACGTCACCTACGCCGCCTCCACGGACGCCGTGATCCTCGGTTTCAACGTCAAGGTGGAAGCCAAGGCCGTCAAAGCGGCCAAGGCCGGTAATGTCGAAATCAAGCTCTTCTCCATCGTTTACGAACTCATCGACCAGTGCCGTGACGCCATGCTCGGCATGCTCGAACCGCTCACCCGCGAAAGCCTGCTCGGTCACGCCGAAGTCCGCCAGGTCTTCAAGCTCTCGCGCGGTCGTGCCGCCGGTTCCTTCGTCACCGATGGCCGCATCCACCGCAAGGCCCACGCCCGCGTCGTTCGCGGCGGCATTCCGGTATTCGACGGCCGCATGTCCACGCTCCGCCGCTTCCAGGAGGAAGTCGAGGAAGTCCGGAACGGCTACGAATGCGGCATCCGCCTCGGCGAATTCAACGAATACCAGGAAGGCGACATCATCGAGTGCTACAAACTCGAAAAAGTCCCGCAAACGCTGTGAAGTAAACGCTGAAATTCTGAAAAGCTGAAAAGCGAAAATCCGGAATTTCAGCCTCCATTTCAGTTCCCCTTTTTCAGCTTTTCCGTTTTCCGCTTTTCAGCATTTACCGAAATGTCCCGCCGCCTCGATCGAGTCAACGAACTCCTCCGCCGTGAAATCGGTGCCATCATCCAGAAGGATTACGAATGGCATGGAAAACTCGTGTCCGTGATCGAGGTGGAAGTCACGAACGACCTGAAGGAAGGCCGCGTCTGGATCAGCGTACTCGGCGGAGACGCCGGTCCGGTGATCGACAAGCTCAACCGCGACCACGGCTCCATCCAGGCACGAGTGGTGAAGCGTGTGGTCCTGAAATCCACTCCGGTCCTCCAATTCCGCCACGATTCCTCCGCCGTCCGTGGCGTGCAGATCGTCAACCTGCTGGAGGAAGTCGACAAGCTGCCGAAGGCGGAGGAGGAGGAGTGAAGCCATGAGCCAAAAATCATGAGTGATGGGTAACTCTGCTAGATTCCCCGTGACTCATGACCCTCTCATAATTTTCCTCGCTCCTCCCTTCGTCTCGCCTCACCCTCCGCCGCGTGAGTGACGATCTGAAACGAACCCCTCTGGAACCCGCCCATATCGCGCTTGGCGCGAAGCTCATTCCCTTCGGCGGCTGGAACATGCCGGTCCAGTATTCCACCATTCTCGACGAGCACGCGGCGGTGCGTTCGAAGGCCGGAATTTTCGATATTTCCCACATGGGGCAGTTTCTTGTCAGCGGCCCGAAGGCGACCGATTGGCTGAACGGGATGCTCACCAACAACCTCAACGCCCTCGCTCCCGGTCAGGGCCAATACACCTTTCTGCTCAACGAACGCGGCGGCGTCATCGACGATCTCATCGCCTACCGCACCGGAGAAAACGATTACTTCCTCGTGGTGAACGCCTCGATGATCGATGAGGATCTCGCCTGGATGAACTCCCATCTCACGGAAGGCACCAGCTTGCGGAACGAAAGCTCCGCCTGGGCGGGCATGGCCGTTCAGGGACCGGAAGCCGCCGCGCTTTTCGCAACCGCGTTTCCCGGAGACACGCTTCCGCCGCGCAATGGCATTTCCACCACCGCCGAGGGTTTCATCGTCTGCCGCACCGGCTACACCGGGGAAGACGGTTTCGAGCTGTTCACGCCGTCCGATGCCGGCATTCCCGCGTGGGAAAAATTCATCGCCGCCGGAGCCAAACCCTGTGGCCTCGGAGCGCGTGACACGCTGCGCCTTGAAATGGGCTATCCGCTCAACGGCAACGATCTCTCTCCCGAGCGCACCCCCATCGAGGCTGGTCTCGGATTTTTCGTCGATCTGGAGAAAGGCCCGTTCATCGGTCGCGAGGTGGTGGCCCGGCAAAAAGCCGAAGGCCCCGCCGTCCGGCTCGCCGCGCTGAAATACACCGACAAGGGCGCTCCTCCCCGCGCCCACTACCCCGTCGTTTCCGCCAGCGGTGAAGTGATCGGCGAACTGGCCAGCGGCGTGCTTTCCCCGTCGCTGATGACCGGTATCGCCATGGCCTACCTGCCCGTCGAATACGCCAAGCTCGGCACCGAGCTTTTCGTCGACGTGCGCGGTCGCAAATTTCCGGCGACAATCGTCAAAAAACCATTCTACAAAAAGTAGCTGTCATCCCTCTCCGAATCCTTTACCCGTTTTTGACCATGATCCCATCCGATCTCCGCTACGCACCGTCCCATGAGTGGGTCCGCCTCGAAGGCGACATCGCCACCGTCGGCATCACGCATCACGCCCAGGAAGAACTCACCGATGTCGTGTTCGTCGAACTCCCCGTCCTCGACAAGGAAGTCGACGCGGGAGATCCCTGCGCCGTGGTGGAATCCGTCAAGGCCGCCAGCGACATTTACGCCCCCGTCTCCGGCACCGTCGTCGAAGTGAATCCCGAGGTGGAAGCCGATCCCTCGCTGGTCAATACCGACCCCTACGGCGATGGCTGGATTTTCAAACTCCGCGTCAAAGACCCTGAGCACGCGCTCAAGCTGATGGACGCGGCCGCCTATCAGGGGCATATTTCCTGATTCTTTGCGCATTTCCTTCTCCGGGCCTGAATCAGGTTGCCTGGAGGAAGGTCCGCAAAAAGGATGAGTTGACCCTAATTTATTGAAAATCATGTCAGCTCATCCTCTCCCTACCGTTGCCCAGGCAGCCGTTCTCACCGGTCCCCAGCAGATCGTCATGCGGGAATTTCCGGTTCCCCAGCTTCATCCCGGAGAATTGCTGATCCGGGTGGAAGGCTGCGGCATCTGCGGCACCGACGTTCACGAATACAAGCGGGACCCCTTCGGGCTGATCCCCGTCGTGCTGGGCCACGAAGGCACCGGCACCATCCTCTCCACGGGCGGCGAGGGATTGAAGGATTTCACCGGAGAACCCATCCAGCCGGGCGACCAGATCGTCACCTCGGTGCTCGTCCCTGAAGACTGTCCGTTCACTCACGATTTCCCGGAAAAATCCAACCTCAGCGATGGATTGGGAGTTTACGGATTGTTTCCCGACGAACCCGGCCGCCACCTCAACGGCTACTTCGCGACGCACATGGTCGTGCGGGCAGGATCCACCGTCTTCAAGGTCAACGGCATGTCGCTCAAGCAACGCCTGCTCATCGAGCCCATGGCCGTGACCGTGCACGCGCTGGAACGCGCGAAAACGACCGGTCTCCTCAATTTCTCAAGCACCGTGGTGGTGCAGGGCTGCGGCCCCATCGGCCTGATGATGATCGCCACCCTCTACGCGTACGGCGTGGAAAACATCATCGCCGTGGACGGCGTGGAAGCCCGCCTGGAAATGGCCCGCACGATGGGCGCGGCGCATACGACCACCCCATCCGAAGCCCCCGGGTTCGTGAACGAAACGACCAACGGCCGTGGCGTGGATTTCGCCTTCCAGTGCACCGGCGTCCCCGCCGCCGCCGGAGCGATCTGGAAATTCATCCGCCGGGGCGGAGGCCTCTGCGAAGTCGGCTTCTTCATGGACAACGGCATCTGCGAGATCAATCCGCACGAAGACCTCTGCAAAAAGGAAATCACCGCCGTCGGCTCGTGGGTTTATACCGCTCAGGAATACCCGATCGCCATCGCCATGATCCGCCACCTCGACCGCGTCGGCATCCCCATCGAAAACCTCGTCACCCACACCTTTCCGCTGGAAAAAATCAACGAGGCCATGGAAACGAACATCGCCATGAAAGGCATCAAACTGGCCGTCGTCCCCGAACTTTCGTAACCCACAAGGCGATCCGGTCAGGAAGAAATACGAATTCAAAACACCCCTCTTCCCTGACTGGATCGTCCTGAGCCAGATAGCGGTATTTTGCCCTAGGCAAAGCGCGGGTTTTGGCGCATCCACACCCCATGTCAGCTCGTCTTGATTTCCGCAGCCGTCATTTGGGTCCGATCGGCTCCGATCGTGAAGAAATGCTTCACACCGTCGGCTACCCTTCCCTGAGCGCCCTGGCGGATGCCGCCGTGCCTTCCGGCATCCGTCTGGAGGAAGCGCTGGAGCTTCCGCCCGCCCGCTCCGAGCAGGCCGCCCTCGCCTGGCTCAAGGAAATCATGGGGAAAAACCGCGTGCTCAAGAGCTTCATCGGCCAAGGCTACTACAACACCCACACGCCCGGTGTCATCCAGCGGAACATTCTGGAAAACCCCGGCTGGTATACCGCCTACACACCCTATCAGGCGGAAATCGCACAGGGCCGCCTCGAAGCACTGCTGAATTTCCAGACGATGATCACCGACCTCACCGGGCTGGACATCGCCAACGCTTCCCTGCTCGACGAAGGCACCGCCGCCGCCGAAGCCATGACGCTCGCCCTCGCCGGAACCCCCAAAGGCAAGGCGATTTTCGTTTCCGACCGCTGCCATCCCCAAACCATCGACGTCCTCGTCACCCGTTCCGAGCCACTCGGCATCGAGGTCATTCTCGGCGACTGGCAGACCTTCGAGCCGACCGAAGGCGTGTTCGCCGCCATCGTCCAATACCCGGACACCCGCGGCCGCATCGACGACTTCACCGAATTTTTCGCCTCCAACAAAAAATCCGGCATCCTCAACATCGTCGTCGCCGACCTGCTCGCGCTCACCCTCTTGAAAGCACCCGGCGAATTCGGCGCCGACATCTGCGTCGGAAACTCCCAGCGCTTCGGCATTCCGCTCGGCTTCGGCGGTCCACACGCCGCCTTCATGGCCTGCAAGGACGTGCTCAAGCGCAAAATGCCGGGCCGCCTCATCGGGGTTTCGCTCGATTCCCGTGGCAAACCCGCCTACCGCCTCGCCCTGCAAACCCGCGAGCAACACATCCGCCGCGACAAGGCCACTTCCAACATCTGCACCGCGCAGGTCCTCCTCGCCGTCATGGCCTCCATGTACGCCGTTTATCACGGCCCGGAAGGCCTCCGACACATCGCCCGCCACGTCCACACCTCCACCGCCGATCTCAAGGCCACCCTCGCCGCCGGAGGCGTCACCGTGGAAGACGGAGCGTTTTTCGACACCATTGTCGCCCATGTCGAAGGCCGTGCGGATGAAATCCTCGCCACCGCCGTCTCCGCCGGAATCAACCTCCGCCGCCTGAGCGAAAACGAAATCGGGATTTCCCTCGATGAAACGACCACCCCGGAGGACATCGCCACGCTCGCAGGTATTTTCGGTTGCGAACACACCACCCATGCCGACCACTCGCAGGCCTGGGACGCCGCGCTTTCCCGCGAATCCGCGTTTCTCACCCACTCCGTTTTCAACAGCTATCATTCCGAAACGGAAATGCTGCGCTACCTCAAGCGGCTGGAATCGAAGGACCTCGCGCTGAACGAATCCATGATCGCGCTGGGCTCCTGCACCATGAAGCTCAACGCCACCTCCGAGATGATGCCCCTCAGTTGGCCGGAAGTTTCCTCTATCCATCCGTTCGTCCCGGCCGATCAGAGCGAGGGCTACCGCGAAATGCTCGGCCTGCTCGAAGACTGGCTCGCCGAAGCTACCGGTTTCGCCGCCGTTTCCCTGCAACCCAACGCCGGTTCCCAAGGCGAATACGCCGGTCTGCTCGCGATCCGGAACTATCACCTCTCGCGCGGTGACACCCATCGCAACATCTGCCTCATCCCCGTTTCCGCCCACGGCACCAACCCCGCCTCCGCCGTCATGGCCGGCATGAAAGTGATCGGCGTGAAATGCGACGATCAGGGCAACATCGACGTCGAAGACCTCAAGGTCCGCGCCGCCGAACACCGCGACCACCTTTCCTGCCTGATGGTCACCTATCCGTCCACCCACGGCGTGTTCGAGGAAACCATCCGCGAAATCTGCGACCTCATCCACGAAGCCGGTGGCCAGGTCTACATGGACGGAGCGAACATGAACGCGCAGGTCGGCCTCACCAGCCCCGGCCACATCGGCGCGGATGTCTGCCACCTGAACCTCCACAAAACCTTCTGCATCCCGCACGGCGGCGGCGGCCCGGGCGTCGGCCCGATCGGTGTGGCTTCCCAACTGGTTCCCTTCCTGCCCGGTCACCGGGAGCTGGAAAACCAAAAAGGCGCCGTCTGTTCCGCACCGTGGGGCAGCGCCTCCATCAACACCATTTCCTGGATGTACATCGCCATGATGGGCAGCGCCGGGCTCACCGAAGCCACCGAAGTCGCCATTCTCAACGCGAACTACGTCGCCAAAAAACTCGCTCCGTATTTCCCGGTTCTCTACACCGGAAACGACGGCCTCGTCGCCCACGAATGCATCATCGACGTGCGCCCGCTTTCCGATGCCAGCGGCATCACCGTGGAAGACGTCGCCAAGCGCCTCATGGACTACGGTTTCCACGCACCCACCATGAGCTGGCCAGTCGGCGGCACCCTCATGATCGAGCCGACCGAATCCGAGGCGAAGTCCGAGCTCGACCGCTTCTGCGACGCCATGATTTCCATCCACGGCGAGATTTCCGCCATCATTCGTGGCGAAGCCGATGCCCGGGACAATCCGCTGAAAAACGCCCCGCATCCCGCGGAAACGCTACTCTCGGACAGCTGGGACCACGCCTATGGCCGCGAACAAGCCGCCTATCCGCTGCCCTACCTCCGCCAGCACAAATTCTGGCCCGCCGTCGGCCGCGTGGACAACGTGCACGGAGACCGCAACCTCGTCTGCACCTGCGATTCGGTGGAGGCTTACGCATCATAAGATCCGACTGATCCGTCCAATCCAACAGATCGGACGGATCTTTTTTCCTCATCATGTTCCCCACCGACTGGCAGCCGGAAATTCCCGCCACCCTTCTCTTCATCGTGAAGGACGGGAAAATCCTGCTCATCGAGAAAAAGCGCGGCCACGGTGCCGGGAAAATCAACGGCCCGGGCGGTAAAATCGATCCGGGTGAAACCCCGCTCGAATCCATCGTCCGGGAAACCCGGGAAGAGCTGTGCATCACTCCGGTGCGACCGGAAAAAATCGGCGAGCTCGCCTTCGCCATGTCGGACTACCCCAGCATCCTCTGCCATGTATTCCGCGCCGAGGATTTTTCCGGCACCCCGACCGAGACCGACGAGGCGATTCCCGTCTGGTATCCCGTGGACGCCATTCCCTACGAAAGAATGTGGGAAGATGACCGGTACTGGTTGCCCTTGCTCATCCGGAATGAGCCATTCCTGGGCCGTTTCACCTTTTCCGGTGAAACCATGCTCTGGAATGAAATCGTTACCGACATCTCCTGGGGGGAAAAACGCGAGTAACTTAATCCAGGGGCAGCCACAACCGGCCGCTCAAAGCGAGGCCTTCAGCGCCTTGAACTTCGCCTTGAGCTTGTTCAGTTCCTTCTCCGCCTGCTCGATTTCCTGACTCAGCGTGAGAAGCATGTTCAGCTTCGTGTTGAAACTCGTCTTCTGGCTGCCTTGCAATTTCGATTTCCCTTTGCGGTTGGCCAGTGGCGCACCCCAGGCTTTCAACCACCCGGCGATCGTTAGCTGGGAGATTTTGAACTTGGCCGCGGCGGCACTTTGACCACCCCGCCCATGCTCGGAGTTATAAGTTTCAACGAACTCAATGACTTGTTTCTTTTCCGCCTGGGTATATCGCCTGCCCTTACTCGCTGGTTGGCTATTGATTAAGTTACTCATCGCCAGACCAACATAAAAGCCAGCCTATTAGCCGCAATCATAATTTGTTATATGATTGCAAATTTTACAGGATATTTCTGAAAATTTTTGTGACTTTTCAGGACAATATTTTTCCCACCTGCTCCCAATTTTCAGCCGAAAATTCCGCTACTTTAGCGACTTTATCTCTTCGAGTCACTGCGAAAAAAGCGATGAAGCGATCCACCTCCGGCAAGGTTTCCAGATCCGAAACACCGTCTCCGATCATCACCACTCTTTCAGGATTCAACGCCGCCTTCCATTCGCGGATCACTTCGTTTTTCCCGAGATTCCGGGTCGTCGGATAATCAGTGTCATAACCGCCGTAAGATCCATCTTCGTTAAAATGGAGTGGGACGGCTTCCACATATTCTATTCCGAGTTCCCGGGCGAGAGGTTCGATAAGTGGAGCGAAACCCCCGGATAAAATAACCGGCAGCCACCCTTCATCTTTCATCTTCCGGATAAACTCACGACTTCCCGGTACCATCGTGGAGATATATTGCCGGGCCACCGCTTCGGCCACCTCGCCGTCCGGGCGAATGATCTCCATCCGCCGGGGAAACACCTCGTGAATGGGCAGCTCGCCATTCATCGCCGCATCGGTCAGCTCGACGATCCCGGCATACACTTCCGGTCCCTTGGCACGGGCCAGTTCATCGATGCCCTCGATGCTGGAAAGCGTGGAATCGCAATCGAGGAAAAGCAGTTTGCCGCGCTGATGCTGCTGGGGATGGATCGTCATGGGAGTGCCTATGGGGATGATGTTGAAAAGTTCGATGATGTCGGCATTGGCCATCCGGATACAGCCGTGGCTCGCGGGCTGGCCGAGCAGATCCTCGCGGGGTGTGCCGTGAATGTAAATGTAACGCTCGAAGGTGTTGGAGTTCTCCTCGTCCACTCCATCCAGCCAGAGAATGCGGCTGAGAATCAGATCGCCGGTTTCGATTTCATGCCCGCAGGCCTCCCATTGGCCGATGGGGACGCGGGACTTGAAAATCGTCCCGGACGGATAGTCATCGCCGATTTTCTCCGCGATGCGGAAATTTCCGGTGGGTGTCCGGTTGCTGCCGGGCGTGGTTCCCATCCCCTTCGCGGCGGTGGAAATTACGTAGGTTTTCACCGGCACCTCGTCGCGATAGTGCGTCAGCGTTTGCTCATCGATGGAAACTTCCAGACGGTGGGGATTCATGGCGGGGAAAGAACCAGCAGGGCATTGTGACCACCCATGCCGTGGGAAAGCTTGATGACCGGACCCGCGACGGCAAGCTCCCGGTCCGGCAGGACGATTCCATCCGGAGCATGCAAATCGGATCGATTCGGCGGTAGACGCCGCTGATGCAGGAACCCGGCGAGAATCGCACTTTCCAGCAATCCGCTGGCCCCGATCGTATGGCCGGTGAAGGGCTTCAACAGGTGAACCGTGGGAATCGTTTCCGGGAAAGCCCGTCGCAGGCACGCCGGATCGGCCACTGCCTGCACCGCCGTACCCGTCGCATGCGGGCAGATCGCGGAAATTTCCCCGAACGCGTTTTTCACCCGATCCAAAAGCTCCGGCGTCCTCCCTCCATCCGCCGGAATACCGACAGGATCGCAAGCATCCGAATTGCAGGCGTAAAACAATGCTTTCGGGCGTGAATCTTCCCCTCCCACCTCGAAGGCCATCGCCGCCGCCCCTTCTCCCGGCACGAATCCGGAAGTCCGTGGATGATACGGATTCAGGGAAAATTCCGGACTCAGCAAGCCGGACGCGGCGTAATTATCGAGCAACATCGGCACCAACGGCAAATCCACCGCCACCGCCAAGGCCCGCGCGGCCTGCCCGGATTGCACCATCAACATCGCCAACCCCGCCGCGTCGAGGCCCGCCGCGCAACCGCTGGCGACCACGTGATTCGGCCCGGTGATGCCGAACTCCACACTGATCGCCGTGCACGGCTCGCTGTGGATCGTATTACTCGCCGCCATCAGTTTGAACGGACGCCTCCCCGGCCAGGGACCGAGCCAACCGGCGGCATTGCCGCGGCTGGTGCCCACGACGAGCGCCGCATCCCGCAATTCATCCGAAGACCATCCCGCCTCCCCGATCGCCTGCCGGGCAACCTTCAGTGCCGCCATCGTCGCCGGACTCCATTTCCGGTGCGTCAGTGCCGCCCGATCTTCGATCCACGCTCCGGGCCGCTCCGCATGCGGGCTATCCTCCCCCAACAGCTCACCCAAACGGCGAAACGGCACCCGCCCCGCCCGCACCGAAGCAAGATGCGCCTCCACACCCTCTCCCAACGCCGAAAGCGCGCCGAGACCGGTGATGGAAAGCGGTGTCTGGGAAATCATTTAAGAAAGTGAATGGTTGAAAGTTGAGAGTTGATGGAAAGAGCAAGCAAAGCTCTGCGTTTTCCTCCGCGATCTCAGCGACTTTCGCGTCTTTACGGTAGAAATTCATCTCCAACGCCCGCCCCATCCAGTCCTGAAAACCGAAAACTGAAAACCGAAAACTTTCCTACAACGTAATCTGCGCTCCCAGCTCCACCACCCGGCCGGGCGGTAATTTGAAATAAGCCGTCGCCGGAGAAGCGTTGCGGGCCATCGCCGCGAACACCGCCAGCCGCAGCCGTTCCAGCGTCCCCGCATTCCTGCCGACCCCGTAATTTTCCCGACCCAGGAAATACGTAGCCTTGCCCGGTTGAAACCGGATCTCCTCCGGAAGCAACCTCTTGAGAGCTTCCGGTACATCCGGAGTTTCCGCGAAGCCGAACTTCAGCGTCACGCGATGCAACCCTTCTCCTACGGATTCATGCTCCAGCGCCTCATCTGCATCCGCCCTCGGTACGTCGAGCGTCCGGACGTGCAGCAACACGATCCGTTCATGCAGAACCTGATTGTGCTTCAAATTGTGCAACAGCGCGACCGGCACCGCATTCCCTCGTCCGCTCATGTAAACGGCCGTGCCGTGCACCCGATGGATTTTTCCCCTCCGGAGTTCGCCGACCAACACGTCCAGCGGCAGCGCGTCTTTCGCGATCTGGGCATAAAGCCGCGCCCGTCCCCAGATCCACGTCACCATCAGCGAGAAAATCGCCGCACCCACCGCCAACGGTAGCCATCCGCCCGCGGCGATCTTGCGCGCGTTCGCCGCCAGGAACGCGCCGTCGACCAGCAAAAACAGCAACGTCAATCCCACAGCCTTCCATTTCGGCCAACCCCACACCGAAATCGCCGCCGAGTAAAACAGCAGCGAAGTGATCGTCATCGTCAGGGAAATCGCGATCCCGTAAGCCCCTTCCAGCGCCGTCGATTCCTCGAAGGCCAGCACGAGAATGATGCAGGCCACCGCCAGCAGGTTGTTCACCGAGGGCACGTACACCTGCCCCATCGAGTGCTCCGAAGTGTAGCGAATCCGCACCCGGGGCAGGCACCCGAGCTGCACCGCCTGCGTGGTGAGCGAGAATGCCCCGGAAATCAACGCCTGGCTCGCGATCACCGCCGCGCAGGTCGCCAGGATCGTCAGAGGAAGTTGCAAAAACTGCGGTGCCAGCAGGAAAAACGGATTCCGGATCGCCAGCGGGTCCGCCGTCAGCAACGCCGCCTGTCCAAGGTAATTCAGCACCAGCCCCCACAACACCACCGTCAGCCACGCGGTGCGGATCGGTTTCACCCCGAAGTGGCCGAGATCCGCATACAGCGCCTCGCCCCCCGTCACCGCCAGAAAGACCGAAGCCAGCAAGGGAAACGCGTGATGCCACTCGTGCATCATGAACAGCAACCCCGCATGCGGACTCAGCGCCAGAATCACCGCCGGGTGCTTGACGATCGAAGCCACCCCCAGCGCTCCCAACGTCACGAACCAAACCAGCACCACCGGGCCGAACAACACCCCCACCCTGCCGGTCCCGTATTTCTGGATCGCGAACAGGAACACCAGAATCCCCACACAGATCGGTAAAATCCAGCCGTGCAACGCCGGTGCCGCCACCGAAAGCCCTTCCACCGCGCTGAGTACCGAGATCGCCGGAGTCAGCATTCCATCCGCGTAAATCAGCGCCGCCCCGGCCAGTCCCAAAACCAGCACCATACGCGGATCTTTCCCGCCGAGGCGACGCGACGCGGAGCGGATCAATGCGGACAACGCCAGAATCCCGCCCTCGCCCCGGTTATCCAGCCGCAGGATCACGAACAGATACTTCAGCGTGACGATCAGAACCAGCGACCAGACGATCAGCGACGCCGCTCCCACCAGATTTTCCGCCGTCAAAGGAGCCGTGTGAGGATTTCCCGGATTGAAACACGCCCTGAAAGCATACAACGGGCTCGTGCCGATATCGCCGAAAACGATTCCCAAAGCGGCCAGCGTCATCGCGGCCAAACGCGGATTGTGGCCGTGCCGGCCCGTGGTCGAATCCTTCATGCGGGTGTGGAGGCCGGAGCCGCCGCCGCTCAGAGAACATTTTCCCCTCCGGCTGACCAGCACATTCGCGGCACGGACCGCCTGTGTCCCACCCTCCCAATTTCCCTCTTCCCCCGAAAAATCCACCGCCTTTCACCTATTGCCTTTTCCCCTCCTCCGCCTCCCGCCATCGTCCGCGCGACAGAACGCATGAGCACAGTATTGGAGACCATCGACGGCGGCACCCGCTACCTGGAAAAACGCGGGATCGAGGACGCCCGGCGGAACATGCAGCTGCTCGTCGCCCACCAGCTCGGCTGCACCCGGATGGACCTCTACCTGCAATTCGACCGCCCGCTGGAAGAATCCCAGCTCGCCCCGCTGAGGGAACTGCTCAAAAAACGCGGCGAAGGCATCCCCCTCCAGCACCTGCTCGGCACCGTCTGGTTTCACAACCGCGAATTCAAAACCGACGCCCGCGCCCTTATCCCCCGCCCCGAAACCGAGGAACTCGCCGAATGGATACTCGGCTGGCCCTCCTCCTCGCATCCCCAATCCGTGCTCGATATGGGCTGCGGCTCCGGCGTGCTCGGCCTCACCCTCGCCGCCGAGCGACCGGACTGGCAGGTGACCCTCGCCGACATTTCCCCCGACGCCCTCGCCCTTGCCGAGGAAAACCGCGCCTCGCTCGACATCGGAAACGCCCGTCTCGTCCGCAGCGATCTTTTTTCCGACATCGGCGAAACCTTCGACGGCATCGTCGCGAACCTGCCCTACATCCCGGAAAGCGAACGCGGCACCCTTTCCCGCGAAGTCCTGCACGATCCCGCGCTCGCCCTCTTCAGCGGCGAGGACGGTCTGGACCTCATCCGCATTTTCATCCCCCAAGCCTTCGAGAGACTGAAACCCGGCGGCTGGATCGCCCTCGAAATCGGTCATCATCAGGCTTCACAGGTGGAAAAAATTCTACAATCCTCCGGCTTTTCCGCGATCGAAACCAAAACCGACCTCTCCGGCATCCCGCGTTTCCCGCACGCGCGGCGCCCGTAAAGCATCGTTGATGGATGAGGGTTGATGGTTGATGGAAAATTCAGAAGTTCCTCAATCCCAATCCAACTCCCCCCACAGCTCTTTACCATCAACCATCCACTCTCAACTATCAACCAATGGACAAACTCGTAGTTCACGGCGGCACCACCCTTCGCGGTGCGATCAACATTTCCGGTTCGAAAAACGCCTCGCTGCCCATTCTCGCGGCCAGTCTTCTCACCGGAGAAGATTGCATCATCCGCCGCGTCCCGGACGTCTCGGACACGAACTACATGATCCAGATCCTCAGCGCCCTTGGGGCCAATGTGGAACGCTCTTCCGGCACCGTCCGCATCACCTGCGCGGATATTTCCGATGAAGCTCCCTACGAACTCGTCCGCCGCATGCGCGCCTCGATCTGCGTGATGGGCCCGCTGCTGGCCCGCAACGGACGCTGCGTCGTTTCCCTGCCCGGCGGCTGTGTCATCGGCGACCGCCCCGTGGATCTTCACCTGCGCGGCCTCGAAGCACTCGGCGCCAAGGTCGAATTCGAAGGCGGAAACATCACCCTCACCGCCCCGAAAGGACTCAAAGGCGCGGAAATCGACCTCCGCGGCACCCACGGCCCGACCGTGCTCGGCACCGACAACGTGATGATGGCCGCCACGCTGGCCGAGGGCACCACCATCATCGAGTCCGCCGCCGCCGAACCGGAAGTCATGGACCTCGCGAATTTCCTCAACGCCATGGGCGCGAAAATCACCGGTGCCGGTACCCGCCGCATCGTCATCGAAGGCGTCACCTCGCTGCGCGGCGTGGAACACACCGTCATCCCGGACCGCATCGAGGCGGGCACCTTCATGGCCGCCGCCGCGCTCGCCGGAGAAGGCGTCACCCTGCACCGCGTGTGCCGCGACCACATGAAAGCCATCACCGCCGCCATCGAGGAATCCGGCCACCGGGTGGCTTTCAACGAAGCCGGCACTTCCTGCACCATCCATCGCGGCGACCAGCTGCGCGGCGTGGAACTCTCCACCGCTCCCTATCCGGGCTACCCCACCGACATGCAGGCCCAAATGACCGCCCTGCTGGCCACCACGCCCGGCATCAGCGTCATCAAGGACACGATTTTCCCGCAGCGCTTCATGCACTGCGCCGAGCTGAAACGGATGGGTGCGGACATCAAGGTGGACAATGGCACCGCCGTCGTGCGCGGCGTCGCCCAACTCTCCGCCGCCCCCGTCATGGCGTCCGATCTCCGCGCTTCCGCCGCCCTCGTGCTCGCCGCGCTGACGGCGAAAGGCGCCACGGAAATCAGTCGCCTCTATCACATCGATCGCGGCTACGAACACATCGACGAAAAACTCCTCATGCTCGGTGCGAACGTCGAGCGCGTGAAAGATCGTTGAAGAATGAGCCGGTGGGGACACCGGCGCTCCATTCTATCAACTTCTTCAGCCCCTTATTCCGCCAGGTCTTCGTTGTAGTAGACCTTGATGAACTTCAGGCGTTTTTCTTCGTCGAAGCCGTGCTCCAGCACTTTGTCCTGTTTCCCGAGCAATGAAGGTTTCAGCCGGATTTCCACACCGGTATCCAGCTTCATCACGCTGTTGATCTTCTTTTTCGCCTTGTTGACGTCCTTCTTGGAAATCTCGAACTGATCCTCGAAACGCTCGCCCTGCTCGGCCTCGATCTCGGCTTTGTGCTTCTTGAATTTCTCGATGACTTCCGGGGATTTCAGCACCTGCTCCTCGAATTCCTGAAGGCTGAATTTCTCCTTCTCCTCGAAATAACTGATCGCCTCACGCGCACCGGTGTTGGTCTCCCACGGCGGGGTTTCGTCATCTACCGGCTTCGCCTTCTTTTCCTTTTCCAGAAATGAAACCGCCATGTTCGCGTACTTGTTCGTCAGGAACGAACCGTCGGTGATCGGCACCACGCCGAGGAAATCGCGGACCCAGAAGCGGGAATCCGTGCCGGAACGATCGAAGGTCAACACGTAGTAGCCCTTGGTTTCGAAGCAATCGATGATGAGGCAGCCCTTGTCGATCTTCTCGGGATTGATGCCCTGCTCGGTGTGAAGCTGGAGATCGCCGTCCTTCGCGGAAATGCTGAGGAACGGCGTGACGCTCTCGGACTTCAGGATACAGATCGCCTTTTTCATCTCCCCGTTCACATCGATGCCGTGCACCAGCGAGATGCACAGGTCGCCGGACTTGATGTTCGGGTGATTGGACTTCGCGTAGAGGCGCTTCGCGATTTCACAGCCCTTTTCCAGCAAACCCTCCTCCGAAGCGAAAATCTCCTTCGCGTAAATGTTCATCTCGTGCTGTTCCAGCGACGCGTGATGGCTGAAACGATGGCCCGTGAGATTCTTGAACGGCTTGAGAAAAATCGCCGTGAGCGTTTCCTGATCCGCCTCCTCGATCTTGAAAACCTCCCGGGAAGTTTGCAGCGGCTCGTCGCGTTGGGGGTGACCCACTTTCGCGAGAACCAGACCGGTGGCGGATGCGGAGGTGAAGCGGAGTTTGACGGCGGACATCGGGCGCGGACGCTAGGAAACGCCCCGCCGGATGGGAAGAGGAAATCGGAATCTCATGAGAAGCGGCGAGGTTCTTATCGCCTCAAAACGCTTCCCTCACCCAGAAATCCCGTTGACGCACCACCCTCTGGACGGGAGAGTTCCGCTCTTCGTCGACGATATGCTTGTAGCGCCACGGCGCGTAGCCTTCGGCCAGCAGCGCCTTCTTGCTCAAGCCGCAGCTATGCACATTCCACACGGGAAACGGCCCGACGTCATAGCCCAGCATCTCCTTGCCCGGCACCTTCCACTTGATGAACAAAATCACGTGGCTGTGGTTCAGCAGAATGTCTCCCGCCTTCAGCTCCTCCCACTCGATCCGGTCGCAAATTTGCGGAAGTTGTTTCGTCGAATACGGCCTCTTCAATCCCCAGCAACGGGAAACGAAACCCGAGCAATCGATCCCGCATGATTCCGCGCTCACTCCGTCGTCTCCCAACCGGCGCTTCAGCGAATCGCCGATATCGCCCGCCTTGTAGCCCTTTTCAATTTTCTTGAGAAAACTTTCCGGAGTATCGAAGCCGCCCCATTGGTAAGGCATCGAAACCGCCATTTCGCCCGGCTTCCACCAGCCCCGCCGGTGCGAGATCGAGTGATCCGGGGTTTTCACCGGAATCCCCTTGGAATCCGGACCATGGCGCACATGCCGCTCCTCCGGCATCCAGCGCACCTGGGTGTAACGATAAGCCGTGGCCGTCACCTGCTCCCGTGAAACGCGGGGGGCGCAGGCAACCAGAAAAACGAACAGGAATAACAGGGGGGAATATTTCATCGCACCGATCCAAGCGCGATCATGGCCAAAATCCATCTTTTTCCGCCCCGACCGAAACCTTGATCTTCCGGAGAGAATTTCCCACCCTCCGCCTCACCACCGGAGAAATGAAACGCGAATGAACGTGAAACCCCATCGCTTCCCTTCGCTCCGATCCGCCCTCGTCCACGGCGTGATCGCCTTCCTCGCTCTCACTTCATTCAGCCTCGCCATCGAAATTCGCGGCTACGACAAAGACGTTCACAAGTGGCTCGAAGATTTCCCCGGCGAATGGCTCTACGGTCATCCACCCCGCCTGAATCCGAAGTTCAAGACCATCGATCCCGCCAAACTCCTCGGCGTCGGCTGGCCGGAAGACGGCAAGGAATGGACGCGGCAATGCGCCCTCGTCTCGCCGATCCACATTCTCTACGCCACCCACCACAAATTCGATCCCCGCTGGAAAATCAACTTTCTCGGCAAGGACGGCAAGGTCACCCGCCATGCCATCGCCAGCCAGACACCGGTGACGAATTCCAAAGGCGAAAAAACCGACCTCCTCCTCGTCAAGCTCGCCACCCCCGTCCCCGACGCCACCATTTACAAAGTGCTCTGGCTGGATCGCGAAGAAGACTACCTGCACAAACCGCTCGTCGTCTGCGGCAGCTTCGTCGATGTCGGAATTTCCCGGATCGATGGCTTCCTTGCCCTGCCCCACGAGCCCGGCCTGAACACCACCTGGTTTCTCCATTTCGACTACTACGGAAAATCCACCGACGATCCGGCGAGAAACTGCGCGATCAAACCCGGAGATTCCGGCGGACCAGTTTTTGTTAGAATGGAAAACGGCGATCTCGCGCTCGTCGGCATCATCAGCGGCTACGATCCGCTGCCGAACAACGGAGACCGCAGCTACGCGAGTTCCATCCCGACTTACTTCCGGCAAATCGACGCCCTGATGGAAAAAGACGGCTACCGGCTCACAAGCTGCCGTTAAAATGTGGCGGCAGTCACAGACCGACACTGCATGCCGCCGCCCTTCCCGCCGCTTCGCCCGTCACGAAGCACGTGCCCATCACCCGGATCGACGCCTGCGCCTCGTGGTCCGTGGAAATGCACCTTCCCGCGACGAACAACCTCTCGATCCCGCGCGGTTTCAGACATCCGAGCGGAATACCCGTCGGCCGGTTCTCCACCGGAAACCGGAACTTCGGCCCCTTCGCCGTTTCACGAAATTCCATCGGCCACGTCGCGAGCCCGATTTCATCCGCAAAGCGCACGCCCTGGATCAAATCCCCGCCGGTCAACGTTCGTTCTCCGATCCAGCGCCGGCTTTCCCGCACACCCACCCGCAGCGGCCATTGGCTGATGTAGGCATGCTCCCATCCTTCCGCTTCCTGCTTGAACCAATCCACCGCCGCCGCCGCAAGTGAGCGCCCGGTCATTTCAAGCTCCGTCAGACATTGCGCATCCAGCGGGTCATAACCTTCAAGGTTCAGATCGATCCCCGCGAAAACTTCTCCCGGCCTGCCGGATTCGCGGAACGAAATCCCCAACACCGCCGCAGGCAATTTCCCTTCACGCACGCCGCGCACCAGCAATCCCGCGAGCCGCAACCGGTCCTCCGCAGCAATCGGACCCGTGCCATGAATCCCGAAAACATACGCCGGTCTTTGCAACCGCGGGCTTTCTACGATTTCCGTCGTAGTTTCCAAAAAATCCGCCACCACCGCATCGCCCGACGCGTCAACCATCGCTGCCGCCGTCAGTTCACGGCGTCCTCCCCGGCCCGCAAGCGCCAGCTTCCAGCCTTTGGCCGTTTGCTCGACGCCGATCAATTCCGTGTGAAGCCGGCATTCGAGTTTCGGCTCCGCCCGCACCATTTCGTCCGCGATGCGCGCGAATTCCACCGGATGCTGGAATAACACATCCAGCCGCCCCATCCGCTGCGGACCCATGCCCGTCGCAGCGATCATCCGCGCCGCCATTTCCGCGGAAAATCCCGGATTCGCCAACACCGCGCCCGGCTCATCCCGGATCAGATACAACCCGCAAAATGTGTGCACCAATGAAGCGGTGCCCATCCCTCCCAGAAAACCGTACCGCTCGATCAATACGGTCCGCGCCCCTTCTCTCGCGGCGGTGATGGCGGCGGCCAGACCGGCGCTGCCTCCGCCGATCACCGCCACATCGAAGGTATCGCGGGAATCGGTCACATTTTCGATGCGATCAGTGCGGCGAGCGAAGTCGGCGTCGCCAGGGTTTTCTTCGTGAGATCCGGAGTTTCCAGCACCACTCCGTAACATTCCTCCACCGCCACCACGAGCTGCATCACCGCCATGGAATCCAGACCGGCTTCGAACAAATTCCCATCCTCCGGAAAGAAAACATCCAGATCCACAAGACCTTCGTCGTTCAGCCAGTCGATGATTTCAATAGGAGTCGGTGGGGGCGTCGTTCGCGATTTATCCATGCCCGAAAACGGTGCTAAGACTCCCCCTCCACGATCAAGCGGAAAGGTGTGGGAAACCGTCAAAATTCCACCTCCCGCCCCAGCTCCGCCACGCTCACTTCTCCGGAATGCCTCTCCGCCAACGCCGTATGCAAAGTCGCGGCCGGAAGCGGATCGCCGTGTACCAACCAGACCCTGGATTTCGGCCCGGTCGTCCGATCGAAGTAATCCAGCAGTTCCGAATGATCCGCGTGGCCGGAAAAGGAATCGATCGCCTCGATGTGCGCGTGCACGCGATAGCGCCCGCCGAGGATCGGCACCTCGCGCTCGCCGTCGCGGATTTTCCGCCCCAGCGTGTTGTCCGCGCAGTAACCGACGAAAAGCACCGTCGTCCGCACATCGGTGATGTTGTTTTTCAGGTGATGCAGGATCCGCCCCGCCTCGCACATGCCGGACGCGGAAATGATGATCGCCACCCCATCGAGATCGTTGAGAGATTTCGAACCGCTGACCGTGCGCACCAGCGTCAGGTTTTCGAAACCGAAGGGATTCCGCTTGCTGAAAAGCGCTTCGTAAACCTCCTCGTTGAAAGCGTCCGGGTGCAGCCGGTAAATCTCCGTCGCGCTCACCGCCAGCGGGCTGTCCACATACACCGGGATTTCCGGGATTTTTCCCTGCTCGAACAAGTCGTTCAGGACGAAAAGCAACTGCTGCGTCCGCTCCACCGCGAAGGCCGGAATCAGGATTTTCCCGCCGCGCCTCACCGCCTGCAAAATCACATCCGCGAAATGCGCTCCCACTCCCGGAGGAGCTTCGTGCTCGCGACCGCCGTAAGTGCTTTCCATCAGCAGGAAATCCACATTTTCTACCGGCACCGGATCGCGCAACACCTCGTTCTGTCCGCGCCCGACATCTCCGGAAAACAGGAACCGCTTTTTCCCGCCATCCTTCTGATCGACCACATCCAGCACCACCTGCGCACTGCCCAGAATGTGCCCGGCATCCACGAACGTCAGCGTCACCCCATCCGCGATCAGGAGCGGACGGTCGTAGGCGAGCGTCACGAACTGCCGCAGACAAAGTTCCGCGTCGCGCTCCGTGTAAAGCGGCTCCGCGGGAGGCAGCCCTTGCCGGGAACGATGCTTGTTGAGCCAGTCGATATCGCTCTCCTGGATGCGCGCGCTGTCCGCCAGCATGATCTGGCAGAGATCCCGCGTCGCGTGTGTCGCGTAAATATTCCCCTTGAAACCCCGGCGGCAAAGGTTCGGAAGATTACCGCTGTGATCGATGTGCGCGTGGGAAAGCACGACCAGATCGATCTCCGCGGGGTCGAAATGCGGGAAACAGCAGTTGATCTCGTAAGCCTGGCTGCGACTTCCCTGATAGAGCCCGCAATCCAGCAGGATTTTCTTGCCATTGACTTCCAGCAGATGCTGCGAACCGGTGGTGGTGCCTGCCGCACCACAGAATTTCAGTTTCATCGAGGGGTTTCTGGGGTTGGAACAATCGGAAATTTACGAAATCCGATCAGTCCATCCTAGCCGCAAAATCCGACAAGTCACGCAACAAGAAACACATTCCGAGGTAGGCCGGTCTCGATGAGACCGGAGAGGAATGGGATCGTCCTCGGCAAGGGCGGACCACCTGTAAGATGGGAGCTTCCCCCGGAATATCAACGCACGATCTGGACCGGAGTCCCGACCACCACCATGTCGAACATATCCGGCACGAATTCCTTCGGCAGCCGGATGCAGCCGTGAGAAGCCGGTTTGCCGGGTTCGGGAATCAATCCCGCATGCATGCCGATGCCGTAGGAAGTCAGACGCATCCAGTAAGGCATCGGTGCCGGAACGTAACGGCAGCCGGGAGGCACCTTGTCGTTGTACCGGGCATCGCCATCGACCACGTTGCCCATCGCGTCCTCGATCCAGCCATACCGGTTGGAATGCTTGTCCACGATTTTTTCAGTGATCGTATAGTTCCCCGCCGGAGTTCCATGGCCTTCCTTGCCCGTCGCCACGTAGCTCCAGGCGATTTCCTCCGTCCCTCGATAAAGGAAGAGCTTCTGCTGGGAGAGATTGATTTTCAACTTCACTTTGCCCGGTCCGCCATGATCGTGCCATTGGTAAAGCACCCGGTTCGCCTTCATCGGCGGAGGCGGCGGCTCCACCGCGCACGACGAGAACAGCGCGGCCATCGCACCGGCTGCGGCAAACATCAGGAATCGAGTCAAAGAAGGCGGCATGGCTCCGAACTGTGAATTTTGGGGGAGATCACGAAAACGTGAATCGGCCCGAAGGCGTGCCAGCCTTTAAGGGGAGCCCGCTTTCACGTCAAGAGCGCCTTGCGGGAAGATGAATGCCCGTCAAACCACGAATTCGCCACTCAGGCCCGCACCGCCCACCGGAGCTTGGCCGGGGCACTTCGCGGGTTGTTGCGCCGTTCTTCCGATCCGGCTGTGACCACGCCATCGCTCATGGCGGCGTAGATTCTGGAGCGTACCCCGGCCTGAAACGCCTTTTTCACGCGGCGGTCTTCACCGGAATGGAAAGTCAGAATGGCCACCCTTCCCCCGGGTTTCAGCACTTCGGGCAAGGTGCGCAGAAAGGAATCCAGAGCGCCGAATTCCTCATTCACCTCGATGCGAATCGCCTGGAAAACCCGACGCACGGTGAGCGTTCGTTCTTCTTCATCCAGCTCCGGAACGGCTTCGCGGATCGCCGTGGAAAGATCGAGCGTATCGCCGAAAGCCCGTCCGGCCAGCGCATGAGCGAGCACCTCGCTGCGAGGCTCATCCGAATTTTCCCGCAGCACGCTTTCGAACTTTTCCGGCTTCACCCGCTCCAGCCATTGAGCGGCGGACAGACCGCGCTGCGGATTCATCCGCATGTCGAGCGGCCCGGAAACCTTGAAACTGAATCCCCGGGAAGGATCGTCGAATTGCATCGAAGAACATCCAAAGTCGGCATACACGAAATCGACGGTTTCGATGCCCCGTTCGCCCAGCACCTTGATAATCCCGGCGTAATTCGAGCGCACTGCCTCGAAAACCTCGGGGCCGAAACCCATCGCCGCGAGACGGGCCGCCGTTTTCGGCATCTCGATCGGATCGAGATCCAGCCCGATGAGCCTCCCGCCCGGGGTGATGGCTTCCAGAATTTTCGAGGAATGCCCGCCATAGCCCAGCGTGGCGTCCACCCCGCATTGACCGGGAGCGAGAACGAGCGCCGCGAGGCTTTCCTCCACCAGAATCGGCACATGCGATCCAGCGGGCGTTTTTCCCGAAGCGATCACCCTCGCCACCGTTTCCGCATAACGCTCCGGATCGCGCTCCTTGTATTTGTCCTCGAACCGGCGCGGATTTTTCCCGCTGTAACGCTTCCGCCTCGGAGGGCGCGGGGCTTCCTCGCTCATCGTCACAGCTCCGAGTATTTCAGGTTGTTGCCACGAGCTTTTTCCACCGGATACCGCTGCTCGTTGTTCGCGATCTTGTCCTCCATCACCTGCCCGAGCGACAGGCCGAGATTGTCCGCCAGTTCTAAAAGCAGAATCGCGACATCCGCGATCTCGGAAGCGATTTCCTCCTTCTTCGCGAGGCACCGCGCCTCGATCTGATCGTCCTGTTGCCAGACGAAATGCTGCATCAGCTCTCCCGCCTCGGCGGCGATCGCCACACTGAGGTCTTTCGGGTTGTGATACTTGCGCCACTCACGCGCGTCCACGAAACGCTGGATTTTAGCGGTGAGTTCGGAGATCGAGTCGGACATGCGAAGATTCAAGACGCAAGACTTGAAGACACAAGAGAAGAATCCCATTCGAGGCCCTTTCTCTTTTCTTGAATCTTCAAGTCTTGCGTCTTGGGTCTAAAAGCAAAAACCGCCTGCGCCGGAACGCAGGCGGTCTTGAAATAATCCGGTCGAAAAACGCTCGATTATTGAGCGGCGACTTCGACGGTGGAATCGGCGGCTGCGGGAGCTTCCACTTCTTCCTTCTTGGCGCTGTCCACCCACTCGATGATGGCCATCGGAGCGGAGTCCGAAATGCGGGCACCGAGCTTGGTGATGCGAGTGTAGCCACCCTGGCGGTCCTTGGCGGCAGGAGCGACTTCGGAGAAGAGCTTCTTCACATGATCCTTCTGGTGAAGGAACGCGATGGCCAGACGGCGGGAGTGGAGGTCGTCACGCTTTGCAAGGGTCACGAGCTTTTCCGCGACGGGGCGGAGAGCCTTGGCCTTGCCGAGAGTGGTCTTGATGCGCCCGTGCTCGATCAGGCTACCCGCCAGGTTGGCGAGCAGCGAGCGGCGGTGCGATGCGGTGCGCTTGAGTTTTACTGTTTTGCTGCGATGTCTCATCGGGTGCTTCCGTTTCTAGATAAATATTAATCGTCGAGGTTCTGTGCGATCAGATCGGCGAGGCCGACCGGTGCTTCGTCTTCGGCACCAAGGCGCGGTGCGCGGGATGCTGCCACCGGACCGGAAAGCAGCGATGGATCGAAGGTCATGCCAAGGCCAAGGCCGAGCTCGACGAGCTTGTCCTTGATCTCGTTGAGGGACTTTTTGCCGAAGTTGCGGTATTTCAGCATTTCCGCTTCCGACTTCATGGCGAGCTGGCCCACCGTGGTGATGTTCGCGTTGTTCAGGCAGTTCGCGGCGCGGACGGAAAGCTCGATCTCGTTGACGGACATGTTGAGCAGCTTCTTGAGCGCGGCGTTTTCCTCGCTGGACTCGGCAGGAGCTTCCTCGAAGTCAACGGCGTTCTCGTCGTAGTTGACGAAGACGTCGAGGTGATGACGAAGGATGGCGGATGCCTGAAGCAGCGCGTCCTGCGGGGTGACGCGGCCGTCCGTCCAGATGTCGAGGACGAGCTTGTCGAAATCGGTCATCTGGCCGACGCGGGTGGTTTCCACGGCATACTTGACGCGGGTCACCGGGGAGAAAATGGAATCGATGGCGATGACGCCGATCGGCTGGTCCTTGCGCTTGTTCTCGTCGCCGGTGGAGAAACCACGGCCGACGCGGACTTCGAATTCGCAGTCGAACTTCACCTTCTTGTCGAGGGTGCAGATGATCTGGTCCTTGTTGACCACTTCGTAAATGTTGTCGCCCTGGATGTCACCGGCGGTGACGATGCCCTCTTTTTCCACCTTGATGGTGAGAATGCGGGGCTCCTTGTCGTTGTGCTTGAACTTCACCTTCTTGAGATTCAGCACGATGTCGGTGACATCTTCCACCACGCCCGGAAGGCTGGAGAATTCGTGCTGCACGCCCGCGATGCGGACGGAAGTGATGGCGGCACCTTCCAGAGAGGAAAGGAGCACGCGGCGAAGGGAGTTGCCGATGGTGTGGCCGTAGCCGCGCTCGAAGGGCTCCGCGACGAACTGCGCGTAGATGTCGGTGGCGGTTTCCTCGTTGCGGACGAGACGGTTCGGAAGCTCGAAACGAGCAAGTTTGATGGCTGACATAGTGTGTTTCAGGTGCCGGGTTACCCTCGAGCGGGCGATTTCTGCTTCGTTTGAAGTCGATTTCGAGGACCTACGGCATGTTCTGGAATAGCCCGCGGGGCGCGGGTCTTACGCCCGCTGCCGGATGAAGAAAAGCCTTTTTTTCGGCGATTTTTGACAAAAAAAGTGTCTTTTTCGGCAATAACAGGAAAAAATCGCTAGATTTCCTAGCAATGACGTGTTTCTTTGTGGGTGTCCAAATCGGAACTCCACATATCAAAATTATGGCAGCACCACTCAAATCCAAGAAAAACCTGACGCGCTTCACCTACGAAACGGCAGCCTTCGAAGGCTGGAGATTGTGCATCAGCCGCGCCGGCACCACCTTTACCCGCTACTTCCCCGACAAGCGATTCGGCAGCGGTAAAAAATCCCTCGCCGCCGCGGAAGTCACTCTCGCCGAACTCAAGGCCCTGGTTGACGGCTCCAAGCGTGTCGATGGCAAGCTGACCGCCGCCACCATCAAAAAGGCGAACAAACTGCTCCAGAACGCATTCTGATTCATCGGGCGTCGCCCCCGACCATCTACTTCCACTGGCATTTCCCGATGAACGCCGTTTCATCGGGTGCCAGTTTTTTTGCGCAATTCCGCAGCATTGATGACGAAGAAGATTTTCAACCGTCAAATCCTCCGGAACACCCCTACCCACTCCCGTCCTTTCCTTCCCGGATAGGTGTTTCGGGGCACCCAGCCATCCAGAAAATCGAACCACGGTGCGAACAATCCCCGGATTTCCCCGATCGTCGCATTGAATGGCGGTCCATCGTCCTCTTCTCCCGGATCGTTGGGCGTCAGGTAGAAAACGCCCGCCAACAAACCGCCCGCCTCGACCAGACTCCCCGCCGCCTTCGCATAATCCGGACGCCTCTCCGGCGGAATCGCGCAAAAACACGTGTGTTCCCACCATCCAGCGAAGGATTTCCCCTCCCTCCACGCAGGGTCGAAAAAATCGCCCGCTTCGTAGATTTCCGGACCGGTTTTGGGAAACGCTTCCGCCCGTTTCACCGCCGTCGGTGAAATATCCAAACCCACCGGCCGAAAACCACGAGCCGCCAAGGCGCGGACATCATGGCCCACGCCGCAACCGGGCACCAGAATTTCGCGATTCCCCCATTCGGCGAGAATCCCACGCTCCAGCACTTCCAGCAAAGGAGGTGCCGCCCGGCCCTTGTCCCACGGCGTTTCCCCGGTCCGATATTGAAGCTCCCAATCCGTCATACGGGGAATTTCATCGTGTGGATTCACGCCCTCCGCAAGTAATCCGGCACCTGATCGCGCTGCGAGGCCGGAGGCAACGAGGCACTGGCGAAGGAAATCACCGCTCCCACGCCCGCTCCATGACTTCCGCCAAGCCGCGGCTCCACCTCGATTTCCGGAAATCGATACACCCAAGTCCGGCGCATCCAGAAATTGACCGCGATTCCCGCGACCAAAGCAGCCAACATTACCGAGACCGGGACCGCCCAACGCGATACCCACGCGCGGATCGTCGGTTCATGGGTTCGGAAAAACGACGGCTTTTCCTGCTTTTTCGCCGGTGCCTCACCCAATTGAGGTTGCTCCGCGGAGTTCTGCGGCTTCGAAGCCTGAAGCAGACGCTCCATCCAATACACCCGGATGGACGCCTGGACGAGAAAGGCCTCCAACTGCTCCTCCGGCTGCAATTTCTGAAACGCCTGCATCACCGAGCTTTGCAACGCGCGACGCTGCTCGATCGCCGGCACGGATTCCGTGAGCGAAGGGCTCAGATACAACACCGATCGTTGAGGCGCTCCCAGATAGTAGTAAATCACCGCCGCCGGGCGACCATAGGAGTACAACCGCTCGACCACTTCCTCCTCCCGCACATCTCCCGGGATTTCCTGATCGCCCTTCAACAGGTAAATATAGAGATCGATGGAAGAATCTCCGGAGTGATATTTCAGGAATTCCTCCCGATCCCGATAATCTTTCGGCGACAACAGCCCCTGCGGATCGACAAGAAACGGGGTCGGCTTCTCCGCGAAATACTGGGCCAGATATTTTTCCGGGATTTCCGACGAAAGCGGTTCCGCCGCGATCTCCTCGGCCGTCGGTTTTTCCACCTGCAGTTCGGTCACCGGCTCTCCGCTCGCTTCCGGCGGCAAAGGATCATCGGAAAGCAAAAGCCCGCCCGCGACCCATCCCTTCGCCTCCCATTCCTTGCGTTCGTTCAGTTTCCACCGGGGCAACGCGGGCTCCTGGGCGGAAACCCAGCCGCTGAGCACAAGCGCCACAACCCACCATTTCCGGAAAATCATGGCTCGACCTCCTCCACCGGATTCGCCGATTCCTGCCGGTGACCGGCGCGGATCCGTTTGACCAGATCTCCCACATGAGCAGGTGGTCGCACCTTCCGCTCGAATTTTTCCACATCCCTGCGGGCCTGGCGGCTGCGTTTTTTCAGGATGCCTTCAAGATGCGCCACCAACCGGACGATGCCTTCCGCATACCGTCCCTCCAGCCAATAGGCATGGGCGCGGGACAGGCATTCGAACGTGTCGCTTTCCTCCAGAAATGGATCGAGCAGATAGCCGAAAACCATACCCGCACCCTTGGACTCGGGATCGAGCGTCAGCAAAATGCCCGCCTCGTTCGGCTTTTCCACCGCCACGTCCTCGAAAGCCGCGCGGTTCAACAACCAGAATCCGAACTGCCGGAGATTCGAAACCTCACCGAGCACCCCGGTGTACACCGCGATGAAAAGCTGGGGAAACCGGGCGTCGAACCCCTGCAGGACCGCTTCCACCTTCGCCCTCTCCCTCTTCCGCATCAGCCCCGCCGTATCGGTCAGCCGCTTCAGGCGAACCTCTTCGTTTCCGAACCGTTCATCCGCCTGCGCCAACGAATAGCCGCAGTGCGGGCACAACGCCGCGCCACGATGGATTCTCTGGACGCAACGAGAGCACTTCATAGGACGAGGACCCTGACACATTAAAAAACGAAGGCCCTAACGTCAAAGCGAAATGCTTAAGAAAACCGAACAAAACCGGGAGGCGCCTCAACATCCTCACCCCACCGTCTCGAACACTCCGCCACCTAACAATCGACCGCCCTCGTAAAACGCGCAGATCTGTCCCGGAGAAATCGCCCGCTGGGCGGTCTGGAAAATCAGCTTCACCCTGCCATTCTCCAACGGCTCCAACGTCGCGGGTTCCGCCTTCGCCCGATAGCGTGGCTGCGCCTCGACGAAACGCTTCCGGTCGAACGGCTCGTTCAACGTGGAAATCGTGCCCACCGTGCATTCGCGCGCGTAAAGCCCCGAAGACTCCGGCGTGTCCCAACCGACGATCAGCCGGTTTTTTTCCAGGTCTTTCCCCACCACAACATACGCCATGCCATCCCGCGGCGACGCCACGCCGTGGCCCTTGCGCTGGCCAAGCGTGTAAAGGTGTAGCCCCCGATGCTCGCCGAGGATTTTCCCCGCAGGATCGACGATTTCCCCCGGCATGTCCGGCACATAATGGCGCAGGAAATCGCTCATTTTCACCTGCCCGAGAAAGCAGATCCCCTGACTGTCCTTCTTCTCCGCCACCGGCAGCGAAAAACGCCGGGCCACTTCCCGCACCTGCGGCTTGAGCATTTCCCCGGTCGGGAAAAGCGCGTGTGCCGCCTGAAACTGCGTCATCAGCGATAAAAAATAACTCTGATCCTTGTTCGGATCCGCCCCGCGCAGAATCGCCGCCGTGCCATCACCCAGCACCCGATGTCGCGCGTAATGGCCGGTCGCCACGTGCCCGAATCCCTGGGCCAGCGCGTAATCGAGAAAAACGCCGAATTTCATCTCCCGATTGCACCACACATCCGGATTCGGCGTGATCCCCGCCCGGTAACCCTCCACCAGATAATCCACGATGCGGCCCTTGTAGGAATCGATCAGGTCGATCACCCGGAACTCGATCCCCAAGGTCTTCGCCACCGCGAGCGCATCCTCGATATCCTGTTCCCACGGACAATCCCCGGGAATCCCTTCCTCGTTCACCCAGTTCTTCATGTAGCCGCCCACCACGTCGTGTCCCTGCTCCACCAGCAGCGCCGCCGCCACCGAGCTGTCCACTCCGCCAGAAAGACCGACCAATACCTTCGCCATGAGCGGAAGATGAACATCGAACATCGAACGTCCAACATCGAACGTCGAAATACGGAATTTTTGAAATCCCGCTCTTCCTTCAAACTTCGATGTTGGACGTTCGATGTTCGATGTTCATCCTCCCTCCATGCATTCAATGACAGGCTTTGGCCGTGGCAGCGCCACCTCGGAACCGTGGCGGGCCGCCGTGGAAATCAGCTCCGTAAACCGCAAGCAGGCGGAAATCGTCGTCCAGGCCCCGCGCGAGCTCAACGAACTCGAAGCCCGCATCCGCAAGACCGTGCTCGCCACCGTTTCCCGAGGCCGGGTGCAGGTGTCCATCACCGTCGAGCGCACCGAATCGCTGGCCGCCGCCGTCAAGGTGGATCATCCGCTTGCCCTCGGCTTCGAAGCCGCGTTCAGCGAACTTTCCCGCATCCTCCACCGCAGCGTGTTGCCGGATGCCTCCGACTTTCTCCGCCAACCGGGCATCGTCACCATCGGCTCGGTGGAAATGGACGTGGAAGCCGCCTGGCTCGCCATTTCCCCCGCCCTGACGGAAGCGCTGCGCCAGCTCGCCGCCATGCGGAACCGGGAGGGAAGCGATCTGAAAAACGACTTCCTCGCCCGACTCGCCACGCTCGAATCGTTCGCGGAAAAAATCGCCGGACTCGCACCGTCCCGCCCGGTGCGCCAGCGGGAAATCCTGATGAAACGCTTGCGGGACGCCGGGCTGGAACTCGATCTCGCCGATGAACGCGTCGTGCGGGAACTCGCGCTTTTCGCCGACCGCTGCGATGTCACCGAAGAACTGACAAGGCTTGATTCCCACTTCGCCAAATTCCGCGAATACCTCGATTCCAGCGAACCTCCCGGCCGCGCACTGGATTTCCTCTGTCAGGAACTTTTCCGCGAATTCAACACCATCGGTTCCAAAGCCAACGACGCGGCGATCGCTCAGCTCATCGTGGAAGCGAAAACCGAACTGGAGAAAATCCGCGAGCAAGTGCAGAACGTGGAATAGAAAGCCGGATTCGGTTTATCTCAAGATTGGGGAGTAAAGCCGACGTGAGCGGCATCTCCGTTTTGTTAGTCGGTCGCATCTCTCTATTCCGCGTTCCGACTTCCCCCCTCATCCCTACGCATTCACGGAATATTCTTTCGGGGAATCCGGGATAAAGTGACGTCGTGGTTTGGGACACCCTGGTCCCACTCCATCCCCCACCCCTCCCATCTCCCCCAAGATGAAAACGCTTATTCCTCGCGTCCTCGTATCCCTATGCCTCGCGGCACCCTTCCCGTTGCTTGCCCAAAATTATGTCGATCTGGATTTCTCCAATCACACACAGGCTACCAATGGCTCCGGTGATCTCGGTCCCCATTACACAGGCCCGGTCATGAATTTCACCAATGTCGCCGCGGCTTCCGGCAAGAACATCGACCTCGTCGCCTCGGTTTCCGCCACTTCCGGGAATTATAGCTTCGTCGCCACCTATCCGGATTACAGCAGCGCGGTCAAGCAACCGGACGGAGACCTCGGATTCGTCTATCAGGCGAATGGCTACGGAATCGGCGGCATCACCTACACTCTCGACTTCTATCAAGGCGGCGGTTCCTTCACCGATTCGCTCGCCATCAACAATTTCCGCCTCATGATGTACGATGTGGACGGAGAATCCTGGCAGAGTGAATCCGTCCGCGTTTATGTGGCCGATGGTTTCTACGGCTACCAGCTCCCCACCGTCGGCGGTATCACCGTGACCGACGAAGGAAACGGCAGCTTCCTTTTCACCGGTCCCGGCGTCAACCGCGCGGAAACCGATCCTTCCGCCGCCTTCATCCTTTACTTCCGGAATACCAGCTCCATCAACCTGGAAATGGTCGCCGATACCTATGAGAGAGTCGGCAGACAAAAGGGCCCCCTTCCGAACCAGGTGTTCTCCGCCATCGACGGAGATCTCAGCATGCTCAATGGAGATATGAGCAGCTTCGGAAACATCACCCTCGTTCCCGTTCCCGAACCTTCCTCCCTGATCCTCGGCCTGCTCAGTGCGCTCCCGCTCCTCCGTCGCCGGAGATAATCCGCATCATTCCTTGCCGCTCCTTACGGCAACAAATCCGTGTAAGTTCCCGGATCGCTTCCCGGGATTTCGATCGCACCACAAGCCTTCTCGTAAAATTCGCGTGGTCCCACGCCACCGATGATCGCGTAGGCATGCCCCAAATCGCGGATACCTTCGAGGGCTTTGAACAAAAGCGCCTTTCCCAATCCCAGCCCGCGCGCCGCTTCGGACACGCCGGTGGGGCCGAAAAATCCACGCATCGTCGTATCGTAGCACGCGAATCCCAGAATCTGTTTTTCCCGGGTGGCGATGAAACAGGTGATCGGCTGGCGGCTCATCGCCACCTCCACCTCGCTCACCCACTTCGCCGAGAAATGCTCCTTCACAAATGCCGAGACCGTGTGTTTCTCGAAAGCCCGCGCCCGGCGCAGCGTCACGCCCGATGCCTCCACCTTCCGGTAAAGCTCCGCCGAATCCGGCAAATCATACAAGCGCACGAGCATATCGATCATGCGGCAAGTGAACGTTCCACCTTGCTTCTTTTCAAGAAAATGAATGAAACCGCGAATAAACGCCAATGAACACGAATGAATGCTTTTCTTGATTCACGTTCATCCGCGGTTGAAAATCTCAACTCCTCTCCGGGAACTCCGATTTCCAGCGCACCAAAGCCTGCCGGACCTGCTCCGCGGGCCGAGTCGGGCTCAGCTCCCAGACCAACGGACATCCTACCGGGAAAAACCTCAGGAGCGCGGCGTAATCCAACGTCCCGAAAAATGGCACCCGATGATCCCTCGCCGGCCATTCCACATCGTGAACGTGCGCACCGATCAGATGCGGAGAAATTTTTCCCAGCCATTCCGCGTGATCCAGCAATCCGAGATTGTGCTTGAGCTGCACGTGCCCGAAATCGTGCCAATAACCCACCCACGGGTTGGCCGCGAAATGCTCCTGCAGCGCGATCATTTCCCGCTCCGTCGGCATGTCCTCGAATCGCGAACGGGACTCCACCGCCAGCCTCACGCCCAGCTCCGCCGCCCGTTCGGCGATTTTTTCCAGCGCCTCGATCGCCCGATGATAATACAAGGGCGAAATCTTCTCGCGCTTTTTGATGAAAGCCAGCTTGTGCTTGATGTAAGCCGCTTCCCGCTGATTTCCCTCCGCCACTTCGGCCGTCAGTTTTTTCGTCCACTTCTTCGGGTTCATCGGCACCGATCCCATGTGCAGCACCACGTAATGCGCCCGGAATTCCGCCGCGAGTTCCAGCGTCCGGAACGTCATCTCCAGTGCCCGGCTCCGGTCGAACGCCCGATGCGATGTGTATTCGTAGGCATCCGGAGCATCGATCATCACCTCCACCGGTGATGGAAAATAATTGTGAACCCCGGCGCACCGGAACAACCCGCGCTGAAACGCTTTCTTGATCCCGGGATACTTCGCCACCGTCATTCCATGGGACAGCTCGATATTCGTGAACCCCAGATCGACGATCTCCTGAATCATTTCCTCCCCGTCGTGGTGACGGCTGTTATTCCAACAGGTGGAAAAGGAAAGCATGGGAGGATGAATGCGGGAATTTCAGGGGGAAGTCAATGGTTGTCGGAGGTCATGAGTCACGAGTCACATCCTGCTAGATTTCACCCATGACTCATGACGCTCAAAAAAAATCGCCCCGATTCCCGAAAGGCAGGAAACCACACCTTTCCGAAATCGGGGCTAGGGGAAAAAACTTCAGGTAAAAACGCTGGTGAGCGATCCTCGGTGACGGCCCTTGACGATCGGTGAGGATCGGGATCGAGGGCCGTCATCAAGGCCCGTTACCGGCGCATTTGCCACAAAGCTTCTTCTTCACGGGTCCGGGAAACCGGACGGCGTGCGATGGGGTCTTGAAGCGTACGGATCGCTTTGCGTCCCCCGGTGGAAATGAAGCTTTCGCAGTCCACCGTGACCACATCGAGACCCATGTAATAGGTATCGTGCAGCGTGGTGACGCTTTCAGCTCCAAACGAAGTGGCCAGATGGGCCCTCAGCAGCTCGGCTTCTTTTCTTCCGAGGAAGAGAAAGGCCGGTGATTCTCCATAAGCGCACTTGGAACGGATCAATGCCGAAACGGCATCAGTGTCCCAGGTATCGCGCATGGTGATCTCGGAAGGCACTCGGTGCACATCCGGATACGGTCGATGACTGATGATGTTCATAGTTTATCAGGGTGTCGGATTGAACTGAGCAAGGTCCGTGCCAGCCGTCTGAAACAAACGTTCTACGGGCGATCCGTCGTTTCAGGAGGAGAGTGGATTTGCTGAGTTGCACATCTTTACGCAGAGTAGTTCACGTTTTTATCACGACAAATTTCAGAGAGTGACCGTTTCGCAACATTTCGCGGTCTTCCGCCTCCCCTCGAATCCCACCGTCTCGCCTTGCCTGCACGGACTGGTTTACAGAACTAAAATATTTTGCTTTATTGATTAAGTTCCCATTCCGACCCCCGTTTCATGAAAGCGAAACTCCTGCGAGACACCTGTCGGCGACTGAAGGCCGTCCTCACGTTGCTCGTAAAATCCGAGTCCGGCCCGAAAGCCGTGGGACTTTTCTCCACTCTGCTCATCCTGATGCTCGTGCTCGCAGGCCTGAACGTGCTGAACAGCTACATCGGCCGCGATTTCATGTCCGCCATCGAGCACAAGAACATGCGGAACTTCAACCTCTACGCACTGCTGTTCTTCGCCGTGCTCAGCGCCCTCACCATTTGCGCGGTCTTCTTCCGGTTCGCGGAAGAACGCCTCGGCCTTCTCTGGAGGGAACAGCTCACGAAGCACCTGCTCGGAGCCTATCTGAACGATCGCACCTACTACCGGCTTTTGCTTTCCCCGGACGTGGCGAATCCCGATCAGCGCATCGCCGATGACGTCGGAGCCTTTACCCGAACGACCCTTTCCTTCGTCCTCATGTTTCTGAACGGCACCTTCACCGCCATTTCCTTCTCCAGCGTTCTGTGGTCGATCAGCCCGTTTCTTTTCTGCGTCGCCGTGGTTTATTCCACGCTCGGTTCCATGCTGACCATCATGCTGGGAAAACCGCTCATCCGGCTGAACTACACCCAGCTCGACAAGGAAGCGAATTTCCGCTCGGACCTCATCCACGTCCGGGAAAACGCCGAGCTCATCGCCCTTTCCCATCGCGAAGGCCGTTTCAAGGTGCGCCTCGGAAACCGCCTCGACTCCCTGATCCGGAACTACCGCCGCATCGTCCAGATCAACCGGAACCTCGGATTTTTCACCACCGGCTACAACTACTACATCCAGATCATCCCCGCGCTCATCATCGCGCCGATGTTCATCCGCGGACACGTCGAATTCGGCGTCATCACCCAATCCGCGATGGCCTTCGGAGCCCTGCTCGGCTCGTTTTCCCTCATCGTCACCCAGTTCCAATCCATCTCCGCGTTCACCGCCGTCACCACCCGTCTCTACCTGCTCACCCAGGCGATGGAAAAAGCCCGCGGCGCGAAAACCTGCCCGATCCACACCGAGGAAAACGCCGATCGCGTGGTCTATTCCAATGTCACCATCGAATCCGCCGATCAGACTCGCCCCCTGGTCCAGAACCTGAACATCGAAATCAAGCCCGGCCAACGCTGGGTCGTCACCTCCGATGACCAATCCACCATGATCGGACTCTTCCGCGCCACCGCCGGCCTCGGCGACTGCGGCAGCGGCTCCATCAGCCGCCCGAATCTGGAAGAAATCCTGTTCCTCCCCGAACGCCCCTATCTTCCGCTCGGCACCTTGCGGGAAGTCCTTCTCCGCACCGGCAAGGAAAACGAAATCCCGGATCATGCGATTTTCACCGTCCTCCAACGCCTCCGGCTCGAAGACCTCACCACCCGCGCCGGTGGGCTGGATGTCAGCCAGGAGTGGGACGACCTCCTTTCCATCGGCGAGCAACACATGGTTTCCGTCGCCAGACTCCTTCTCGCGAAACCGAAAATCGTGTTCCTGGACCGCCCCGGCAGCTCCCTGCCTGAAAACACCATCGCATCGATCATCGACCTCCTGAGTCAGGAAAAAATCAGCGTCGTCGTGCTCGCGAAAAACGGCGAATCCCACCTCCGCTACGACGCCCGCCTCGACATCAAAGCCGACGGAAGCTGGACCGTCGGCCACACCGATACGATGGACACCTTCGGAGAACATCTGGATCTCTCCTGTTGAAAGATCGCGATAGTGGTTGCGGCGTCCCGCCGCAACAAACCTCCCCTGCGGCGGGACGCCGCAGCCACTTTCATCCCATCTCTACACTCACCCGATGCTCCTGCCCGTCATCCCTCAACGGCCAGCAGGCGATGCCGCTTTCGCACCCGATGGACTCTCCATCCACTTCCAACCTCGTCACCCTCCCCGCCTTGCCCGACGGGTTCTTCACTTCGATTTGATAGACCGTTTTCCCGGAAGGAGTCCGGAAGGAAATTGCAAATCCCGGCCAGCTATCCGGAATGCGGGGTGACAGCACGAACGTATCGCCATTTTCGATCGTCAACCCGAGCACCGATTCCACCGCCACGCGGAACATCCAGCCCGCGGAACCGGTGTACCACGTCCACCCGCCGCGCCCGACATGCGGTGGCGCACCGTAAATATCCGCCGCGATGGCATACGGTTCCACCTGATAACGCGCCACCGTTTCCGCATCGCGCGCCTGCCACACCGGACTGAGGCGTTGCAGCAACTTCGCCGCCTCATCGCGCCGACCCGCCTCCGCCATCGCCCGCACCACCCAGCACGCGGCATGCGTGTATTGGCCGCCGTTTTCACGCACGCCCGCGACGTAACCCTTGATGTAACCAGGATCGTGCGGAGTATCGACAAACGGCGAATGCAACAACCGCACGATTCCCACCGAATCATCGACCAGCTCCCGCTCCAGCGCATCCAGCGCCATACTCCCACGATCCTCCGGTGCGGCTTTGGAAATCACCGCCCACGCCTGGGCCAGAGCATCGATCCGGCATTCGGAATCCGTATGCGTTCCCAGCGGAGTACCATCATCGTAGTAGGCACGGCGATACCACTCGCCATCCCATCCCGCCGCGTTGATCGCATCGAGAAGTTCCTCACGGTATTCCGCGTAACGTTTCGCCCGCTCCGTTTCGCCACGCGCTTCGCACAGAGGAATCCAGCTCCTCAAAATTTCATACAGGAAAAATCCCATCCACACGCTTTCGCCACGACCTTCGCGCCCGATCCGGCTCATGCCGTCATTCCAGTCTCCGATTCCCATCAGCGGCAAGCCATGCTCCCCCTTCGTCAGCGAACGATCCAGAGAACGGCAGCAATGTTCGAACACACTCGCCCGCTCGCGTGAAACCGCCGGTTTCATGTATTCCTCATCCTCATTCGCTCCGAGCTGCGGCCCTTCGATGAAATTTTCCACCTCGTCGAGAATTCCGAAATCCCCCGTGGTTCGCATGTAATGATCCGTCAGCCACGGCAGCCACAGCAGATCGTCGGAAAACTTCGTACGCATTCCGGTTCCCAGCGGTTCCGGATGCCACCAGTGCGTCACATCGCCTTCCGGAAACTGCTGCGCGGCATGAAGCAGAATCTGGCTCCTCAACAATTCCGGCCGCGTCAACGCGAAGGCGGCGGCATCCTGCAATTGATCGCGGAAACCGTAAGCGCCTCCCGATTGATAGAACGCGCTCCTTCCCCAGATCCGGCAAGCGAGGTTCTGGTAAACCAGCCACCCGTTCACCATCACATCCACTTCCGGCAATGGCGTGCGGATCTGAAGCTGCTGCAAAATTTTCCGCCAATGCGCGATCGTTTCCTCCCTCGCGGATTCCGCCGCTCCCGCACGACGATATTTTTCCAGCAACCCGTTTTCTTCCTCCTCGGACAGCGCTTCTCCAAGAATCACCACAAACTCCGCTTCCTCTCCCGCTTCCAGTTCGAAATCGACCTTTCGCGCGAAACAGGCATCGCGTCCGAAACCCCGTTCTCCCTCCATTCGCAACTCCGGCTCAGCGAATCCATGCCTACCCGTCACTTTTCCGAACGAGTTTCCTCCGGCGGATTTCGTGATTTTCACACCATCCGCCAGCACTTCGGAAAACACCCGGCCATCCGCGAAATCCCCCGCTCTTGGATTCACCGCATGCTGCACGCCACGCCCATCCGTCCATGCCAATGTCGCATGATGCCGGTCCGGATTCGCACCGAGGACCAATCGATGGACCGCCGCGAAAGACAACTTCCGGGCAACCGCCCCCGTGTTTTTCAAACGCAGCGTCACCAACTTCACCGGATCGTCCGGCGGCACGAGAAATTCCACTTCCTGGGAAAGACCGGTAATTTTTGATAGAAACTTGCTGTATCCGAATCCATGCCTCACCACGAACGCGCTCTTCGCGGCACACGGTCCCGGCAGTGGCGACCACGTTTCACCGGTCGTTTCATCACGCAAGAACAACGCCTCGCCTTGTGGATCGCGGATCGGATCGTTCGACCACGGCGTCAAACGGTTCGCCTGGCTGTTGCGCGCCCATGTGTAGCCCGCGCCTCCTTCAGTGACGAGGCAGCCGAAACGCGGATTCGCCAGCACGTTGCTCCACGGCATCGGCGGGCGGACCAGTCGACCGTTTTTCAACGGCAGCAAAATCACATACTCGCGACCATCCCGAGAGAAACCGCCGGTCCCATTGAAAAACCGCAGCTCTTCCGGCAATTCCGGCTCATCCTCTTCCACTGCGATCCCGGAGCAAACCAACACGGCGAAATCCGCCCCTTCGACTTCCACAGGCTCCTCACCGACCACCAGATGCGCGGACGCCAGCCACCACGCGAGTTCATCTCCGGAAAACTCCGAAGGCTTCACGATCACCGCGTCCGAAATCGCTTCACCTCCGTTTTCCTCCATCACGAACAGCCTCACCGCCAGTCCCAGTTCACGCCACTCCGGCATCAATGAAATGACTTCCCGTGTACCGGCGCAGTTCCGACCGCCCATGGCGATCACGCGGATTTCATCCGGCGACAACGGAAAACGATGCACCACCGAGGAACCCGCCACGCTTTCCGGAACCACGCGATTCCTTGAACCTAACATCATCTCCGCCGCCAGAGCCTGCACACGAGCGGAACCACGCAATGGAGCATCAGCGAACCATGCGACAGGTTCCGTTTTTTCCAACAATTCCCGAACCGACGCCTTATCCTGAGCCACCGCCGTCAACAGCCAGAGCTGCCGGGTTTCTCCCGCCTCCAGCACCACCCGGCAACGCCACGCCAACACCGGATCGAGCACGTTCCCCGTTTCACCGCTCAAATCCCCACCTTGATCCATCGCCTGCGGATCATGGAGACTCCGCCCCCGACCGATAAATGTCGCACGATTCGTCTCCCATGAAAGATCGCTGAAATCACCGAGCAACGCCTGCCCGACCCACGGCCAGTTCTCGTTCATTCCACGCGGACGACGACGCGCTAACAAAATCCTATTTTCCTCCTCGGTCTGCACGAAGAGCTTGGAAAACGCCGGGTGCCCCGCATCGCCCATCGGATGATTCAGCGCCACCTCCGCGTAAGTCGTCAGTTCGATTTCCTGTGGAGCATCCAGATGATTCTCCAACGTGATACGACGCAGCTCCACCGCCTCGTCACGCGCGACCCGCACCTCCAGCCGGGCGGACCAGTTTTCCGTGGAAACTTTGCCATTCAAAATCCGCCAATCCTCCGCATCCCGGAGATACATCATCGGTCCGGTGGCTTCCGGTGCCGCTTCGGACCAACGCGTGATCGCCACCCAGTCATGCATCAGGCCACCGCGCCCATCCGGCAGGACGATGCTGCGGAGGCGTCCGTTCGAATGAATGCGAAAAGGTTCAAGGTCGGCTTTCATGGGTTTTACAAAGGGAAAAATGAAGGTTGGCGGGCAACGAAGTCACTCTTACCCGACGGCCATCCGGGGAAACGGGCAACGTGTGGTTTTCCTCGTCCACCACGCCGGAGATTTTCATTCCCGGAGGGAGTGGCGGTATCACGTCCAGCCCGCCCGGCGGCAGGCCCAAGGCTTCATTCACGCGAACATCGATCTTCGTTTCGTTAGGTGAGAAAATCGAAAAATCGAGAGTTCCATAGCACGTCGGCAGCCCATTTACCCGAAACCCTTTCCCTGTGGAAATCCAGCTCCATGGCATGCCACCGGCCAGCACCAGACTTTCCGTTTCCTCGCGTTCGCTGACGATCATGGAGAGCACCGCGAGAATGTATTCGGCGGAAATCCACGTGTGCGGCACATCGCCGAGATGACCCGGTGCGCGGGGATCGCACCACGAAATTTCCGGCCATTGGTTCCATTCCTTTGGGCGTCGATCCGAGAGAAAAAACTCCAGCAGCTCCATGCTTTCATCGCGCCTGCCGAGGCGGCTGAGCGCACCGATGATCCGGATTTCGTAAGCGGTGTAATTTTTCCACGGCATTTCCCCACGATGCTTTTTGCGGAAGTCCGCCATGTAGAGATCGAACATCGCCGTGAGCTGTTCCCGTGGCAAACGATCCGCGAAATCGAGCAGACCGATCGCATTCGAAGTCGCCGTCGGATCGAAGTCCGCCCATTCCACCGATCCGGGAATGTAGGCAAGAGCGTGTTTCCGGATCACTTCATCCATCGAACGTTCGAGGTCCACCTGAAACGCGGACGCTTCCTTTCTCCAATGGTCGCCCGGTTTACCCATCGCGGAAGCCAGCTCCGCGGCGGCCTGCAATCCGCGAATCCCCCAAAAGTCATCCCAATAGGAATGCACCGGATGCGCGAGGTAACCTTCGTGACTGGCGGATTCCGGGAACAATCCATAACAGGCGGAATGCTCGCCGCTGCGAAAACGTTCCGTCAACCGTTCCGCACGCAACCGACACATGAAATCCGCCGTGCGTTCCACCGACGGCCACATTTCCATCAGGAAATCACGATCCCGGCTTTGACGTAAAACCTCCCGCACGCCCCAGATGAACTGGCCGTGGCTGTCATGCTCGACCAGCCAGTCCACGCCATCCCGATCCACCACACACGGGACGAAACCGTCCCCACGTTGGAATTTTTGATAGAACACGAGAAATTCGCGCAGCGGCTCCGGAATGCCCGAGCGCATCAGCGCCGCACCCATAATCACACTGTCCCGCATCCACGTGCGGGTGTAGCGGCGTGGCCCGGGTTGCAGCGCGGGGCCATCGCGATTGATGAGAATGTGGGCCGCCGCCGTGCGCAAACAGCGGATCGCCTCCTCAGCGACCTCAGGAACATTCCATTCGACGCCTTCAAGCGCACGCGACCAGATCGTTTCCGCTTCTTCCCGCGTCGCATGATCCACGGGCTTTTCATAAAACGGAACCGACAACGTGACGTTCCGCACGCCGGATTTCCAAATCATCCCCGCACTCGCAAAGCCGGATGGATCGTTCAATGTTTTGAAAGGAGGAAATTCCCCGCCCTCCGATAAAATTTTCAGCACCGTGCCTTCTTCAAAACCCGCCGCGATCTGTCGCGATGGCAACGGATGAGCGATCACCGTTTTTCCCTCAACCTTCAATTTCCCCGGCTTTCCGCCGATTTTCCGGATCGGGGAGATCCCGCCCAGATTCCGGAACGCCTGCCACGGGGGATTCACCTGAAATGGCCGCACCGCAACCGCGAGTTCGACGTTGTGGTTTTTCGGATTATCAATCTGATAGTTCACCTTCAATGTCAGCTCATCCGCATCCCCCGCGACCCATGGGCTTACTGTCAAAATAACGTCATCCACGGTCCAGCTCACTTCCGGCAAGGGCATTCCATCGCGCGGCATGCCTATCCGGATCGAAGCATCCGCCCAGGTGACGAGCCTGCCATCGATCCGCAAGAACGGCTCCAGCGAAAAGCCTCCCTCATCCACTTCCACCAATCCTTCCTCGTTCATCAGGGCGCGACGCGTGCCGGCAGGAGTGCCCACCGGTGTCCAATACGATTGCTCGCGGTGCCAGTAGCGCGGATGCCAACCAAGCGGAAAGTCCTCCGCCACCGAGTGCATGAATTCATTCGGCGAATGCGAAAACGCGTCCGGCTTGAGCTCAAGATAACGCAGGCCCGCCGCCGAACCGTTCCCGAAGGTGATTTTCAGGAAACGCGCTTCACCCTTCGGAATCGGGATGTGGGTTTTCGTTTCGGAACACACCGCGCATCGATGCACCCGTTTCCATTTTTTTCCCGTCTTTGAAATAGTTAGGTCGTAGCTCCGCTCCGGAAGATCTTCCGGCCAATGGATCACCAGGCCACCGAAGCGCTGGAGCTTTCCGAAATCCAGCCACCAGCACGGTTTCCGGTCTTCCTGGGAAGGTCTCCAATCCGCCGCCGAATCCTCCAACACGCACTTCGGTTCATGATCGGTTCTCGCACTGGAGGCCGCCACTTCACGGGTTTCTCGCGGCGTTTGATCCTCGATGGAAAAATCCGACAGCCACACGCTTCCTTTGCCACCCGGCCCTGCCGCGACGACGAATTCCAGCGAGCCGACCTCGCGGGGCCCTCCACCACCCGCCGGTCCCCAGGCGAACGGGAGATCGCGCTCGGTCAGGGTCATACGCCGCCATTTCGAAGGCCATGAAAAACGCTCCCGCTGATAGCGCCAGGCGTTCTCATTGCCCGGATCGGCGATCTTGAATTCAAAATGATTGTCCGGGCCTTCACCGCGCAGCGCGAACTTCACCGCGAAAGTATCCGGTAAATCGAACGCAATTTCCTTCCGCGCCACTACGAATCCTCCACCACCGTGAAAGTCGTAATCGAGGCGCAACGCCACCGTGCCGTTCCTCCGTTTCACCCGGCTGAGTTTTCCCACCGCCTGCCCCGAAGCCACCACCATCCAAGACTGCGGATCGTCAAACAGGTGAGAGAGTGAGGAAGGAAACATCACGGTTTTTGGGTTTCCTCAGAAATAGCCGCGTTCGTTTCATGAAATCAACCGCCTTCAGTGATTTTTTACGGGATTCGGGCAGAGAAGGACCGCTGACGTTCACGTCGGCTCTGCCAAACTCAGTAAACCCGACGCACCGAATGGCTGAAATAATGTTGGGTCAGCAGGTCCGACAAGGTTTTCACCGATTCCATCAACGCTTCGAGCTCGACTGAAACAGATGGTTTCCCCGGTTCGAAACGGCTCGCGAGTTCTTCGATAAAAGAGGAGATTTTCGGGAAAAGCCCGAATTGACGGTCACCCGGAAAGTGGGCGAGTTCCTTGTGGATAATCCCGATCTGATAGGCGACGCTGCGCGGATTCGAGGTATCGAAAAACAACAGGTCGAGCACACCGTCCCAGCGTGGGCGAGAAAAATGGCGGCGGCGGTAAGTCATCACGCTGTCGCAAATCTCCAGCAGCGAATCCAGCACCAGCGGATTTCCTTCGTTGAGTCGTGCAGCCGCGCGCAGAAGCGCCAGGGTGCCCAGCAGCCGCTCAAGGCGCCGCCCCGTTTCCAGGAAACGCCACCCCTGACCGCGCGTCATGTTTTCCGCCTGCATGCCGGAGAAAGCCGCCAGATGCAGCACGAGGTGATCGAGCGTGCGCAGGAGAGCCGCCGCGGAGGGAGGCTGGGCGGGCTGTTGCAGCAGGCCTTCGAGGCGATTGAAAAAACGCCAGGTATCGTCCGAAAGCCGGTCGCGTGCCGCCGAAGCGTTCCACAACAGGGACCTCGCGAAATTCGGCAAACCGGAATCCGCCGTGCCATCGTGGACCAGCGTGGCGAGCTTTTCGAGAATCCTGAAAGACGGAATTCTTTCCCCGTTGAACAGCAGACCGGCCTCGAGAACCAGGCTCTGGCTCGCATCGAGTTTTCCCTGGGTGGTGTGATTGCTTTCCTCGATCAGACTGCGAAGGATCACCCGCAAAATCCGGGTCGTCATTTCCACCCGTTCCGCGTAGCGCCCGACCCAATACAACTGCTCGGCGATCCGGCTCGGCACATCGCCTCCGGTGGGATGGTGGGCGGCGGTCGCCCGCACATTGTGCCTCACCTCGCGGGCGCTGTAGGCGAACTGCTGCGCCGGGATCCATACGTCCTTGGTAAAACCGGCGTGCGGCGGCCAAAGCTGGGGCGGCTCACCCGGCCTGCCCACGCGCGCCAACCCGCCGGGAAGCACCGTCTGGCCGTTTTTCCCGTGCAGGGTGAAGGCACGCCAGACGACAGGCCGATTCTGAATCCGCCTCGTCTGCAACGAAGGGGAAACGCTCAGCGAAATATCGCGCTGCACCACGAAATCGTGAGGACGTTCCTCGATGGCCGCGATCCACTGGCGGCGCGCCGTCGGCGAGAGGCTGCCACCACGGACCGGCAGCAGCGGATCGTTGCCGAAAGCCGACATCAGTACGAATCGGCTGAAATCGTTGATGACCTGCTGACGGATTTCCGGCTGGCCCAGCCACCAGGTTTCCACAAACGGCAGCTTCAGTTCCTCACCGAACCATGCGCGGCAAATCGTCGGCAGGAACGGCATCAGGGCGGCACTCGAAGCGAAGCCCGCTCCCGGCGCGTTCGAAAATGTCACATTGCCGGACCGCCAGGCCTCGATCAGCCCGGGCACGCCTCCGCCACCGACATTCCAGAATTCCAGAGGGTCGAGAAAATCGTCCTGCACCCGGTTCACGATGCCGTCGATTTTTCTCAGGCCGGAGAGAGTTTTCAGGAAAACCCGGCGTTCCCGCACCGTCAGGTCCGCGGGTTCCACGATCGGGAAACCGAGCAAGCGTGCCATGTAGACATGCTCGAAATACGAAGGATGGCGGAATCCGGGAGTGAGAAAGACGATGCTCGGCTCTTCCTCGCGTTGGGTGCAAAGCTCCCGCAGCCCGGCACGATGGGCTTCGAAAAACGGCTTCAACGGAGCGATCCCCGCCCGATCGAACTCCTCGGGCAGCAGATTCGAGGTGACGCTGCGGTTTTCCAAAGCCTGCCCGAGGCCGCTCGGCGAGCCGGTGTGATCCCGCAAAACCGTCCACGTCCCGTTCGACCGGATCAGGTCGCACCCCATGGTGCCGAGATGCCGGTTGCCGGAAGGCTGGATGCCTCTCAGGCCGTAAATGCACGCGGAATTCGCATGAAGCAGATCCGGCGGCAGCAGGCCCTGTTTCAGCAGTTCCCGAGGTCCATAGACATCCGCCAGCACCGCGTCCAGCAGCCGCACCCGTTGAGCCAGTCCATCGGAAACCCGCTCCCATTCATCGAGGGAAACCAACAGTGGGATCGGATCGATTTCATACGGCTGCGCGGTACCGCCGACGTCGCTGTAGACATTGAAGGTCGTGCCGAGATCTTCGAGCATCCGCCCGGCGGAAACCGCGAGCATGGCGCGTTCTTCGGGCGTCCAGCACTCAATTCTCGTGGAGAGAGCTTGCCAGATCGGCCGCAAATTCCCTTGGGCATCGAGCGTTTCATTCCACGCCGGGCTGACCACCCCTGCCGGAAGAGGGGCGGAAACTGGCGTGAGACGGGGCCGGGAAGACATGCGGGAAGAGGAACAAAGGGTTCACTCATAGGCTGTTTCGCTTCATCCGCAAGCCCCGCCTGAACTGGAAACCCGGAATGAACCCCGGCTGACGAGACTGTGTTTTCCCGGCCGGATGAGTGAAAGAGTGGACATAAGTCATTGGAAGAAAAAGCGTATCCGCGCCACCGCCGGTAGCATCCGCCATGCCATGGTGGCCTCCGAACCGGGAGCGTTCAGTGCCCGCCTTCGCGTGCCAGCAACTCGGCTTCTTCCTCCTGGGAATGGATCTGCAAGGTGACCTGCACCCCTTCGCGATCGGCGGCGGCTTTCAGGATGCTGCGGATCGCCGAAGCCGTGAAACCGTTCCGGCCGATCAGCATCGCCACATCCGCCTGGGCGAGAACGAGCTTGAAGCGCAGCTTTTTCGGCCCCAACTCGGCGACTTTCAACTGCGCCTGAGCCGGGTCATCGATCAGCTTGATCGCCACGTACTGGAGAAAGTTTTTCAATCGATCCGTGACCGCCTGCATGCCGGTAAAGTGCCCCGTCTCCCGGAATTCCGCAAGACCCGATAAGCGCGATATGACTTATGGGGCGTATAGGACTTATGCCCAGTTCGGCACTTCCAGCCGGAATTCGGGAATGCGGGTGAAAAACCACTCCCCCGTCGCCGTGGCTCCGAAAAACGCGCCGCGCACCGTCGCGCCACGGGCGGAGACGTGATAGCTGTTGTAGGAAAAATGGCCACCCGGCTCGATCAGGGGAAATTGGCCGACCACGCCGTCTCCTTCCACCACGGTGGTTTCCCCGCCATCCTCACACACCACCCATTTCCGCCCGCGGATCGTCACGGGCAAGGGTGAATCGTTATGGATCGAGATGAAATAAACGAACGGGTGCGGCTTTTCCTCCGGGGCATCCAGACTTGGCATGTAGATCACATCGTCCACATGCACTCTCAATCCCTCATATTCACGGATTTCAACCGCCACGGAAGCCATCATTGAGACGACACACGATGGCTGCCAAGCACGAAACCGATTTGCCTGTTCTTCTCCACACGCTATGAACCCGGTCATGTCCATCGCCCCACCTCCCGTCGCCCTGACCATCGCCGGCTCCGATTGCTCGTCCGGTGCCGGGATTCAGGCGGACCTGAAGACCTTCCAGCACTTCGGCATTCATGGATTGACGGCCATCACCTGCATCGTTTCGGAAACGGCGAATATCGTCCGTGCCGTCAGCCCGGTCCCGGTGGACATCGTCGCGGATCAGGTTTCGTTGATGCTCGATTCTTTTCCCGTCGCCGCGATCAAGACTGGCATGCTGTATTCCGCCGCCCACATCGAAGCGGTGGTGGAAATCCTAAAAGCCCATCCCGGCATTCCTCTCGTCGTGGACCCGGTGATGATCGCTTCCACCGGGGCGTCGCTGCTCGAAGAAGACGCCATCGCCGCTTATCATGAACGGCTTCTTCCGCTCGCCACCGTCATCACGCCGAATCTACCGGAAGCCGAAGCGCTTTCCGGCATGAGCATTCCGGATCGGACGCAAATGGAAACGGTCGCCCTGGCACTCGCCGGGAAATTCCGCACCTCCGTTCTATTGAAAGGCGGCCATCTGGATTCCGAAGAATGCCTCGATCTCCTCATGGAGCCGGATGGCCACTGGCATGCGTTTGCCGAAAACCGGTTGCAGCTTCCCGGCTCCCACGGCACCGGCTGCACTTTTTCCGCCGCCATCGCAGCGAGATTGGCGCTCGGCGACGATCTCCCGAAATCCGTCGAAAAAGCGAAAGCCTACCTGACGGAAACACTGCGGACCTCTTACACCATCGACGCGATCCACGCGCTGAACCAAGGGACGTTGGGTTTTTAGGGGGAGCGCCGACGTTCACGTCGGCTTGCTACGACAATCGATTGGCGCCGACGTGAACGTCGGCGCTCCAACAAAAAAACGGCAACCCCTCGCAGGGCTGCCGTTCTTGAAATTCGGTAAAAATCAGACGCCTTTCTTCGCGACGTCGGTCAGAAGGTCGATCACACGGTTGGAGTAGCCCCACTCGTTGTCGTACCAGCTCACCAGCTTGAAGAACCGGGAGTTCAGCTCGATGGACGAACCGGCGTCGAAAATCGAGGAGTGGCTGTCGTGGATGAAGTCGGAGGAAACCACTTCGTCACTGGTCACGGCCAGCACGCCCTTGAGATAGGTTTCGGAAGCTTTGGTGAGGAGCTCGGTGATTTCCTTGAGGGAAGTCTCCTTGGTGGTCTTCACGGTGAGGTCCACGGCGGAAACCGTCGGAGTCGGCACGCGGAAGGACATACCGGTGAGCTTACCCTTCACTTCCGGGCAGACGAGAGCCACGGCCTTGGCGGCACCGGTTGTGGACGGGATGATGTTGATCGCCGCGCTACGGCCGCCCTTCCAGTCCTTCTTGGAAGGACCGTCCACGGTTTTCTGGGTGGCGGTGTAGGAGTGCACCGTGGTCATCAGACCTTCCTCGATGCCGATACCTTCCTTCAGGAGAACGTGCACGAGAGGAGCGAGGCAGTTCGTGGTGCAGCTCGCGTTGGAAATGATGTGGTGCTTGGCGGGATCGTATTGCTCGTCGTTGACGCCGACGACGAAGGTCGCGTCTTCGCCTTTGGCCGGGGCGGAAATAATCACCTTCTTGGCACCTGCGGAGAGGTGGCCCTTGGCTTTTTCGGAATCGGTGAAAAGCCCGGTGGCTTCGATGACGAGTTCCACGCCGAGATCTTTCCAGGGAAGCTCCGCGGGAGTGCGGGCGCTGACGACCTTGATTTCATGACCGTTCACCACGATGGTGTCGTCTTCGGCAAGATCCGGAGAGGATTTCTTGGAAGTCACCGTGCCATTGAAACGGCCCTGGGTGGAATCGTATTTAAGCAGGTAGGCGAGGTTGTCAGCCGGTACGATGTCACCGACGGCGACAACGTTGAAAGTGGTTCCGAGATGGCCTTGTTCGACGAGAGCGCGGAAGACGAGGCGTCCGATCCGGCCAAATCCGTTAATGGCGATGGTAGTAGGCATGATTGTTAGGCGAGGATGTGTGCCGAGATGCGGGGTCGAGCATTTGAGCATTTCGGTCCGCCCGGCGGCGGAATTGTGATGTGGGATTCGAAAGGCGTCAACCTCGCCGATGCTGCCAGCAGGTAAAGGACCAGAAATTCAGAAGATTTGCGGGATTTTCCGTATCGACCCGGAAAGGCGGTCGAATTTCCCGGCATAAAAAAGCCCTCCGTCCCGGACATGGGGCGGAGGGCGATAAAGCGATCGTCGTCCCGTTTACGGGCGGATGCCTGCGATTTCCAGGAACTTGTCCAACGACATGGCGACCTGGATTTGCGGCGAAGTTTGCGTCACATACACGCCGGTCGCGTTGCCCGGGATTTCATCGAATTGAAGACCGAGTCTTTTGATGCTTTCCGGCAACTGGGTTTCCACCGCGCCGGTGATGAGATCCTGGCTGACCTTGATCGAGAATCCCTTCGCATGCAGCACACGATAGAATGCGGACTCGTCCAGCTTGCTTTCGTATTTCGGGGACGATTTGGCGGAAGCTGCCGCCTTGGCCTTTTTGGCCGGACCGTTGCTTTCTTTTTCACCGGTAACGGGATCCACACCATTCGCGGTAAGATATTTTCCGGAAAGATAAACCGGGGAACGTCCAGCGCGACGATAACGCGGTGTCTCGTTAAGAGTCCACTTAACCGTTTCAAGATCGCGGTAAACCGAAGCTTCGTCCGCCTCGAGACCATTTTCCGCACGAAGATTCAGAATTGCTTTAAGAGTGTCAGCAGGAATTGTTGCCATATACGGGCGATAAACTGAATGTCTTATTTTACCAACGCAAGCGATAAATAAACTCTTTTTACAACCAACTGAAAATAAGTTTACAACCGATTCAAGCAATTGATTGACCCAATACTATCTCCTTGTAAATCACTCTTTGGGAGCGCGTACGATTTTCTCCACCGGGTGTTTGGTAACGAGATTTCCGGCACTTCCCCGGCCTTTGATACCGAACTCTGCAAAATGCAATGGCCGGGTAAGATTCCTCATTCTTAACTGGGATTTCAAATGCACCATCAGCATTTGCGCCGCACTATCTTCATTGGTCCGGTGGAAAGCGAAATAAAGAACACGGCTTCCCGGGGTGCCTTTGGTGAGATTATATTCCTTATCCCGCGTGATACCTCCGACGGTAAACCGCTTCGCCAAAACCGGGCCTTCCTTACCATCGCGATAAATCATCGAATAGATGAAATCCTCGTCTTTCCGGAATACCGCCACCCGCAGCGGCCGCTGACCGACAAAGACTTTCTCCGCGATCTTGGTGATGCGCATTTTCCCGTCCTGGGTGAAAATGATGATGTCGTCGATCGGCGAACATTTCTCGATAGGCTCGCCGTCTTTCTTGAGGCCGTAACCGGCGAATCCGGTCTTGGCATCGAGGTAAAGCGTCTCCGTCGCGGCGATCACCTGGGTGCGGTCCACGCGATCGAAGGTGGAAATCTCGGTCCGCCGTTCGCGTTCCTTGCCGTATTTTTTCCGGAGTTCCTCGTACCAGCGGATAGTGAAACGGGTGAGATTCCGCAGGTTTTTCTCGGTTTCCTCGATAGCATTCTCAAGGCCACGGATTTCTTCATCGGCCTTGAAGGAATCGAATTTCGAGATCCGCTTGATCCGGATTTCGGTGAGCTTGACGATGTCATCCTGCGTCACCTCGCGCTTCAGCAGCTTCTTGAAGGGCTTGAGGCCGTCGTCGATGGCGGTCAGCACGGCTTCCCACGTTTCGCATTCCTCGATGTCGCGGTAGATGCGGTTTTCGATGAAAATCTTCTCCAGCGAGCTGAAGTGCCATTTTTCACCCAGCTCCGAGAGCCGGATTTCCAGCTCCCGTTTCAACAGCTCCTTCGTGCGCAGCGCGGACGCCTTCAGGATGTCTGAAACGCCCATGAACTGCGGCTTGCCATCGACGATGACGCAGGCGTTCGGGGAAATCGACATCTCGCAGTCCGTGAAGGCGTAAAGCGCGTCCCGCGTCTGCTCGGGATCGGCCCCGGCGGGTAGATAGACGAGAATATCCGCGTGGGCTGCGGTGTTATCTTCGATCTTCGCAATCTTGATTTTCCCTTTATCGGCGGCGGCAACGACGGAATCCATCAGGTTCCCGGTCGTGGTGCCGAAGGGGATTTCGGTGATGCGCAGGATGCCCTTCCGGTCCGTGGCGATGCGGGCGCGGACGCGAATTTTCCCGCCTCTCAGGCCCTCGCGGTAATCCGAGGCGTCCATGATCCCCCCCGTCGGGAAATCCGGGACCAGAGTGAACGGCTCCTCGCGCAGCGCGGCCACCGAGGCATCGATGAGCTCGTGGAAATTGTGCGGAAGGATCTTGCAGGCGAGACCGACGGCGATGCCTTCCACGCCCTGGGCCAGCAGCAGCGGGAATTTCACCGGCAGCGTAAACGGCTCCTTGCGGCGACCATCGTAATTGGTGATCCAATCCGTCGTCTTCGCGTTAAAGGCGATATCGATCGCAAATTTACTCAACCGCGCCTCAATGTACCGGGGAGCGGCCGCACCATCGCCGGTGAGCGTATTTCCCCAGTTTCCTTGAGTATCGATCAGCAAATCCTTTTGCCCGAGACCGACGATTGCATCTCCAATCGATTGGTCGCCGTGCGGGTGGTAGTTCATCGTGTGGCCCACAAGGTTCGCCACTTTATTATAACGGCCATCGTCCAGCTCATCCATCGAGTGGAGAATCCGCCGCTGCACCGGCTTCAGACCGTCGTGCAAATGCGGCACGGAGCGCTCGAGAATGACGTAGCTGGCGTAATCGAGGAAATAGTCGGAATACATCGCCCCGAGGGAAGCGTGCTGGTCCGGATCGTGAGTCATGGGCGACGTGTAAAGAACCCCTACGAATGGTGCAAGCATGGGATATCGAAACACGTATCCCTTCCCGGAGCCGGGCGATCCCTTCTCTTTCGGGAAACTTTTCGCCTTTCCAAAAAAGACCACAAATTCAAGAAACAGACTCAAAACTCATGAAATCCACCTCTTCCCTTCCGCGTCGCGACTGGTTGAAACTCGCCGCACTCACTGGCGCCGCCACCATCCTTCCCCAGCAGGCGGTCCAGGCAGAACCCACTCCTGCGCATTCGAAAAAACGCACCCGGGGCGTGATCTTCATGGTGTCGGACGGGATGAGTCCCGGCGTCCTCACACTCGCGGAAATGTTTTCCCAGCTTACCCGCCGCCGCAGCACCACCTGGCACGATCTGCTTCAGGACCCAACGGCCACCTGCGGCCTCATGGACACCGCTTCCGCGAACTCCCGCGTCACCGACTCCGCCGCCGCCTCCTCCGCCTGGGGTTCCGGCCACCGGGTGAACAACGGCAGCATCAACGTCGCTCCCGACGGCACGCCATTGACCCCGATTTTTGCCGTGCTGAAAGAAAAAGGTGCGCTCACCGGCCTCGTCACCACCGCCACCGCCACCCACGCGACCCCCGCCGGCTTCGCCGCCAGTTCAAGGAAACGCGGAAACGAAGACTCCATCGCCGCCCAGTATCTCAACCGCGTCGACATCATCCTCGGTGGCGGCACCGGTCGTTTCACGGCGGACAAGCGCAAGGACAAGCGCGACCTCGCCGGAGAATTCTCCCAGGCCGGATATGACGTCCTCACCCATCGCGACGCGCTGCTCGCCGCCAAAGGGCAAAAACTCCTCGGCACCTTCTACCCCGGCCACCTTCCCTATTCCATCGACCGCGATCGCGATCCCTCCCTCGCCGCCGCCGTGCCCACGCTTTCGGAAATGACCGAAGCCGCCCTCAGCCGCCTCTTCGCCAGCGGCAAACCCTTTCTCCTCCAGGTGGAAGGAGCCCGCATCGACCACGCCGCGCACCTCAATGACATTGCAGGCCTGATTCACGACCAGCTCGCTTTCGACGACGCCATCGCCACCGTTTTCAAGCTCATCGGAAATCTCGACGACATTCTCGTCGTCATCACCAGCGACCACGGCAATTCCAACCCCGGCCTCATGGGCATGGGGCCCACCTATTCCGAAAGCGACAAGTGCTTCGCGAAAATCGCCCGCCACACCGCCTCCCACGAGTTCTTATTCCGCCAATGGAGAAGAACCCCGAACGGCAACGCCGATCAACTCACCGCCCTCGTCCGCGAACACCTCCACTACACCCTCAAATCCGACGAGGCCAACGCCCTGGTCGATATTTTCAACAAACGCGGCGTCGTGGAATGGAACGACCAGCTCGAAAAACCCGAAGGCCTGCTCGGCCAGTTCACCGGCAATCACACCGGCATCGGCTGGACCGGCACCACCCATTCCTCGGACCCCACCCTCGTCACCGCCAAAGGCCCCGGCGCGGAAAAATTTTCCGGACTGATTCTCAACAAGGACGTCTTCGGGCATCTGGTGGAGCTGCTCGGATAGAAATACCCCTTCATGCGACCTCCTTCTCTCCCTCCGCATTTTCCACTTCCCGCACTCGGCGATCCACCTCCGGTCAAGGTCTTCGGAATCCTGCACCTGACCTTCGCCATTCTGGGCCTGCTTTGGGGGACACGCACCTTCTTCGGAAACCGTGTTTCCCCGATCACCCTTCCACACATCCCGGACCTGGAACCCACCCTCCTGAGATTGGGCATCGGCCTCTGCGTGATGAGCGCGGCGGTCACCGTCGCATCGCTGATCGCAGGCATTCTGTTACTGAAAAAGAGGAAAAGCGGTCTCTTGTGGTCCAATATCTACGCCTGGATGTCCCTTCTCACCAAGGCAGCCATGCTCTGCATCGTATTTTCCACGATCGCCCCCGCCCTGTTCCGGCTGCAAAAAAGCATCGGATATTATCATGGATTTCCCGTCATCACGGTCATTCCACTCGCCATCATCACCCTGATCGTTCTCGCGTGGAGCGCTTACCCCGCAATCACCCTGATGGTGCTCAACAAACCGGCGATCCGCCAATGGTTCGCGACGCGGCCGAATTAAACCCGGCCCCCGCCCTTGCACAAACCGCCCCCCTCGCCTAGTCACTGCGCTAGATGTTTCGTTTTTCCATTTTTGGCATCCCCGTGGAAGTGCAGCCGTTCTTCTGGCTGACCATGATCCTGATCGGCTCCGGATTCACCGGCGGTTTCTCCCGCGGCACCCCGCTGGAATTCCTCTGGATCGCGCTCTTCGTGCTCGCGGGCTTCATTTCCATTCTCGTTCACGAACTCGGCCACGCGCTCACCGCGAAAAAATTCGGCGTCCAGCCCTACATCGTGCTCCAGGCGTTCGGAGGATACGCCGCCTATCCCGCCGGGATCATGAACCGCCCACAAAGCTTTTTCATCACCGCCGCGGGACCGGCCATCCAGCTCCTGCTTGCGGGAGCCGTCTTCCTGCTTTTCACCTATCTGTTCCCAACGCTGAACGCGAACCTCAAGTTCTTCCTCAGCAGCCTGTATTTCGTCAGCTTCTACTGGGCCATCCTGAACCTCCTCCCCATTGTGCCCATGGACGGCGGGCAGATGCTGCATTCCATCCTCGGCCCGCAACGGGTGAAAATCACGCTCTGGATTTCCATCGTCACCGGCGTCGTCCTCGCCGTTGTCGTCTATAAATTCACTTCCAGCATCATCTTCCCCCTCTTCATGGCCATGTTCGCCTGGCAAGCCTGGCAGCAGTTGAGGCTACTCCGATAAACCTCTTCCACCGATCACTGCTCACCCGGCACTTCTTCACCCCACCACCAACCTCACCCCCGCCACGAGAGCGAACACCACGATCATCCATTCGAACGCCCGCTGCGACACGTGGTGGATCAGCCATTTTCCGAACAAAATCCCGCAAATCACTCCGGGTAGCAGCAGCACGTTTTCCCACAAGCTCGCCGGAGTGATGAGCGCAAGGCTGGAATTGAGCGGCAGTTTGAGCAGGTTGATAACCAGAAAAAACCGCGCGCCGATCCCGATCAGCTCCATCTTCGGAATCTCCCTCGCCGCCAGATAGAGCTGGATCACCGGACCCGCCGCGTTCGCCAGCATCGTCGCGAAACCACCCATCACTCCCGCCATCATCCCGAAGGTCGGCGAGCCGGAAACCCGCTCCGCCATCCGTGGCACGACCTTCCGCGCCGCCTGCAGGACCACCATCAGCAGGATGCAGCCGCCGATCCATTTCCGCGCGCTCGCGTCCGACATCGTGCCGAGCATCCACCACGCGATGCCCAGCCCGACCAGCGCCGGACCCAACAATTTCCAGACCGGTTTCCACGATCCATACTTCAAAAACGCCGGCAGCGCCATCAGGTCCGCCGCGATCAGCAACGGCAACGCCAGGCCCACCGATGCCTTTGCCCCGTAAATATCCGCGAACAGGAATACCGAGATCAGCGAAATCCCGCTGAACCCCGCCTTCGACATACCGATCAGAAACGCGGCCAGCAACGCCACGGCGTAAATCGAAGGATCGGCAAGCATGCGCGCCAAACAACCCTCAAATCCCCCGCCGGGACAATGGGATTTTTATCGAAAATGGGGAGCTACACACTCCCTCCTTTCCACCCATTTCCGGCATGGAGCGCTGACGTTCACGTCGGCTCTTCCCGGAAACCACACGCGAGGGCGCGTGTGATCCCATCCCCCAAAGCCAAGCTTGTCCTCCCATACGCGCATCGTATCCTTCATCACCATGTCTCCCCTGATCCGCGTCCTCCGGCACACGTTCCGGTTTCCCGGCCGCAGTGCGGTTTCCCTGCTCATGGCCGTCGCCTGCACCTCTCTCGTGCTGGTCCTGCCCGGTGTGACCATGAAGTTCATGGACATCATCAAGCTCCACCAGCCCGAGCTCATCCTGCGAACCGCCGCCATCGGCGTCGGCGCCATCCTGCTGCGGCAGGCGCTTTTCACCCTCCGCACCTATTTCAACAACGCACTGGAGCTCAAGCTCACCCACCTCGTCCGGCTGGAGCTTTACGACAAACTGCAACGCCTGCCCGTGAAGTGGTTCGATTCCACCTCTTCGGGTGAAATCATGTCCCGCATCGCCGATGATGTCCCGGCCACCAATCGCGTCATCATCGAGGGCGTCGATCAGGCCATCGCCGCCGCCCTGCAATTCCTCATCGTCATCGCCGCGATGTTCTATTTCTCCTGGCAGCTCACCCTCGTGACGCTCCTTCCCCTGCCCTTCATCGGCCTCCTCACCCACTGGTGGAGCAAGCGTTCGGAGCCGATGTGGCGAGCCTCCTCCGAAGCCAGCTCCGCGCTCAACGCCATCCTGCACGACCACCTTTCCGGCATCCGCCAGATCAAAGCCTACACCGTCGAGCCGCAGGCCCTCGAAACCTTCGGCAAGGCATCCGAAAAAGTCGGCGAAAAACACCTCCACGTCATGCGCGGCCAGTCCGTCGTCTGGCCGTCCGTTTCCTTCATCGCCGAATCCGGCATCATCCTCATGGTTTCCTTCGGCGCGTGGTGGGTGCTTCAGGGAAAAATCGAGGAAAAGATCGTCATGGCGTTCCTCGTCGCATGGGGCTTCCTGTTCGATCCCATTTCCCGCATCAATTCCCTCTCACAGACCTTCACCCGCGGCCTCGTCTCCGCCGAGCGCGTATTCAAGATCATCGACACCCCGGACGAACCTAACATCGTCGATGGCGAACGCCCCGTGGAAATGAAAGGCCACGTCCGCTTCGAGGACGTTTCGTTTTCCTACTCGGACGAAGCCCCCGCCGTCAGCCACCTCACGCTCGAAGCCCTGCCCGGGGAAACCGTCGCCCTCGTCGGTGCCACCGGCGCGGGGAAATCCACCATCCTCAACCTGCTCACCCGCTTTTACGAACCCACCGGCGGCCGCATCCTCATCGACGGCCGCCCGCTCGACACACTCTCCAAGGAATGGCTGCGCGACCAGCTCGGCTACGTCACTCAGGAAAGCTTCCTCTTCAATACCACCCTGCGGGAAAATCTCCTGCTCGCCAGACAGGACGCCACCGACCAAGAACTCTGGGCCGCGCTCGAAGCCGCCAACGCCGCCGCCTTCGTCCGCGCCCTGCCCGAAGGACTGGAAACCCTCGCCGGAGAACGCGGCGTACGGTTTTCCGGAGGGGAAAAACAACGGCTTTCCATCGCCCGCGCCCTTCTCAAGAACCCACCGCTCCTGCTGCTCGACGAAGCCACCTCCGCCCTCGACAACCAGACCGAGCGCCTCGTGCAGGATGCACTGGAAAATCTTCGTTCCGATCGCACCTGCTTCGTGATTGCACACCGGCTTTCCACCGTTCAAAAGGCCGATCGCATCTGCGTCCTCCAACACGGCGAACTGATCGAACAGGGAACGCACGAGGAACTTCTCGCCACCCACGGTTATTACGCCAAACTCTGCGAAGCCACTCTCGCGAACGAATCCAAACCGACTTCCGCCGAAACGCTGAAACCTCTCTGAAAAAACATTTTCCCCTTCCCCACCTCCCATGGAAATCCTCCTCCAACTTCCCGAATCCGAAACTCCCAGCACGATGAGCGAAATTTTATCCGCTCTCCGCAAGCAGGATCTGGAACCCCGCCACGAAAAGAAAAGCTGGGGAGACTGGATCCATCTCGCCGGCTACAAAACCGTCATCAGCATCGAAGCCAATCGCGGCCTCAGCTCCTCCGCCACCATCGAACAGGCGGAAGACGAAGAAGACGGAGAACCCACCGCCTCCATCCTCCGCGCCTTCGGCCAGTTGAACTGGGTCGGCATCGATGAGGAGGGGGAGTTCTCTCTTTCCTGAGCGGATTTATAAGTCCTATAGGCCCTATAAGTCCTATAACTATCACCCCACCCGATTTCCTTGGGAATCATAGGGAATCCACAACAACCCGACCTCCTGCACTTTCACATTCGTCTTCGTGGGGCGCAGCGTCTCGGTTTCCAGAGTGAGATTCGCCGTTTCATAACTGGCCGCGATCTGCTCCAGCCGGGTTTGCAGATCCTTCTCGATCTCCGCGATCTGCCCCTGAATACCCTCCACCTTCTGCTCCGCGTTCCCGACGTCCTGCCGCTGCTTGTAGGCGCTGCCCGCCTTGCTGATCGAGACGCCTTTCATCACCGAGCCGAGATTGGTTTTCTTGCCCAGCACCGCACCGAGAAGCCCACCTAACACCGAAGCACCGGCTTGCATCATCGCGGAAGTCGATTCCGTCTTTTCCCTCGCGAGCTGGTTTTGCGCGGTCTGGAGCCTGCCTTGCAAAGTCGCGATTTTTTTCTCCGCCGCATCGCGCAGTTTCGCGACCTCCGCATCCCGTGCTTCGCGCGCGGCCATGGCCAGACGGGCGCGGAAATCCGCTTCGGATTCACCGAGATTCGACCACTGTTTCAACGCCGGGCACGAAAGAATCTCGGCCCGCTGATTGCGATACATCCAGTCCGCGAAGTCCTTTTCCACCTGCTTGTAATTCGCCGCGTTCATCGCGAAGCCCGGCAAGGTGCCGAAGCCCGCGCCGGATGTCGGATCGCTGCCGAGATGCTCCGGATTCATCGGCGGCGGAATCTGTTGGTTCCAGTCGATGGCATCCGGCTGGATCGCGTTCACGAGGCGAACGGATAGATCGCCATCCACCCCGCATTTCGCGGAAACAAAGTGCACCACACCCACGCGCAGCAGATGAGGCTGATAGACGACCTCTTCCGGCGAACCGGCGACGGGGATGAAATGCTCCTTCACCCCGGCACCCACCACCGGGCGGGCTTGCGCCGCCACCGATGCGGACGCTCCCGGCATCGCCATCGGATTCGCCGCAGCGGTCGGTTGACCCGTATCCCCGGTGGAAAATTCGCCGCGTTTCGGGTCCATCAGCCCCTTGATCTGGGAGCGCGTCAGCGGGCCGGTGAGATAGCTCATCACCCAGCGCACCTGAAAAAGAGACGGACCGTTTTCATGGATGTTGTTCATCAGGAACACCCGCTCGCCGAGGCCGGAAATCAGCCTGTCCATCGCGGCGCGATCGAATTTCGAATTCTGCGAATCCGCCGCGCCCTGCAAGCCATCGAGCACGCGCAGCTTGTCGCGCTCGGTTTGCAGGCGTCCGAGGAACCAGGTACCGATGTTGGAGAGCGCCTTGTAATCGAGGTCCACCGGATTTTGCGTCGCCAGCAGGCAACCGAGACCGAAAGCCCGCGCCTGCTTGAGCAGCGTCATCATCGGTTTCTTGCTCGGCGGATTCGCCGTCGGCGGCAGATAGCCGAAAATTTCATCCATGTAGAGCAGCGCGCGCAGCGAAGTCGTGCCCTTTTGCGTGCGCATCCAGCCGAGCGTCTGGTTCAGCAGCAGGCTGACGAAAAACATCCGCTCGCTGTCACTGAGATGGGCGATGGAAAAGATGGAAACGCGTGGCTTTCCGGCATCGGTATGAAGCATCTGCCGGAGATCCAGCGGCGGTCCCTCCAGCCATGTCGCGAACCCCGGCGAGGCGAGCAGATTGTTGAACTTCAGGGCCAGCGCCTGACGCGCTTTTTCCGGCAGGAACGATTCCAGATCGATCACGCCGATCTTGTCGAACGCCGGTTTCTGGATGTACCGGATCAGGGTTTCCAGCGTCAGACTCGTCCCTTCGGTCCACGCCCGTTGGAAAATTGTGCCGAGCAGAATCGCCTCCGGGCTTCGCACCGGTTCCGCCTCCACCCCGACGAGCGAAAGCAGCGAGGACACCGTGCTTTCCACGCGCTCGCCCAGCAGCTCGCCATCGTCGAGAATCTCGAACGGCGGCGCTTCCAGCGAACTGAGAATGGAAACCGGAATCCCCGATCGGCTGCCGGGCGTGAACACCGTGATATCCACCTTTTCCCGCAGTTGGGCGATCCTCTCCGGAGATTGCCCCCAATCCGCCAAACCCGCCTTCCATTTCTTCGCCGTTTCCGCCGCGTAATCGTCCGGCGACAGGCCCTTCTTCGCCGCATCGTCCTCATTGATCCACGGGCGGAAACTCGGACCGTCCAGCTCCGGGAAAAGCAGCAGCAAATTGGAAATATCTCCTTTCGGGTCGATAATGATGGCCGGGATATTATCCATCGCCGCCTCCTCGATCAGCGCCATGCACAGACCGGTTTTCCCCGAACCGGTCATGCCCAGCACCACCCCGTGCGTCACCAGATCCCGGGAATCGTAAAGCACCAGTTCGTCACCGGTTTTCCTCGCCTCTGCATCGTAATGCTTTCCGAGGTAAAATTGCCCGAGCTTTTCGTAATCCGTAGGAGAAATCGCCATGGTGGAAGCATCAAAAATCATCCGCGGGAAATTTCCAGAAGTTCTTTGGAGTGCCGGGTGATCAGTGATCGGTGATCAGTGGAAGAATTCGAGGATCTCCGTCTTATAAATAAGCGAACTCGTGAGAAAATGCGGAGGGGTGCAAAGATTTCGCAGGAAGATCAAAGCGTGAACGACGCTTGCGCTCTTCCACTGATCACCGATCACTGATCACCCGGCACTTCTTCATTCCATCCCGGAAAACCTCTGCTAGCGTCTTCCCAATCTCAAGGCCCATGGAAAACGCAACCGAACCGGAAGTCATCGAAGCCGCCAGCCACCTCGCATCGCTCACCCGCGGCCTGAACGAAGTGCTCTTTGGTCAGGAAGCCCTGATCGAACAAGTGCTCATCGGCGTTCTCGCGCGCGGCCACATCCTGCTCGAAGGTCTGCCCGGACTGGGAAAAACCGAACTGGTCAAGGGCCTCTCGAAGCTGCTTCAGCTCGAAACCAAGCGCGTCCAGTTCACCCCGGACCTCCTCCCCGGCGACATCACCGGGAACCCCGTGCTTCAGGAAGTCGAGGGCCGCAGGGAGTTCGTTTTCCAGCCCGGTCCGCTTTTCGCCAACATCGTGCTCGCGGATGAAATCAACCGCGCCTCGCCGAAAACCCAGTCCGCCCTGCTCGAAGCCATGCAGGAGCGCCGCGTCACCGTCCTCGGCCAGACCCACCCGTTGCCCCAGCCGTTTTTCGTCCTCGCCACCCAGAACCCCATCGAGCTCGAAGGCACCTACCCGCTGCCGGAAGCCCAGCTCGACCGCTTCCTCTTCAAGCTCGAAGTCACCCGCAACGACGTCGGCACCCTGCAACGCATCGTTTCCAACCGCGAGCTCGGCAGCGAACCGCTCGTCGAACCGGTGCTCGACGCGGAAACCTTCGGCTCCCTCCTCAATCTCGTGCGCCGGATTTTCCTGCCGGACGTGGTGGCGAATTACATCGCCCGCCTCGTGGACGGCACCCATCCCGGCCAATCCGAAACCGCCCGCAATATCCGCTACGGAGCCAGCCCACGCGCCGCCCTCGCCCTCGCCTCCGGAGCCAAGGCCCGCGCCCTGCTCCACGGCCGCCCGAACGCCAGCTTCGAGGACGTCCGGGCCATCGCTCCCGCCGTGCTGCGCCACCGCGTGGTGCTCGACTACCAGGCCCGCGTCGAGGGGCTTTCCGCGAACGACCTCATCGGGAAACTGATCGAGGAAATCCCGTTTCAGGGCCAGCCGCTGCCGAAAACGCTCGCCTCCGCTTGATTTCACCCGTTCCGGAAAAATTCCATGCCTTCATCGATGCGCTCCCTTCTGCTCTTCCTCGCGCTGCTGCTGCCCGTCGCCGCCCAGGACACGCTCATCCGGGAAAATTTCAATCCCGTCAACGACACCCACGTCGAAGTCGTGGCGATGTTCACAAAGCCCTCACCCGGCGGCTTTTTCCCGCTGCGCGTCGTCATTTCCAACCAGGAAAAATTCAACGCCCGCGTCACTCTGAACTGCGAGTCCGGAGCCTATTTCGGCGGCAATACCTCCAGCAGCTCCGGCTACGCCTTCGAGGCCCCCGCCGGGAAAATCGTCACCCGCGACATTCTCGTCCCGCTCGGCCCGCCGAGCCGCAACTACGGCGGAAACACCAACCTCACCGTGCGCATGGGCGGCACCTTCGGCACTGCCGAGCACACCGTCACCGCGGATCTCGATCCCAACCAGCCCAGTATCCTCCTCAGCGAAAAACTCTACACCCCGAACGCCTCGATCCTCGACAGCGCCGCCGCCTCCCGCTTCACCAGCGGCTACCGCAGCAGCAACGAATTCGCCGCGAAATTCGACCCCGCCATCCTGCCGAACGACTGGCTCGCCTTTTCCGGCTACGACAACGTGCTGATGACCGATTCCGACTGGTCCGCCACCCCGCCCGGCTGCCGCAACGCGATTCTTTCCTGGGTGCGCCTCGGCGGCCAGCTCGTCATCTACACCACCCATTCCGCCACCCGCGCCTCCCTCAATCTGCCTGAGGAAACCAGCTACGGCACCATCACGATCCAGCCTATCGAGCAGGATCTGAAAATGGATCCACCCTCCACCCTCGATCTCGTCACCAAAGGCCGCGTCGAGCCCCGCCAGGTCTCGCTGCGCACCGATTACGAACGCAAAAGCAACTGGCCGCTTCAGGAAGAATTCGGCAGCCAATCCTTCAACTACGCGCTCTTCATCGCCGTGCTGATCCTCTTCGGCATCCTCGTCGGTCCCGTCAACCTCTTCGTCTTCGCCAAGTCCGGCCAGCGCCACCGCCTTTTCATCACCACCCCTCTGATTTCGTTAGGAGCCAGTCTGGTCATGATCGTTCTCATCGTCGTGCAGGACGGCTTCGGCGGGAACGGCATCCGGCGCGTCCTCATGGAAGTCCGCCCGGACAACGGGGAAAACGCCGCGTATCTCCACCAGGAACAGTTCGCCCGCACCGGCGTGCTCACCAGCTCCCGTTTCACGATAGATCCCGCCTGCGCCTTCAATCCGGTCCCGATCGAAAGCAGCCGCTGGGCGCGTTACACCTCCGCCAACAGCTACCGGGGCACCTTCAATCTCCAGCCGGACGGCGGTAAGCTCGTCGCCGCCGGAGACTGGTTCCAGAGCCGCTCCGAACACGGCCACGTCCTTTCCGCCGTCATCCCCTCGCGCGGAAAAATCGAAGCCACCGGCGTGCCGGACACCTACCTTTCCAGCTTCGATTTCCCCATCGCCACCCTCTTCTATCAAAACCAGCAGGGCCAATGGTTCCGCGCCGACGGCATCGAGACAGGCAAGCAATTCAAGCTCACCCCCGTCGAGCATTCCATGATCTCCGGCACCCTTGAAGAAGAAGCGAAAGGCTTCGCCGTCCGCCACCGGACATTCCTTCGCGCCGCCATGAAACGGCCCGGCCACTTCATCGCCATCACCGACGAAGCCCCCGCCATCGCCACCAACCCCGGCATCCGCTGGAAAGAAACCCGCACCATCATCACCGGACCGATTCGGTAAAACTGAAAGCTGAAATACTGAAAAGCTGAAATCGGAAATTTCCCATGTCCGCCGCGCTCAAAGTCCATAACCTCTACCGCCATTTCGGCAATCTTCAGGCCGTCAACGGAGTCACCTTCGAAGTCCCGCACGGCTCCGTCTGCGGCTTCGTCGGTGCCAACGGAGCGGGGAAAACCACCACCATGCGCATCCTCGCCACGCTGGATTACCCGACGCTCGGCTCCGCCGAAGTCTGCGGCATCAACGTGCTGCACCACCCCCGGGAGGTCCGCAAGCTCATCGGCTGGATGCCCGACCACTTCGGAAACTACGAGCACATGACCGTGCTCGAATACCTCGATTTCTACGCCCGCGCCCTCGGCTACAAAGGCAAGGAACGCCGCCAGCGCATCGAGGAAGTGATGGAATTCACCGATCTCATCCCCCTCGCCGAACGCTTTTCCAACAAGCTCTCCAAGGGCATGACCCAGCGCCTCGGCCTCGGTCGCGCCCTGCTGCACGATCCGCAGATCCTCATCATGGACGAGCCCGCCGCCGGTCTCGACCCGAAGGCCCGCGTCGAGCTGAAGCACCTCATCCGCGTGCTGGCGAAGGAAGGGAAAACCATTTTCATCTCCTCCCACATCCTCTCCGAGCTGGGAGAAATGTGCGATTCCCTCCTTTTCATCAACAACGGCCGCATCGTCCACCACGGCGATTCCGAGACCCTCCGCCAAGGTTCGGACTCCTTCGGCGGCGTGCTCTACGACGTGCAGGTCGATGGAAATCCGCAGGCCGTTTCCGACTGGTGCGTGCTCCAGCCGAACGTCGAATTCCTCGAAGCCCGGAAATACGGCGGCCGCATCCGCATCGACACCCACGATCCCGCCAGAGCCGCCGACATCCTCGCCCGCATGGTGAAAGACGGCCTCCGCATCGTCGAATACCACCGCGAGCAGCGAAACCTCGAAGACGCCTTCATCGACATCCTCGGACGCGTCAATACCGGCCAGCCCGCCGTCGCGCCCCCGCCCCTGCCGTCTTCGTCACCACCCTCCATCACCCAGCCCTGAACCGCTCCAGATCCATGACCTTTCTCTCCGATTTCCCCGATCACATCTCGCCGATGCTGGTCAAGGAGCTGCGCCAGGGCCTGCGTTCCAAGGCGTTCGTCATCCCCTTCCTCGTCTTTCAGGGGCTCATGCTCTTCATCCTGCTCACCACCGCCAGCGCCGCGGACGGAGACAACGCAGGATCTATCATTTCCAATATCATTCTCACCTTCTTCGGCTTCGCCGCCCTCTTCTTCCAGCCGCTGCGCGGAAACACCGCCATCAATTCCGAAATCAAGGCGAACACCATGGAAGTGATGTCGCTCACCCGGCTGGACACCACCCGCATCGTCCTCGGCAAGTGGTTTTCCATCGTCAGCCAGACCGCCCTGCTGCTCGTCAGCGTCATCCCCTATCTGGTGCTCCGCTACTTTTTCGGCGGCATGAACATCTTCGGGGAAATGATGATCCTCGGATTGCTCTTCATCACCTCCACCTTCCTCACCGCCTTCACCGTCGGCCTCTCCGCCAGCAAATTCCGCATCGCGAACTTCGTACCCATCGTTCTGATCTTTCTCATTTTCGGACAGCTTCCCCGCTACGTCTTTTCCGGTTCCTCCGCATCCGGATTCATGGAAATCGCCTCGTTCGAACATCCGGATTCCTTCCTCATTCTCGGCGGGTACCTCCTCATCGGCTCCTATCTCGCCGCCTGCTGCCTGAACTTCGGCATCACCATGATCGCCCCCCCGGCGGAAAACCATTCGTCGGTTATGCGTTTCGTGGCGATCGTCCTCACGCTGGTCATTTCCGGCCTCGCCTTCACCGATCTCATCAATCCACAATTCTACTTCCTGCTCTATTTCCTCGTCCTCGCCCCGGCCTTCCTGCGTGCCCTCAACGAACCCTCGCACCTCCTGCCTCCCATCTGCCAACCCTTCGTAAAACGCGGCATCCTCGGGAAACTCGCATCCCGTATCCTCTATCCGGGCTGGCCCGCGGGCGTTTACTTCACCGTGCTCCTCTCCGCCATCGCGCTGACCGTCCTCTATCAACGCTCGTCGAACTTCCGCGACGAGGAATTCCTCCTCGCCAGCCTCTCGCTCTACGGAGCCTTCCTTTTCCCCGCGCTGCTATGCCAGTATTTTTCCAAAACCGAATCCAAGCGCTTCCTCAACTACCTGCTCTTTCTCCTCGCCAGCGGCGGCCTCACCGCCATCGCCCTGACCTTTTTCAACATCTGGGAGAAAAAACAGCTCTACTGGCTCTTCGCGTGGAATCCCTCCATGTATCTCGGCTTCATCGACAACCGCGCCGTGAATGAAATCCTGGCGCTCAAATGCCTCGTCGCCCTCGATGCCCTCATCCTCATCCTGATGCTCATCAACGCGACCCGTGCCTTCCATCGCTACCGCCCGGTGATCGAAGCCACCGAAGCCTCGTTGAAACCACCCGCCGAAGCATGACCCACGACGACCTCCAGCGCTGCCACGCCCGCGCCACCGCCGCGGCCGCACGCTTCCGCCTGCCCCTGCGCTCGCGCGTCTGGCGGGGACAGGCCGGGGAATTCACCGGCAGCGGCAGCGGATCGTCCATGGATTTTCAGGACCACCGCGCCTATTCGCCCGGGGACGATCCACGCCACATCAACTGGAACGCCTACGCCCGCACCGAGAGCTACACCATGAAACTCTATCGAGAAGAAGTCCGCCCGATGGTGGACGTGATCCTCGACGCCTCGGAATCCATGTTTTTCGACGAAAAAAAAGCCACCCGCGTCGCCGAGCTCTTCTATTTCCTCGCCGAAAGCAGCATCGCCTCCGGAGCCGCCGTCACCCTTCACGCCGTCCGGGGAGACGCCCTCGTCACGCTCGATACCGCCAGCGTCCGCAACCACCGCTGGCTCGAAACCGTCCGCCAGCTCCCCGCCACCTCCGCCACCGCGCAGCCCGATCTTTCACGGCTGCCGCTGCGGGCGAACTCCATCCGCGTCTTCCTCTCCGACCTCCTCTTTCCCGGAGAACCCACCGACCTCCTGCGTCCCCTCGGCCAACGCCACGGCACCCGCATCCTTTTTTCCCCCTATCTGAATTCCGAAGCCGCGCCGGACTGGTCCGGAAACTACGAATTCATCGACGCGGAAACCCACAACCGCCACCCCCACCGGATCGAGCCACCCATTCTCCGCCGCTACCTCGAAGCCTACACCCACCACTTCGCCCTCTGGAAAAACGCCGCCATCCAGCACCAGACCGCCTTCGCCCGCATCCCCGTGGAAGAAGAGCTCTCCGCCACCCTCTTCCGCGAAGCCCTCGCGGCGGGCGCGCTGGAATCCACTCGATAAGAGAAATTGAACCGCAGATGAACACAGATAAACGCAGATGAAAGAGGGATTATTTGGATTTTTCATTTCAACTCTCATCCTCTTCATTCGCCTGATTCGTAAGATTCGCGGTGCCCATCTCTTCCCACTGATCACCGCTCACTGATCACTCGGCACCTCTTCCATGCTCACCCTTGCAAATCCACTCGGCCTGCTCGCCCTGCTCGGCATCCCCGTCGTGCTCGCCATCCATTTCCTGCAACGCAAGGCCGTCCCGCTTCCCGTTTCCACCCTCTTCCTGCTGGAACGCACCCAGCGCGACTCCGCTTCCGGCAGACGCTTCGATCGCCTCATCTCCTCCATCCCCCTCTGGATGCAGCTCCTCAGCGTGCTCCTGATCGCCTGGCTCCTCAGCGAACCCCGCTACCGCAAGCCCTCCAGCGTCCAGCGCATCGCCCTCGTCATGGACTCCTCCGCCTCCATGAGCGTCTTCAAGCAAGCCGCGCTGGACCGTATTTCCTCGGAAATCCCGCGCCTCCAAAGCGGTGCCGCCTCACTCGACTTCACCGTGCTCGAATCCGTCGCCGGCCGCCCCCGGCTCTACTCCGGAAATTCCTTCGAGGACCTCAAAACCCGCCTCGCCCACTGGCAACCCTCCGATGGCCTCAACGATCCCGGCCAGTCACTCCGCCTCGCCCGTTCGCTCGTTTCCCGGGACGGCACCGTCATTTACGTCACCGACACCCCTCAGGAAAATCTCCCCTACGAAGCCCTGCAAATCGCCGTCGGAGAACCCATCGATAACGTCGGTTTCACCGGCGTCTCCTTCTCCCAAGAACAAGGCGCACTCGTCTGGCGCGCGCTCGTCCGGAACTATTCCTCCACGGATCAAACGCGCAGCTGGTCCGTCCACACATCCTCCGGCGGCAGCGAAACCCGCCCCTTCACCCTCGCCCCCGGCGCGCTCATCACCCTGCAGGCCGCCTTTCCCGCCGATGCCGAAAACGTCCGCGTCATCCTCTCCCCGGACCGTTTCACTCTCGATGACGTCCTGCCGCTCGTCCGCCCGCGGCCGAAGTCGCTGGCGATTTCCAGCACCACCTCCCCGGCCCACGCCGATCTAACCGAAAAACTCACCCGCGCCCTCGATTCCGTCGTCCCCGCCACTCCCGGCAACGCCGACCTCACCATTGCCAGCTACGATCCGCTCGACCCCGCCCTGCCGGATACCCACGCCATCATTTTCGTCTCCGACGACACCCGCGCCGGCCAATACCTCAAAGGCGGCATCGTCGCCGAGCCCCACCCGCTGCTCAACGGCCTGAACTGGCAGGCCCTGCTCGTCCGGGAAACCATTCAGCTTCCCCGCCAGTCCACCGATCAGGTGCTCCTCTGGCAGGACCAGCGCCCGCTCATTTTCCTCCGTGAGACTTCCGGCAAGCGGCAGCTCTTTTTCAACTTCGACCTCCACCTCTCCAACGCCGCCAGCCAGCCCGCCTTCATCGTCCTGCTCTCCCGCTTCGCCGAATCCCTGCGAAACCTCAAGGTCGCCCCCGTCAGCGCGAACCTCGAAACCCGCCAGCCCATCGCCCTCGCCAGCGTCCCCGACATCCCCCTCTCCCGGACCGCCACCGATCCCACCGGAAAACCGCTCCCGGACTCCGCCCTCGGCTTTCCCCACTCCGCACCCATTTCTCCCGGCTTCCTCACCATCACCCAAAACAACCTCCCCCTCCTCACCGCCGCCGTTCACTTCGGCGATACCCGCGAAGCGGATTTCTCCTCCTGCGCCAAAAACGATCCCCTTCCCACCGCCCCGAAAACCCTCATCGAGCACAACACCAAGCCAGATCCCCTCCGGCAGCTCTGGCTTCTCCTGCTCCTAGCCGCCCTCCTCATTTCATGGAGACCCAAACGGAGCGCCGGTGTTCCCACCGGCTCAACTCCCACCTAACACCTAACCCGTGAAACCTCCGCCGCCCCATTTCCACCCTCGGCCATGACCTTCTCCTCTCCCGAATACTTCCTGCTCCTCCCCGCCCTCGCACTGGTGGGCTGGTTCTGGCGCGGGCTGAAGCTGCACACCCCCCTCCGCGCCCTGATCTGCCTGCTCGCGGTGCTCACCCTGTGCGGCCCAAGCATCCGCATGCGGCAGAATTCGCTCGATCTCTACGTCCTGCTGGACCGCTCGGAATCCACCGAAGACCTCATCGACAAGGGCCTGCCGGAGTGGCAGCGGCTGCTGGAAAACGCCAAACCCGGCCACCGCGACCGGCTCCATTTCATCAACTACGCCTCCGAAGTCGCCGAGTCCGGTGCCGACGGCTCCTCCTTCACTGGCTCTCGCAAACTCACCCGCACCTCGCTGGCCCTCCAATCCATCGCCGCACAGGTCCACGAATCCCGGCCCTCGCGCGTGCTCCTCTTCACCGACGGCTACTCCACCGAGCCCCTGCACGAAGCCGTCTCCCAGTTACAGGCACGCGGCATTCCCCTCGATTTCCGCCTGATCCGGGAAAACCTGAAAAACGACGCCCGGATCGCCCGCCTGCACTTTCCCGAGCGCGTGCAGGTCGGCGAGCCCTTCCTCATCACCGTCAGCGTGCGCGGCGGGGCCGATACCACCTTTCCCCTCATCCTCCGCCGCAACGGGCAGGTCCTGACGGAAACGAAAATCACACTCGCCGACGGCGTGGCCACCGCCGAATTCACCGACCGCATCCCGCGCTCCGGCAGCTACGAATACCAAGCGGAAATCCGCCCGGAGCAGGACGCCCATTCCGGCAACAATCTCGCCTCCCGCTGGATCGAAATCACCGGCGGCCCCCGCCTGATCCTCGCCACCCGCTACCAGCCGGACCCGCTCGCCAAGGCGCTCGAATCTCTCGATTTCACCGTCCAGACCGTCAGCGACCTCTCCCAGCTCCAGCCCGGCACCCTCTCCGGTGCCAAGGCCGTGATTTTCAACAACGTCCCCGCCCACGAAATTCCGGATGCCTTCCTGAAATCGCTCGACTTCTTCGTCCGCGAGCAGGGCGGCGGCTTCCTCATGGTCGGCGGCGAGCGCTCCTTCGGCGCGGGCGGTTATTTCCAGTCCGCCATCGACGAACTCCTGCCCGTCTCGATGGAGCTGAAAAACGAACACCGCAAGCTCTCCGTCGCGCTCGGGATGGCGCTGGACCGCTCCGGCTCCATGTCCGTCGGCATCGGCAACGGCCTGCGGAAAATGGACCTCGCAAACTCCGGCGCCGCCACCGCCATCGAACTGCTCGGCCCCATGGATCAGGCCACCGTCTTCGCCGTCGATAGCGAGCCCACCGCCGTTTTCAAGCTCACCACCATCGGTAGCCGCAAGAAGGACATGATGGCCCGCATCCGCCGCATCGAGTCCTCCGGCGGCGGCATCTACGTCTACACCGCCCTCAAGGCCGCGTGGGAAGAGCTGAAAAAATCCGAAACCGGCACCCGCCACCTCATCCTTTTTTCCGACGCCCAAGATTCCGAGGAACCCGGCGATTACAAAAAGCTCATTCAGGAAATGACCGAAAACGGCTGCACCATCTCCGTCATCGGCCTCGGCACCGAAAAGGACGTCGATGCGGACTTCCTCAAAGACATCGCCAACCGTGGAAACGGCCGCGCGTTCTTCTCGGACCAGCCCATGGACATCCCGAAAATCTTCGCGCAGGAAACCGTCACCATCGCCCGCTCCGCCTTCCTCAAGGAACCCGTCGGCGTGCTCGCCACCGGTCGCTGGTCGGAAATTTCGCCGAAAGCGGTCGATTGGACGAAGCAGGTAGACGGCTACAACCTCTCCTACGCCCGCCCGGACGCCACCGTTTCTCTCGCCACCACCGACGAATACATCGCCCCCCTCGTCGCCCACGCCCGGCGCGGCCTCGGCCGCACCGCCGCCGTCTCCTTCCCGCTCGGCGGTGACTACTCGGAAACCATCCGGAACTGGCCCGGCTACGGCGATTTCCTCCAGACGCTCGGCCGTTTCCTCATGGGGCAGGAAACCCCTCCCGGCATCGCCATCCGCAGCAAGGTCGAAGGCACCCGCCTCACGCTCGATCTCCTCTACGATCAGGAACTGTGGGGGCAAAAACTCTCCGCCCTGCCGCCCAAAGCCCGCCTGAAGGAAGAAAACAGCCCCGCCTACGACCTTCCGTGGCGACGGCTGGAACCCGGCCATTTCACCCTCACCCGCGAGCTGGAGGAAGGCACCCGGATACGCGGCGCCATCCAGATCGGGGAAAACGCCCTGCCCTTCGGCCCTATCAGCGTCGGTTCCTCCGTCGAGTGGGATTTCGATCCGAACCGCCTCGCCGAGCTCCGCACCGTCTCGAACCAAACGACCGGCCGCGAACTCATCGATCTCTCCAAAGCCTGGCAACGCCCCGCCTTCATCGGGCAGGCATCGCTATTGCTGCCGCTGTGCATCCTCCTGCTGCTCCTCATTCTGGCCGACGCCCTCTTCACCCGCACCGGCTGGAAGCTCCCCGAATTCGCCATCGCCCCGCGCACGCCGAAACCCGCGAAGCTTCCCAAGGTAAAAACCACCAAAAAGCCCCGCGTGAAAATCCAGTCGACCCCGGAAAAAACCTCCGCACCTCCCCCACCCGAGCAACCAGAAATCACCACCCGCAGTTCCCGCTTCCGCCAGGCCAAAGACCGGAAGTGACGGCGCGCCGACGTCCACGTCGGCTCTTCCACGAACAAACACCGCTTTTTCCTTCCCTCCTCACACTCCCCCATCGCACATACCCGCCCGACAAACGATGAAGCGAGTGGTGGTGCATACCGATGGCGGCTGCAAGGGGAACCCCGGCAAGGGAGGCTTCGGCGTGGTCATGGTCTTCGGCAAACACCGGCGCGAAATTTCCGCCGGGTTCAAGCGCACCACCAACAACCGCATGGAACTGCTCGCCGCCATCGCCGCGCTCGAAACCCTCACCGAGCCCTGCGAAGTCGAGCTGCACTCGGACTCCCGCTACCTCATCGACGCCATCACCAAAAAGTGGATCGAAGGCTGGAAACGCAAAAGCTGGGTCACCGCCGGTAAAAGCCCCGTGAAAAACCGCGATCTCTGGGAGCGCCTGCTCGCCGCCGCCGCCATCCACAAAGTCGATTGGCGCTGGGTCAAGGGCCACGCCGGCCACAAGGAAAACGAACGCTGCGACGAACTCGCCAACCTCGCCATCACCGGGCAGTATCTGCTCGAAGACACCGGTTTTGACGGTTAAAGAAATCAGACAAATCGGTCCGGTCCGTCGAATCTGACAGATCTTTTCAACATGCCTGCCTCCCCGGAAAAAAACGCCTCCCTGAGAAAACGCCTCGGCGTCTTCGGAGACGTTCCCTCCAAGGCCGTCCGCCGCGCCGTGAAAATTTCCCCGTGGTTTCTCGAACCGGTGCTCATCACCGGCTGGACTCTGCTGTTTTTCTTCATCGCCACGCCCCAGCGCCGCGCCGTCGCCTCGAACCTCCGCGCGCTTTTCCCCGAATGGTCAGCCCTCCGCGCCCAGTGGGGAGCGTGGCGGGTTTTCCGGAACTTCGCCCTCACCTTCATCGACGGCCTGCGCTGCGAAACCGGCACCGGCGGTGTGGACTGGATTGTCGAAGGCGCGGAAATCTTCGACGAAATCTCCACCCGCGAGGAAGGCTGCATCATTCTCACCGCCCACATGGGGAACTACGACATCGCCGCCCCCGTCTTCGCCCGCCGTTGCGCCCGCACGCTCTACACCGTGCGGGCACCCGAGCGTCTTCCCGAGCTTCAGGCCCTCCGCGAGCGCGAGCTTCGCGAAAAGGAAGCCCTCCATCCCGGCTTCCGCACCCTCTACAACAAGGAAGGTAGCATGCTCGGCATCGAGCTCGCCCGCCTCCTGCACGAAGGCAACCTCGTCGCCGTGCAGGGAGACCGGGTCATGTTCGACGTCTCGCCGATGGAGGTCGAAGTGGCACCGGGCCTGAAAATGCGGATTCCGAAAGGCCCGCTCTTCCTCGCCCGCGCCACCATGGCCCCCACCTATCCCCTCTTCATCATGCGCGAAGGCTGGCGCAGCTACCGCGTCAAGGCATTCCCAGCCCTCACGCTACCGCCCCGCACCCGCGGCAACGATTCCGAAGCCGAACACATCTGGGCGAAAACCATCCACGACGTCGTAAAATCCCAATGGCACCAGTGGTTCGTCTTCGAGCCGCTGATCCGACGGGAAATCTATTCTTCCACACCAATCCGAAGGATTTGAGACGAACAAACCCTTCCTACTACTGAGTCAAATCACCGATCACTCGGCACTCTTCATCGTTTCCCTTCTTTCCACCGTCCGGAAACTACGTTATGGAAGGTCATGAGTTGGAAACTTCCCCTTTCGATCTTCGCGCTTTGCGCCAGCCTTCTTACCACCGCCTGCGGTGCCCACCCCGTGCCGCCCCAGCAGCAGCCGCGTCTGCCATTGGGCACCGTGTTTCAGGGCGAATCGAAGTTTTATGCCATCGTCGCCAAGGCCGAACGCGAAAACTGGAGGAAACTCCCCATCGGCGAGCGAACCATCCGCGTCGCCCGCGAACTCGTCGGCACCCCCTACGTCAACTACACCCTGGAAGTGCACGATTCCATCGAATCCCCGGTCGTCAATTTCCGGGCCATGGACTGCTGGACCTACTACGAAAACGCCCTCGCGATCGCCCGCATGCTCTCCTACAAGCCCGGTCCCTACAAACCGCAGGACATGCTGCAGATGATCGAAATCGAGCGCTACCGCAACGGCGTCTGCACCGGAAACTACCTCAGCCGCATGCACCATCTGGAGGAAGTCTTCCACGACAACCAACGCCGCGGCTACGCCCGCAACATCACCCCGCGCATCCCCGGCGCCGTCCGCATCCAGCGGGAAATCCGGGAAATGACCGTACAATGGAAAGCCTACCGCTACCTTCGCTCCAATCCTTCCCTGATCGAACCCATGGGCCGCATCGAAGCCCAGGTCTCACGCTTGCCCGTCTATCACATCCCCAAGAATAAGGTCCGCAACGCCGAAAAATACCTCCAGAACGGCGACATCTGCGCCATCACCACCCAATCCAAATACGGCTACACCTCCCACGTCGGCCTCATCCTGCGAAGCGGCGATCGCGCCTACTTCACCCACGCCACCTCGGATCGGGACAAGGGCCGCATGGTCGTCATCGACCGCCCGATCACCGACTACGTGAACGCCCGCGCCAAGCACGCCGGCATCATCATCTGCCGTCCCAACGACGTGCCACCCTCCTCCCTCTGGGGAAAAAACATGGTATCGAATTGAATGGAGCGCCGACGTTCACGTCGGCTCGCGTAAGAGAAGCAGGTGCAAAAGAACGATCATGCTCATGCCCACATCCGCTCCGATTTGTTATTCTTCCAAATAGCGTAATTGAATCTTCCTCTCCGCAAGCCGGTGTGAATATCGGCGCTCCATCCCCCTACCAAAACCGGTAATAATACGCCGCGCCGCATCCTCCCAGACCGACGAGGATCGCCAGAACCACGCCGATTTCGAAAATTTTGTAAACCGGCACCAGTCCCCAGAACCACCGGAAATGCGCGAACAACGCCGGGGCCAGATAACACAACGCCATCGCCTGTGCGGCTTTACCATCTAGCTTGAGAGTGCCGTTCGTCCCGAAACCAAGCCAGAGCGCCTCTCGCGTCACCCACGCCTGATAGGCGAAATAGCCAATCGCCAGCGGCAGGATCACTCCGAGCACGATTTGTTTCACTCTTCCACCGGACGGCGGATACACGATACCATCGATAAAGGCCATAGCTTGATTGGGTTGGTTTTTTTCAGCCGATTTCCAGTTTTTCGAGACTCTCGGCGATCGCCTTGATCTCTTCGCCGGCCTCCTTCTCCACGAGAGGTCGGGCCAGCATTTCCTCGTAAATCTGGATATAACGGCGCGCCACCTCCTCATGGCTGAACTGCCGCACGCTCTGCTTCATCACCCGCCGGATCTGCTCCTCCTTCACCTCCGCGGGCAGGGCGTAAAATTCCATCGCACGGTCAATCGCCCAACGGAAGCCATCCGACCCGTAATAATCGAAACGGAAACCATTGCCCGTGGAGTTCTCCACATCAAGCGGAGTGATCGTATCGTAAAGCCCGCCCGTCGCATGCACCACCGGCAACGAACCATAAAGCGGCGCCGTCATCTGCGGCAGCCCGCACGGCTCGAACAACGATGGCATCAACATGAAATCCGAAGCCGCGTAAGCCAGACGGGAAAGGCGTTCGTTGAAATCCGCCACCGCCACCCGTTCGTGCAGGTCGAAATCCCGCACGATCTTGGCCAGCCACTGCTGGTGCGGACCATTCGCCACCACCACCACCTGCAGATCCTGATTCCAGTAATCGGAGACCAGACGATACAGAATGTCCGTCAGCAATTGCGGTCCCTTCTGCAAGGGATCCAGCCGGGAGGGCCAGAAAAAGATCGGAGCGTTCGCATTTTCCTTCAGATGCAGCTCGCGTTGCAACGCCCGCTTGTTCGCGGCCTTTCCTTCCATGAAATCCTCCGCCGTGTATGTCCGCTCCAACGCATCGTCCGTCGACGGATCGTAGGAAGGATCGGGAGCATTCAGAATCCCCGCCGAGCATCCCGCGTAATACTTGTTCCGCAGCTCGGACCTCACCGAATCCGGCACCACCGGGTGCCAGCCTTCCACGATTTCCCAAAGGAATCGCGGACTCACCGTATTGATATAATGCGCCGCGAAAATTCCCGACGTCAGCAAGTCCACCGGCACCTGGGATCTCGCATGATCGTAACCGCAAGGTGCCCCGGAAAAATACAGATTCATCCAGAACTCCGCCGCGTCGATCCCCGATTCCTCCACCTGCGCCAACGACGCCTGCCGGGTATGGATATTGTGAACCGTAAACAGGCTCTTGATCCCGCGCCGACGTGCCATCGCCGGAATCAGGGCCGTCATCCAGTCGTTGCAATGGATCAGGTGCGGACGCACCCACGGCACGATGTGATTGATGACTTCACGCTGGAAAATCAGCGCGATCCGCATCGCCTCATCCGAGCTGTTGCTGTAAACCTGCTCCCGATAGTAGAAAATCCGGTCCTCCGCCAGATGGATGTGAGCCTCCGGCAGCACTTCATGATACTTCCGCAGCTCTTTTTCATGGAGGCTGAAAACATCGTTCTGGAACATCCGCCGATAGTTCGGCATCGCCACGTGCACATCCGCTCCTAACTCGAACAAAGCGGATACCAGCGAAGCCGAAACATCCGCCAATCCCCCCGCCTTGGCGGACATCCGCTGCGTCATATTCCCCATGCCCTGCGGGAGATAGGTGATCTCCGGAGTGACGATGAGGATTCTGGGTTTTTCTGGGGGGGCTTTCACATCCATGGAATCAAATTGAGGTTATCCACTCAATTCCTGTTCTGAGTGATTTTTGGAAACTTCGCCACTCCAATCTTGCGAAAATACCGATTATTTTACGGCCTCCCGTTCGGCCAAATGGCGGACGCAAAATTGCGACCACGTTTCCAGCCGATCGAACCATTCGCCGTTCAGCAAATCGATCGGTGCGAACCCGAGATCCGCCAACGCGTCCTCCCTCGCCGTCACTTCGTCCGAGGTCAATTCCACGAGATGGATGATGCCCAGATGCACCTGCCCGACGGGATTCGAATCATCGTTCAGCAACGCGATGATTTCATGCGGGTGCGCCCCTTCCAGCTCCAGTTCCTCCTCGATCTCCCGCGTCACCGCCGCATGATAAGCCGCCGCTCCCTTGCGGCCCTCGCCCATATCGACCGGGTTCACGTGTCCACCCACTCCCACCGAGATTTTCGCATGCAGCCGGCTTTCCCCGCCCGCCTTGCCCCGGGTGTAATGAAGAATTCTGTCCCCGCAGCGGAACACGCAATAAGGAATGAGCTGCTTGTGCGTCGGGTCTTCCTCCGCCAGCGCCCGATCCATGAAAAAATGATTCTGCGGAGCGAGCAGCTTCTCCACCGCGGCCTGCAGGCCCTCCGTTTTCACCCCGTCGAACGCACCGATCTCCTCGAACAACGCACGAGGAACCACCAAAACCTGCTCTCCAGCATATTTAGACATGCCAGCAGCATTCGGCAAACTCCCCGCGGAGCCAAGCCTGATCCTTCTTCCCCCTTCTCCCCACGCTCATTCGGCATCGAAACGCTTCCTCCTTTTCTGCGTTTTTTACGAAAAACGTCTTGCCCCCTCGCGATTTCATCCATAAACCTCCGCCCGCGCCCCGCAAACGGGGCCCTTCCCGGAAGGGGCGTTAGCTCAGTTGGTAGAGCACTTGCATGGCATGCAAGGGGTCAGCGGTTCGAATCCGCTACGCTCCACCATTTTTTGGGGAAAGAGGCGGTTTTTTGAGGTTTGGTGAGTTGCTGCATGAGCCTTTTTGTCCGATAAAACGCGGCGGTAATTTCATTCACAATTCGATGGTTCCCTGAAAGAAGGACCGGTACCGTCCCGTAACCGCGTAGATATCATTCCCCATGAAGCCATTTTTTCATCTCTTCCTGTGCGCTGGTCTCGTTTCCAGCGTCTTTGCGGCCGATGCACCCGTCCGCCAACGCGTATCACTCAATACCGGCTGGCGTTTTCAAAAAAGCGATTCACCCGACGCCGGAGAGCGCCTCACTTATCAAAACCTGAAAAGCTGGCTTCTGCCCCAAGGAAATCCATTCCGGGATCAGGCGGTTCCCCAACCGCAAGCCGTATTTTCCGGCTCCGTCGAGTTCGCGAAATCCGACTTCAACGACAAATCCTGGCGCTTGCTGAATCTTCCGCACGATTGGGGTATTGAAGGACCATTCGATCAATCGCTACCCGGAGAAACCGCCAAACTTCCATGGCACGGCATCGCATGGTATCGGAAAAATTTCGAACTCCCCGCCACCGACAAGGGCCGCCGCCTCGTATTGGAAATCGACGGAGCGATGTCCTACTCGACCGTCTGGTGCAATGGTCAGCTCGCCGGTGGATGGGCCTACGGCTATTCCTCCTATCAGGTGGATCTCACACCTTACCTTCGCCCGGGTGAAACCAACAGCCTGGCAATCCGCCTGGACAATCCCCCGGAATCCTCCCGCTGGTATCCCGGCGGTGGCATTTACCGAAACGTCTGGCTGAGCAAAATCTCACCGTTGCACGTCGCCCAATGGGGCACCTACATCACCACTCCGCAAGTCACGGAGAAGTCGGCCGAAGTGAATCTGCGGATTTCTTTGGAAAATCACGGCGAGAGCGCCGATGCCAGTATCGATACCGAGATTTTCCAACTCGTTGAGGAAAACGGGAAAACGACACGCGTTTCCGTCGCTCGCACCAACACCGAAAACACCGCCATCCCCGCCGGACAAACGACTCCTCTCGCCCAAACCTTCGAGGTGAAAAACCCGAAACTCTGGAGCACGGAAGCGCCTCACCGCTACCTCGCGGTGACCCGCGTAAGCGTGGGAGGAAAACTCGTGGACGAATACGAAACGCCGTTTGGCATCCGCACCGCCGTATTCACTGCGGACGACGGGTTCCACCTGAATGGCAAGCGCGTTCAGCTCCGCGGAGTCTGCATGCACCACGACCTCGGCGCTCTCGGTGCCGCCTTCAACGTCCGGGCTGCCCAGCGACAGCTCGAAATCCTCAAGGAAATGGGAGTGAACGCCCTCCGGGCGGCCCATAATCCTCCCGCACCCGAGTTACTCGACCTCTGCGACGAAATGGGAATCCTGGTGATGGACGAATTCGTCGATTGCTGGGAAAAAGCGAAAAAGAAAAACGGCTACAACCGCCTCTTCAACGAGTGGGCCGAAGCCGACGTCCGCGCCATGGCACGCCGTGATCGGAACCACCCATCCATCATCGCCTACAGCATCGGTAACGAAATCAACGAACAAGGGAACTCCAGGGGAATCACCTTGGGAACGCAACTCGCAAATCACGTTCGGAAAGAAGACCCCACCCGCCCCATAACCATCGGCGTCAACAGTATAGGTGCCGGCTACAATGGATTCCAAACCGTGGTTGACATTTTCGGCTATAACTACAAACCCGGCGAATATCCGAAGTTCCGCCAGACGCACCCGGGTCTTCCGCTCTACGGCAGCGAAACCTCTTCGACGGTCAGCAGCCGTGGCGAATACTCCTTCCCGGTAACTGATGATAAAAGCAAAGGTCTGATCGGCTTCCACGTCAGTTCCTACGATCTTTACGCCCCCCGCTGGGCCACCACGGCCGATACCGAATTCAAAGCACAGGAAGAAAACCCCGCGGTTGCCGGAGAGTTCGTCTGGACCGGTTTCGACTACCTCGGTGAGCCGACACCTTTCAATAATGATTCGACGAATATCCTGAACTACCACACCGAAGAGGAGCGCGCGCGGGCTCAAAAGGAACTCGATGAACTCGGAAAAATCGCCGTCCCGTCCCGCAGTTCCTACTTCGGAATCGTCGATCTCGCCGGTTTCAAAAAAGACCGCTTCTTCCTTTATCAGGCACACTGGCGCCCCGATTTCCCGATGGTCCACATCCTGCCGCATTGGAACTGGCCGACACGCGTTAATGAGGCCACTCCGGTCCACGTCTATACTTCGGGCGACGAAGCCGAACTCTTCCTCAATGGCAAGTCACTCGGCAGAAAGAAAAAAGAACCCCTGCAATATCGCCTGCGCTGGGACGATGTCGTTTACCAACCCGGCGAACTCAAAGTGGTCTCCTACAAAAACGGCAAACCGTGGGCGGAAGCCATCAGGAAAACCACCGGTGAGGCGAAGAAACTCCGTCTCGAAGCGGATCGCCCCGTGATTCGCCCCGATGGCGACGACCTCGCGTTCGTCACCGTCTCGATCGACGATGCCGAAGGCCTGAACGTGCCAAACAGCAAAAACGCGCTGAAGTTTTCCATCAGTGGCCCGGGCGAAATCGTCGCGACCGACAATGGCGACCCCACCGATCACACTTCCTTCCAATCTCCCGAACGCAAGGCTTTCAATGGTCTCGCCCTGGTGATCGTAAGACTCGCACCCGGTGCCAGCGAGCCTGTGACGCTGACCGCCTCCGGCGAAGGACTCGCCAGCGGCCACACCGTCATCACCCCCGCGAAATGATCTCCAATGGCGCGCCCGGTGAAAGCCCGGCGCTCCATTTCATAAAAATCGCGTCAGGCTCTCAACCGTCTCGCGATCCAGCTTCCTCACCAGCGCGATCGTCAACGCCAGCATCGCGAGGTAGTCGTTCACATCGATGATCGATTGATGGGAATGGATGTAGCGGGCGGGAGTGCCCAGCACGATCGTCGGGATGCCTTCGTTCGCCAGATGAAAGGAACCCGCGTCGGTGCCACCACTGCGGCGGACCGTGAGTTGACAGGGAATTTTTTCCGCATGGGCGACCTTCGCCGTCAGCTCGGCCAGACGTGGATTGGCGATCGCCGTGGGATCAAAAAGACGGATCTGCACGCCTCCTCCCAATCTCCCTTGACTGTCCGCTCTCGAAAAACCCGGAGTATCGTCGGCGGGCGGGCCTTCGAGAATGATGGCGACATCCGGCTTCGCGAAATTCGCGGCGGTTTTGGCCCCTCGCAAACCGACCTCCTCCTGCACCGTGCCGCAAAGAATCAGCCGGTTCGGATGGCTAGTGGAAGAAAGGATCTGCCCGGTCTGAATGGTCCCCGCCATGCCCACACGGTTATCGAAAGCCTTCGCCATGAACCAGTCTTCCCGCGCCATCGGGGTGAAAGCGGAGACGGGCGCGATCGGGTCGCCGAGGGAAATGCCAAATCCTTCGACCGCGTCCCGGCGCGAATCCGCACCGATATCGATATACATCTGATCGAGAGGCATCACCACCTTCCGCTGCGCTTCACCAAGGAAATGAGGAGGTTTCGAGGAAATGACGCCGAGAATCTTGTCTCCCCGCCGGGTGCGGATTTCCACGCGCTGGGCGAGCAGATTGTGCTCCCACCAGCCGCCGAGATTCACGAACTGGATGAAACCGTCATGCGTGATATTCTGCACCATGAAGCCCACTTCATCCATGTGCCCGGCCACCAGCACCCGGGGACCGGCATCGCCGATTTCGCAAAACACCGAACCCGAGCGATCGGTGGCAAGCGTGCCGCAGTCTTCGAGCTCATTGACGAAAATCGCCCTCACCTCGTCTTCATGACCGGAGACGGAGTGGGCTTCCGTGAGTTCCTGCAAGAGCGAAAGAGCTTTCGTGCGCATGCCCTAAAACCCGCATTCCCCGCTGAAATGGCAAGCCGTTTCGATGGCAAAACCCAAGCTGTCATTCCGGGAAAAATCCCGTATCGTGACAAAATGAGCAAGGTTCCGAACGAAATCCGGAAATCCGTCACACTGCCCGCCCCCATTTCCCGCGTGTGGGACGCCCTCACCGATCCTCTCGAATTCGGCGAATGGTTCATGGTCGATCTCGATGGCCCCTTCATTCCCGGCATGGAAACCACCGGCCAAATCACCTATCCCGACCACGAGCACCTGAAATGGGAAGTGATGGTGGTGGACCTGATCCCCGAATCCCATTTCTCCTTCGCCTGGCACCCCTTCGCGGTGGACGAGGAAATCGATTACAGCTCGGAAACACCCACCCTCGTCAGCTTCGAACTCGCCCCCATCGATGGAGGCGGCTGTCAGCTCACGGTAACGGAAAGCGGATTCGATTCACTCCCTCCTGCCCGCCGGGAAACGGCCCATCTGATGAACGAAGGCGGCTGGACCATCCAAATGGAAAGTCTCCAGCGTTATCTTGAGGAATATCCGGAGTCTCTCGGATAGAAATTTGGACGACGGGAATTGGAGCACGGACTTCAGTCCGTTTGGCTTCGATGGCTGGATTCTCCGGGTCGGACTGAAGTCCGTGCTCCAATTCCGGCGGAATATTTTGGCAATGGATCTACATCAACGCTCAGTCACCGGATTTCTCACATTCTCGCAGCTTTCTACTCCCTTCTCGGCCTTGTCCCCAAAATCAGGCGCAGGGCGACCAGTGGCAATGCGGCGATGACGGCTGCGGCGACGGCGGTTTTCAGACCCGGATACACGCGGGCCTTGTCGCGATCGAGTGCATGAAGGGCTTCCGCGACGACCTGTTCTTTCGGAACGTAGAACCATTGGCGCAGGGAATCGCCGGTTGCTTCTTCACGCCGGGCCACTGTGCCGAATTCGGTTTTCACCGGTCCGGGACAAACGGCGAGCACGGAAATGGAGTAATCGCGTAGCTCGATGCGGAGCGCTTCGGAAAAACTCGTCACGTAGGCTTTCGTCGCCGCGTAGACCGCGAAATCGGGAATCGGCAACAAACTGGCCAGCGAACTGATATTGAGAATCGCACCTTCCCGACGATGAATCATGTGCGGCAACAGCGCGTGCGTGAGGTGGGTGAGCGCTTCGACATTGATGCGCAGCATCGCCTCGGTTTTTTCCCATGGGGAAGTGGCGAATTCACCGTAATCGCCCAGCCCGGCATTGTTGACGAGAAGGTCAGGGATGAAGCCTGAAAGCACCAGCGCTTCCACCAGAATGAGCCGCTCGCGGTGGTCGCTGAGGTCCGCCGGGTAAACGGCCACGGCGACGTTCGGATGTTCCTCGCGAATCCGGCTCGCAAGTTCCTTCAGGCGATCCGCACGACGCGCCACGAGAACGAGTTTCCCGACTCGTGGCGCGATCTGAAGTGCGAATTCTTCGCCCAGGCCAGCGGATGCTCCGGTGACGAGGGCGCAGGAAAAGTAGGAAAAATCGGGCATGGCGTCTTTCATACGCCATGATTCCGATCAGGCCAACTGTGTTTCGCCGTTAGCGTTCTGCGTCACCTGGGCGATGCGCAGCGGCAGGCGGACGAGCACTTCGTCATCGCAACCGATGTCGATGGAATAAATACCGGCTTTTTCGAAACGAAGGCCTTGCAGGTTGAGGATGATGTTGCGGGTCAGAAACGGCACGCCCTTCGGAAGCTGCACTTCGAATTCCGGCTGGATCGGCATGTTGTTCGGATCGAGGGACTCGCCATCTTCGTTGATGATGTTGATGGAAAGCTTGTGGCGGCCGGCGTCTTCCGGGGTGAAGCAGAAACGCATCGCGAGGGCGCAGGAAGGATGAACGACCGGCACGGCGCGGGCGGCGAGGGTGTCGAAGGTTCCGTTGATGACGAGCTTACCGTTGTAATCAGCAGCGAAGTCGCAAAGGGTGGCGATTTGGATATCCATGTTTGAATGTTGTATGGGTTCTGTAGGAATCAGTGACTCTGAGAATGAATGCCTGAAAGGGTAAGTCTCAGTCTTCCCTCTTCTCTGAAGCGAACTTCCCGGGGCGTAAAGGAGAAATGTCGCGGAGTATGGATGGAGCGCCGACGTTCAAGTCGGCGCAAACAACGCGAGCCGACGTGAACGTCGGCGCTCCGTCCGGCTCACGGCTGTTCGACGGTTTCGTCCATCACTTCCTCCTCTTCGTCCACCGGAAGGGCGCGGGCGGGAGCTTCGCCATCCAGTCCGGGATCGAGCGGACGGACTTCAGCGGAGGCATCCAGCTCCAGCACCGGTTCGGCCCGCAGCACGGTCGGGGAATCGGTTTCACCGGCATCCGGCGCAGATTCCTCGTCGGATGATTCCTCCGGAGCCATTTCTTCCTCATCCACTTTTTTGGCCTTCGGTGCTTCGTCGGCATCCCCTTCGCCATCGTCGAGGGAAACGACGAGCGCTCTTTTCGGCGGTTCGATGATTTCCTTGATGTCGGATTTCAGCGGTTCGAAGAAATTCCGCACCATCGGGGCGGCCATGCGGCCACCGGAAACGGTCTCACCGGGGCGGCCTTCGTAAAGCACGGCGAAGGCGAAACGAGGATTGTCATGCGGCAAAAAGCCCGCGAACCACGCCAGACGCTGGTTTTTCGACTTCGGTCCCCACTGGGCGGTGCCGGTCTTGCCACAAAGCGAGGTGTAGCTGAGCGCGGCGGATTTCCCGGTGCCGTAGCCCTTGGAAACCACGTCATCCATGCCGTCCCGGACGACATCGACCATTTTCGCGTCCACCCCGAGCCAGTTTTTCCGCGCGGGGACGGCGGCCTGCACCACCCGCCCGCGAGTGTCCTGACTCTGGCGGATGAGCTGGAGCTTCGGCAGCACGCCTCCGTTGGCGATGGCGGCCATGCCCTGCGCGACCTGAAGTGGAGAAGACAGAAGCACGCCTTGGCCGATGGAAAGGTTCGCGGTATCGCCATCGAGAATCCGGCGTTTTTCGTGTTTGAGCATCCACTCGTCGTTCGGCACCAGACCGGCGGTTTCCCCAATGAGCGGCAGACCGGTGCGTTCGCCGAAGCCCATGCGGCGGGCGAGATTCAGGAAAGAGGACGGGCCGGATTTGATGCCGACCTGATAAAACCAAGGGTTGCACGAGCGGGCGATCGCGCGGCGGACGTCGATGGAGCCTTCCGGGGTTTTGCTCCAGTTCCGGAACGTCGCGTTCCCGATCTGAATGGAGGCCGGGCAGTAAATTTGCGAGCGTTCCGTGACCACGCCCTGATTCAAAGCGGCGAGGGCGACGATGGGCTTGAAGGTGGAAGCAGGCGGGTAGGCGGACTGGAAGGCGCGGCCGAAAAGCGGCTGGCTCGGATCGTCGCGGAGGTCGGCGTAATCTTTCTCGCTCACACCCGGGATGAAGAGATTCAGATCAAAGGTCGGTCGGGAAGCCATCACCAGCACCTCGCCCGTCACCACGTCGATAACCACGAAGGCACCCCGGCGGCAGCCCTTTTGCAGAACGGCTTCCGCATGTTTCTGCCATTTGAGGTTCAGAGTGGTGACGATGGTGCCGCCCGGCTTGGGACGTTTCACCTGTTCCTCGAGCAGCTTGTTGCCGTTTTCGTCGAAGAGCAGGCGCTTCATACCCGGCTCGCCCGTGAGCTGCTTGTCGAAAAGTTTTTCGAATCCTGCGCGCCCTTCGGACTCTTCCCAGATGGGTTCGTTGAAATTGATCGGACCGGTGGGCAGTTTCCCGACGCTACCGGTGTAGCCGACGATGTGCGCCGCAAGACTGCCGTTCGGATAATAGCGACGGTAAACAGGATGCAGCACCAGATCCGACCCCATTTTTTTCTCGATGGCCCTCGCCTCCTTCTCGCTGATCTGGCCGGACACCAACAGCGGCAGCCAGCGACGATGACGATAGTGGTCGTAAAGCTCGCCGTCCGTCCTGGAAACCGGATTTTTCACCAGTTGCCCAAGATCCGCCAAACGGGTGCGCGCCCAGCTTACCACGAAATCGCGATCCGCCCGCTCGAACTGGCGGAACTGAAGGCCCACCTGGTAAGCGATGGCCGTTTGCGCCAGCGGCTCGCCCTCCCGGTCCACGATCTGGCCGCGTGGCGCGGGGATTTTCAGCGTGATCGCCCGGGCGTCCTTGCGGGTAAGGATCGAGCCGTCCGTCGCCAATTTCGCCGCAGGAGTCTCAGGCTGAAGCCCCGCCTGAGCCGAAGCGAACAACGGCGTCGCCACCAAAGCGGAAGCAAGCATGAAACGGCTGAAGGAAAAGCGGTGCGCCATGAGGATTCGCGCACCCTAAAAAAGGATCAGCGCGAGGGCAACCCCCGTTTCAACGCCGGAATCGGACCGCGAAAGGACGGGAATCAACGCGAATAAGGAATGAAAAGTCTTCCTCGTCCACCCGCAAATCATCCCGCAATCCTTCCGATTCACACGGTGATTATGTATCCGCGGGAAATGAAATAGAAAAAAGCCGCAGCCAAAACCAAAGACAAACCTCCAACCATCATCAGTGATTTGTCTAATTCCCCTCTTAACCCACTACGAATCACCACAATCAAGCAAATCAAGGGGTGCAGCCAAGTCAGAAACAATGCAGCCGCCAGAAAAAAGGGGGCCGCAATCCAGAAAAGAAAATGGAATGAATTTTCCCATCTTCCGAAAAAATCAATCACCCCAACCAGCCCTAGATACGCGACGAACCCAAAATAGCCCATCACAAGATAAGGCACACTGCAAAAGAGCAACAACGATGGCTCCTTCTGGGGAACTTGAAGGCTTTGCTCTTTCGGAGGTGAAACTGGATTCGTATTCATGGAATATCGTGGATCAAGGGTAGCAAATATCACTTCCCCCCTTCTGCCTTCTCTCTATTTGCCTGCCGGATGAGAGTCTGTTGAAATTGGGATTCACTGAGAAATCCCCCCTCTCCATCCGCCCTCACAATCCTCCTGCCCTCGGAAAATGTTCCGGGAAACGGACTGGCCAAAATGATTCGATCGGAATCGAGCTGTTCCAACCTGCATGGTGCTCCAAAATAGAGGAAATCCGCTTCCTGCTTCCGGTCTTGCGAGACGCTGCGAAAATCTTCAATCGTAGCCTGCCGTTCCACCGGTCCGATCCCCGACAAATCCAGCATGTAAAGATTGGCAGGCATCTTTCCATGCCTTTCCGAATAATCCGCGATGAGCATGAATAGCGTCGAGCTCTTCGCGATATTGATCTGCTGGGCAGACTTGGGAGCCGATTTGCATCCCACCGAAAGCAGCAGGGAAGCTACAACCATCAATACTCGCATCATTCGACTCAGAGACTGTTAAGATTGTGAAACCGGCAGAATTTCATTGATTCCCACGCCCGATCCTTCTGCCAACAAGCATCGCACCTCCATCCGACGACTCGTAAACATGGATGACGTGATGGTGATCCGACGCGGCTGGAAACATCATGCTCACCCCGGATTTCGTCGTCCCGGCTGGCCCCGCTTCTCCACCTCCACCATAGGGCAAGGTCATCTCGCCGTCGCTGCGATAGTGCATCGTGTCGCCACCACCCTTCACCTCCACGATTTCACCCTCCATGCCTTTCAGATTCGTGAGGATGTCAGCCTTCGTCAACGGATAGGATTCCGGCGGAACGTCCGGAGTGCCTGATTTGGTTTTCCAGAAAATTCCCCCTGCGATGATCGCAAGCGCGGTCAGGACGATGAGATGCTTTTTCATACTTTGGCCGAATCTCCAGTTCATCTGAAAAAACCGAAGAATAGTCCAGCCGCTTCCTCGATCGTCTTCTCCCCCGAAAACCCGGAAAAAGTTTGCAGCCATCCCCCCCTCCCGCACTTGATCGGGAAAACTCAGGGTTTTTCTTTTCTTCCGTCTTCTGTCTCCCAGTCTTCCGTCTCTATGCACACGTGGAATTTCATCTCCATTCTGGTCCTGATCGGGCTTTCCCTGCTCTGGAAGCTCGAATGGATCTCTTCGCTCCTGAACCTGAAATCCTTCCCGGAAAAGGTGCCGCACGAGCTTTCCGGTCTCATGGACGATGAAAAACTGGGAAAAGCCCGCGATTACCTCATCGTCAACACCCGCTTCGAGACCGTGCAGGCGACCTTCTCGCTCATGGTCCTCGTCGCCTTCTGGTGGTCCGGCGGATTCGGTTGGCTGGATGGCCTCGCCCGCTCGCTGACCGATTCCCGGCTGGGCACCGGCCTGATTTTCCTTTCCGCGATCTTCCTCGGCCAAAGTCTGCTTTCCCTGCCCTTCTCGATCTACGAAACCTTCGTCATCGAGCAGAAATTCGGCTTCAACCGTTCCACCGTGGGTACCTTTGTCATGGACCGCCTCAAGGGCCTGCTGCTGGCCGCAGTGATCGGCCTGCCCATCGCCGCCGGAGTCTTGTGGATTTTCCACGAAGTGCCGCACGCATGGCTGTGGGCATGGGCCTTCGTGACCCTCGTCCAACTGCTGCTCACTTATCTGGCGCCGACCTGGATCATGCCGCTTTTCAACAAATTCACGCCCATGCCGGACGGACCGCTGAAGGAAAAAATCCAGTCTCTCGGCGAACGCTGCGGCTTCCCGCTGGACGGTGTATTCGTGATGGACGGTTCGAAGCGCTCCACCAAGGCCAACGCCTTTTTCACCGGTTTTGGGAAACGCAAGAAAATCGCCCTCTTCGACACCCTGATCGAAAAAAGCACCGAGCCGGAACTCCTCGGCGTGCTCGCCCATGAGATCGGCCACTTCCGCTGCGGCCACATCAAACAACGTCTCGCGGTCGGCATTCTCCAGACGGCGGGGATTTTCTTCCTCCTCGGCATCGCCACCGATCCGAGCGGGAAATTCTCCCGACTGCTCTTCGATGCCTTCGGCGTCGCGGAAATCTCCCCCCACGTCGGTCTCGTGCTTTTCAGCATCCTGCTCGAACCCGTTTCAAAAATCCTCGGCGTGCTGGCCAACGCATGGTCCCGCAAACATGAATTCGAGGCGGACGCCTACGCCGCCAAAACGACCGGCGATTCCACATCCCTCGGCGAGGCTCTGAAAAAACTCTCCAGCACCCACCTTTCCCACCCCTCCCCCGCCAAACTCCGCGTCTGGCTGGACTACTCGCACCCGCCGCTGCTGGAGCGTCTCCAAGCATTGGAAAAATTCCGGAAATCGTAGCATTTCAACATACTTGCAGAACAGGCCCCCATCTCCTATCCTTCCGCCATGACTGAGAAAATGCTCGTTCTCAACGCGATTCGCGAGCTGCCGGACGATTCCACCTTGGGCGAAATCGCAGAGCGCATTGATTTCCTCGCAGCCATCCAGAAAGGCTTCGATCAACTCGATATGGGCGAAGGAATTCCTCACGAAGATCTCAAGCGAGAACTCGCCTCATGGCTTACAAAATAATTTGGTCGCCGGTCTCTATGAATGACCTCCGCGATCTCGTCCGCTACATTTCAGCGGACAATCCGCCAAGAGCGCAGTCCTTCGCTCTTCAGCTCATTGCAAAAGTGGAAGGTCTGCAAAATTTCCCGGAAATCGGACGAATTGTCCCTGAACGCAAAGACCCACTGATTCGGGAAATCATTTTCCACTCCTACCGAATCGTCTATCGAATCAATCACCCGGAAAAACTCATCGACATTGCCAGAGTCTGGCACGCCGCCCGTGCTGAGCCGGAGCTTGGGGGAGATTGAGATACACAAAGCCCAACCAAACGGACTGAAGTCCGCGCTCCCGGTTTTCAAAACCCCATGTTCGATCCCCATCGCTACGACGACGACCGGATGACTTACCGCCGCTGCGGAGACTCCGGCATTCTGCTGCCCGCCATTTCTCTGGGCCTGTGGCAGAACTTCGGACACACCAGCGATTTCGACGAAGCGCGCAACATGATGCGTCGTGCCTTCGACCGGGGAGTGACGCATTTCGACCTCGCCAACAACTACGGCCCGCCGCCCGGCTCCGCCGAGGAAAACGCCGGTCGCATCCTTTCCGGGGATTTCGCCGCGCATCGGGACGAGCTCTTCATTTCCACCAAAGCGGGCTATCACATGTGGAAAGGCCCCTACGGCGAATGGGGATCGAGAAAGCATCTGCTTTCCTCACTGGATCAGTCCCTGCGCCGGTTGCGGCTCGATTACATCGATGTCTTCTATCATCACCGGCCGGACCCGGAAACCCGTCTGGAGGAATCCATGTCCGCCCTCGCCACCGCGGTGAATTCCGGAAAAGCGATCTACGCCGGTCTCTCGAACTATCCATTGGACCGCTTGCGTGAAGCTATTTCCCTGCTGAAGCAAATGGGAGTCCGCTGCCTGATTTACCAACCCGCCTATTCGATTTTCCGACGGGAAGTGGAGGCCGCCGGCATCTTCGATCACCTGCATGAAGAAAACATCGGCAGCGCCGTGTTCAGCCCGCTGGCCCAAGGCATGCTCACGCCCAAATACCTGAACGGAATCCCGGACGATTCCCGGGCCGCGAGCACCAGCCCGTTTCTCAATCCCGATCAGGTCCGGACCAGACAGGAGCAAATCCTCGCTCTCGGGAAACTCGCCGCCGATCATGGAATCCCCCTCCACCACATGGCGCTGAGATGGGCACTGCGGAAACCCGCCGTCACCACCGCCATCATCGGCGCGCGGACCGTCGCCCAGCTCGACGATTCCCTGAACTCCCTCCACGCCCCGCCGTTGCCGGAATCCCTCTGGCAGGCTATCGATCAAATCGCGCCGATGGAAGGAATCGGTTGATGGTTGAGAGTTGATGGTTGATGGTCGGATAAGACTCTCATTTCGAGACTTCCGAACAACCATCAACGATCAACCACCCACCACCAACCAACCCATCATGTGGAACGATACTTTCATCGAGCTCTTTGAACGCTGTGTGGCCGCTTATCAGGCGGGCGATACGGATTTTGAAAATTACTACAGCCCCGAGGACCTCGCATTCCTCGGCTCCATCGGCTACCAACCGCGCGAGTTTTTCGATTTCGTCGAAGATTTTTGCGGCGAAGGTGAACCTTCGCTTTCCACAGCCCTGCTCGTCGCCGCCGTGCGCCGGGACTATTTCCTCACCGTGATGGATGGCAAACCCGGACGCGGCCCGATCGTCAACGCCGAGACCATCCCGACCTTCGGAGACGAACTCGCCGGTCTCGCCTACCTTCCCCGCATCATCGCCAAGGGGCGCGCCAAGCTGCGCGGGGAACTCGATCCGGACCTCATGTTCTGCTGCGGCGGAGACCGGAATTTCCTCAAAAACCATGGCGACATTCATCCCTCCGATTTCCTCCGCCACCTGTGGGCCGCCCACGATGACGACCAGAAAATCGCCGATTGGGTGAAGGCCCAAATCAAGTGACGTTTTCTTTCCCTCCAAGGCAGCCGGGTCGCCCCGGCTGCTTTTTTCGTGGCATTCATCCAGCGGAAGTTCATTTCTCATGATCTCCCCTATTTTTTTCTCCCCCGAAACCTGATCCTGCTCCAAGCTCTCCGCCTTCCCTCATTGCACCGTCATGCTGAATCCAGCCTTGCACATCCTCGCGGAACGTTTCCCTTCCATCTCCTCCGCCGCCTCCGAAATCGCGGCGCTCCGTGCGACCAAAAAACTGCCGAAGGGCGTGATCCACGTCATCTCGGACATCCATGGCGAGAACAAGAAACTCCGCCACGTCATCAACAACGCCAGCGGCCGCCTCAGACCGCTCGTGCTGGATATTTTCGGTTCCTCGCTCTCCGCCGAAGAGCTGCAGGAATTCATGAACGTCCTGTATTACCCCGCCGAGGTGCTCCGGATGAAAAAGCCGGAACTGATCGGCCACCCGGAAAAACGATACACCTGGGTGCGTACCACGCTCGAACGCCAATTCGACGTCATCCGTGCGCTGATCCGCACTCGCCGCCGCAAGGACGTCAAAACCCTCGCTCCGAAGGAACAGCGCGAGTTTTTCGAAGCCATGCTCAACGCTCCCGCCGGTGGCCATGATCCGGTGATGATCGACATCCAGCTCCGCGAACTCATCGACATGAATCTGGACGGAAGCATGATCCGGAGCGCCTCCCGTTTCATCCGGAATCTCTCCGTCGAAGAACTCATCGTCGCCGGAGACCTCGGAGACCGCGGTCCACGCATCGATATGGTCGTGGACTACCTCATCCACCAGCCGAACGTCTCCCTCATCTGGGGAAACCACGACGTGATCTGGATGGGAGCCTGCCTCGGCCAGCGCGCCCTGATCGCCACCGTCCTGCGCGTTTCCATCCGCTACCTCCGCATGTTCCAGATCGAGGAAGGCTACGGCATCCTGACCAAAGCGCTCGAAATCCTCGCGGACCACGCCTACGCCAACGATCCAGCCACCTATTTCAAGCCGAAGCGCACCGGCAAACGCGATACCGGGCAAGTCGCCCGCATGCAAAAGGCCATCTCGATCCTTCAATTCAAACTCGAAGGCCAAACCATCGAGCGTCACCCCGAATGGGAAATGGACGAGCGCAACATCCTGCCGAAAATCGATTACGCGAACGGCACCATCACCCTCTACGGCAAGACCCATCAACTGAGGGACACCCACTTCCCCACCATCGATCCCGCCGATCCTAACAAACTCACCCCCGAGGAAGAAGAATGCATCCAGCGTCTGGAAGAAAGCTTCATCACCTCACCCCGCCTGTGGGAACACATGCTCTGGATGGCGAACTACGGCCAGATGTCCCTCATCCGGGACCGTGCCGCCATTTTCCACGCCTGTCTCCCCGTCGATGAAAAAGGCGAATATCAATCGCTTCTCATCGATGGCGACGAATACAAAGGCCCCGCGATTTTCGACGCCTGCACCCGTGTCATCAAGCGCGCCTTCCGTGGCGGAGCCGTCGCCGCATCCGTGGATGACAAGGACTGGTTCTACTACCTCTGGGCCGGACCGAAGTCCCCGCTTTTCGGCAAAGACCGCATGGCCACCTTCGAAACCTATTTCATCGAAGACAAAACCACCCACAAGGAAATCGGCGGATCATGGTTCGAGTGGCTGCACAACCGGGAATTCTGCGACCGCGTCGCTCTCGACATGGGCATCGTGGAAGGCGGACTGCTCGTGAATGGCCACGTCCCCGTGCGCAAAGGTGAAGCCGCCCTCAAACGTGGAGGCAATGCCGTCACCATCGACGGCGCATTTTCCGAAGCCTACGGAGATCGCGGCTACACCCTGATCCTCGGCCCGGAAGGAGAAACCCTCGCCGAGCATCACTCATTCCCCGACCCCGAAACCGCCGTCCGCGAAGGCCTCGACATCATCCCGGACATGACCATTCTGCGGACTTACGACACCCCCCGTCTCGTCGAAGACACCGAACAGGGCCGGGACATCGACTACGCCATCGCCATACTCACCGACCTGATCCAGGCCTATCAACTCGGAAAAATCCACGAGAGGAAATGATGGGTCATGGGTCACGGGTCATGAGTGGTTTTCCATTCGTAACTCTTCACTCATGACTCATTAACCCTTGGCCTTGGACCCGCATCACCCTCCGCCCTTCTCCAATATCGCCGCCTGCGCCGCAGCAAGCCGTGCCACCGGCACACGGAATGGCGAGCAGGAGACATAATCCAGCCCGACGTTGTGACAGAACATGACCGACGCCGGATCTCCTCCATGCTCGCCGCAAATACCGAGCTTGATGTCCGGTCTCACGCTGCGTCCTTTTTCCACCGCCAGCTCGATCAACTGACCTACCCCGCGCACATCCAGCGTGGCGAAGGGATTTTTCTGATAGACCTCATTTTCGAGATACGCACCGAGAAACGCACCCATATCGTCACGGCTGATCCCCAGCGTCGTCTGCGTCAGATCGTTGGTTCCAAAACTGAAAAACTCCGCGTCTCCCGCGATCCGGTCCGCGATGAGCGCGCCGCGCGGCACCTCGATCATCGTTCCGACGTGATAATCGAACTTCACACCACGCTCCCGCATCACATCCCCCGCCACCTTGCGAACGATCTCCGCCTGGAGATTGAACTCCTTGCGATAACCCACCAAGGGAATCATCACTTCCGGTTTCACCTTGATCTTCCGCTTCAGGACTTCCGCCGCCGCTTCGAAAATCGCCCGCGCCTGCATCGCAGTGATCTCCGGGTAGGAAATTCCGAGACGGCAACCGCGATGACCTAACATCGGATTGAATTCGTGAAGCTCCTTCACCCGCTGGATGATGGATTTGACCGACACACCGAGTTTTTTCGCAAGATCCTCCTGTTGTTGTCGGGAATGCGGAAGGAACTCGTGCAACGGCGGATCCAGCAGACGGATCGTGGCCGGATAGCCCTTGAGCACGGTGAAAATCCCCACGAAATCCTCACGCTGATACGGCAACAATTTGTCGAGCGCCGCCTTTCTCGCCTCCAGTGTGGTGGCGAGGATCATCTCGCGCATCGCGTCGATCCGGTCTCCTTCGAAAAACATGTGCTCGGTCCGTGTGAGTCCGATTCCTTCCGCTCCGAATGCCAGCGCGACGCGGGTTTGCTCGGGCGTATCCGCATTCGTCCGCACGCGCAACCGGGTGGTCTCCCCGCACCATTTCATCAGTTTCCGGAAATTCCTGAACTTTTCGGTATTACGCGCCGCCGGATCTCCATCGACGATTCCGGAAATGATTTCCGAAGGCGCGGTTTTCAACTGGCCCGCGTAAACCACGCCGGTCGTGCCATCGATGGAAAGGAAATCCCCTTCCCGGAACGTTTTTCCGGATGCCCTGACGGTTTTCTTCTCGTAATCGATCTCGATCGCGGATGCTCCGCAAACGCACACCTTGCCCATCTGGCGGGCCACCAGCGCCGCATGGGAAGAAACCCCGCCTTTCGCCGTTAGAATACCTTCCGCCGCGATCATTCCCCGCAAGTCCTCGGGACTGGTTTCATTCCGCACCAGAAGCACTTTTTCACCATGCGCCGCGGCAGCGGCGGCACGCTCGGCATTCAGATAGATTTTCCCCGAGGCCGCCCCCGGTCCGGCGGGAAGCCCCGTCGCCAGAGACTTTGCCTGTTTCACCTGCTCGGTCTGGAAAATGGGAGCGAGCAACTGCTCCAACTGGTCCGCCGGATTTCGCAACACCGCCGTTTCCCAATCGATGAGTTTCTCTCTGACCATATCCATCGAGATTTTCAACGCCGCCGCCGCGGTGCGCTTGCCGTTTCTCGTCTGCAGCATGAATAAGCGGTTGTCCTGCACCGTGAACTCGATGTCCTGCACGTCCTTGAAATGCATTTCCAAAATCTTCCGCACCTTGATGAGCTGCGCGTAAGGCTTCGGCAGAACCTTCTTCATTTCGGAAACCGGAGAGGGCGTCCGCACACCGGCCACCACATCCTCGCCTTGGGCGTTGACGAGAAACTCGCCGTAAAACTCGTTCGCTCCGTTCGCCGGATTGCGGGTGAAGGCCACTCCGGAGCCGGAGGTATTTCCAATGTTGCCATACACCATCGCCTGCACGTTCACCGCCGTGCCCCACTCGGATGGAATGCCGTACTTGCGCCGGTAGACCATCGCCCGGTCGTTCATCCATGACCCGAACACCGCACCGGCCGCTCCCATCAACTGCTCCCACGGATCATCCGGAAATCCCTGCCCGGTGCGTTGTTTGACGAGTTCCTTGAAACGCTCCACCAGCTCCCTCTGATCTTCGGCGGTCAGCTCGGAATCCTGAATCTCCTTTTTCCCGTAAACTTCGCGTTTGTAATGGGAAATCACCGATTCGAAAGGTTCGTGATCTTCGCTTTCCCGCTTTTGCACACCCAGCACCACATCTCCGTACATCTGAATGAAACGGCGGTAACAATCCCATGCGAAGCGTTCGTTTTTCGTCGCGGAAACCAGCGCGAGCACGGTTTCGTCGTTCAGACCGAGATTGAGGATCGTGTCCATCATTCCAGGCATCGAATCCCTCGCTCCCGACCGGACGGAAACCAGCAAAGGCATCGCCTTCGAGTCTCCGAATCTGGTGCCCATGATCTTCTCGACATTTTTCATGCCATCCCGGATCTGTGCCTCAAGCTCCGGAGGATAGCTTTTCCCGTTCTGATAAAAATAGGTGCAAACCTCCGTCGTGATCGTGAATCCCGGAGGTACGGGCAGACCGATACGCGTCATCTCCGCGAGATTCGCCCCTTTCCCGCCGAGCAACGGCTTCATCCCTCCATGCCCGTCCGCCTTTCCGGCACCCCACTTGTAAACATAGCGAGGCTGTTTCGCTTTTTTCGAAGAGGGTTTTGTTTTTCCAACGGAAGGTTTTCTTGACGCCTGCTTGCCTTTTCGGGAGGAGGCCGACGCACTTTTCGCGGCTTTTTTTTTGGTAGCCATCGGGTGATTGGGTAGGATTTAAGACGGCACCGGAACGGAAATCCCGGTACAACTTAAAATCCTAGCCACACACCATCGCGTGTCAATGAGGCTGTTGGTAGATTGCGGCCATTTACCGAAAATCATCCGCACAAAGCCGCAATAACAGCGTGGAACCACAGGCCGGTTCAGCGCAAGCCACGCAAGAGCAACTCAGCGTTCGTCTTCGTCGCGTTCAGATTCGTCAGCAGCGTTTGAATCGCATCGCCGATCGGCTGTTGCGCCAGTTGCTTGCGAATATCCACCACGCGGAGGAACTCATCCGGATGATAGAGGCGGTCGTCATTCCGTGTGCCGGACTGTGGAATATGGATCGCCGGGAAAACGCGGCGCTCGGCCAGTTCACGATCCAGCCGCACCTCCATATTTCCCGTGCCCTTGAATTCCTCGAACACCACATCGTCCATGCGGCTTTCGGTTTCGATCAATGCCGTCGCCAGAATGGTCAAGGAGCCACCTTCTTCCACATTGCGTGCGGCACTGAAAAACTTCCGTGATTTCTGAAGAGCCACCGGGCTGACACCGCCGGAACCGATGGGTCCGCCCTGCATGGCCGAGTTATGCCCACGCGCCAACCGAGTGAGGCTGTCCAGGAGCAGGATCACATCCTTGCCCATCTCGACCATCCGCTTCGCACGCTCCAGCACAAGATCCGCGACCTGTGCGTGACGCTTCGGCGCTTCGTCGAAAGTGGAGGCGAAAACCAGGGCACCCACGGTTTCCTCGAAATCGGTCACCTCCTCGGGCCGTTCATCGAGCAAAAGAATGATGAGTTCGGCTTCCGGGTGGTTGAGGCGGATCGAACGGGCGATCTGTTTCAGAAGAATCGTTTTCCCGCCGCGTGGTGGCGCAACGATCAATCCGCGCTGGCCCTTGCCGAGAGGGGCGATCAAATCGATGACCCGCACCGCCAGGAAATCCTTGCCCTCGCCTTCGAGATGGATTCGCTGATCCGGAAACAATGGCGTCAGGTGATCGAAATCTTTCCGGGCCTGAAACTCTGCCGCCGGAACTCCTTCGATTTCGAGAATCTCCAGCGCCGAGAGATACTTGTCCCGCTCACGGGGACTGCGAACGCGGACTTTCACCCGCTGTCCCGCACGCAATCCACGTTCCCGCAACAGATGGCTGCTGACGTGAATATCATCCGCACCCGGTCGAAAACTGCGCTCGGGATCACGGAGCATCGCGTAATTCTCCTTGGTGGGTTCGAGAATTCCTTCGCATTCGAGAAGGGCTCCTTCCGCAGCGTAAAAACAGAGAAGCTCATAAACCAGTTGGCTTTTCGGAATACCGCCCTGGATACGGGCCGGCACGGCTTCCGCCATCGCCTGCAGTTCCGCTAGTGGCTTTTTGCGGAAGCGATTGATGTCAATGGTCGCCGGGACAAGCGCTGCGGCCTGCGAATCCTCGGAAGTTGACGGAGTTTCCGGAGAGGTGTCGGTTGCCGGAGCTTCGGCTTCGTTCGGGGAAGTCATGGAGATAAATGGTAAAAACGCCGGATCTGGGCTTCCAGCACCGAGATCGGGCCTTCATTCCAAAAGACGATATCCGCGCGGGCTATCTTCTCATCTACCGGGAGTTGTGCTTGGAGAATGGACTCGATGAGGGAATTTTCGAATCCGTCACGGGCTTTCAGCCGCTTCATTTGAGTGGCACGCGATGAAGCGACAACGATCACCCGCGTTTGCCCAAAGTCGAAACCTTTTTCAAACAACAAGGGCACATCCGCTACGAACCACTCGGCGCCCTGTTTAGCAGCCCCCTCCCGGGAAGCAAGACATTCTTGCCGCACCCGGGGATGAAGGATCGACTCCAAACGACGTCTCGCCTCCACACTGGCGAAAACCTCCTGGCGCAAAAACGAACGATCGATCTGTCCCGAAGAGGTCAACACTTGGGAGCCGAATTCGGCAGCCACCTCTGCCGCGACTTCGGCATTTGTGTCCAACATTCCCCGCACCGAGGCATCGCAGTCGAACAACACACATTTCGGCACCAGATGCTGAATCAGGCGGCAAGCCGTCGATTTCCCGGAAGCGATTCCTCCTGTCAAAGCCAGCACCTGCATCAAGGTAATGTGAAAAATCTCCGGACAGGATCAAGCGACAACACACAAAACCAAAAAGACCGGCAGGAAAACTCCCGCCGGTCTTTGAGAATCAAATAAGAGACTGATCGCTTATTGAGGAAGGTCGAGCGGAGGCAGCACGCCGTCTCCCGAACCCATGGTGGATACCGTCGTCGGTGCGGCATCGGCTCCACGCAACGGACGTCCGGTCGCATCGATGATCTGGGCAGTCACGAAAATGATCAGATTGCTCTTGATACGATTTTCGCTCTTGCTCTGGAACAAGCGGCCCACCACCGGGATGTCACCCAGAATCGGCACCTTATCCTCGACGTTCTGCACGTCTTCACGCATCAGGCCACCAACCGCGACGGTGTAACCGTCATAGATGGTCAGCGAGCTGGTAACGCGACGGGATGCGAAGACCGGCATCTCGATCCGGTTGTCGGTGATTACGACGCTGGTAGCCTGCCCCATAGCATTAGTGCCCGGAGAACTGATCGGACTGCCATAGTTGATGAAGCCTTCGAACTCGACGATCTCGGGAACGAAGCGCAGATCGATCACGAAGTCGTTTTCTCCAATGGTCGGCTCGATCTCAAGGGTCACACCCGTATTACGGGTTTGGAAGGCAGTCGGAGTAGCTGGAGTAACCGGGAACGAGCTGGTTCCACTTCCATTACCCAATCCGGTACCAAACAAACCGCCACTGGTGTTGCTCGTGCCGACGGAGTTTGGCAGTTGAGGGGGTTCGTATTCGGTTGGATAGATGAACTCGCGAATAATCTCAATCTTGGCTTTCTCTCCCGAACGAGCGGTGACGGAAGGAGCGGTCATGAGGTCCGTGCCCTTCTTTTGAGCAAGACCACGCATAATCATCTGAACTTCACCATCACCGAACACCCCGGTAAGACCAAGAATTCCAGGCGCTACCTTATTCGTTTCAGCATTCCGGTTCGGATTATTCAAAATCGCATCGATATTATTCCGGTTGACTGCAAAGTCGCCGCTACGAAGACCACTGGTCGCGATACCATTAGGATTGCCTGCCGTATTGGTTCCATTGAGGAGAGCATCACCAAAGTCCAACGCGGTTCTCCCCGCACTGTTGCCCGTAGAGCCACCGGTACCGGTCACTCTGCCGCCGCCGAATGGGCTAACCACCCAATCAAACCCGAGCTCATCGGTATTTTCCTGCGAGACTTCGACAAATTTAGTCGTGATCTTGACCTGTTTCGGTTTCTTGGAAGCAAGCGCTTGAACAAGGTTGTCGATCTTGTCGAGCTCGGTCGGAGTGTTGGTGACAAGCAGCGTTCCGCCGCTCAAGGTGGCGGAAGCTCCTTCCGCGAAGGCAACCCCTGCGGCCAAGAGAAGGTCCTTGATCGGTTTACGTTCGGTCAACGATGCTGCGGGAGACTTTTCAGCAAATGGATCGGTAGGTGCCGCAGCGGCAGCTCCTCCGGAACCACTGAGAGCGGAAGCGAAATCCGGAGAAACACTGAAGGTTCGGGTGAAGAAGTCCTGACTATCGTCGGCTTGAGGAACGAGAATCACCGAAAAGTCATCCACCTTGTAACGAAGCTGGGTTGAATCGCAGATGTATTTCAGAGCGACCGAAAGGGGAACGTTACGAAGGCGAAGTTCCTTGATCGACGGGATTTGCGCTGCGGGTGCCGCAGGATCATTGGAACGCGGGCGGCGGATCACGAAGTTCACGCCTTTGCGGGCGGGATCGGTCTCGCGGGTATCGAGTTCTGCCGCGCGGAGACGCAGGAAATCGATTGCTTCATCCACCGTGACATCTTCGAAGTTGATGCTCGGAATGATGATGGAACGGAGCTTCTCGGTGATGTAGGCCACACCGGTCGTGGTGCTGTCCAGACCGGAGCCACTGTCACTGAAGGACGGTGGTTCGACGGGCACGGCGAGTTCCCAAGCGGCGTCCACCTGCATCAGGAGTTCCGCACGGGTGTGGTCGTAGGCCGCCTTGTAGTAATCGCTTTTGGCCTGGCTGAGTCTTTCGAGGCCGCGACGTGCCGCGGTATTATGACGGTCGATACGAAGCACGTTTTCGTATTCACGCTTGGCTTCGTCGTACTTGCCCAGGTTGTAATTGCCTTCAGCCATGTAGAGGCCACGGCGCACTTTATCGACATTCTGCGTATGTTCGTAGGTAAGTGCCGGGTTGGTGCGGATCGGGTCGTCGAGATAAGCCAGTTCACGCTTGGCTTCGGGGCTTTCGGGATCCACGCCCGGAGAAAGAACACCTTCGAGAAGCGCACGAGCTTCGGTGTATTTGCCCACTTTACGGTACTGTTGAGCGAGCGCCACACTGCCATCAGAGAGATGGCGGAGAATCACTTCGCGGCGATCGCTGACCATCGGAGCCGGTGGGAGGCGATCCAGTGCCTGACGGTATTTATCCACCGCGATCTGGTAGTCGCCTTTAGCGTAGGCTTCACGACCTTCGTTCAGAAGGCGATCCGCATCGGAGACTGCTTCCTGGCGACGAATCATTTCACGTTGAGCGAGGCCGCTCAGGCTTCCGCCTTCGCCGGCATTAGCAACCGTGATGGTCGTAGGCAAGGCCGCGGCCAATGCCATCAACGCGAACGCGGTACGGCTGGATAGATACATGGGCATTTTTTGCATATTGGACTGAGGGTTTCTGGCGATGTTTTTGAGATTTGAAAAGCGATTTTTAATAGGGTGGGTCATTCTCCGGTCCCACCCTTGGGGATTTTGATGGTTTTCTTGGCTCCATCCGGGCTGGAATATTCGACCACGATAGCCTCGGGAGAGACTTCCTGAAGGAAGTAAGATTTTTCCGAAGCATCCGGCGGAAGAGCAAAAGCGGTTTTCTCCTCGATCTTGAATTCCTTGCCTTCCTGGCCGATCGCCTCAAGAGAAAGCACGGCCTTGCGGTCAAAGTTGGTGTATTCGGCAGCTCTGCTTTCGGACAGAGGGGCCGGGATTTCATAAACCTGGCCTTTCTTGTTCGGACGCTGGTCTTCGACTTTTACGAAGGTCACATCTTCCTCCGTGCCGAATTTCTCGTTCTTCACCTTACGTTTCTCGGAGCTAAGGAACTTGAAGCGGTTCTTGTAATCGCCACTGACATCGCTCCTTTCGAGAGCCTTGCTGGCACCGACAAAAAACAGGGCGTCGGGCAGTGCGACTTCGGAGGGAAAAGGTCCGGCTTTCTGTTTGTCCGTACCGTCCTGGAACTCCACATAGCGGAACTGGAAGCCTCCATCGGATTCAAAACCGGGACGCAGAATCCACTTCACGCTCTCGTCTTTGACAAATTTGAGTTTATTGACCAGAGCCGGGTGGGATTTGGAATCGTTCGGATCGGTTTTCGCCTCGAACTCCTGCAGGTTGGAAAAGCCGTCACCGTCGGGATCCCGCTGGGGAGAATCCGCGAAACCCGGGTCCAGTTTGTTTTCCAGCCACCACAGGTTGGGAATCGGGGGATGGATCGGCTCGCTTTTATAAAGATCCACCGGCTTGGTGGTATCCGCCTTACCGATAAAGAGAGGCACTCCTGCGAAAAGATCTATTTCGCGACCATCCACTTCGGCGGGTTTCATCACGCGATCCAACTGCATGGAAGAAAGCGTTTGAGGAATCAGCTCGGCACCCTTCACAGCAGGATCGTTGTTTCCTCTGCCTTTCAGCGAACTGTCGAAATCGACATCCACTTTGTTGAACTGCATCCAGCCCAGGCAGGCAAGGCCTAGCGCGACAACGGCACCTCCACCGATTGCAGCTTTTTCGTAATTTTTTTGGAACCAGGACATGGTTATTTCGGAAGTTGAATCAGGGTTTTGGGAGAGGTTTGGCAGGAAGGAACTGGAGGATGTCCAAGCGGAGGAAGACATTCACTTCTTCCTTTCCAAGCACCTGGATCAGCACTGGGCTGCTATCCGCCACGGGAGCGGCCGGTTGCTGCTCAGGTTCTTCGGAACCCGGCATCACGAAACCACCACCCACATCGCCGGCCGGAGTTTCTTCAGTCGTTTGGAACTTGGCATCGCTAGCGAGCGGCGCATCCGCCTTCTCGTTGGCGATGCGCACACTGCGGATGACGACAAACTTGTCATCGTTCTTGCCCAGTGCCGAGAGGAACGAACGAACGGATTTCTCCGAACCCCGGAAGCTGATTTCAAGAGGGAGGGCGCGATACACCTGATCCGCCGCAGGTTTGAATTCCTGTCCGTCTTCTTCCGGCAGTTTCGGGCGGCTGATATTGGTCAGTTCGCTCGGAGCGGCGGTGGCCAGCGAAAGGAGAATGGATTTCACCGCCTTGAGCTGGAAGTCGAGAATGCCTGTCGCGGAATCACGTGCGAGCGTTCCGGTGTAGGACTCGAAACCGACGAAGAAGCTCGTTGGCAAAGTGGTTTTCGAATCTTCGAACGCCTTGCGGAGTTCCGTGTCCGCGGCTTTCAGGCGATCGGTAAATTCCTGGGGACTGATTTTCTCGTCGGAAGCGGAGCGATATTTCTCGAACGCCGCCTGAAGCTCCTCCGTTTGCTGGATGTATTCCCTGAGGGCCTTTTCCTTACCGTTCTTGTTCTCTTCTTTCGGGTAAAGAGGCAGGCTCTCAAATTGGGAAACCTCGCCGGAAGCGGTATCAAAGCGCTCTTTGGCGGATTTGTAATCGCTGCAGCTTTTCGCGCCGAAACCGATCAACAGGACGGCACCCGCGAGAGTCACCCCGCCGAGGGTCGCGACAAATTTGTTTTCTTGGATCCAACTCATATGGATTGCGTGTAAAATAAACGTTGAGGATGTCACTTCGCCGGAACCGGACGAGCAAGTGGAAGAGTGATTTCGAAGGTGTTGGCGAGAGCTCCCTCACCACCGCCGACGAGGCTGGTCTTGAGGATCTGTTCGTCCTTGAGGTCGATCGCGGTGTTTTTCGCACCTTTGAGGGTGAAGGTGAAATTGCCATCCGCTTTATCCCGGAGGTTTTTCAGGCACTCCGAGACCACGTTCTGGCTCCTCGGGTTTTCACGCCAGAGGCCTTTCACGCGGATCGCGTTGATGACGGGAGCGGCGGGTTCCGCAGGTTTGGCGGTGCGAGATGCCCTCGTGTTGGTTTCCGGGCGAATATCCACCAACGCGGACGCGCCATACACCGTATTGGCGAAATCGGTCTTCACCGCGTCACGGCCATTGATGCTCCTCGCGTTGCCAGCTCCATCCGCCAGGGCGGGATCGAAGCCGACGATCGGGCTGAAATCCGTGATCCAGATCGCATCGTTGGCGAAGGCTTCGCGCACCTCGGCGAGAAGATCGAACCAATAGGCGTGATCCGCTTCCGCGGATGTGTAACCTGTCGCGATCTTCCGGGTCGCCTCCTCTTTTTTGAGGAAGGCGCTGATTTCCTGTTCCAACGGTTGCAGCACTTCCTTGGCTTCTTCGCGTGCCACGGTTTTTTCCTCTGCCTTCTTGGCGGCGACGAATTGGAGACCGGCCCAAACGCCACAACCCAACAAAACGAGTGCGGCCGCACCGAGCAGGAAAGGTTTGCGACGATCCGCGGCGCGGGTTTGCTCGACCACATCGGGAACAAGATCGATATTGATCGCGGATTTTCCGATACCCCGCAGGCCAAGACCGATCAGCTCACCCAGTTGATGGGCTTCACCTTGAATCTCATTCGCTTCGACCGACTTGCCCAGAGTGACATTGGCGAGCGGATTGAAGTATTCGATCGGGAGATTCAGTTTTTCGGCAAAAAACTCAAGAGTGTAGGGAAGATTCGCACCACCACCGGCCAGGATCACACGACGCGGAGCGCTGCCTCCATGTTGGCTGCGATAGTAGTTGGTCGTCCGGGCGATTTCGGCGGGAAGCCGGGTGAGGGCATTGCGAATAACGGTTCCGAGACCGGCGATGGATTCATCGAGTTGCTCGGCGTGACCGCCACCCATGAGGACCAGTCCGTTGCTGACTTTCTGGGCTTCCGCATCTGCGAAGCTGATTTGATATTCCTTCGCGATCGCCGCCGTGACGGAAGCACCGCCGATCGGGATACTGCGAGTAAAGAAGCGACCGCCTTCGATATAGAGCAGGTTGCTGGTCTTCGCACCGATGTCGATCACCAGCACCGGCTCTTCCACCTGGCCGTAAGCCGCGCGGAAAGCATTGTAGAGAGCCATCGGGGCTACATCCACCTCGGCGGTGGAGAGGCCGGAAGCGTTTACCGCTTCGTTGATTTCATCCAGGGACTCGCCCTTGATGGCCACGATGATGGCTTCCTTTTCTCCGGCTCCCTCGATCAGCTCGTAATCCCAGACCACTTCATCGATCGGGAAAGGGACGTGCTGCTGGGCTTCGAAAGTCACCAGTTGTTCGATGTTATCTTCCTGCAAGGGAGGAAGTTTGACGAAGCGGGTGAAAACCGATTGTCCGGAAATCGCGTAACGGATCTTGGTTTTGCCTACCTTGAGTTTCTTCGCAAGCTCCGCGACGGCAGCGCGGGTTTGGGCGATACGGCTCGCTTCCTGCGACGGGTCCGCCGAAACGGCTTCCGAAGCATAGGATTTGAGAATCAGCCCGCCGGCCTTGGAGGTTTCGAAAACCGCCATGCCGATGCGCTGGGAGCCGATATTGAGAGCGACGGAGGTCTGTGTTTCAGCCATGATCTAAAAACAATGGGGAAATGGGACGCGGAAACGCATGTGGATCGCATGTGGATCTGATACGCACCTGAAAGGGATTTACTGGGTTTTGGGAGCCGTCGGATCGATTTCCGGATAACGATCCCACCACATCGCGTTGAACGGGGTTTCGGACTTATCCATCAACTTGACGACCGATGTCTCGGAAACCTTGTCGGAAGCCTGGTTCCACCAGTTCTGCGGACCGTCGGAAGCGGATCCCACCACCTGGCCGTTCACACGCACTTCCACCGCCACGTAGCGGAGCGCCCGTTTACCAGCCCCGTCGTTGCCGGTGAGACGCTTCATCGAAGCCGGCGAGAGGTAGGCCGAAACGTACACATCCTCTCCCACGGGAACGTTCATGTAGGTGACGGTGCGCTTGATTTTGTAAAAACTCGCGGCCTTGTCGGGATTCGGAGCAGCCACATACCAGATGACTTCCACCTTGTCGCAGGTGTTGGTTTTCGGCGTAGGCTGCATCTCGAGGCGAACCTTGGCTTCCACTTCCAGCCAATCCTTCGGCTTGAAATCCTTTTGTTTGCCGCCACCCGAAAATTCCGGGGAAGGCAGCGTATCGAATTTCGGTTTCTCGACGGTGGCCCTCGCGGCCTGTCCAAAGGACAATCCGGAAGACAATACGGTGAAAGCGAAAGCGGTGGCTAAAACGAGCGGTTTACGAAGCAATGGTTGCATGCGATCAGGGTTTCTCAAAAACTAGGAAATAGAATTTTGGGTTGGCCAGAGAAAAGGGAGGAAAACCGAGGAAATTTTGCATTTCGTAAACCAATTAACCTCTTGAACCAGCCACAATCGGTTGACGAAGCCCGATTTGGTGAGCATCAACCCCTCATGCGTCCCACCGAGAAGCTTCTGGAAAAAGGAATGCCGCGCGTCGTCGGAAGTTTCGGAACCGCCGAATCTCTGAAAAAGACCACTCTTTCCGCCCTGTCCGCCGCTTGCGACATCGCCGAAATCCGCCTGGATCTGCTTCAGCGGGACGAACCCGGATTCACTTCCGAAATCTGGGCTCATCTGCGCGGCTTTCCCCTGCTCTTCACCGCCCGCCGCCAGGAAGAAGGAGGCGCGCTGCCACTCGTCGCCGCGGAGCGCATGTCATTGCTGGAAAAAGCCCTGCCGGATGCCGCGTTGATCGACATCGAAGTCGCCAGCATCGGCGAAATGCGGCCACTCCTCGACACCCTGCGACAGGAAAACCTGCCGTGGATCGGCTCCTTTCACGATTTCCGGAAACTTCCCTCCCTCGTCACACTTGAAGCCACCGCGGCAACAGCAAAAACCGCGGGAGCCACGGTTTTCAAATACGCCGCGCAACTTTCCTCGCCCGCCGATCTAGCGTTTCTCGCGGAGTTCCAGCAAGCGGACCACGGAATTCTCGTGTCATCCATGGGCATGGGACCCCTCGCGCCGGTATCCCGGCAACTCTGCGCCCAATACGGCAGCGTGCTGAACTACGGCTTCATCGGTGAAACGCCGACCGCGCCGGGGCAATGGGACAGCGCTCTTCTGAAAACGGCGATCTCTCGGTTAGCGTCGCTGTAACACTTCATTTTCTATCCAATCACTTCCACCGGCGCGTCCGGCAGGGCCTTCAGAAAGACATTGCCGTATTTTTTCGTGAGAATCCGGTTGTCCAGAATGCACACCAGGCCGCTGTCCCGCTCGGTGCGGATCAGACGCCCCACTCCCTGACGCATTTTCAGAATCGCCTCCGGGACCGAGTATTCCATGAAGGGATTTCCGCCGGATTGCTCGATCGCTTCCAGCCGCGAAGCCGTCAGCGGATGATCCGGCACCGCGAAGGGCAAACGGGTGACGACGACGTTGGAAAGCGCCTCGCCGGGCACGTCCACTCCCGTCCAGAAGCTGTCGGTGCCGAAAAGAACGCTATCGGTATCCGCCTTGAATTCCTCGATCATCCGGTGCCTCGGCAACCCGTCGGTCTGGGTAATCAGGCGCCAGCCCTGTGTCTTGAAAAAATGTTCCAGTCGCTGCGCCGCGTCGCGCATCGTCTTGTAGCTGGTGAACAGCACAAAGGCCCGGCCCCGGCTTTCCAGAACGGCCTGCCGGATGCCTTCCGCCAGCATCTCGTCATACTTCGGCGTACCCGGTTCCGGCACCGATTTGTAAATCCGGATCCGCATCTGCCGCTGGTAGTCGAAAGGGCTGCCGATGCTCAAAGCCAGCGCTTTTTCCGCCCCCACCCGTTTGCGGAAATAGCCGAGCTGCGGATCGCCGACGCCGAGCGTGGCGCTCGTCATCACCAGGCTTTTCTTTCCGGAAAACAGCAGCGGCCGCAGGCGATCCGCCACATTCACCGGCGCGGCGTGAATGCTGAACTGCGTCTCCTCACGCCCGGATTTCTCGATCCAATAGACGCTGTTTTCCTCGCGCTGATCGAGAAAGGTGCTGATCGAGCCATGGACTTCCCGCAGCTTCCGGGACGTGTCCTGCAATTCCGAGCGCGTCGTTTCCGACTCCACATCCTGCGCCAGCGCGTCGATCTCAAGGCACAAGCGCCGCAACGGATCGGCGAGAGTATTCGGCACCAACTCCGGCTCGCGCACCCGGCATTCCTTGGCGTAGCTGCCGAAATTCGCGACTCCCCCGAGTTCGTAAAAAAACCGGTCGGACGCCGTCAGCGCCTCCTCCACCGCCAGCAAGACCGAGGCTTTGCGGAACGATTTCAGCAATCCCTTGCGGGTGCGCGGCTGGTAAAGACGCTGCAAATCGAAGCGCAACCCCGCCTGTGAAACCCTCAACCCGAGCTGCACCGCCGCCACCTGCTCGATCGTGTGTGCCTCGTCCAACACCGCGAAATCGTTCGGAAACAAAAAACCGCCCGGTCTGCCGTCCTCGGACATTTCCTCGGTATTCAGCAGGGCGAAGAAAAGCGTGTGATTCACCACGATCAGCTTCGCATCCGCCGCCGCCTTCCGAGCTTCCTGGAAAAAACAATTCCCGCGCGGACCGCAATTCCGCGCCGTGCAGGAATGCGCCTCGCTGCACACCTGCAGCCAGACTTTCATCTGCGGCTTGAACGGCAGGTCGCTCAACGTGCCGTCCCGGGTGGTTTCGGACCATTTCAGGATCGATTTCAGCTCATCCGCCTCCGTCGAAGTGAACAGGTCCTCCGTCTGCTCGATCGCTCGGCGCAACCGCAGCGGACACAGGTAATTCTGCCGCCCTTTCAACAACACCGCCGGCAGCTCCTCGCCCAGCACCTTGCGCACGATCGGGATGTCCTTCCGGACCAGTTGCTCCTGAAGATTGATCGTGTGGGTGGAAATGATGCCCTTGCGGCTGGTCTCCAGCGCGAAACGGGCGGAAGGAATCAGGTAGGCCAGCGATTTTCCCACACCCGTCCCCGCCTCCGCCACCAAAGGCGAAGCGTGCGTCAGCGCGTGTGCGACGGCCACCGCAAGCTCCTGCTGTTGAGCACGGTATTCAAAATCCCGTGATTTCGAAAGCAGCCCCTTCGGCGAAAAAGCATCCCGCACCGAATCGCAAAATCCGGGGATGGGCTGACCTTCCGTCATCGAAATCATCTCCGCGCCATCGCATCTTGCAATCGGGCCGCTGCCAAGCCGCAACTTCCACAACACCCTCGACACCTTCCACCTCCGGAGCCATGCTCCCACCCCAGCAGCGCCTATGTCTTCCCAACGAACCCCTTACACACGCTTCCTGCTGCCTGTCGTGCTGGCCCTCCTCGGAGCCATCGCCGCCGCCATCATCATCCCGGCCGAACACGCCGCGGTGAAATATCAGTTCATCGGCTTTCCGGATTCCGACCTGCTGACGCACAAAGGCCGCCCCTTCGTCCTCGGCGTGATTTTCCTGCTCCCCGCACTCGGCGGGCTGCTCTACTCGCTGGCCGACACCATGGACCGCTATCTGGTCCGCCAGTTCAGCGGGATCTTCTTCATCTGCTTCAGCGCGCTGTTTTCCATCTGGCTGCTCTTCGACCTCAACGACAACCTCAGCGATTTCCGGGACAGCAAAAACACCCTGCTCACCATCGTCTCCTTCTACTCCCACCGGGCACCCGCCATCATCCTCTTCCTGATGCCCTACGCCCTGCTGCTCTCCCTGCTCTACTGCCTGGGAAAACTTTCGAGCGACCGGGAAATCATCGCCATGATCCAGTCCGGGCGCGGCGTGGCGCGGGTCACCCGCCCGCTCATCATCACCGGCGTTTTCTTCAGCCTGCTTTGCATGGGCCTGAACTACCAATGGGCACCCATCGCCGAGAGCCAGAAAGACAACATCCTCAACGCCGCACGCGGCAGACCGGTCTACGAGGCGAACAACGTCATGTTCCGCGAGCCCCACACCCACCGGATGTGGATGGTCGGCATTTTCCCGAAAAACTTCGAAAAAGGCGAACCGCTCCGGTCCATCGAAGTCACCACCACCGATGAAAAACAAAGCATCGTCCAGCGCCTGACCGCCACCTCCGCCGTCTGGAAACGCAAGGAACGCCTGTGGATTTTCGAAAACGCCAACGTTTGCACCTACTCCAGCGACGGCGTACCGACCTTCAAAAAACATACCGAACCCCTCGTCATCAGCGGCTGGAGCGAAACCCCGCTGCAACTCATCAAGCCCGGCCTCTCCGCCGAATACCTCGGCGTCCCCGGGCTGGTCACCTGGCTGAAATCCCGCGCCACGCTCGGCTTCGAGGTCACCGCCGCGCCTTATCGCACCCACCTCCATTACCGGATCGCCCTGCCCTTCGCCTGCCTCGTCACCATCCTGCTCGCCACCCCGCTGTCCATCCACTTTTCCCGGCGCGGCCCCGGCAGCGGTGTTTTCCTCGCCGTCGTCCTCTCCGCTTTCATGCTGCTGATTAGCAACATCGCTCTCGCCTTCGGGGAATCCGGAAAAATTCCGCCCTACCTCGCCGCCTGGCTGCCGAACCTGCTCTTCAGCCTGCTCGGACTGTATTTCTACCACCGCCGCGCCACCGGCAGGCCGATCTACCAATCGCTGCTCCGCCTGTTGCCCGTAAACGGCAACTGAGAAAACCCCCACCCTCTTTTTCACCATGGCCTTCGCAGACTCCTGGCATGTCCGCTCCCGCGCCCGTGAATGCTCCGCCACCCAGCGCGCCTTCGAGGACGGAGAAACCATCGTCACCGCCCTGTTTCCCGATCCCGAATCCAGCGGCTACCTCCGGCGCGACTACTCCACCGAAGCATGGACCGCCCGCACCGAAGAGGACGAAACCCCGTTTTCCTTCTGGCGCACCCGCTATGCCGCCCCGGTTAAGGACGACAAACCCTCCCCCGTCGAGCGCCTCAGCGCCGAGGAAATCCTCCAGCGGCTCGTCGAGGAAGACGAAGACCACACCGAAAACACCCGCTACATCCTCGCCGTGATGCTCGAACGGCAGAAACTCCTCGTCGAGAAAGACACCCAGCACACGCCCAGCGGCATTCTGCGGGTCTACGAACACCGGAAATCCGGCGAAATCTTCATCGTGAAAGACCCGAACATCCCCCTCGCCGAAGTGGAAAAGGTGCAGGAGGAAGTCTTTATCCTGCTGGAAAACAACGGCCGCATGCCGGATCGGTCCTGAAGATCAGTCAGATCCGTCAAATAAGACCGACCGGTCGGATCTTTCGGGGGCCACATGACCACGGGTACCAGGTCCCTATTCCTGGCACCCGTGGGCCCTTTGGGGGGCTGTTGTGCTATCCCTTACGAGCAAGAGACTGCCACCATTCCGGCCATTCGGCCATCACGTGATCGCGTAAAGTTTCCCAAATCCGGCCATATCACCTCAAATCCGGCCGCTCAACTTAATATCGAGGTAGCGGTTCGCCAGATCCACCGCGAATTTCGGCGCCGTCGTATCGAGCGTGAAAATGCCGCCCACCCCCAGTTCCGCGAGCACTTCCCGCCGCTCCTGCCTATAATGATCCGCCGAGAGATAGCGCAGCGCATGGGAAAAATCCGTCACCGGTTTCTCGAACGTCTCATCCACCGATTTCTCCCGGATGCTCGCCAGCAACACCACATGGCGCGATTGCAAAACCTGCAACGCCGACACCAGTTCCTTGCCGTCCTCTCCCCGCAGGTTGGTCAGCAGGATCACCAGCGAACGCCGCCGTTGCCTCACCATCAACTGCTCCACCGCGCCCGAAAAATCGCTCGGCGCGGCCGTCGTCTGATAATCGTAAAGATGATTCAGCAACACCGGCATCGCGTGCTCCCCCTTCACCGGCGGTAGCCAGCGGTCCGTCCCGCCGAACGACTTCACCGCCACCTGATCGCCCTGTTTCAAGGCCACATGCGAGACCAGCAACACCGCGTTCAACACCCGCTCGAACTGCGCCACCTCGCCATCCAGCGCCCGCATTCTCCGGCCCGTATCGAGCAGAAACACGATCGATTGATTCCGCTGTTCCTGATAATCCCGGCTGATGAGCGCCTGCCGCCGCGAAGTCGCCTTCCAGTCGATCTGCGCCAACGGATCACCATCCCGGTAATCCCGGAGCTGCTGGAAATCCCGGCTCGTCCCCGCGCGCGGGCGCCGCACGATCCCCAGCGGATTTTCCCGGTGCTGCATCGCCAGCAGCGCGAAACGGATCACCGGCTCGTAGTTCGGATACACCTTTACCTCCTCGTTTCCCAAATGCCGGGACTTCCTCCACCACAGCCCGAGCCGCGAAGCCGTCCGCACCTCCACCGGCCCGAACACCGTCAGCCCGCGCTCCATCAACTTCACCGGATGATAAACGCGGACCTGCTGCCCCGCCGGAATCATGCCCTTCCACGGCATCGCGTCCGCCACCGCATGCTCCGGAATCCCGTCGAACACCTCGCAACGCCGGGCATACGCCGAGCCATGGCTCAGCCCCAACCTCACTTCCCCAACCTCCCCCACCGCGAAGCGCCCGGGCAAGCGCCTTTCCACCCGCAACGGCTTCATCCACCGCGCGATCAAAAAATCCACCGCCGCGATCAAAGCCGACACCGCACCCACACTCCACCACGCCGTCGCCAGATACGGCCACAGCACCACCCCGATGGCAAAAACCAGCCACCCGCCAGCGATCCACAGCAATCGTGAAGAAGGAATCATTCGTCCACCTCCTTTCCATAGCCGCCATGAAATTTCTCTTCTTCCGAAAGGAATCCGGCTTCCAACAAAGCATCCAATTCCGGATAGCTACATTCACCATTCCTCCGCTTGATGAACTCAAGGAAACTCCACATCGCCTTTTTTTGCTCAAGGCTGTATTGCCCGGGATCTAACCAAATATCGCCAGCGGAGAGAATCTCAACGACAGCATCCGAATAAGGAGCATCAGCGCGCAGGATTCCCAACTTCATCCAACCGGCAATATAATAATGACGGGCTTCCGGAGTCAGAAATCCCATATCCCAAGAATGATACCGCATGATCGCCGGGTCCAGATCCTCCGGATTCCGATCTGATAAATCATCGCGAATTTCAAGACACTCGGCGCACGTGCATTCCGTAAGCAACTCCTTGGCAGGACGTGGTACGCTTGCGAAAGCTGCGTCAATCAACGCGATGACTTCTTTTTCCTTCATCTCGTCGGGAACTGAAAATTACTGCCTCGGCGCGGGCACGCCTTCGACGATGCCGCGCAGCACTTCGTCCACTTCCTGACCGCTGATCGCGACTTCCGGCGTGAGCTGCACCCGATGCCGCAGCACCGGCAGCGCCGCTCGCTTGATGTCATCCGGCGTGACGAAATCACGGCCATCGAGCACCGCGTATGCTTTGCCGATTTTCACCAGACTGATCGCCCCGCGCGTCCCGGCACCGAGCGAGATCGCGCGGGATTCGCGGGTGGCCTGCGCGATGGCGACGGCATAAGCCACCACTTCCGGCACCACCTGCACCATCGCCGTCGCCTGCTGGGCCGCGATGATCTCCCGCGGTCCGCACACCCGGTTCACCGCGTCCGGGCGGTTCGCCGAGGCACGGGTGACGATCTCGCATTCGGCGAGGCGTTCCGGGTATTCGATGAGCACCTTCATGATGAAGCGGTCGAGCTGGGCTTCCGGCAAGGGGTAGGTCCCCTCGTGCTCCACCGGGTTCTGCGTGGCGAGCGTCATGAACGGCGGGTCCAGCGGCAGCGTTTCGCCATCGATGGTCACCTGCCGCTCCTGCATCACTTCCAGCAACGCCGCCTGAGTTTTCGCCGGAGCGCGGTTGATTTCATCCGCCAGCAAAAGGTGCGTGAAGACCGGGCCGCGCCGGAGCTGGAACGTCTGGCTCTGCATGTCGAAAAGGCGGAAACCCGTGACATCGGACGGCATCAGGTCCGGCGTGAACTGGATGCGCCCCGAGTGGCCGCCGAAGGTCTTCGCCAGCGTGTTCACCAGATGGGTTTTTCCCAAACCCGGCTTGCCTTCCAGCAGGATGTGGCCGCCCGCCAGCAATGCGGCGAGCACTTGTTCAATGACAACATCCTGCCCGAGGATCACCTCGCGGATTTCATGGCGGATTCGATGGATCAGATCGGCTATCATAAGGGGTTTCGTTCGTTGAGAAGGTGAAGGAGCCGCTGGAGATCGGCGGTGGTGCGGGTGAGAATCATGGCGTCGACCGGGGAAACTTCCGCCAGCGCCCGCTGCACACGCTCGCGGGAAATGCCCGCCAGATCGGCGAGGACCTGAAAAAAATCGTCATCGCGCCTGCCGGTTTTCGCGGCGAAACGCTGGCCTCTTTCCACGATCTGCGCCCTCAGCGGGGCGAGCAACCCGGAGCACTTGTCGGTGCGCCACTGGTAAAACCCGAGCGCTTCCAGATGATGATCGTAGCCGCGCTGGGGTTCCTCGGGTTTTCCCGGAATGCGGGGACCGAAACGGGGGATCGACTTCCACAGCCATAACAGAACCAACACCCCCGTCGCGATCAATACCGCCCACAGGTATTCGGAAACCAGCTCCCACAACGAAAGCTCCGAACCTCTCAGGAAACCCACCGCGCCTTCCCATTCGCCGCTTTCGATCAGAGCCAGCAGCAACGCGGCGTGATCCTGTTCGGAAATCCAGCGGCTCCGGAAAATCCGGCCATCGGTGACGACCGTGAGCCGACCCTGCCCGATTTTCCGCGTCGCGAATACTCCCGGAGAACTCTCGTCGATGCTCACGCGACATCTCGAATCCGCCGACACCTTGTAAGTCGTCCCTTCGAAAAGGATCTCGCTGGCCGACGCGCGTTCATTCGTTTCCAGCTTCACCCCATAGTGGTCGAAAAATCCCTTCAGGGTGGAACGCACCTCGACTTCGAGAGAACCGGCACCCGCCCAGTCGTTTCCGGGTTCCGCGTAATCCGCGATCAGGATCGCATGACCGCCATCCTGAATCCACTCCTCGACCTTTCGCACGTAGGTCGAATTCGACAACATCATCATCGGCATCAGCCATGTGGCCTGCTCGTCGGACGGCTCTTTCCAGAGCAAGGTCGAGACCACCGGATAACCGTATTCCTCCGCGAACCGTTCCGCCGCCAGCCACGGATTCATCCGCGCCTTCCCGCGATAGCCCAGCTCCCGCTCGACGGTTTCGTATTCACCACAGCTCGTGAGCAACACCGCGAAACCCGCCAACATCCACAGAAGCCATCTCTTCACGCCTTCCTCCTTTCCGCCGGATTTTCGAACGGCCACCCTTCGCACAACGCCCGCATTTCCACTTCCGCCGGGGCGATCCGGGCATACGCCTGCCTCATCCAGTCCCGCGTCAGGCTGCGGAAATAATCCGGAAACGCCCGCACTCCCGCGGCTTCCACCCGCCGCAGGCAATCGCCCTCCGTATCCGACTCCTGGATTTCCACCTCGCCGGACGCGATGATTCCCGAAATCGCCCCCCGATAAAGCAAACCGAGCGCCCCCTGAGCGTCTCCTTTTTGCCACAACAGCCACGCCGCCGCCGGTACGTTTTCCGGCAGGGATTCCGGCGTCACCTCCATCCCCATGACCACCCGGGCCGGGAATTTTTCAGGTTTCAGCTTCGCGGACTCACCCCTGAAAACCCATAGGTGTCGCGATTTCCAGACCAGCCAGATCAGGAAAGCCAGCACCAGCCCCGCTATGGAAACGAACAGCATGGTGCCGAAAGTCTTCAGGTGCTCCCACGAAAACGGCTTCGACGGGCGCTTCGGAGGTTTCGGCTTCAGCACCCGCATCTTCATCGTGTTCACCTTGAATTCCGGAGCGGCTTTCACCTCGCGCATCACCACCTCCGGCGCACGAGGTTCCTCCGCCCGCACCGGCAGCGGACCGGCGAACATCCACAGCATCCCCGCCAACATCGCCACCTTGCCCAAGCGTCGCGCCAGCCGCTTGAACGCCAGCTCGACATCCCAACCCTCGATCCACGTCCGGTTGTTGATATAAATGCCGAATCCCGCCCCCGCCACGAACACGTCCACCAGCGAAAGCGCGATCATGATCGCCATCGCCGTGACCCGCAGGATCACCACCGGAAAATCCCACAGGTTCGAGAAATCGACCTGCTGGAGCGTTTCCTGAACCACCCCTTCCTGTCCTCCCGGGATCAGCAAATACGCCGTCACCAGAATCACCATCGCCAGCCAGCCCACCGCCGTGCTCGCGGAAAAAGACAGCGCCATCATCGGCCCATCGCCGCGCCCGAGCACCTGCCCGCAACGTTGCTTGTAGGCCTTCCCGCGCAATCCTTCCAGATCCTCGATCGCCATCGTCACCGGCAGCCACGGCGAAAACCTCGCCCAGCAGAACCGATAGAAAAACCGCCGCCACCACACCCTCGGCAGCTCCCGGAAAACGGACTTCCACGACGGATTTTCCCCGAACAACCGGCGGCTCAACTGGAACAACACCATCCGCCCACCGGCGGGCTTCAGCCACCAGAACAGCAATAAAAACGTCGAGGGATAATTCCAAAACAGCCAGCCACCCAGCAGCAGCGGCACCCCCATCGCCAGCCACCAAAGCCCCAGGCAACGCCAGAAATCCCGGCGAACCAGCGCGAACCCCAGATCCACCGCCTCCCAATCGCTGCGGGGCCGAATTTCCGCCGTCACGCTATCGAGCCGCATTTCCCCTCCTTCCCGCGAAAAGCAGATACGCCGCCAGCAAAATCCACCCGAGGATACCCACCGTGTATTTCACCATCGATGGAAAAGGCTCCGCCGACCAGAACCCCTCGATCACCGCCGCCAGACTCGTCATCAGCGCCGCGCCGTAAATCAGCGGCAGCGCTTCCTTCGCCGCCGCCACCAGTGCGCCGACCCGCGTCAGGCGGCCCGGTTTCACGATCGCGTTGCCGATTTTCAACCCCGCCATTCCCGAAACCACCACCCCCACCAGCTCCAGCGCCGAGTGCCCCGCCACGAACGACCAGAACGCCTCCGGATTCCCCGCGTGGTTCACGTAGCCCGCCGCCGCACCGATGTGCAGCCCGTTGAAAACCAGATAAAACAAAGTCCCCAGCCCCGCCAGCATGCCACCGGCGAACACCCGGAAATCGATCCCCACATTGTTGTAAATGTAGAAACAGAACATCATGAAATTCGAGCCATACTCCTCCCGCAGATGGGCGATCTGTGTGTCCTTGTCCCCATACATCTGCTCCATCGAGGCCATTCCCTCCGTGCCCAAAATCGCCTGCACCCACCGCAGGTCGTGCCCCGCCGAGAGCATCGTCACGAAAAACGGCACCCAGAACACCAGACTGCAAATCACGAACAGCTTCCACTCGCGCCGGATCGTGCGCGGGAAATCCGCCGCCACGAAGGCCGCCACCTTTTCCATCCCGCCCCGCCGCCTCTGATACACCAGCTTGTAGCCACGAATCACCAGCGCGTTCAGCCGCTCCGTGATCCTCCCGCCATACATCCGGTTTTCCGCCAGTGAAAGATCCAAACAAAGCTCGCGGAAACGGCGCGGCAGCTCCCCCGCGTCCGCCGGTTTTTTCCCCTTCTCCAACGCGGTGACCAGCTCCTCGTATTCCTGCCACCTCGCCTGATTGCGCGCTTCGAAATCCCCCGACGTCATCGCTCCCTCCTTCTCTCCTGAATCCAGTGCGCCATCGCCATCAGACGCGTCACGCCCAGCGCCCCCGTCGCGCCGCTCAAAACCGCCGCCTGATCCGCGATTTCCGCCCGCCGCGCGTCCGACCACAGCCCCGCCCGCTCGCGGAACAAGGCCAGCGCCCGCACCTCGTCCGGCGTCAGTTTCACCCCGATCGGCAACGGCGAGATCGGCGGCGGGGCAGGCACCGTCTGATGCACCGGCGCCTTCGCGTAAATCACCACCGTTCCCGCCGCGAGATCCCCCAACCGCTGAAACCGCCGCGTCGCCAGACACGAAACCATCGCCAGCCCATACAGCGAAAACGGCATGCCATCCACCACCCGCAGGAAATTTCGCAGGATCGCCTGCCCGATCGTGATCGGTGAACCCGCCGCCTGCACCACACGCAGCCCCATCATCCGCTTCCCGGGCGTCGCCCCGTGTTTCCCGGACTCGAAAAATACCGGGTAAAACCAATCCAGCAAAAACCACATCAGCAAGGTCAGCCCCGTGCTCACCCGGTTCCCCATCGCCAGTCCCATCATCGAAATCCCGAGCTGCGCCGCGATCAGGATCACCAACCGGATCAGCATATCGATGCCATACGCCATCCCCCGCAACAACGGCCCCGCGATCCGCAGCCGGATCTCCACCCCCTCGGCCAGCTCCACCTCCTGCAATGTATCGAGTTTCTCCTCCATGCCTCGGGATAGACGGGTAGATTAGAAAGAACTCCCACCGGGTAAAGGGAGAAGTCGTTTCATCAACACTCCCATCGCCATCGACCGGATCAGAATTTTCCAACCGCGAATGAACGCCAATGAACACGAATAAAGACACAATCCGGGATTTCTTCAATTCGCGTTCATTGGCGTCCATTCGCGGTTAAATCTCCCTCCGGCTTGTTACCCTGACGGTTCCCGCGCCTTCTCCCTTGCTCTCTATTTCCAAAAAATGCCTCAATCCCCCATGCGAACCTACCTCGATCTGATGCGCGATGTGCTGGAAAACGGAGAAACCCGCTCCGATCGCACCGGCACCGGCACCCTCTCCGTCTTCGGCCGTCAGGTCCGCTACGACTTGCGCGAGGGATTCCCCTGCCTCACCACCAAGAAACTCCACCTCCGCTCCATCATCCACGAGCTGCTCTGGTTCCTGCGCGGTGAAACGAACACCGCCTATCTCAAGGAAAACGGCGTCACCATCTGGGACGAATGGGCCGATTCCGAGGGAGAGCTCGGCCCCGTTTACGGCAAGCAATGGCGCTCGTGGGATGCCGACGGTGGTCGGACCATCGACCAGATCCAGCTCCTGATCGACGGTCTGATCGGCAATCCGGACTCGCGCCGCCACATCGTTTCCGCATGGAACGTCGGCCAGCTCAGCCGGATGGCCCTGCCTCCCTGCCATCTGCTCTTCCAGTTCTACGTCCACCAGCCCCGGGAGGGAGGGAAACCCGGCCTCTCCTGCCAGCTCTATCAACGCAGCGCGGACCTCTTCCTCGGCGTGCCGTTCAACATCGCCTCCTACGCGCTGCTCACCGAAATGATCGCCCACGTCTGCGGCTTCGAGGCGCGCGATTTCATCCACACCTTCGGCGACCTCCACCTTTACTCGAACCACCTCGAACAAACCCGCCTGCAACTCTCCCGCGAGCCGCTGAAGCTTCCCAACCTGTGGCTGAACCCGGACGTGAAATCTCTCGACGCCTTCACCTTCGACGACATCCGCCTCGAAGGCTACGAATCCCACCCGGCCATCAAAGCCCCCGTCGCCGTGTAAAAAGGAGCGCCGACGTTCACGTCGGCTCCAAAGAATCCCGCCAACAAAACCAAACGGACTAAAGTCCGCGCTCCAATTCCGACTCATGAAACTCACCGCCATCGTCGCCATGACCACCGAGCGCGTCATCGGTCGGGACGGTACCCTGCCGTGGCACCTGCCGGAAGATCTCGCGTTCTTCAAGCGCACCACCAGCGGCCACCCCATCGTCATGGGCCGGAAAACCTACGAATCCATCGGCAAGCCGCTTCCGAAACGCCGGAACATCGTGCTCACCCGGGATCCTGACTGGTCCGCACCCGGCGTGAAGGTCATCCATTCCCCCGAAGCCCTGAAAACCCTCCCCGACCTCACCGACGAAGTGTTCATCATCGGCGGCTCGGAAATTTACTCCGCCTTCCTGCCGCTGCTAGACAGCCTGCTCATCAGCCACGTTTACGAAAACCACCCCGGCGACACCCGTTTCCCGGAATACATCGACCGCTTCCCCCACAGCACCCTGCTGGAAACCCATCAGGATTTCGAAGTCCGCCGCTGGAAAGCCTCGTAGCGGGACGGCTGCGCCGTTCCGGGTGGGAGGAGTTTCGAGGCCGGTTTCTATAAGCCCTATAAGGCTCATAAGAAGCCGCGAGGGAGATGAGAAAGTCCTCTCAGCCGCTTCGCTACCTCCCAAAATAAAAGAACGGCCGTCCCACTCCCGGGAGACGGCCGTTCAGTCAGGTTCCGATCAAATCAGAATTTCCAGTCGGCGCTGATGGTGTAGGTGCGGGGTGCTCCGAGCAGAGAACGGTTACCGGCCCAGTTTGTGGAAACGGCATAGAGCTCGTCGAAAACGTTATCCACGTTGAGGCGGATCGTGATGTTTTCGTTGATTTTGTACGAGGTCAATGCGTTGAAGACCACGTAGTCCGGAAGCTCGCCGTATTTACCATACTGGTCGTTCGGGATGACGCGTGCGGCATCGTCAGGACGGCCAATGTAGGAGGAACCGACATACTGGATGCCACCGCCGATGGTCCAGCGATCGGTAACGTCATAGGTGGTCCAGAGGCTCGCGGAGATGTTCGGAGTGTAGGCGAGTTCGTCACCATTGACAGCGCCTCCATCCGAAGCCTGACGGAAGTTATCCACGTTGCTGTTGTTCTTCCGCTTGGAATCCATGAGCAGGAGACCGCCGTAAATAGACCAGCGGTCGCTAACTTTGCCCGCGACGCCGAGCTCGAGGCCGTAGAGTTCCTGATCGGTGTATTCCCAGCGATCTTCCGCCGGGACGGAAGTGTTACCTGGCGTATCCACCGTGATGTTTCTCTTCTCGGTGTAAAACAACGCGGCGGAAGTGGAGAGGCGATTGTCGAAGAACTCCCACTTGGTGCCCAACTCCAGATTGAAGCTTTCCTGGCTTTTCGCGTCCTCCTTGTAGTTCGGAAGGTCGTTCGACGTCCCGGTGCGGCTGATGTCCGGGTTCGAGAGGAAAGAGCCGGGAGGAAGAGAAGCAATGCCGGCCGAGGCGTAAATGCTGCCGTTTTCCTGCGGTTTATAAACCACACCGATGTTTCCGCTGACGGTGGTATCGTCACTGGTGAAACTTTCATCACTGGTAACGACGCCGCTGGCGTTGGTGACCACACGCTTGATGTCGGCATCGAAATGCTCCACGCGGACGCCGCCGGTCACTTTCCACTGACGGTTGATCTCGACGGTGTCATAAAGGTAAACGCCGATGGTTTCGACAGTGACATCGTTGTAGCCCAGCTTATCCAACGGGAGGCCCGGCGCGCGGTTCGGATCAGGATTGTGAGTTGGCACGTTCCCCAAGCTGCGGGCGTTCAGTTTATCCGCATCCGAGGTTTCGCGGGAAAGTTCCAAACCTGTGGAAAGGGAGTGCTTGAGAGCTCCCGTTGCAAACTCGTAGGAGAGATTGATCTGGTTGGAAAAACTCTCGTTTTCCCGTTTGTAACCTTCCGTCGCGGTCGCTGTGAGTCCGCCGCGGGTGGGGTAATCCAGACTGCGCGGAACCGTATAACGGGAATCCTGCTCCGTGCGTGCCCAGCGGAACTGATTGGACAATTTCAAGCCACTTGCAAAATCGTGCTCGAAAATGAAGGAAGCCGTGTCGGACTGGATGTCATCGTAATCGGACCTCAGGCCATAAAACACGTCCCTGCGGTCCCTTGAGCCGGGGGAAAGAAAGCCGGCATCACCGTTCGCAACGGGCGCTCCGCTGTTCGGGTATCCCGTTGGAATTCCCCAGTCGGGAATATCGTTTTGCTCAAGATGCTGATAGGTGAAGGTGAAGCGGGTCGGAGTGCCCAGACCGATGGCGAGCGAGGGAGCGATCCCCCAGGAATTCGCTTCTACCTCCCGGCGCCCCGGAACGCCACCGTCCTGGAAGAGAGCGTTGAGCCGGACGGCGGTCCCTTCGAACGGGCTGTTCGCGAGAGTCTGATTCACATCGAGCGTGTTCCGGAAATTTCCATCCGCACCGTATTCATCAAAGCTGAAGCTGGATGAGCCGGAATAGGAATTACCGAGGTGGGGAGTTTTGGTGACGATGTTCACGTAGCCTCCGGCAGTTCCGCGGCCATTGTCCCCAGCGGGGCCTTTGGCGACTTCGACTTTTTCGGTGTTGAAAACATCGCGCAGATAGCTTCCGGAATCGCGCACTCCGTCGATGAAAACGCTGCCGGAAGAGTCGTTTCCGCGCATGCTGAAGTTCCCCATGCCGGTACTGAAGCCGTTTTCACCAGCCTGATAGGAAATACCGGGAACGTTTCTCAGAACGTCGGTCAAGGTTTGAGCGCTCTGCTGCTGGAAAACCTCCTTCGGAACCACCGCGAAAGTTTGTGGAGCATCGAGCAATGGAGTCGTAAGCTTTCTCGACGAAAGATTTTCCGGATTGTAGGCGCGTTCGCGATTGCCGGTCACCGTGATTTGAGGAAGCTCCGTTTCACCGGTTTTCTTTTTCTGCTCGGCACCTTGGGCGGTGGTTTCGTTTTGGGCCGTAGCCTGGGAAGCGCCACAAAGCGTGGCGAAAGCGAGCGCGGAGCGCAGGCTGAAAGGACAGATGGTTTGGGAAGGTTTCATAGTGGGATGGGAAAAGCCGAAATTCGGCGGCAGATACAAACAGGGGGGCGTAAGCTCCACGGGAGCAAACAAGGGTGATAGCTGGACGAGCAAACGGGCTCATCCGCGAATCGTCGGAAAACCTGAAAAGGTGTCCGATCCAGATGAATCTCAGATCAAGGGAGGAGAAGGTATCTCCAGAACCACTTCATCCGGGATCAAGGTATCGAAATGACTGAAGGGCGAAAACGGCAGACCGCACACCGGCGATTCTTCCTTTTCCACCCGTTTCCCAAGCCATGGCTTGGTATCCAGTTCTTCCCATTCCTCGGGATTCTGGGAAGTCGTGGAGTCGGAACATTCCATACTCCACTCCGTCCCCAGGTCCATCACCTGGTTTCGATCAAAGGCCAACATTCCGCACCCCAAAAGGGCGCAGAAAGTGAGAATCATTCTCATCAGCCGGATCATGGGCGGCAATCCAGCAGCCCGGACCCGACTCAGCAAGGAAAAACTGCATTTTCCTGCGAAAATAGATGCATTCTGCATGAGACCGGTCTCATGAGAGTCTGAATTTCGATCAACGCTTCGGCAGATGCCACGGCATTTGCCGATCGAACACTTCCTTCAACTCCGGGCGTTGCTGGATCAGTTGTTCCACCACATACGGGCTGAGCACCAGCATCTGAAGCTGCAAGGCGATATAGAACAGCCCGGCGAAAACAAGAATCCGCAGCGGCCCGAGAGTCCGGGAAACCACCCGGTGACCTCCCGCGAAATCCCACAGCGCATTGCCGAAACGACGTGCCACCATCCAGCTCACGCCTTGGCAGATCAGCGAAAACACATTCACTCCCATGCCGATGCCGACGAGAAAAACGCGGATCGAGCGGGTGCGGGCCGCGGCGAGGGAAAGCCGGGAGCCATCCGCGTTTTCAACACGCAATCCGAGCAACCATTTTCCCGGAGTGGTGCCGAAATAGTGCAGAAGAATCGTCTCGATCACGAACCACGGAATGAACTGCACCATCATCAGCAGCGGATTCGCCCAGGCGTCTCCGATATTTCTGCCACTCGCCCACAGGATCAGCCACCAGACACCGGAATAGAGATGCAGGTCGAACCAACGGGCGAAAAAGCGGCGTCCATACACCGGTTTTCCCGGAGGAGGTGGCGGAGGAAAACGCACCTCGGGCATTTCCGGAATTTCCGGTTCCGACGTTCCCGTTTCAAATTCGCTGCGGAACAATGGAATCTCCTCAAGACGCTTCCATTCTTCCATCCCCTCGTGCCATGCAGGCGTCTGGCCGTCCAGCTCGCCCTGACCGATTTTCCGGCGGATTTCGAAATCCTGAAACGGCCCGGCTTTTTCCCCGTCGCGAATGATCCAGACTTCCATCGTCGTCAGAGATTGCGCAGGGATTTCGCGGCATCGCTTCGGGCGGCGAAAAACGCGGGAACCACCGCCGCCACGGCACAAAGAAGCATCGAAAGCACGCCGATGGTGATTTGCTCTGCCGAATCGTTATAAGCCGGAAGTTCATTGAAACCGGTGAAGGAAGCGGAAAACGGATCGAAATTCAGTTGTCGCATGAACGTCTGGATCGGTCCCCGGAAATGAATCACAACACGTCCCAGGCCGACGCCCAGCACCGCGCCAAGCACACCGAGAATGATCCCCTGATACAGGAAAACCCGCACGATCTGCCCCGGTGCCGCACCGAGCGCTTTCATCACTCCGATCTCCCGGCGCTTCTGGATCGTCACGGTGAACATCACCGCCATCATCGAGAATGCGGAAACCAGCACGATGAACGAGAGCGCGAAATACATCATCACCCGCTGCTGCTCGATCAGCGCGAAAAACGTCTGATACTGTTCCATCCACGTCAGCACTTCCCAACCGTCCGCGAAATCCTGCCGGGCGTAGGAAGCCGATTCGCCCGCTTTGTAAGGATCGGTCAGCCGCAGCGAAATCCCCATCACCGCGTCATCCAACCCGGAAAGATCCTGCGCCAACGGCAACGGCACGAACAGGTCCGGGGTGGCAGCCATCTGCGAGCTTTGGTAAACTCCGATCACTTCCGCCTCCTTCGGCAGGACGAACTGCTTGAGGTTTTTCAGCGCCTCGCCGTCCATTTTCTCGGCATCCGTGACGTTCAGTTCCGCCACCGTCTTTTCGATTTCCTCGCGATGCTCGGGAGTGAAACGGAAAACCTTCTCCCCTTCTTCCCGATCCGGAGCGGTATCCATCGCGATCAGGATTTTCTCCAGCAACTCCACCTCGGGCTGCCGGACATCCTCCAACCGGATCGCATCCACGAGGTTGTAAATTTCCGTATAACTCTCCGCGAGCAACGTCGGCTGGCCGTTTTCCGTTTTCCAACCGGATTTGAAAAGCTCCTGAATCCGCTCCCATTGCTCCCGATAGGCCTCCCGGATCGGAGGTTTTTCGGTGGTTTTGTAAGCGTTCATCACGCCATCGAAATTCCGCGTCGAATAGAGCCGGAGTTTTTGCCCGACTCCGATGCCGTATTGTTCGGCCACGGTGGAGGAAATGATGACGCGATCATCCAGACCGAGATCGGCGGTCGATTCGGGGTAATTTTTCAGATCCAGCTCGATCCCCTTGATCTGCTCCGGGTCCGAGGCATCCACCGCCGCGAACATCACCGGCCTTTGGTTCCTGCCGATGTCGAGAATCACGTTGTCGGAAATGAACGGCGTGGCCTTGCTCACATGTGGAATCCGCTCTGCGCGCCGGGCAGCCTCTCGCCAATCGTGCAGCTCTCCCGCCTGACGCAACAGGATGTGCGGCGTGAAGCCGAGGATGCGGCTCTTCACGTTACGCTCCAGCCCCGCGTACACCGACATCACCACCACGAGCACCAGAACACCCAGCATCACCCCGAGAAGGGAAATGAGACTGAAGGAGGAAAGCACCGACCGGCGCGGATTCAGATAGCGCCGGGCAAGAAGTAAGCTGAAAGATCGTCGTTTGATGCCGCCTAGCTAAACGCGAAGAAGAGGAGAGGCAAGAAACAAGACTTGAGGACACAAGAGAAATTGCCGCTTTCCACGCAACCTTCTTCTCTTGCGTCTTGAATCTTGAATCTCAATCACTCCGTGCGATTCAGGCCCAGCAGTTCCAACAGGCGCTGGAGATCGTCGTCGCCGTAGTACTCGATCTCGATTTTCCCCTTTTTCGGCGAATGCTGGATCGCGACGTGGGTGGAAAAATGTTCGCGCAGACGGTTGGTGATGGCACGGACGTGGATGTCCACCTCACGCGGCGCCGGAGCTTTTTTGCCGTCGGCACCCACTCGGCCCTGATCCGCGAGAAACGTCTGGGCCAGTTTTTCCGCCGCGCGCACCGTGAGCTTCCGGCGCAGAATCTGGTCCGAAGCGAGCAACTGGCTGTCCTGATCCTTGATCGAGAGAATCGCCTTGGCGTGGCCGACCGAAAGACGACCTTGGGCGACCAAAATCTGCACGTCTCCATGCAGATCGAGCAGGCGCATCGCATTCGCCACGCTCGCGCGCGACTTGCCGACGCGGGTGGCGATTTCCTCCTGCTTCAGGGAAAATTCCTTTGCCAGGCGCACGTATCCGGCCGCTTCCTCCATCGGATTCAGGTCCTCGCGCTGCAGGTTTTCGATGAGCGCCATCTCCAACACGTCGCGGTCCGATGCCTCGCGCTCGATCACCGGCACGGTGGCCAGCCCGAGTTTTTTCGAAGCCCGCCAACGCCGCTCACCGGCGATCAGCTCCAGCTTCCCGTTCACCGGACGGACGATCAGCGGCTGGATGATTCCGTGCTGGCGGATCGACTCCACCAGATCGTCCAAGGGCGACTCGATGAACTGCGTCCGCGGTTGCAGGGGGCTGGGAACCACCCGGTCCAGCGGCACATCGCGCACACGTTTCACATCATCCGCGGAAACCGCGCCGTCGACCGACGCATTTCCCGGGCTCTTCCTGATGAGAGCGCCAAGTCCTTTTCCGAGTGCCTGTTTCGCCATGGGGCTGGGAGCATTACCGAATGACGCGGGGAAATCCAAGCGGATTTCAGGCGAGCTTGACGCCGCCAGGCCCTCCAGCCATCCATGAGCCATGAAATTCAAGCATCTCTGCGCCGCCATCGCGATTTTCGGCGGACTTTTCTCCGCCGCTTCCGGGCAAGCACCGCCGCCGCTCAAGCCGCTGCCCCCCCTGCCGGGAGAAGCCCCCACTTCCACCACCTCCACGGTCCCCGCCTCCATCATCCAGTCCGCCGTCGCCGCCGTGGAAAAACTCGGCAACGAAGTGGTACAGGGCAATTACCAGGCCGCCGTGGACTCCATCAACCCGATGTGGAAAGAGCGAACCGCCGCCCGCGTCGGCGGCATGCAGGTCCTCGACCAGCAACTCGCCTCCGCCACCCGGGAAATGGTCCGTCAGGGCATCCGCATTCTTTCCTTCAAACCCGTCGGCTCCCCGCGCGGCTACGAAGTCTGGCCCGGCAAGAAAGTCGAAACGATCAACGGCGAAACCGTGGAAACGCTCATCTACACCAAATGGCTCGTCCTCGTCCCCACCGTGAAAACCTTCGAAATGCGCATCCAGGACGATCCAAAACCGGTCGTCATCGAGAGCACCGGCTTCCAGGTCGCCGTTTGTGACAAGGACAAGACCGAGTGGACCTTCATCGACGGCTCCAGCACCTCGCTCAACGAACTGCGCGGCATTTTCATCACCCTGCCCGCCGACACGGAACTTCCTCCTTTGGAAAAACGCGAAGTCCGCTAGACTACCTGCCATGTCCGCCAAAAAGCGAGATTCGATTCCGGAAAACGTCCTCCACCGCAAACTCGTCGACCTCTGGAAACGAGGACAAAGCCAGTATTGCGAAGTCCGGAACTCCCCGATCCATGGACGCGGCGTCTACGCCACGCAGTTCATCCCGAAGGAAACCCGCATCATCGAATACGTCGGCGAACGGGTGGATAAGGAAGAAAGCGACCGACGCGCCCACCTCCAGCAGGAAAGGGCGGAGCAAACCGGCGACGCCGCCGTTTACATCTTCACGCTCTCGAAAAACTACGACATCGACGGCAACGTCCCCTGGAACACCGCCCGGCTCATCAATCATTCCTGTGATCCGAACTGCGAAACATGGATCGTCGGCAGAAAAATCTTCGTCTACTCGCTCCGCGACATTCAGGAAGGCGAGGAACTGACTTTCGATTACGGCTTCGATGTCGATTGCTACGAAGACCACCGCTGTTACTGCGGAAAACAAAACTGCGTCGGCTACATCGTCAGCCGCTCGCAGTGGGACGAACTCCGCAAGCGGTTGCCGGATTCGTGAACTTCATTGCAGCGGAGTCAGCGTCACGTTTCGATAGAACACCTCCGCGCATTCCGACTGAAGAAGGATTTTCCCTCGTCGCGCGCTGGTCTCCGTCGCCGAATTGACCAACCTTCCATTCACGTAAAACTCGAACCGGTCGCCGACCGTCACGACCTCCATCGTATTCCACTCTCCGCTCGGGTTTTCAAAATCTCCGTCTTTGATGACACGAGTGTAGGAACCCATTTTTTTTCCCTTCTTCTCCGTCTTGCCCCGGGTTTCGATAAACCAGATATCGCCGCAATCCCCTTCCTGGACCTGGCATTCGATCGAAACAGGCCACACCTTGTCCGGAACGTCTTCGGAAAAGTGAAACAGGATGCCGCTGTCCCGCGGGTGATCCAGTCGCGGCTCCCACTTCTTCGTTCCCCAGCGGAAATCCACCGTCAGGTGATAATCCTCGTAGCTCTTCTCGGTCGCCACGTAGCCATTGCCATCCCCGAGAATGTGCAGCACTCCATTTTCCACGTTGAAATTTTTCTTCGTGTCCTCGTTCCGCTTCTCATCCTGATAGGTGTACCACCCATTCAAATCCTTTCCGTTGAACAACACCTCGGTTTGCTCCGTCCGCAGCTCGCGAATCCAGATATTGCGGAAAGAAACCCCGTTTCCATGATCCTGCAGCCGGAGCGCTTGCTTGAACGGATGGAACTCGTAAGGCGGCGTCCCCTGAAACGCCGTCGGCCCCTTCACCTCCACATGATTTTGGACCAGCACGCCATTCTGAAAAACCGTTAGGAAAGCCGGACTGCGCAAGCTCCCATCCGCATTGAAACGCGGCGCGCGGAACACGATGTCATACGTCTGCCACTCGCCCGCCGCCTTCGACGCATTCACCAATGGCGCGTACTGCTTGTAAACGGAACCCGCCTGACCGTTCGCGTATGTGACATTGTCCACGCTATCGAGAATCTGCACCTCATACAGCTTCTGGAAAAAAATACCGCTGTTTCCCCGCCCCTGGCCCTTGCCCTCGATCTTCGCGGGGCAGCGCCATTCCAGATGAAGCTGACAATCCGCGAACGCCCGCTTCGTCACGAGATCGCCCGCTCCCGCCCGCACGGTGAGCACACCGTCTTCCACCTTCCACGTCGACTCCCCTCCCGTCCCGCCTTCCCATTGAGACAAGTCCTTCCCGTCGAACAACACGATCGCATCCGAAGGAACCGAGGCTTCCGGCGATGTGGAAACCACCGGCGGCACCGGTTCCCATCGTTCCGTATCCTTTGGCGAAACCTTCGCACTCATCAGGCCGCTCAGGACACAACAAAACCCTATCTGGAATCTCAGCATTCTCATATCGCCCGGAAGTTCATTTCACCACGTTTTCACCCGCAGCGCGATCTGACCGAACCACCCGCTGTCCAGATCTTCCCGGTAAATCCGGTGTCCGTTCGTTTCGGTGTATTTGATGTTGTTGAATAACGTCACACCCGCACCGGCGCTAAGCCAGACCTCGCCGAACAAGTGGCGATCCGCATACAAGCCGACGCGGTAAGAATTGAAATCGATCGTCCGCGATTCACCACCCGCGCCCTCCACATTCCATTCTCCCCCATTGAGATTTCCCTTCAGGCTGAATTCCCACCGCTCGTTCGGAACGGCGATCACCTGAAAATTCGGCCCATGCAATCCAGCGGCGAAGCTCTCGCTTGGAGTGTATTCCACCACCGGTCCCGGCCACACTTCCAGCGCACCGTTGATCTCGAGCACGCCCACACCGAACCCCACCAGCAGATCCTCCCGCCATCGATAGCCCACCTGTGCGATGGCATCGAACGTGACATCATCCCCATCCAGATGTTCGAAATCCGTGGCGAAATTCGCCGTCAGCGAGCCGGACACTTCCCACGGACTCCCCGCCGGAGTGTAACGCGCGCTCGTTTTCACGCTCAGGAGATGCAAGTCCTCATCCCCGAACGGCTGGCCCGCCGGAGCGCGATCGAAATCCAGGCGGGTCTGCTCGTAAGTGAAAACCGGCAACAGCACCAGATCCGACACCGGCCGGATCGGATGCGAAAGCAGTGCCCGTAACTGGTAGCGCTCCACTGTCATTCCGCCGCCATCGTCAAACCCCATTTCCCCATGGTAAGCCGCCGTGAAACGCGCGGCATCCACATCATCGAGCAAGGTTTGTCCCGTCGCTGAAACCGCGACGCCCGTCCACAACACCGGCACCAGACTTTTCAATCTCATACACCACCCTGCCCACACATCCTCGCGGCACGCAAGCTTCCGTGAAATGCGGCCTCATGGATGGCCTCTTGCCGTCCGCCGTTCCTCCTGCTTGAATTCCTCCATGCCACCGCGCGTCAAGACCGTCGCCTCCATCACCGTCGGTAAATTCATCGAATCCCATGGAGAAGCCCTCGGCCTTTCCCTGCTCGGCGAAAAAGTCGGCTACGACCGCCCGATCAGCGAACCCGCCATCAACCGCCCCGGTCTCGCACTCGCCGGCTTCTTCTCCTACTTCGCCCGCAAGCGCGTCCAGGTGCTCGGCAATTCCGAACTTTCCTATCTCAAAAAACTCCCGGAATCGATGCGTATCGACCGCTTCCGCCGCATGTGCGACCGGGACATCCCCTGCATCGTCGTCGCCCGCAGCGCGGATCTCGGAGCGGATCTCCTCAACGTCGCCAAGGAACACAACATCCCCGTCTTCGGCACCTCGCAGGTGACCATGAAATTCCTCAACTCCGCCACGCTCAAGCTGGAGCACGAGTTCGCCCCCAGCGTCACCCTCCACGGCTGCATGGTCGACATGCGCGGCATCGGCGTTCTCATCATCGGCAAAAGCGGCTCGGGAAAATCCGAAACCGCCATCGGTCTGCTCGAACGCGGCGCATCCCTCGTCGCCGACGACATGGTCCGCATCAAATACGTCGGCGGCGAACTCATCGCCACCTCGCCGGACCTCTCCCGCGGCTATATGGAAATCCGCGGCATCGGCATCATCAACGTCGCCAACCTCTACGGCCTCACCTCCATCCGTCCCGACAAACGCCTCGATCTCGTCGTGTCGCTGAAATCCCACGCCGATCTCAACGAAGTGGATCGCCTCGGCCTTCAGCAGAAAACCTACGAAATCCTCGGCCAGCACGTCGCCCACATCGAGATGCCCGTTGCCCCCGGCCGCGAAACCGCCCGCATGGTCACCATCGCCGCGCTCGATCAACAACTGAGAAAACTCGGCTACAACATGGCGGACGAATTCAACGACCGCCTGCTCAACCACATGTCGCAAGGGTTGTAAGGAGCATTTTAGGCTCATTGCCCATTGCCAAAATATTCTACCGGAATTGGAGCACGGACTTCAGTCCGTTTGCTTTGATGGCTTACTGGGAGCGCGGACTTTAGTCCGCTTGGCATTGTTGGCGGGATTCTTTGGGGCGGACTGAAGTCCGCGCTCCCAGTGAAAGGCTGGATGCTCCGGGTCGGACTGAAGTCCGTGCTCCAATGATCTCAGCGTCCCTGCAGCTCCGCGCGAGGCCATAACAAATCGAAATCACCGGCTACGGAAAAAAGCAAAATGCTATAAAATGTGAAAAAGGGGGCGGACATCCCGTCCGCCCCCGTTCAATCAATCGCAACAACCCGGCGGGCAAAAGCCCGCCACTCCTATGATTTTATGGCAACAAATCCTTCACCGCATCGCGCTCGGATTGCAGTTCGGCCAGAGTCGCGTCGATTTTTTCCTGGCTGAACACATTGACCGGTAATCCCTGCACGATTTCCCACTTCCCGTCTTCCAGCGTCCGGATCGGGAACGAAAAAATCAGCCCTTCCTCGATCCCATAGGAACCGTCCGAGCACACGCCGACCGAGAACCAATCCCCGGCGGGAGTCGGCTTGCTCAGCTTGACCACCGTGTCCAGCGCGGCATTCGCGGCGGATGCGGCGGACGAAGCACCGCGCGCCTTGATGATGGCGGCTCCGCGCTGCTGCACCGTCGTGAGGAATTCTCCTTCCAGCCACCCGCTGTCCGAAATCGCTTCCGTGACGGGACGGCCCTTGATTTTCGCGTTGGTGAAATCCGGATACTGGGTTGCCGAGTGGTTGCCCCAGATCGCCACGTTGGTCACATCGGACGAATGTACGCCCGCCTTTTGCGCGAGCTGGGATTTCGCCCGGTTTTCGTCGAGCATCGTCATGGCGAAGAAACGTTCCTTCGGCACGCCGGCCGCATGGTTCATCGCGATCAGCGCGTTGGTATTGCATGGGTTGCCGACCACCAACACACGCACGTCCGGCGCGGCGACCCGTCCGATGGCCTGGCCCTGGCCGGTGAAAATCTTGCCGTTGATTCCGAGTAGATCGCCGCGTTCCATGCCGGCCTTGCGCGGGACGGAACCGACCAGCAGCACCCAGTTGGCACCCTTGAATCCTTCGTCGAGATCCGCCGTGATGGCCACTTCATTGAGCAACGGGAACGCGCAATCCGCCAGTTCCATCACCACACCCTGCAGGTTGGGCAAGGCGGCTTCGAGTTCGATCAACCGCAGATTCACCGGCTGATCCGCCCCAAACACTTCTCCGGAGGCGATGCGAAAAAGCAGCGAATAACCAATTTGTCCTGCTGCGCCGGTGATCGAGATCGTGATGGGTGGTTTCATAGTCATAAAAAGAAGAATCGGCTAACCTCTAGGCCCATCCTCACGTCGGGTCAACCGGCAAGCAAATGATGAGCAGTTTATGGCAAAATGACACCAATCTCCGCGAGCTGCTTCGTCGCCGCCTCCGCCCATCCGCGGTTCGCCGCCGGAGACGCCGGTGAAGGGTGCAGCACACGTCCGATTTTCGCCTCGTATTGATAGATCTGGCACGCCCGGCTCAACCGCTCCTCCGCATAGGCCCCGACGCCGATCAGATACTCCGGTTTCAAAATCCGGATAACCTCGCCGAGATGGCGCAGGCAGGCGGTTTCCACCGGGGCGATTTCCGCCGCCAGGATTTTATCCGGCGTGATGTTCGCTCCCGTCTGGCTCATCCACACCAGCGGACAGTAATTCAGGACGAAATGATCTTCGAAAAACGCCTCCGCCGAGGGAAAACGATCCGCGAACAGCCCCCACAGACGTCGGCCGCTGACCTCGGAACGCGGGCAGGAAAACCCTTCGATCGGACGTTTCGGATGCTCCGGATCGGGCTTCCCGATCGGCGCTTCCAGCTTCATCCAATCCTTCACCGCCGCCACTTCCCCGAACGGCACACCGGTCTGGGCCATCCCGAACGGTCCGGGATTCATCCCCAGAAAAACCACGCGCTTCCTGCCTTTTCCGAAACGTTCCAGATACAGCTTGTGCGCCTCCCAGGTGTAATCCGTGGTGCGATAGACATAGGACACCGGTGCCGAAAATCGCAGGTCTCTCAAGTCGTCGGCGAGTTCCCTCGCACACTCTGTCAGGGTTTTCATGTCAGTTTCTCCACGAGATCACCAGCACCACCAGTGCGACGGGAAGATACAGCAACGTGAAGAAAAACAATTTCCGCGCGGAGTCTTTCTCACCGTCCTTACGAAAACGCAGCGCCAGCGCCATCATCGCCAAGGCCAGCAACGGGCCGAGCGCCAGCCAGATCCAGTTGGTGAATCCGAAACATACCGGCATCAGTGAAAACACCGCCAGCATCAGCGAAAACATCGCGGAAAGCGTTCCGCTCTTTTTCCCGCTCACATCGTGATTCGACCACATTTTGTAACCGGCTTCCTCGTATTCCTCGCGGCACAGCCAGTTGATCGAGACGAAATGCGGCAGTTGCCAGAAAAACAGGATGCCGAAGAGAAACCACGCCTGCCAACCGATCTCACCACCCGCCCCGGCCCAGCCGATCACCGGCGGAATCGCTCCCGGCACCGCTCCCACCAGGGTGTTCACCGTGCTGAAACGCTTGAGCGGTGTGTAAAGAAACACATAGATCGCGATCGTCGCCGCCGCCAGGTACGCGGCGAGCAGGCCGACCTGCACCGAGAGATGAATGATTCCGAATGCCGAGAGCACCCACCCGATGCCGAAGGCGAACAAGGGATCCATCCGCCGCGAGGGCAATGGACGATTCGCCGTGCGCCGCATCCGGGCGTCGAGATCCACTTCCATGAGCTGGTTGAACGCTGCGGAGCCGAAGGCCGCCATCGCCGTGCCCAGCATGGTGTGGAGCAATCGCATCCAGTCCAAAGGCTGACCGATCGAAGCGAGAATGAACCCGAACAGGGTGGTCACCAGCACGAAGGTGTTCAGCCTCACTTTCATCAGGACCGCCAGATCCTGACGCAATCCGGGCACAGGCAACAGCGGCTCTGCCACGGTCGGTTCAGGTGGAGTTTTCTCGTTCGTGCCGGTCGGTTCCATGAAGTCGGGGCGGATCATGGCGGGGTTTTTCCCATTTCCAAGCCGCGACTTTCGCTTTGGTGGAATGATTCAACCAAAGAGCCCACAAATCACAAAGCAGAGATTCCTTTTTGGTGTTCCTCCGTATTCTTTGTGATGAAACCCCTCTTCGCAAAAAAACCTCCGCCCTGCTGGAGGACGGAGGTTTTCGGGAAACTTGCGGATCTCAGTTCGTCACGCGCATCGGCATGAGCACGTAGAGGAACGAGCTGTCGATGCGGATCACGCCCGGGCTCATTTCGTCGATGAGATCGAGATAGATTTCCTCGGTATCGAGAGCGCGGAGCGGGGCCTGGAGGAATTCCGGATTGAAGGCGATCTGCATCGGCTTGCCGGTGTAGGCGACGTCCATCGACTCCTGCGCTTCACCGACGTCCGGAGAATTCGCTGTGATCTCGATGTGGTTTTCGCTGAAGACGAGTTTCACCGAGTTCGACTTGTCGGAAGAGAGCAGGGAAACGCGGCGGACGGTCTCGAGCAGCGCCTCGCGGGAAATCACCACGCGCTCGTTGCTGTCGCCCGGGATCACCTGGCGGTAGTTCGGATAGTTGCCCTCGATCAGCTTGCTGGCGAGCAGGCTGTCACCGACGGTAAAGGAAACCTGGTTGTCGCTGAGTTTCACGACCACTTCGCCGGAATCGCCGAGGAGACGTTGGAGTTCCTGCACCGCCTTGGTCGGGATGATGACGTCGGTTTCGTGGGAAGCCGGGAATTCCAGATCGGCATCCACCATGGCGAGGCGGCGGCCGTCGGTGGCGACGAGCGTCATTTTCCCCTCGCGGAAGGAAGTGAAAATGCCGTTGAGAACGTAACGGGTCTCGTCCGTGGAAATCGCGTAAGACGTTTTCCGGAGACCGTCACGCAGAACTTGCTGGGAAATCTTGAAAACCTTCGCTCCCTCGAAATCCGGCAGCGGCGGGAATTCGCTCTCGCTCAGGCCGATGATCTTGAAAAACGACGGGCCGCTGCGGATCTGCGCGTGGTTTTTCGAATCCACCGTCACTTCCACCTCGCTGGCCGGAAGTTCGCGCACGATGCTGACAAGGCGCTTTGCCGGAAGCGTGGTCGCGCCTTCTTTTTCGACCTGCGCCTCGACCGAACCCGTGATGCCGACATCCAGATCCGTCGTCGTGAACTGCAGTCGACCGTCTTTGGCGACGAGCAGCACGTTGGAAAGAATCGGGAGCGTGGTGCGGGAACTGACCACGTGCTGGACCTTTTGCAGGCCTTCGAGGAACGCTTCCTTGGAAATTCGGAACTTCATGGATGGAAACCGGTAGGTTGTTGCGGACGAGTTTCCGTTTTCAACTCCCCTTGGCAAGTCAATCCGTGAAATTCCTTCAGGAATCCTTAGCGTCTGAGCTGGGCTTCGATCCGCTCCAGCGTTTCCTTGAGCCCGGGCTCCGCATCGATCATCTCCGTCACTTTTTTACAGGCATGGATCACCGTGCCGTGATCGCGCCCGCCGAAGGACTCGCCGATTTCCATGAGCGATCCCTTGGTCAGCGAGCGGCTGAGATACATGGCGATCTGACGGGGAAACGCGATGCTCGCCGGTCGGCGGCGGCTGGTCATGTCGGAAAGACGCACGTCGAAGTGGTCGGCCACGGCTTTCTGGATCGCTTCCACCGTCACCTGCCGGCTGGCTTCCTCACGGAGCAGATCGCGAAGCAAATGCTCGACCTTATCCACCGTGACGCCGTCACCGGCGAGGGACGTGTAGGTCGCCACCCGCATCAGCGCGCCTTCGAGACGGCGGACGTTGGTGCGGATCTTGTCGGCGAGGAAACTCAGCACGGAACCATCGACGCGGACTTTCCACACCAGCGCCTTCTTTTTGAGAATCGCCAACCGCGTTTCCATCTGCGGCGCCTGCATTTCCACCGTCAGCCCGCATTCGAAACGGGAAATGAGGCGCGGCTCAAGGCTCTTGATTTCGCAAGCCGGGCGATCGCAGGTGAGCACCACCTGGTTTTGACCGTCGAGCAAGGTGTTGAACGTGTGGAAAAATTCTTCCTGCGAACGTTCTTTTCCTGCGAGGAACTGCACGTCGTCGATAAGCAAAACATCCGAGCTGCGATAGCGGCGGCGGAATTTATCCACATCTCCCTTGCTGATCGCCTCGATGAACTCGTTGGTGAATTTTTCGCACGTCAGATAGATCACGCGCGAGCCGGGTTGATTGCGGAGAATTTCCTGACCGATCGCCTGCATGAGGTGGGTTTTCCCCAGTCCCGGACCACCGTGAATGAAAAGCGGATTGTAGCCGACACCGGATTTCTTCGCCACCGCCATGCACGCGGCATGGGCGAACTGGCTGTTATCTCCGACCACGAAGTTATCGAAAGTGTTCAGGGCATTGAGTCCCGCGGCTTTCACCCGTTTTTCCAGCTCCTCGCCTTCCAGTTTCACCGGTTCACGCCGTGCCGCACGCGCAGCCGCCGGCTTGACCTTCGTCGTGGAAACCACGGTCTCGGCAATGGTGACGACCACCTCGCGCACTTCATCGAAGACCGAGCGCACCGCGTTGGTCAACTCTGGCAGATAGTTCGTTTCGATCCACACCTGGTGAATTTCTCCGGGCACAGCCACCGCGGCTACACCATCTTCCTCACCTTGCCAGCTCGCCAGGCGAAACCACCGTTGAAAGGCATCCACCCCCACCATCCCCTGCAGCGCGTCACAAACCCGGACCCAGCTCGCGTCCTCCATTCCCTCCTCTTTTTCCATGGGTCGTATCGTTCTTTTTTCTGAGTTTTTCCGCCCCGTTTTCCTTCCTCCCACCCGGGAGGCAATTCGAAGCACGGAGGGCAGTATGGGAGACCCGAAACGGGCATGGGAAATATTTTTTATAACTCCTGATGGAAGTTTTTTTAGAGATGCGATTCCACAAGCGTTCCACAGCGAAAAATTTTAAAAACTTGACCCGATTCAAAATCAACAAATCCAAAGCATCTCTGGGAAAAAGTTGTGAACAACATTCGAAAGTCGTTCATTATGAACATCTCTCCGAGTGACAACCTTTGTCACACATCGCCTAACATTTGACTCAGGATCGGTAAATGCCTGAGCTTCAGGCGACCGTTTTCGGCTTGGTGAAGCACAAGGCAACCGCCACGGTGACCAACGTGCCCGCCATGATCCGCCAAGTGAAAGCGATCAGCGGAAGCCACTCCGGATTGGAGTAAAGCGGACGGTCGAACACCATTTTCCAGACGTCATTCGGCAAGTCCGTCAAAATCCCCACGACGAAAAATCCGGCGAGCATCGCGATGACGTTTCCGACACAATTTCCCCGATTTTTCGTGACCATTCCGACAAGGAAAATCCCGAGCAGCGATCCATAAGTGTAGCCGAACGATCCGAGCACGATCGGAATGATGCGCAGCTCCGGGTTTTTCAACTTCACCCACGCCGTGCCGATACCGATCAACGTGAGAATCACCGCGAAAGCCACCGTGGACCAGCGTGCGACTTTCATCTGCCTTTCCGGCGAAGCATCCGGACGCCATATGCCCACGTACCAATCCTTGGTGAAGGAAGTCGCCAGAGCATTCAGCGCGGTCGAGAGCGATCCCATGGCGGTGGCAAAAAGTCCGGCAGCGATCAGCCCGCGCACGCCAGGCTTCAGATCATGCACCATGAACCACGCGAAAATCCCCGGATCTCCCACGGGAGCGCGATCCGGATTCAATTGATAGAACCGCCAGATCAGAATGCCGATGGCGAGAAACCCGACGACCACCGGCAGATCCACCAACCCGGAGACGATCACCGCCCTTTGCCCGCGCTTCGCGTCCTTCGAGGTCAGCATCCGCTGCACCATATCCTGGTCCGTGCCATGGGTGGCGAGTGTGGTGAAAATGGAGCCGAGCAATGCCGCCCAGATCGTGTATTCCTGTTCGAGGATGGATTTAACCGCTCCGCCCGTCCATTGAGCCGTGTTGAACAACGTGCCAAAAATCCCTCCCGCTTCCCGGATCGCAGGCTCCAGTGGAGGATAATCGCTCAACCCGGTATCCACCACCGCCGGTTGCTTGATGGAGGAAAAGAACCCCTCCCAGCCCCCCGTTTGCCCCAGCAGCCAGAAAAACACGTAAAACGCCGCGCCGAACATCAGCGAGACCTGGATGAGATCCGTCCACACCACCGCCTTGATGCCGCCGAACGTCGTGTAAAGAGCCGTCAGCCCCGTGATCAGCACCACCGCCCCCGCGTAAATCCACAGCTCCTGCGTGAACCTCTCCTGCGCGCTCATCTGCATGAACTCCGGGTGGATCACCTCCCACGCCAGCACCAGCAGGATCGCCGCGATGAAAATCCGCGAGCCGCTGGCCAGCGAGCGCGTCAGCAGGAACACGAACGACGCCACCTGCCGCGTCAACCTCCCGAAGCGGATTTCCAGAAACTCGTAAATGCTGACGACATTGTAATGATAGAACGGTTTGATGAAAATCGCCGCCACCAGCAACCGCGCCAGAATCGTCCCGATCACCAGTTGCGCGTAGATGAAATTCCGTTTCGCAAATCCCTCTCCCGGCGTTCCGAGGAATGTTCCCGCCGAAATTTCCGAAGCGAGGATCGAGGCCAGCACCGCCCACCACGGCATCGAGCGATTCCCCAGAGCGTACGATTGGATCGTTTTCTGCCCGCGCGCGGCATACAGACCAATTCCAATAATCACCACGAAGTAGATGCCTACGATAATGAGATCCAAACCAAACTCGGACATTTCGCCAACCTAGGTATTCCGTTCTCCCTTCCAAGCGCCAAGTTCCGCTCGACCCCCACATTTCCTCCTTCTTACTTTCTCCCGCCGATGAAGCTCAATCGCCTGATCGCAAAACACCAGTCTCTGGGGCGATCCGCCGCCCAGCGACTCATCGCGACCGGCCGCGTCCAGGTGGACGAAATCGTCATCTCCGAGGGCCATTACGAAGTGGATCGCTTCCAGCACGTCCTTCTCGACGGAAAAACCGTCCAGTCCCCCGCGCGCCGCCTTTGTCTGATGCTGCATAAACCCGCGGGCATCCTCAGCGCCACCTCCGATCCCATGCACCGCACCGTGCTCGACCTGATCGACGATCCGGACAAACACACGCTCCACCTCGTCGGCCGGTTGGACCGCTCGACCACCGGCCTGATGCTTCTCACCAACGACGGGCGCTGGTCCAAATCGCTGATGGCACCGGAACACAAAGTGGAAAAATCCTACCTCGTCACCACCCGCGACCCCATCCCGGCCAGCGCCGTCGAGGATTTCCAGAAAGGATTTCATTTCCACACCGAAAACATCACCACCCTGCCCGCCGAGCTGGAACTCCTCGGCTCCCACACCGCACGGCTCATTCTCCACGAAGGACGCTACCACCAGGTCAAAAGAATGTTTCACCGCATCGGAAACCAGGTCCTCGCCCTCCATCGCGAACGGATCGGAAACCTCCCGCTCCCCGCCGATCTGGCACCCGGGCAATGGCGCCCGCTGACTCCACGGGAAATCGAAAGCATCCGGTTTTTGACGTCGTAATCCTATTTCAGATCCCTATTGGAACGGAAACCTCATGCGCACCATCATCATCCCGCTTGTCTTCGGCATCTGTCTTTCGATGACCCACTTCGCCCATGCCGAATTCGGCCTCAAGGACGACGGAAAATCCTATGAGATCGACACCGGCGCGGGCCTCGTCGTCCAAATCAGCCAGCGCAACGGCGACATCCGCCAAATCTTATGGAATGGCGACAACCTCAGCATCTCCAGAGGCTCACATATCAAATCCGGTCTCGGCCCCGGCACCAAGGTCACCGCCTATCCCTCTTTGGAAACGGGAACGATCATCGTCACCGCCGAACCTCAAGTCTCCGCCGAAAGGGAAAAAGACGAAAACGACGACTCACCTCAAGACACCGGCAACCCCTACGAAAGCCTCGTTCATTACTACGTCTTCCGTCGCAACGAACCGGTCGTCTACATGGCCACCTACATCGTCCATCCCTTCGGAGAACTCCGCTGGATCACCCGCTTGAATCACGAAAAGTTCGACCGCTTCCAACCCGGCTCCGATCTCAGCGGCAACATCGGCCCCATGGAATCGAAAGACGTCTTCAAATTGAAAAACGGCGAATCCCGCTCGAAATACTACGGCAACCAGCGTGCCAAGGAACTCACCATTCGCGGTATCACCGGCCCCGGCGTCGGCATCTTCATGGCCTACGGCAGCCGCGAAACCGCCTCGGGAGGCCCGTTCTTCCGGGACATCCAGAACCAGACCGCCGAAGTCTATAACTACATGTTCTCCGGCCACAACCAGACCGAGAAGGCCCGCGTCGGCCTGCACGGCCCCTACGCCCTCGTCTTCACCCACGGCGAAATACCCCTTATCCCCGACATGTCCTTCATGGCCACTCTCGGCATCAAAGGCTGGGTTCCGGGGAAAGAAAGAGGTTATGTCACCGGAACTTCTTCAGGCACGCTCGCCGGGCTTCCGGTCACCGTCGGCTGGGCGAACGAGACCGCCCAATACTGGTCCGATGGCCCGAATTTCCGCTCTCCCGCCATGAAACCCGGCATCTACGACCAGACGCTCTATCAAGGGGAATTCGCCATCGCCGTGTCCAAAGTGAAAGTGGAACCGGGAAAAACCACCCGCCACAACATCTCCGCCAGCCCCACACCTCCAGCCCCACTCTGGCGGATCGGTATCTGGGACGGCACCCCGGGCGAATTCGCCAACGGAACCACCTTTCCGCTCCGCCATCCCTCCGATCCCCGCAACGCCCCATGGCCAAAGGAATTTACCATCGGCAAAGACCAACCCTCCGCATTCCCCGCCGCCCAATGGGCGGACATCAACCATCCGATCCGCATCACCTTCGATCTCAAACGGAACGAAGTGAAACCGCGCAAGGTCACCATCGGCCTCACCGCCGCCTACACCCGTGGCAGACCCTCCATCCGGGTGAACGATTGGAACTCCAAAGCTCCTTCCGCCTCCCTGCAGCCCGATTCACGCAGCCTCACCATCGGAACCTATCGCGGCGCCAACACCAACTTCGACTTCGAAATCCCCGCCAAGGCCCTCAAACCGGGGCGCAACACCCTGGAAATCCACGTCGTCGGCCAAGGCGGCTTCGGAGCCTTCCTCAGCCCCGGCTACGCTTTCGACTGTATCGAGATGAGGTGAAAAGGTCATGAGTCATGCATGACCCGTGACCCACTCACTTTCCCCTTTCCCAACCTCCTCCCTCCCTGCAATCTCGATAGGTATGACGGAGAAACCGCAGCTCGTAATCGACGATCCATGGCTTGAACCCCATCAGCCCGCCATCGAACGCCGCATGCGGCAGTTTTCCGAAACCCTCGCCAACATCGAAGCATCTTCCGGCACACTCGCCGATTACGCACGGATGCACGAAACCACCGGCGTGCTCTTCAACAAAACCGGGCAGCAATGGATTGTCCGCGAATGGGCACCCGCCGCCAAAGCCGTTTCTCTCATCGGGGATTTCAACCAATGGGATCGCCTCACCCATCCGCTCACGCAGGTCTCCGACGGCTTCTGGGAACTCAAACTTCCCGCCTCAACACTCGAACACGGCCAAAAGGTAAAACTCCACATCCACGGCGCGGACGATTCCCGCCTCGATCGCATCCCCGCCACCACCCGGCGCGCCGTGCAGGATTCGGAAACCCACGACTTCTGCGGCCAGATCTGGAATCCACCTGAACCCTACGTCTGGCAACATTCCTTCGATCCCTCGACCCTTACCGCCCCGCTGATCTACGAAGCCCACGTCGGCATGGCGGGTGAAGAACCCCGCCTCCACACCTATCGCGAATTTACCGAGCAAACCCTGCCCCGCATCGCCAGGCTGGGCTACAACACCATCCAGCTCATGGCCGTGCAGGAGCACCCCTATTACGGCTCCTTCGGCTACCACGTCTCCTCCTTTTTCGCCCCCTGCTCCCGCTTCGGCACACCGGAAGACCTCAAGCAACTCATCGATGCCGCCCACGGCCTCGGCATCGCCGTGCTGCTCGACATCGTCCACTCCCACGCCGTGAAAAACATGGCGGAAGGCCTCAATAACTTCGATGGCTCCGGTCATCAGTACTTCCACGACGGCCCGCTCGGCGACCACCCAGCCTGGGATTCCAAATGCTTCGACTACGGTCGCCCGGAAGTCCGCCAATTCCTGCTCTCCAACGTCCGCTACTGGCTCGAAGAATTCCATTTCGACGGCTTCCGCTTCGATGGCGTCACCTCCATGCTCTACCACTCACGCGGCATGAAAGCCTTCGGCTCCTACGACGACTACTTCGGGGACGACGCCGACGAGCAAGCCATTCTCTACCTCAAACTCGCCAACCGTCTCATCCAGGAAACCAAACCCGGAGCCATCGTCGTCGCGGAAGACATGTCCGGCATGCCCGGTCTTTGCCGTCCTATTTCCGAAGGCGGCGTCGGTTTCGGCTACCGCCTCGCCATGGGCATCCCGGATCACTGGATCAAGCTGCTCAAACACACCCGCGACGAAGACTGGGACATCGGCGAACTCTGGGGCGTGCTCTCGAACCGCCGCCACGGTGAAAAAACCATCGCCTACGCCGAAAGCCACGATCAGGCGCTCGTCGGTGACAAGACCCTCGCCTTCTGGCTGATGGATCAGGAAATGTACTGGCACATGGCCAAGGACGATCCCAGCCCCGTCGTCGAACGCGGGATCGCCCTGCACAAGCTCATCCGCCTCGCCACGCTCACCATCGGCGGCGAAGGCTGGTTGAACTTCATCGGCAACGAATTCGGCCATCCCGAATGGCTCGATTTCCCCCGCGAAGGCAACGGCTGGTCCTACCACTACTGCCGCCGCCAATGGTCGCTGGTCGATAATCCCGACCTCAAATACCACTGGCTCTCCGAGTTCGATCATCAACTCGTCGAAACCGCCCGCAAGCTCGATCTGTTAAACTCCGCCCCCGCCCGCCTGCTCCATCTCGACATGGGACAACAGGTCCTCATCTTCGAACGCGCGGGTGCCATCGTCGTCCTGAATTTCTCCACCGACCAATCCATCTTCGGCTACGAATTCCACGCACCCGCCGGGACCTATCAAATCACTCTCGATACCGATCTCACCAACACCGGCGGCCACGCCCGGCTCGATCATTCCGTGGAATATCCCGTCAATGAAAACGGCATCATGAAAATCTACACCCCGGCCCGCACCGGCATGATCTTCACGAAAATCTGAGGCGCAGGGACATTCCTGTCCCTGTTATATCGTAAAATCAGGGACAGGAATGTCCCTGCTCCTTACCTCACACCTTCATCAGATCGGCTTCCTTCGCCGTGGCGTGCTCGTCGATCTTCTTGCTGTATTTGTTCGTCAGCTCCTGCACGTCTTTTTCGAAAACCTTCTGGCCGTCCTCCGTGAGAACGTTGTCAGACTTCATTTTCTTCGCGGCGTCCATCCCTTCCTTGCGGGCGGCGCGCAGACGGACCTTCGCTTCTTCCGCAAGCTGCTTGATCATTTTCACCATGTCACGGCGGCGCTCCTCGGAAAGCTCGGGAATCGGCACCCGGATCGAACGATCCGCCGCCGCAGGATTGAGGCCCAGCTTGCACTCACGGATCGCGCGCTCGATGTCCCGCGTGGTCGCCGGATCGAAAGGCTGCACCATCAGCATGCGCGGTTCCGGCGTATTGATGACCGCCAGGCTCTTCAGCTTGCTCACCGCACCGTAGGCATGCACATGCACGTCGAGATTTTCGATCAGGGCCGGACTGGCCTTGCCGGTACGCACACCGGAAAATTCGTGGAGCAGATACTCCACACACTTGTTCATCGCGTCTTCGACTTCGAGAAGGGCTAAATCGGGATCCATAACAACTATCGGTTCTGTATGTGAAAATTCATTCGCCGTGCACCAGCGTGCCGATCTGCGCGCCGCGCAATGCGCTGGAAAGATTGCCGTGCGGGCCGAGGTCGAAGACGATGATCGGAATGTCATTGTCCATGCACAGGCTGAAAGCGCTGGCATCCATCACGTTCAGGCGTTCGGAAAGGCAGGTGCGGAAGGTGACGTGTTCGTAGCGTTTCGCATCCGGATTTTTCCGTGGATCGGAATCGTAAACGCCATCCACCTGCGTCGCCTTGAGAATCACATTCGCCCCCATTTCGCTGGCACGTAGCGCGGCGGTGGTATCGGTGGAAAAGAACGGGCTGCCGGTACCCGCGGCGAAAATGACGACTTTCCCTTCCGCCAGCTGATGCTCGGCTTTCCGGCGGATAAACGGCTCGGCGACGTTTTTCATTTCGATGGCTGATTGCACACAGCACTTCACGCCGTGGTGCATCAGCGCGCCTTCGAGCGAAAGCGCGTTCATCACCGTGGCGAGCATGCCGACGTAATCCGCCGTCGCTCGATCCATTCCGCGAGCGGAAGCACTGGCACCGCGCCAGAAATTGCCACCGCCGACGACCACTCCGAGCTCCAGCCCGGTCTGCACCGCCTCGCGGATTTCCAGTGCGATGCGATCCACGATTTCCGGGGAAATGTTATCCGTGGAACCGGGTTCCCGGAGCGCTTCTCCGCTGAGTTTCAAGATGGCACGTTTGAAGGGACGAGGATCGCGGGAGGGAGTAGTCATGGTTGGCGCTGGGCCATTCAAGCCGCAGCCGCCAGTGATTGAAAAGCGGAAAACATCACGTCGCCTTCGAACTTGCGGATCTCCCATGCGGTCGAAGGTTGAGGAAAAACCAGATGCTCTCCCGCCCCATGAAAAAAGCGCCCGGACTTTCGTCCGGACGCTTTCGATGATTTGCGAAATCGGGGGTAAACGTTCCTTCCGGTATTAACGGGAGTAAAGCTCGACGATGAGCTGGACGTTGACGATCGGGTTGATGTCGGAACGCTCCGGCACACGGGAAACCGTGGCTTCGAGCTTGTCCTTGTCAACGTTGAGCCAATCCACCGAAGCGGTGGCCTGGGTCAGATCGGTCATGCGAACGGCGAGCTGCTGGGAAGACGGCTTGCTGCCGACTTTCACCACATCGCCCGGCTTCACCTGATAGCTTGGGATGTCGACGCGGATGCCGTTCACCAGCACGTGGCCGTGGTTGACGATCTGGCGTGCGGCCTGACGGGTGTTGGCGAAACCGGCGCGGTAAACGACGTTGTCGAGACGGGTTTCGAGAAGCTGGAGAAGGATCTCACCGGTGACGCCGCGGCGGCGGGTCGCCTCTTCGTAATAGCCGCGGAATTGCTTTTCGAGCACTCCGTACTGGAAACGAAGCTTCTGCTTTTCGCCGAGTGCGACGGAATATTCGCTCTTCTTCTTGCGACCGGCACGGACGCCGTGCTGGCCGGGCGGGAAGTTGCGACGGTCAAGAGCCTTGGATGGGCCGAAGAGGGAGACACCGAAACGGCGGCTGATCTTCGCGCGTGGACCTGTGTAACGAGCCATGGTAAAAAAGTTCTGGGGATTGGATTAAACGCGGCGGGCCTTCTTCGGACGGCAGCCGTTGTGCGGGATGGGAGTCACGTCACGGATGGAAAGAATTTCCAGACCCAGACCTTGAACGGCACGGACAGCGGATTCACGACCGGAACCAGGACCTTTGACGCGGACGTCGACTTCCTTGAGGCCGTGACCCATGGCTTGGCGGCAGGCATCCTGGGAAACCACCTGGGCGGCGTATGCCGTGCTCTTGCGGGAGCCCTTGAAGCCCATCTTGCCGGCGCTGGACCAGCCAAGAGCATTGCCATTGGCATCCGTCACGCTGACGAGAGTGTTGTTGAAGGTGGCGGTCACGTGAACGATACCGCGGGTAACGTTCTTCGAGCCTTTGGCCTTGTGAATCTTGATCTCTTCCTCGCCTCCGCCGATCTCGGCGAAGATGTCGCGTTTGACTTCCTTCTTCGGCGCCTCGACGGCGGCCGCTTCGGGAGCGGGAGTGGTGGCGGGTGCTGGAGCTTCGATGGGCTCAACCGACGCGCTGACGTCGGAATTTTGTGTGGTTTCTTCAGACATGAGAAATGGAACTAACGATTATTTTTTGACGCCAACGGTCTTCTTCTTGCCCTTGCGGGTGCGAGCGTTGGTGCGAGTGCGCTGACCGCGAACCGGCAAACCGCGCTTGTGGCGGATGCCACGATAGCAGTTGATGGAGGTCAGACGCTTGAGCTGAGCCTGGCGCTCGCGGCGAAGGTCACCTTCGACGAGAACGGATTCAGCCTGGATCACTTGGGCAATACGAACGAGTTGATCCTCGCTGAGTTGACCTGTGCGGATGTTTGGGTCGATGCCCGCATGTTCCAGAATCTTCGCCGCGGTGGAGCGGCCGATACCGAAAATGTAAGGCAGAGAAGCTTCGATGCGCTTCTCGTTGGGGATTTCAATACCTAGGATACGTGCCATGATATACGGTGATTTCGCGTGACCGCAGGAGCGCGCCAGAGATCTGTACAGACTCTGCGGGGCGGGTGGTTTACCAGACATTGGCAAGCTGGCAAGCGGGAAATGGAGAAATACGGAGCGCCGGTGTCCTCACCGGCTCTTTTTTCGCGGGTGCTTTCAGATGAAGCCGGTGGGAACACCGGCGCTCCACAAAAAAAGTCCGCCCCTCGCGGGACGGACTTTTTTGTAAAACAGCTCGTTTCAGAAAATCTCACTTCGCGGCGGCGACGACGGCTTCCTTCGTCATACCCAGTTCCTTCATCACCTGGCCACCCGGAGCACTGATGCCGAAGCGGTCGATGCCGAGAACCTTGCCTTCGGTGCCGACGTATTTCCACCAGAGACCGGAAACACCGGCTTCGATGGCGATGCGCTTGGTGACAGCCTTCGGCAGCACGCTTTCCTTGTACTCGCAGCTCTGGCGGTCGAAACGCTCGAAGCATGGCAGGGAAACGACGCGGACGCCTTCGCCCAGCTCGGCGGCGGCAGCCATGGCGTGTTGCAGCTCTGAACCGGAGGCAAGCAGGATCGTGGTGAGGGCACCGGTTTCCTTTTTCGCAATGTAGCCGCCCTTGAGCACGCCTTCGCGGCGGGTCTCGACGGAAAGCTCGTTCATGAGCGGGATCGCCTGACGGGTCAGGATCAGCGTGGTCGGGCCATCCTTGCGCTCAAGCGAGGCAATAAAGGCACCGGCGGTTTCTTCCGCGTCGCCCGGACGGATCACGTCGAGATTCGGGATCACGCGCAGACCGCTGACGGTTTCCACCGGCTGGTGGGTCGGGCCGTCTTCACCGACGCCCACGGAATCGTGCGTGAAGATATAAGTCACAGGCAGCTTGGAGAGAGCGGAAAGGCGGATGGCGCCACGCAGATAGTCTGCGAAAACGAGGAAGGTCGCACCGCTGGAGCGGAAAATTCCGTCGTAGGCGATGCCATTGCAGATCGCGCCCATGGCGTGCTCGCGGATGCCGAACCAGATGTTCTTTCCGGCGAAGTTGCTGGCCGAGAAATCGCCACCGCCGCTGATGTAGTTCTTGGTGGAGCCGAAAAGGTCGGCACTGCCGGTGATGAAATTCGGCACCGCCTTGGCCACCGCGTTGATGACGACGGAACCGGCGGAACGGGTCGCGTCCTTGTAATCGGCGGCGAAAGCCGGGATTTGCGCGCTCAGGTCGGCGGGGAGATTCCCGGCGACGTTGTCTTCCAGCTCGGAAGCGAGCGCCGGATTCGCCTTGGCCCAGGCATCGTAAACCGCCTGCCAGGCTTCGAACTCGGCCTTGGACTTAGCTTTTTTCTCCTCAAAGAAAGCGATGGTTTCCGGAGAAACGTAAAAATGCTCGTCGGCAGGCAGGCCGAGACCGGCACGGGCGGAATCGACGAACTTCGCGCCGCCTTCGCCGTGGCCCTTCGCGGTGCCCTGCACTTCCGGGATGCCTTTGCCGATCACCGTTTTCGCGATAATCACCTTCGGACGGCCATTGTCGTCGGCCTTCGCCTTGGCCACCGCTTCGGCGACGGCGACGAGGTTGTGACCGTCGATCGTCACTACATCCCAGCGCTGGGAAAGGAAATACTGCTCGGCATCCTCGCCCTGCGAAACGTTCGCCATGGCGTCCAGCGTCACGTCGTTGGAATCGTAAATGAGGATCAGGTTATCCAGGCCATTGTGACCGGCGAAAGCGATCGCTTCCTTGGCCACGCCTTCCTGAAGGCAGCCGTCACCGTGCAGGGAAATCACGTGGTGGTCGAAAATCGTGTGCTCGGCGGTATTATAAAGAGCGGCGGCGCGCTTGCCGGAAATCGCGAAGCCCACGGCATTGGCGATCCCCTGCCCGAGCGGACCGGTCGTCGCTTCCACACCGACGGTCTCGAAAGACTCCGGGTGACCCGGCGTGTGGGAACCCTTCACCCGGAAGTTTTTCAGCTCCTCGCGGGGAAGATCGTAGCCGGAAAGGTGCAGCCAGCTGTAGATGAACATCGAACCGTGGCCCGCGGAGAGGATGAAACGGTCGCGGTTCAGCCACTTCGGCGCATCCGGGTAATAGCGGAGGGATTCCCCGAAAAGCGCGGCTCCGATCTCCGCGCAGCCAAGAGGCAGGCCCAGGTGACCGGAGGAACAGGCGTGGACGGCATCCATGGCCAGGCCACGGGCTTCATTGGCAGCTTGTGCAAGCAGTGTCGTATTCATGAATTGATCTGAAAATCGGTTCGCGGAGGCGGAAACCCTAGAAATCCTTTCCCGATTGACAAGCCGCCATTCCACCATACCCGCACAATCCCGCGAATCCGCTTCATACCTTCCATGATTCCAGCCCCCGATGGCAGGTGAGAAAATTTCCCCGAAAAAGAACTTGCCTAATCCCCCTCCCTAAGCTTTTTTCTCGCCGCGCCGCCTCCCTGGAGGCGAAAACACAACGAACGACCCGTTCGTCTATCGGTTAGGACTCCAGATTTTCATTCTGGCAAGAAGGGTTCGATTCCCTTACGGGTTGCCAAACAAAGGCCTCTGCTCACACGGCGGAGGCCTTTTCCT